>CP031970.1:0-675416 GCA_022354845.1 Streptococcus suis
ATGAATCAAGAACAACGTTTTTGGCATCGTTTTTTAGAATTGGTGCAATCAAATTTTAAACCGTCTGTATATGACTTTTACGTTGCTGATGCAAAACTACTGACTATTCAATATCAGACTGCCAAAATATTTCTGAATCGTGATTTCAAAAAAGAATTTTGGGAAAAGAATTTTGAAGAATTAATGGTAGCTGCAAGTTTTGAAGTATACGGTGAACCTATTACGATTCTGTACCAGTTTACTGAAGAAACTACACAATATACTCCTCAGAGTGGGGCAATACAACCAATAGAAAATAGCATAGCTGAGGCTGCACCTGCTGAAATTCTTCCTACTGTTCATCCTGATATTAAACCTAAATATACATTTGAAAACTTTGTGCAAGGAGACAATAATCAATGGGCAAAAGCAGCCGCACTGGCTGTCTCTGACAATCTGGGAGGCTTGTACAATCCATTATTTATTTTTGGAGGCCCAGGACTCGGTAAGACACATATTTTGAATGCAATTGGAAATAAGGTATTAAGTGATAACCCTCACGCGCGAATTAAGTATGTCTCTTCGGAAACCTTTATCAATGACTTTTTAAAACATCTGCAATTAAACGATATGGATAGTTTTAAGAAGACCTATCGGAATCTAGATTTGCTACTCATTGATGACATTCAATCATTGAAAAATAAAGCCTCTACGCAAGAAGAGTTTTTCAATACATTTAATGCACTCCACACCCAAGATAAACAAATTGTATTGACAAGTGACAGAAACCCTGATTTCTTAGATAACATTGAAGAGCGCTTGGTAACACGTTTTAAATGGGGATTAACAAGTGAAATAACTCCGCCAGATTACGAAACGCGAATTGCGATTCTACGAAATAAATGTGATGAATCGCCCTATACATTCACCAATGAGACACTCTCTTATCTAGCAGGACAATTTGATTCCAACGTTCGTGATTTAGAAGGAGCATTGAAAGATATTAATCTTTTGGCCTCCATGCGAAATCTTTCTGAAATTACCGTTGAAGTTGCAGCAGAGGCTATTCGTTCTAGAAAACAAACAAGTCCTCAAAACCTAGTCATACCAATTGAAAAAATTCAAAATGAGGTAAGCAATTTTTACGGTGTTAGTGTAAAAGAATTGAAGGCCTCTAAACGAGTGCAACATATTGTTCACGCGCGCCAGGTGGCTATGTATCTAGCAAGAGAATTGACCGATAACTCTCTTCCAAAAATAGGAAAAGAATTTGGTAATAGAGACCATACAACTGTCATGCATGCCTACAATAAAATAAAATCTCTCTTGTTAGATGACGATAATTTAGAAATAGAGATAACTGCTATAAAAAATAAAATCCGCTAAGTTGTGGATAACTTCTATCAAAACCCGCTAAGTTATCCACAATTTGTGAACAAGTAGAAATCCTTGATTTATCTATAGTTTTTAAAGTTATCCACACTTTTCACAGAACCTACTATTACTATTAACCTTATAGATACTAAATAAAGGAGAATCCATGATTCAATTTTCAATAAATAAAACTATTTTTTTACAAGCATTGAATGTTACTAAAAGAGCTATTAGTAGTAAGAATGCTATTCCAATTCTTTCAACTGTTAAAATTTCAGTAACAAGTGAAGGAATTACTTTAACAGGTTCAAATGGACAAATTTCAATTGAACACTATATTTCAACTCAGGATGAAAATGCTGGTTTATTAATCTCTTCACCAGGTTCTATTCTTTTAGAAGCTGGATTCTTCATCAATGTTGTTTCTAGCATGCCGGATCTAGTATTAGATTTCGCTGAGATTGAACAAAAGCAAATTGTTTTAACCAGTGGAAAATCTGAAATCACTTTAAAAGGGAAAGATTCTGAGCAATATCCTCGTTTACAGGAAGTTCCTACCTCAAAACCTCTGATATTAGAAACAAGTACACTTAGACAAACCATCAATGAAACAGCCTTTGCGGCCTCTACCCAGGAAAGTCGTCCAATTTTGACCGGTGTTCACTTTGTTCTGACAGAACATAAGAATCTAAAAACAGTAGCAACAGACTCGCACCGAATGAGTCAACGTAAACTAGAATTAGACACATCAGGAGATGACTTTGATGTTGTAATCCCAAGTCGATCCCTTCGTGAATTTACAGCTGTCTTTACAGATGATATTGAGACAGTAGAAGTATTCTTCTCCAATAATCAAATTCTATTTAGAAGTGAATCAATTAGCTTCTATACTCGGCTATTAGAAGGAACATATCCAGATACTGATCGTTTGATTCCAGTAGAATATAAAACAACAGTTGTTTTTAATACTGCTTCCTTACGCCACTCTATGGAACGCGCACGCTTACTGTCAAATGCTACTCAAAATGGTACTGTAAAACTAGAGATTACCAATAGCATAGTTTCTGCCCACGTAAATTCGCCAGAAGTTGGACGGGTGAATGAAGAATTAGACACTGTCGAAGTATTAGGTGAGGACTTAGTAATCAGCTTTAACCCAACTTATTTGATTGAAGCTTTGAAAGCTACAACTAGTGAACAAGTGAAAATTAGCTTCATTTCTTCAGTTCGACCATTTACCTTGGTGCCAAATAATGATGGTGAAGACTTTATTCAATTGATAACCCCAGTTCGCACAAACTAATATGAACAAGAACGGCCAAATAGGCCGTTTTTATGTTATACTAAAAAAATAATACTCTGTAATAATGAATGTGACTAGTGATGGGAAATAGATGACTTTATATATCTTAGCAAATCCGAATGCAGGTAGCCATACTACCAATAGCATCGTATCAAGCATTAAGGATAATTATCCGCAATTTACAATAAAAGAGTTTATGACTGTAGAGCCAGGGGACGAAAAAAATCAAATAGAGGCCATTTTAAGAGAATTTTCGTACAGAAAAGATCATTTTATCATCATTGGTGGAGATGGTACTTTATCAAAGTCTCTTACTTTTTGGCCTGTAGAATTACCTTTTGCTTACTTTCCGACCGGATCTGGGAATGATTTTGCAAAAGCTGTGAATATCAAAAATTTATCTACAGTTATAGACTCAATCCTAGAGGGAAAAAGACAAAGCATATATGTTTTACAGAGTTCTTTTGGAACAGTTGTGAATAGCATGGATATTGGTTTTGCAGCACAAGTAATCAATAGTTCTACAGATTCAGCTTTAAAAAGAATGTTAAATAAAATAAAATTAGGCAAATTAACTTACTTATTTTTTGGTATCAAAACCCTATTTTCAAAGCAATCCATTAATATAGAAGTGATTCTTGACGGAAAATCCTATCCATTAGACAATCTCTTTTTTCTTTCGATAGCCAACAGTAGTTATTTTGGTGGTGGAATTATGATTTGGCCAACAGCAAGTGCTAAAAAGAAAGAAATTGATCTTGTTTACTTTGAGAATGGTTCGTTTTTTCAACGACTTCAGTCATTGTTATCTATGGTTTTGAAAAAGCATGAATTATCACCAACTATTCGTCATCTAACAGGTTTACACGTAGTACTTAAATCAAATGAAAAACTATTATTACAGATGGATGGAGAGATTACTACAGCAAACGAAGTAAGTTTAATCTATCAAGAAAGAAGTATGTATCTTTAAGGAGGAAGTATGTATCAATTAGGATCCTTTGTCGAAATGAAAAAGCCTCATGCCTGTGTCATCAAATCGACCGGCAAGAAGGCCAATAAGTGGGAAGTAATTCGTCTAGGAGCGGATATTAAAATCCGCTGCAACAACTGTGACCATGTAGTGATGATGAGCCGGCATGATTTTGAGAAAAAAATGAAGAAAGTTCTGCCAAGCGAAGGCTAGTTGACAACTTGCAACCGTTGGTTGCGGGAGTTTCTGAAGTGTTGCTAGTAAACTATTTATACCTAAGTTATACTAAACTTAGAAATCAGGAGGAAAAAAATGACTCAATTAGCACAACAAATTCGAACTTTACGCACAGCCAAGAATCTATCCCAAGATGGACTGGCAGAGAAACTCTATATTTCCCGTCAGGCTGTTTCCAAGTGGGAAAATGGCGAAGCAACGCCAGATATTGATAAACTAGTCCAGCTGGCAGAAATCTTTGGTGTCAGTTTAGATTATCTGGTTTTGGGAAAAGAGCCTGAGAAGGAAATTGTGGTGGAACAAAAAGGAAAAATGAATGCTTGGGAATTCTTATCTGAATATTGGTGGGTTGTTATACCAATCATGATTTTTGCATTTGGTTTATTTGCAGGTGCAATGAAAGTTATTCAAATGTTTGGTTAATTTTTTGAATCCTGTCATTTGGCAGGATTTTTATTTACTTTTCTGCTATAATAGTAATGATTGAATTTTTAATTGGAGAGTAATAAACATGGCTTTAACAGCAGGAATCGTAGGTTTACCTAACGTAGGTAAATCAACCTTATTTAATGCAATTACAAAGGCAGGAGCGGAAGCAGCAAACTACCCGTTTGCAACAATTGATCCGAACGTTGGTATGGTGGAAGTACCTGATGAGCGGTTACAAAAATTGACCGAAATCATTACCCCTAAAAAAACAGTGCCAACTACTTTTGAATTTACCGATATTGCTGGTATCGTCAAAGGTGCTTCAAAAGGTGAAGGGCTTGGAAATAAATTCTTGGCCAATATCCGTGAGGTGGATGCAATCGTTCACGTTGTCCGTGCTTTTGATGATGAAAATGTCATGCGTGAACAAGGCCGTGAAGATGCATTTGTGGATCCAATCGCAGATATTGATACCATTAACCTAGAATTGATTTTGGCGGACCTAGAGAGCATCAACAAGCGTTATGCCCGTGTTGAAAAAATGGCCCGTACTCAAAAAGACAAGGATTCTGTAGCAGAATTTACGGTTCTTGAAAAAATTAAGCCAGTTTTAGAAGATGGAAAATCTGCCCGTACCGTATCATTTACTGATGAGGAACAAAAGATTGTGAAACAGTTGTTCCTTTTGACTACTAAGCCAGTACTCTACGTAGCCAATGTTGATGAGGATAAGGTAGCTAATCCAGACTCTATCGCATATGTCCAACAAATTCGTGATTTTGCTGCGACAGAAAATGCAGAAGTGGTGGTGATTTCTGCGCGTGCAGAAGAAGAAATTTCAGAACTAGATGATGAAGATAAGGGTGAGTTTTTGGAAGCTCTTGGTTTAACAGAATCTGGCGTGGACAAATTAACCCGTGCAGCCTACCACTTACTTGGATTAGGTACTTACTTTACAGCAGGAGAGAAGGAAGTACGTGCATGGACTTTCAAACGGGGGATTAAAGCACCTCAAGCTGCAGGTATTATTCACTCAGACTTTGAAAAAGGCTTTATCAGAGCAGTAACCATGTCCTATGATGATTTAATCAAGTATGGTAGCGAAAAGGCTGTAAAGGAAGCTGGACGTCTTCGTGAAGAAGGAAAAGAATATGTCGTTCAAGATGGTGACATCATGGAGTTCCGTTTTAATGTCTGATAGCCAACAATTCCCATTCTCTAATGCTGTATTTACAAAGTGCTTAGGTAGAGGAATTGATATAAAAAGAGTTCGTAGAATAATAGGCCTAGTATTCGGTTGGGAAGTATTTTCCAGCCTTTTGGTATTTCTAATTGTTTAGTTTGTTTTTAGCACTAGGCATCGAACTATTTGCAGTACTAGAGTACAGCAAAGTGAGTGGGAAAGAACTTGACCAGGTCAAAAAGAGTACCCCCTCACTTCCAAATATGTAGGTTCGGGTAGGTTCGGGCTTCTATGGTCACCTTCTAATTTTACGGTGACCAGCTGAAACAGTTTCCCAAACAAGCCTCGCTTTTATTTTTTTAGCTCGGGTTAAAACAGTCACTTCCCTGACTGTTTTAATCCACCCCACTGGACTATTTTGACACAAACTTCGTTTGTTTTATTTCCTACCACTAACAATCTCCCAGATTGTTAGAGCAATCAACCACTGCGCTGAGATGTTGACACGAACTCTGAGAAATGGTCCTGGGCTTGAGTCTAGCCTCATCTGGAAATAAGGAAACGGTTCAATGAAGTAATAAAAGATAAACTAAATGACAATAAGGAGGATAAATGACACGATTGATTATTGGTCTAGGGAATCCAGGAGACCGTTATTTTGAAACCAAGCATAATGTTGGTTTTATGCTTATTGATAAAATTGCTAAGCGTGAAAATGTAACCTTTACCCACGATAAGATTTTTCAAGCTGATATTGCAACAACTTTCATTGATGGAGAAAAAATCTTTTTAGTTAAACCAACTACGTTTATGAATGAGTCAGGAAAAGCTGTCCATGCTCTGATGACCTACTATGGTTTAGACGAAAAAGATATTTTAGTTGCATACGATGATTTAGATATGGCTGTTGGGAAAATTCGTTTTCGCCAAAAAGGTTCTGCTGGCGGCCATAATGGAATAAAATCTATCGTTAAATATATTGGAACACAAGAATTCGATCGGATTAAAATTGGAATTGGTCGCCCTAAAGGGAAGATGAGTGTTGTCAATCATGTCTTATCAGGATTTGATGCAGAGGATCGCATTGAAATTGATTTAGCACTAGATAAACTTGACAGTGCTATCAACTTTTATTTAGAAGAAGATGATTTTGAAGCAATTATGAGAAAGTTTAACGGATAATGAATATATTAGATATTCTTCACAAGAATAAGCAACTCAACCAATGGCAGTCGGGATTGAATAAATCAACTAGGCAATTGCTGTTAGGGCTTTCTGGAACGAGTAAATCTTTAGTCATGGCTACTGCTTATGATTGTCTAGCAGAGAAAATAATGATAGTAACTGCTAGTCAGAATGAAGCTGAAAAGCTAGTAGCAGATTTAACAGCGATAATTGGCAGTGAGAATGTTTACAACTTCTTTACAGACGATAGTCCGATTGCAGAGTTTATATTTGCCTCAAAAGAACGAATTCAGTCAAGAATTGATAGCTTGAATTTTTTGACTGACACCACTCGGTCAGGAATTATTGTTGTCAGTATGGCAGCTTGTAGGGTTTTATTGCCAAATCCAGTAGCCTATAAAAATGCGAAGATTCAAATTGAAATAGGTCAAGAATTTGAAGTTGACACTCTTGTAAAGAAACTTGTTAACATTGGTTATAAGAAAGTGTCTCGTGTCTTAACACAGGGAGAATTTAGCCAACGTGGTGATATACTAGATATTTTTGATATGCAAGCAGACTCACCATATCGCTTGGAATTTTTTGGAGACGAGATTGATGGTATTCGAATTTTTGATGTGGATAGTCAAAAATCTTTAGAAAATCTAGATAAAGTCATCATTGCTCCTGCTTCAGATATCCTTTTGTCTTCGGAAGATTATAAGCGAGCGAGACAAAAAATTCAAATAGCCATTGAACATTCAAGCATAGAAGATCAGCAGTCTTATTTACGCGAAGTATTAGCAGATATGCAAGCGGAGTATAGACATCCAGACTTGCGTAAATTCTTGTCTTTTTTATATGAAAATTCATGGACCTTATTGGACTATTTACCTAAGAGTTCGCCTCTATTTTTAGATGATTTTCATAAAATTGCTGACAAACAAGCACAGTTTGAAAAAGAGGTTGCTGAATTATTGACAGATGATTTACAAAATAGTAAATCCGTGTCAAGTCTTCAGTATTTCGCATCAACGTATTCAGAATTAAGAAAATATAAACCTGCTACCTTCTTTTCGAGTTTTCAGAAGGGGTTGGGAAATTTAAAATTCGATGCACTTTATCAATTTACACAATACCCTATGCAAGAATTCTTCCACCAAATTCCACTTTTAAAGGAAGAATTGACTCGGTATGCTAAGTCAAAGAATACGGTCATTATTCAAGCAAGTTCTGAATCAAGTTTACATACTTTACAAAAAGCTTTACAAGAGTATAATATCCAACTACCATCTTATCCATCAGATAAGTTGGTAGAAGGTCAACAACAAGTTACTATTGGCCAATTTACAGCTGGGTTTCATCTGATGGATGAAAAGCTCGTTTTGATTACTGAAAAAGAGATTTTTAATAAAAAAATTAAGCGTAAGGTTCGAAAAACGAATATTTCTAATGCTGAGCGCATAAAGGACTATAGTGAGCTAGCTGTTGGTGACTATGTAGTTCACCATGTTCACGGTATTGGTCAGTATTTAGGAATTGAAACCATCGAAATTTCAGGAATTCATCGTGATTATCTGACTGTCCAATATCAAAATGCAGATCGAATTTCCATTCCAGTCGAACAAATAGATCTTCTCTCCAAATACTTAGCATCTGATGGAAAAGCTCCAAAAGTTAATAAATTAAATGATGGTCGTTTCCAGCGAACAAAACAAAAAGTTCAAAAACAAGTAGAAGATATAGCAGATGATTTAATTAAACTATATGCTGAGCGTAGCCAACTAAAAGGCTTTGCCTTTTCACCAGATGATGAGAATCAGGCTGAGTTTGACAACTACTTTACACATGTGGAAACCGACGACCAACTTCGTTCCATTGATGAAATTAAGAAGGACATGGAAAAAGACTCTCCAATGGATCGTTTATTAGTAGGAGATGTTGGTTTTGGTAAAACAGAAGTAGCTATGCGCGCCGCCTTTAAAGCTGTCAATGATGGCAAACAGGTTGCTATTCTTGTACCAACCACTGTTCTGGCCCAACAACATTATGCGACTTTCCAAGAACGGTTTGCAGAATTTCCTGTAAATGTGGATGTTATGAGTCGTTTTAAAACAAAGGCAGAGCAGGAAAAAACACTTGAGAAGTTGAAAAAAGGACAAATTGATATCCTGATTGGGACCCATCGTCTTTTATCAAAAGATGTTATTTTTGCAGATTTAGGTTTACTGGTCATTGATGAAGAGCAACGGTTCGGTGTTAAACATAAAGAACGGTTGAAAGAATTGAAAAAGAAAATTGATGTCTTAACATTGACTGCTACCCCAATTCCTCGTACTCTACAAATGTCTATGCTAGGGATAAGAGACTTATCGGTAATTGAGACTCCACCGACCAATCGGTATCCTGTTCAGACATATGTGATGGAAACAAATCCATCTGTAATTCGAGATGCAGTTCTACGAGAAATTGATCGTGGAGGTCAGGTTTACTATCTTTACAATAAAGTTGACACCATTGAACAGAAAGTATCTGAATTAAAAGAATTAGTTCCAGAAGCTACTATAGGATATGTTCATGGTCAAATGTCAGAGATCCAATTAGAAAATACTCTCTATGCCTTTGTAGAGGGTGAGTATGATATTATAGTGACCACAACAATCATCGAAACAGGTGTTGATATTCCAAATGCTAACACACTGTTTATTGAGAATGCAGATCACATGGGACTGTCAACTCTTTATCAACTTAGAGGACGTGTTGGCCGTTCCAGTCGGATTGCCTATGCCTATCTCATGTACCGTCCAGACAAGTCCTTGACAGAAGTAGCTGAAAAACGTTTGGAGGCAATCAAGGGCTTTACAGAACTAGGATCAGGTTTCAAGATTGCTATGCAGGATTTGTCTATTCGTGGTGCAGGTAATATTTTAGGTGCTGCCCAGTCAGGATTTATTGATTCTGTAGGCTATGAACTATATTCACAATTGCTAGAACAGGCTATTTTAGAAAGACAAGGCAAGGCGGCTCAGCGTCAGAAAAGCAACTCTGAGATCAACCTACAGATTGATGCTTATCTACCAAGTGACTACATTGCTGACCAACGGCAAAAAATCGAAATTTACAAACGCATCAAGAGCATTGACAGTCGTGTAAACTATCAAGAATTACAAGAAGAATTGATAGACCGTTTTGGTGAATATCCAGATGTTGTTGCATACTTACTTGAAATTGGACTTCTTAAATCTTACCTGGACCAGGTCTTTTGTTGTACGGTTTTAAAACGACAACATCAGGTGATTATCACATTTGAACCGATGGCAGGTCAAATTTTTCTAACGCAAGATTATTTCGAAGCACTTTCTTCCACTAATTTAAAAGCTCAGATAACAGAAAATAGAGGAAAGTTGGCAATTATTTTTAATGTTCAACAGAAAAAAGAATATGAGATTTTAGGAGAAATGATTTGTTTTGCTGAAAAGTTGCAAGAAATAAAGGCTAGAAAGGCAGAATAAATTTCTCAATTGAACGAAAAAATGGTAGAATATTTACTTGAGGTAAAGGTATGAGACTAGATAAATATTTAAAAGTTTCTCGCATTATCAAGCGTCGAACAGTTGCAAAAGAAGTAGCTGATAAGGGAAGAATAAAAGTCAATGGCATTTTAGCAAAATCTTCAACAGATTTGAAAATGAATGATCAGATTGAAATCCAATTCGGCAATAAACTACTCACTGTTAAAGTACTTGAAATGAAAGATTCTACAAAAAAAGAAGATGCACTGAAAATGTATGAAATAATCAGTGAAAAAAGGATAGAAACAGATGAAAAAATCTAACATCCTCCAACTGAATAATTCGTTTATTCAGTCAGAACGCCAAAAAAATCAACATTTTCACGAAGAACGACAACGAAAAAATCGTTTTATGGGAGCCATACTTGTTTTAGTCATTTTTTTGTTTATATTGCCTACTTACAACTTAGTTCAAAGCTATGGTAAGTTGCAAGAAAATGAAAAGAAATTGGTTGAATTAGAAACACGGTATGAAGAATTAGTCGATGTTGAAAAGCAAGAATCTCAATTGGTAACCAAATTAAAAGATGAAGATTATGCTACCAAATATGTTCGAGCAAAATATCAATACTCCAAAGAAGGGGAATTTGTCTACAATATTCCGGGGTTACCGAATGACTGAGTCTATTTTACAAATTGTGGAGCAATTTTTACAGCATTCTGACGAAAAATTAGAAGAATTATCGCAAAAAAATAGGGAACTGAAGCTAGAAGAAAAGGAAACATAGAATAGAGAGGAAAGGAGGGAATATGCAGAAAAAACTGATCGTATGGTTGTTACCAATTTTATTTGGATGGCAAGTGGTTGATAGTACTGAAATACCGTTTGAACTCACAGCGCAAGAAGAATATGAATTAACGCAAACTGTTTATGATCAGTATTTTCAAACAATCCCTCAAAATCCAAATGTTTTTCAAACTGAAAGTATCTATTCTGATGTAAACTTGACTCAGGTAAGTGGACAAATAAAACCAAATCAAGATTTTTCTATCACAGGAGTAGCAATCAATGAAAGGAAAGAGTTAGTGTATCAATTAGATAATACTCACTATATTCTTGCAAGTAAACAGCTACTCTTTGATGATACGATTGTGACCGAATCCACTGTAGAACAAACTTATTGGCTTAAACAAGGATTTACTGTATTGTCCTCCCCAATTTCTAATCAAGCAAAGGAATTGAAAACAGACTTGCGGGCCTATCAAGCAATTACCATTTCTAAAATTGCGACAACTGCCATTGGAGACTTTGCCTATATCAGTGATAAAGGCTGGATTTCACTAAAAGATTTATCAGAAAAAGACAATAGAATGGAAGCTGTTCAAGCATTACTGAGTAGCAACTATTCAAAAAATAATATAGGAATTTATGTAAAAGATTTAACAACTGAAACGGAAGCAGGTATCAATCAAGACAAGATATTTTATTCTGCAAGTATTGCTAAGCTCCCTATTTTATACTATGTCCAAGAGCAACTGAATGCTGGTCAAGTTGCTTTGAACACTACAGTTAAATATACAGCAGAATCAATCTCATTTAATGGGGCATATAAAGTTTCTGGTAGTGGTTCCTTATCAAAAATACCCGATAACAAAGACTACACCATTGAGGAATTAATTAATAAAACAGCTAAAGAGTCAGATAATGTAGCAAGTAATTTACTTTCATATTATATAGCAAATAAATTTGATGATGATTTTTATCAAGTGACGACTGCTGTAACAGGTAGTAGATGGGATATGGTTTCACGTGAAACATCAGCTCAAGTTGCAGGAAAAATGATGGAAGCCTTATATGAACAAAATGGCTATGTCATAGAAAGTTTATTATCTACCCAATTTGATAACCAACGCATTTCGAAAGACATTCCAGTCCCAGTTGCTCATAAGATTGGTGATGCAGATGATGTGAAACATGATGTGGCAATTGTATATGCAGAATCTCCTTTTGTTTTATCCATCTTTACGGATAAATCAAGCTATGATGAGATTACTCAAATCGCAAATGATATTTATGGTATATTAAAATAAATGAAAAATAAATTTTTAAAAGTGACACAGGAAGGTCACTTTTTTGATAAACACAAGAAAGTATTAGTGGCCGTATCAGGTGGTTTAGATTCTATGAATCTATTTCATCTCTTGTACGAATACAGCAAAGAATTAGGAATTGAACTTGGACTTGCCCATGTCAACCATGGACAAAGAGAGGAATCTGTTACTGAGGAAAAATATCTCAAACAGTTAGCAAAAGATTGTGAAGTACCTTTCTATTTATCCCGCTTTGAAGGAATATTTTCAGAAGAAGCAGCACGTAAATGGCGCTATACATTTTTTGCGGAAGTTATGGAGAAAGAGGGATACACTGCTCTAGTCACAGCCCATCATGCTGATGATCAAGCCGAGACGGTGTTGATGCGTTTGATAAGAGGGAGTCGACTGCGCCACCTATCTGCCATTAAGTCTATTCAACCCTTTGCCTCAGGTGAGCTTATCCGACCACTACTATCTTTCCATAAAACCGAGTTTGAAGACTTATTTCACTTTGAAGATAGTAGTAATACAGATTTGGGATATTTTCGAAATAGAGTCAGAAATAACTACATTCCACAGTTAAAACAAGAAAATCCTAAAATTGATGTGGCACTCAATCATCTAGCAGATGATACCAATTACATCTATCAAGCATTACGAGACTTAACAAAGGATATATCAACAACTGACTTGGTAAGTTTTCAACAACAGACACCTGCGGTTCAACGCGTCTTAGTTGAAGAGTATTTAGATAATTTTCCTGATTTACAACTCTCTCGTTCTCAGTTCGAGCAATTGATACATATATTACAATCGAATAAGAACTATTATCATATATTAAAAAATGACTATGTACTAGAGAAAAACTATCAGAATTTTCGTATCTATAAAATAGGACCAGAGACGTATAGCCAACAGAAAAAAATCGTGATAAAATCAGAAGGTATTTTTTCATATGATTCTTATATTTTTTCTCTGAACCACCCCTTAAAAGATGCGGATTGGGTAATTTATTTTCCAACAGATGAACCAATTTTATTAAGAGGAAGACAAGCAGGAGATACTATCCTAGTAAATGGTATCACTAAAAAACTGCGTCGCTGGTTTATTGACCATAAAATTCCACAAAAAATTAGACAGGAGGCTATTATCATCGAACAATCGGATAAAATATACGGAATTGTAAAACTAGTGACTAGTGATTTGAGTAAATTTGCAAAGAATGATATAATTAAGGCTACCTTATATATAAAAATGAAAGAGTAGAACAACTATGTTGGACAAAGATATAAAGAAAATTCTTATTTCAGAAGAAGAGATATTCGAAAAAAGTAAAGAACTCGGACAAATTATTGCGAAAGAATATGCTGATAAGAAGCCACTTCTCGTTGGTATTTTGAAAGGTTCTATTCCTTTTATGGCAGAACTTATCAAACATATTGATGCCCATATTGAAACAGACTATATGGTTGTTTCAAGTTACCATGGTGGTACTGAAAGTAGTGGGACAGTTAAAATTGTCAAAGACTTAGACAATAGTGTTGCTGGTCGTCATATTATTTTTGTAGAAGATATCATTGATACTGGTCGCACACTGAAAGAATTAAAAGAACTCTTTGCGTTGCGACAAGCTGCATCAATTAAAATTGCTACACTTCTAGATAAACCTGAAGGTCGTGTTGTAGAAATAGAACCAGACTATACTTGTTTCACCATTCCAAATGAATTTGTAGTAGGGTTTGGATTAGATTATGACGAAAATTACCGTAACCTTCCTTATGTTGGTGTACTCAAAGAGGAAGTTTATACAAAATAGAAAAAGGTTTCCTATAATATTATGAACAATCAACCAAATAAAGGATTTATAAAAAATCCTTTTCTCATTATTCTCGTTATAGCGACCTTGGTTACAGCTTTTCAATTTTTTAATGCTGATCAACAGGTTGCAACACAAGAAATTAGCTATTCACAAGTCATTACGGAATTAAAAAATGACAATGTATCTGAAATTACATATCAACCTGATTCAAGTGTCATCGAAATAACAGGTACATATAAAGAAGAACAAGAAGCTAATGATGAACTCGCATCTTCTATCAAATTATTCCAAGTCTCTAGTACAATTAAATATAAAAACTTTAAGGCTCTAATACTTCCATCTGAAACAAGTTTGTCAGAATTACAAACACTTGCGGGTGAAAATGGTGTTAAAGTTACAGTTAAACCAGAGAGTACAAATGGCTTATGGTTTAGTATCTTGATAAATCTTGTTCCACTCATTATTTTTGGTGTATTTTTCATGATGATGATGAACCAAGGTGGCGGTGGAGCACGCGGAGCAATGAACTTTGGTCGAAACAAAGCTAAAGCTCTAGAACAAAGCAATATAAAAGTACGTTTCTCAGACGTCGCAGGTGCAGAAGAAGAAAAACAAGAACTGGTAGAAGTTGTTGAATTCTTGAAAGATCCTAAACGTTTCACGAAATTAGGTGCTCGTATTCCTGCCGGCGTCCTTTTAGAGGGCCCTCCGGGAACAGGTAAAACACTACTTGCTAAAGCTGTGGCTGGTGAAGCCGGTGTACCATTCTTTTCTATTTCAGGTTCTGATTTTGTTGAAATGTTTGTTGGTGTTGGTGCTAGTCGTGTACGTTCACTTTTTGAAGATGCTAAAAAAGTAGCCCCAGCCATTATTTTCATCGATGAAATTGATGCCGTTGGTCGCCAACGTGGCGTCGGCATGGGTGGCGGTAATGATGAACGCGAACAAACTCTTAACCAACTCTTGATTGAAATGGATGGTTTTGAAGGAAACGAAGGAATTATTGTTATTGCTGCAACAAACCGTAGTGATGTACTTGATCCAGCTTTGCTTCGTCCAGGGCGTTTTGACCGTAAAGTATTGGTTGGCCGTCCAGATGTTAAAGGTCGCGAAGCTATTCTTAAGGTTCATGCTAAAAATAAACCACTTGCAGCAGACGTTGATTTAAAATTAGTAGCACAACAAACACCAGGTTTTGTTGGAGCTGATTTAGAGAATGTTCTAAACGAAGCTGCACTTGTTGCAGCTCGACGAAATAAAACGATTATTGATGCATCTGATATTGATGAAGCAGAAGATCGTGTCATTGCAGGTCCATCTAAGAAAGATCGTAAGGTGTCTGCTAAAGAACGTGAATTAGTTGCCTATCATGAAGCGGGACACACTATTGTAGGTCTTGTTTTATCAAACGCTCGTGAGGTACATAAAGTAACTATCGTCCCACGTGGTCGTGCAGGAGGTTACATGATTGCACTACCTAAGGAAGACCAAATGCTTCTTTCAAAAGATGATATGAAAGAACAATTGGCAGGCCTTATGGGTGGACGTGTAGCAGAAGAAATTATCTTCAATACACAGACCACAGGAGCGTCAAACGACTTCGAACAAGCAACGCAGATGGCGCGTGCAATGGTTGCAGAGTATGGTATGAGTGAAAAAATGGGTCCAATGCAGTATGAAGGGAACCATGCAATGTTTGGTGGTCAAACCACTCAGAAATATATTTCAGAACGGACTGCTTATGAATTAGATAATGAAGTCAGAGACTTATTAAATGAAGCTCGAAACAAAGCAGCAGATATTATCCAGTCAAACCGTGAAACGCATAAACTCATCGCTGAGGCATTGCTCAAATATGAAACACTTGACAGTGTCCAAATAAAATCACTCTATGAAACAGGCAAAATGCCTGAGCATACCGAACATGGTGAGGACGATGTCCATCCACTTTCATACGATGAGATAAAAAATAAAATGAATGATCAGTAATAAAATAATTCAAAATATAAATGATTGTTCAAAATAAATTCCCATAGCGCTCGTGATTAAGAGCGCTATGTTTGGTATTTAGAGAAATATACAAAGAAACTTCTCTTAGATATTAGTACAAAAATGAATGAAAATACAGTTGAAAATATAGTATGAAAAAAAACGAAAAAAGTTTGAAAAAGTAGTTGACAATGATGGATAAGATTTGATAGAATAATTGAGTTGTCTCGCAAGACTAGTCAGCTTAAAAAAACGAAAAAGTTTAAAAAAGCAGTTGACAATAGTAAGTGAAGATGATAGAATAATTGAGTTGTCTCTTGAGGGCGATTGATACAAAGGGAACGAAAAAAGTTTCAAAAAAGTATTGACAAGACCTTGAAAAAGTGATATACTAATATAGTTGTCGCAAGGACGTGACAACGACAAGACCTTTGAAAATTAAAGAAGACGAACCAAACGTGCAGGGTGATTTATCTAAGGATAAATCGTCAATGACAAAACAAAAAACAATAAAACGGAAAGCTAGCAATAGCTTGAGTTTGAATCAAAACTTTTAATGAGAGTTTGATCCTGGCTCAGGACGAACGCTGGCGGCGTGCCTAATACATGCAAGTGGAACGCATGATTGATACCGGAGCTTGCTCCACCATTAATCATGAGTCGCGAACGGGTGAGTAACGCGTAGGTAACCTACCTCATAGCGGGGGATAACTATTGGAAACGATAGCTAATACCGCATAACAGTATTTATCACATGGTAAATGCTTGAAAGGAGCAATTGCTTCACTATGAGATGGACCTGCGTTGTATTAGCTAGTTGGTGGGGTAACGGCTCACCAAGGCATCGATACATAGCCGACCTGAGAGGGTGATCGGCCACACTGGGACTGAGACACGGCCCAGACTCCTACGGGAGGCAGCAGTAGGGAATCTTCGGCAATGGGGGGAACCCTGACCGAGCAACGCCGCGTGAGTGAAGAAGGTTTTCGGATCGTAAAGCTCTGTTGTAAGAGAAGAACGTGTGTGAGAGTGGAAAATTCACACAGTGACGGTAACTTACCAGAAAGGGACGGCTAACTACGTGCCAGCAGCCGCGGTAATACGTAGGTCCCGAGCGTTGTCCGGATTTATTGGGCGTAAAGCGAGCGCAGGCGGTTTGATAAGTCTGAAGTAAAAGGCTGTGGCTTAACCATAGTATGCTTTGGAAACTGTCAAACTTGAGTGCAGAAGGGGAGAGTGGAATTCCATGTGTAGCGGTGAAATGCGTAGATATATGGAGGAACACCGGTGGCGAAAGCGGCTCTCTGGTCTGTAACTGACGCTGAGGCTCGAAAGCGTGGGGAGCGAACAGGATTAGATACCCTGGTAGTCCACGCCGTAAACGATGAGTGCTAGGTGTTGGGTCCTTTCCGGGACTCAGTGCCGCAGCTAACGCATTAAGCACTCCGCCTGGGGAGTACGACCGCAAGGTTGAAACTCAAAGGAATTGACGGGGGCCCGCACAAGCGGTGGAGCATGTGGTTTAATTCGAAGCAACGCGAAGAACCTTACCAGGTCTTGACATCCCAGTGACCGTCCTAGAGATAGGATTTTTCTTCGGAACACTGGAGACAGGTGGTGCATGGTTGTCGTCAGCTCGTGTCGTGAGATGTTGGGTTAAGTCCCGCAACGAGCGCAACCCCTATTGTTAGTTGCCATCATTCAGTTGGGCACTCTAGCGAGACTGCCGGTAATAAACCGGAGGAAGGTGGGGATGACGTCAAATCATCATGCCCCTTATGACCTGGGCTACACACGTGCTACAATGGCTGGTACAACGAGTCGCAAGTCGGTGACGACAAGCTAATCTCTTAAAGCCAGTCTCAGTTCGGATTGTAGGCTGCAACTCGCCTACATGAAGTCGGAATCGCTAGTAATCGCGGATCAGCACGCCGCGGTGAATACGTTCCCGGGCCTTGTACACACCGCCCGTCACACCACGAGAGTTTGTAACACCCGAAGTCGGTGAGGTAACCATTTGGAGCCAGCCGCCTAAGGTGGGATAGATGATTGGGGTGAAGTCGTAACAAGGTAGCCGTATCGGAAGGTGCGGCTGGATCACCTCCTTTCTAAGGAAAAGGAACCTGTACGTTAGTCTTCTTTAATTTTGAGAGGTTTTGTTAAGAAAAGACCACAAATGTGGGGCCTTAGCTCAGCTGGGAGAGCGCCTGCTTTGCACGCAGGAGGTCAGCGGTTCGATCCCGCTAGGCTCCATTAGGATAGAAATCCTACTAAACTGAATAACAGTGAAGTTGAATTCACGACTAACTTCTTAGGAAAATAGATCATCTTCCTTGTGTGCAAGACACACATTGTCAGATTCCTAATTTTCTACAGAAGTTTCGCAGAAGCGACCGTCGTTCATATCCTAAACTTGTCCATTGAAAATTGAATATCTATCAAACAATCCTTATGTATTTGAAAAGATACATAAAGAAATAGTAACAAGAAAATAAACCGAAAACGCTGTGAATATTTAATGAGTTTTCTAATTTTTGAAAAAATTAGGTTAATAAGGTTAAGTTAATAAGGGCGCACGGTGGATGCCTTGGCACTAGAAGCCGAAGAAGGACGTGACTAACGACGAAATGCCTTGGGGAGCTGTAAGTAAGCAATGATCCAGGGGTGTCCGAATGGGGGAACCCGGCAGGTAAAGCCTGTCACTCACTACTGTTAAGGTAGTGAAGAGGAAGACGCAGTGAACTGAAACATCTAAGTAGCTGCAGGAAGAGAAAGCAAAAGCGATTGCCTTAGTAGCGGCGAGCGAAACGGCAGGAGGGCAAACCGAGGAGTTTACTCCTCGGGGTTGTAGGACTGCAAAGTGGACTTAAAGAGTATAGAAGAACTACCTGGGAAGGTAGGCCAAAGAGAGTAACAGCCTCGTATTTGAAATAGTCTTTATACCTAGCAGTATCCTGAGTACGGCGAGACACGCGAAATCTCGTCGGAATCTGGGAGGACCATCTCCCAACCCTAAATACTCTCTAGTGACCGATAGTGAACCAGTACCGTGAGGGAAAGGTGAAAAGAACCCCGGAAGGGGAGTGAAATAGAACCTGAAACCGTGTGCCTACAACAAGTTCGAGCCCGTTAATGGGTGAGAGCGTGCCTTTTGTAGAATGAACCGGCGAGTTACGATATGATGCGAGGTTAAGTTGAAGAGACGGAGCCGTAGGGAAACCGAGTCTTAATAGGGCGAATTAGTATTATGTCGTAGACCCGAAACCATGTGACCTACCCATGAGCAGGTTGAAGGTGCGGTAAGACGCACTGGAGGACCGAACCAGGGCACGTTGAAAAGTGCTTGGATGACTTGTGGGTAGCGGAGAAATTCCAAACGAACTTGGAGATAGCTGGTTCTCTCCGAAATAGCTTTAGGGCTAGCGTCGACATTGAGAATCTTGGAGGTAGAGCACTGTTTGGATGAGGGGGCCATCTCGGTTTACTGATTTCAGATAAACTCCGAATGCCAATGATTTATGGTCGGCAGTCAGACTGCGAGTGCTAAGATCCGTAGTCGAAAGGGAAACAGCCCAGACCACCAGCTAAGGTCCCAAAATAATTGTTAAGTGGAAAAGGATGTGGGGTTGCACAGACAACTAGGATGTTAGCTTAGAAGCAGCTATTCATTCAAAGAGTGCGTAATAGCTCACTAGTCGAGTGACCCTGCGCCGAAAATGTACCGGGGCTAAAACAATTTACCGAAGCTGTGGATAACACGAAAGTGTTATGGTAGGAGAGCGTTCTATGTGTGAAGAAGGTATACCGTGAGGAGTGCTGGAACGCATAGAAGTGAGAATGCCGGTATGAGTAGCGCAAGATGGGTGAGAATCCCATCCACCGTAAGACTAAGGTTTCCAGGGGAAGGCTCGTCCGCCCTGGGTTAGTCGGGACCTAAGGAGAGACCGAAAGGTGTATCCGATGGACAACAGGTTGATATTCCTGTACTAGTGTATATAGTGATGGAGGGACGCAGTAGGCTAACTAAAGCGGGCGAATGGAAGAGCCCGTCTAAGCAGTGAGGTGTGATATGAGTCAAATGCTTGTATCTGTAACATTGAGCTGTGATGGGGAGCGAAATTAAGTAGCGAAGTTAGTGACGTCACACTGCCAAGAAAAGCTTCTAGCGATAAGTATACACTACCCGTACCGCAAACCGACACAGGTAGTCGAGGCGAGTAGCCTCAGGTGAGCGAGAGAACTCTCGTTAAGGAACTCGGCAAAATGACCCCGTAACTTCGGGAGAAGGGGTGCTGACTTTTAGTCAGCCGCAGTGAATAGGCCCAAGCAACTGTTTATCAAAAACACAGCTCTCTGCTAAATCGTAAGATGATGTATAGGGGGTGACGCCTGCCCGGTGCTGGAAGGTTAAGAGGAGGGTTTAGCGTAAGCGAAGATCTGAATTGAAGCCCCAGTAAACGGCGGCCGTAACTATAACGGTCCTAAGGTAGCGAAATTCCTTGTCGGGTAAGTTCCGACCCGCACGAAAGGCGTAATGATTTGGGCACTGTCTCAACGAGAGACTCGGTGAAATTTTAGTACCTGTGAAGATGCAGGTTACCCGCGACAGGACGGAAAGACCCCATGGAGCTTTACTGCAGTTTGATATTGAGTATCTGTACCACATGTACAGGATAGGTAGGAGCCTATGAAATCGGGACGCCAGTTTCGATTGAGGCGCTGTTGGGATACTACCCTTGTGTTATGGCTACTCTAACCCGGTAGGTTAATCATCTACGGAGACAGTGTCTGACGGGCAGTTTGACTGGGGCGGTCGCCTCCTAAAAGGTAACGGAGGCGCCCAAAGGTTCCCTCAGAATGGTTGGAAATCATTCGCAGAGTGTAAAGGTATAAGGGAGCTTGACTGCGAGAGCTACAACTCGAGCAGGGACGAAAGTCGGGCTTAGTGATCCGGTGGTTCCGTATGGAAGGGCCATCGCTCAACGGATAAAAGCTACCCTGGGGATAACAGGCTTATCTCCCCCAAGAGTTCACATCGACGGGGAGGTTTGGCACCTCGATGTCGGCTCGTCGCATCCTGGGGCTGTAGTCGGTCCCAAGGGTTGGGCTGTTCGCCCATTAAAGCGGCACGCGAGCTGGGTTCAGAACGTCGTGAGACAGTTCGGTCCCTATCCGTCGCGGGCGTAGGAAATTTGAGAGGATCTGCTCCTAGTACGAGAGGACCAGAGTGGACTTACCGCTGGTGTACCAGTTGTCTCGCCAGAGGCATCGCTGGGTAGCTATGTAGGGAAGGGATAAACGCTGAAAGCATCTAAGTGTGAAGCCCACCTCAAGATGAGATTTCCCATAACATTAAGTTAGTAAGAGCCCTGAGAGAAGATCAGGTAGATAGGTTGGAAGTGTAAGTGTGGCGACACATGTAGCGGACCAATACTAATCGCTCGAGGACTTATCCAAGAATAAGTAAAGAGAACGTAAAGAAAAGCGTATGATTTATCTAAATCAGTAGCTTTTTAGTTCGAGTACAAATACTCACGAGTCAATATTGACAGCGTTGGTTTTTCTTGTTAGAATATAGATATTCAATTTTGAGTTGACAAGACTCAGTAGTTAAGTGACGATAGCCTAGGAGATACACCTGTACCCATGCCGAACACAGCAGTTAAGCCCTAGAACGCCTGAAGTAGTTGGGGGTTGCCCCCTGTTAGATACGGTAGTCGCTTAGCAAGATTTGGAGAGAAATCTCCATATGGGAGTTTAGCTTAGTTGAAAGTGAGAGGCAATCGAGCTTTCAAGTTGGAGATGAGGAAGACGAAGTTTTCTTCATTGCCCAGCTGAGCTAAGTCCCACCCATTGGGAGTTTAGCTCAGCTGGGAGAGCATCTGCCTTACAAGCAGAGGGTCAGCGGTTCGATCCCGTTAACTCCCATATCATGTTACTAAAAGCGTTAATAAATCCGAATGAAAATAGGAAACTGACACAGAGTGAATGACTCTAGAAAGTTAATTTTTTTCACTAGGATTTTAGCTTGAGTACAGATAGGTCCCGTAGTGTAGCGGTTATCACGTCGCCCTGTCACGGCGAAGATCGCGGGTTCGATTCCCGTCGGGACCGTTCGGATTGTTTGTGGTACAATTCAAAGAAAGATATAAGACTCGTTAGCTCAGTTGGTAGAGCAATTGACTTTTAATCAATGGGTCGCTGGTTCGAGCCCAGCACGAGTCATATGCGGGTTTGGCGGAATTGGCAGACGCACCAGATTTAGGATCTGGCGCTTTCGGGCGTGGGGGTTCAAGTCCCTTAACCCGCATAGAAATAGAGATAGGCCGGCTTAGCTCAGTTGGTAGAGCATCTGATTTGTAATCAGAGGGTCGCGTGTTCAAGTCATGTAGCCGGCATTCAGAAGAATTGCGAACGTAGTTCAGTGGTAGAACACCACCTTGCCAAGGTGGGGGTCGCGGGTTCGAATCCCGTCGTTCGCTTTAAGAGCCGGGGTGGCGGAACTGGCAGACGCACAGGACTTAAAATCCTGCGATGGCAACATCGTACCGGTTCGATTCCGGTCCTCGGCATGGACTACATATATAGTTAGCACCCTTAGCTCAATTGGATAGAGTACCTGACTACGAATCAGGCGGTTAGAGGTTCGACTCCTCTAGGGTGCATCACTCGCTTAATGGAGACGTTAGGGGAGCTTTATTTTTAATGATATCGGGAAGTAGCTCAGCTTGGTAGAGTACTTGGTTTGGGACCAAGGTGTCGCAGGTTCGAATCCTGTCTTCCCGATTCAATATTTGGCGGTGTAGCTCAGCTGGCTAGAGCGTCCGGTTCATACCCGGGAGGTCGGGGGTTCGATCCCCTTCGCCGCTATTAACTTGTTGCTGGACCTTTAGCTCAGCTGGTTAGAGCTCTCGGCTCATAACCGAGCGGTCGTAGGTTCAAGTCCTACAAGGTCCATTTGGAGGATTACCCAAGTCCGGCTGAAGGGAACGGTCTTGAAAACCGTCAGGCGTGTAAAAGCGTGCGTGGGTTCGAATCCCACATCCTCCTTTACTTATTATCGCGGGATGGAGCAGCTAGGTAGCTCGTCGGGCTCATAACCCGAAGGTCGTAGGTTCAAATCCTGCTCCCGCAATTCTATTTATATTATGGATTATGGCTCGGTAGCTCAGTTGGTAGAGCAATGGATTGAAGCTCCATGTGTCGGCGGTTCGATTCCGTCTCGCGCCATTACATGGCTATGTCCAAGTAGTTACTTTATTTCTTGGGCGCGTAGCTCAGATGGTTAGAGCGCACGCCTGATAAGCGTGAGGTCGGTGGTTCGATTCCACTCGTGCCCATAAAATAATATGGAGAATTACTCAAGAGGCTGAAGAGGACGGTTTGCTAAATCGTTAGGTCGGGTAACTGGCGCAAGGGTTCGAATCCCTTATTCTCCGTAAGTGAACGAGATTATCTATTGATATTCTCGTTTTATTGTATTTTCAGTAGAGGGTCTTTTAATGAATAAATTGTCTAAGCTCATCATAGCCTTTTTCGTTTTCCTAATTCTATCGTTTTCATTGCTGTTTGTTACGACAAGTGGCAGTCATGACATTCCGTTTCTTTCTAGTATTGTTTCTGGAGTCATGACGCCTATAGAAAAAATTTTTTCACCAACCGTTTCATTTATTACCGCACAAAGAACAAAGATTGAGGATCTTTTTTCTACTTTTAATGAAAATCAAGAATTAAAACAATCTATCGGTTCACTTGAGAATATTTCTGAGGACAATGAAACTTTACGTTTAGAGAATGAGTCATTAAGAAAGGATTTAGGGATTGTAGCTTCATTTCCTGAAAAATCTTTTCTTTCTAGTTTTGTTTTAGTTAGAAATCCTGTATCTTGGACTGAACAATTGATTATCGATGCTGGAACTGAACAGGGTGTTGTTGAAAATATGTTAGTTGTAGCGAATGGTGGGCTTGCTGGGATAGTTACAAATGTTGAGTCTTCTTCTGCTAATGTTAAATTGTTAACTAATTCTGATGAATTTACTAAAATACCAGTTAAAATTTCAACTCAATCTGGTGATATTTATGGTATTTTGTCTGGTTATGATTCAGATTCAAATAGTTTTGTTGTGAATCAACTTAATTCTATGGATGAAATTAAAATTGATAGTAATGTTGTAACTAGCGATTTAGCAGGGACAACACCTGCAAATATTCAAGTTGGGAAAGTCAAATCTATTAGTTCAACAAGCAATAATTTGAATAGAGAAGTTTTTATTGAGCCAACTACCGATTTTTCTGAGATTTATTCGGTCTTATTAGTGGAGGAATAATATGAAATATAGCTCATTACGCTTATTAGTTTTTCCTTTTTTATTCTTCATTTTTTTGATTGATAGCCAGTTATCAACTTTATTTACTACAGTTTCTTTTAGTCATTTTTCTATTTCGAGCCATCTTTTGCTTTTAGCTGGTCTGTATCTAATTGACCTCATTTCTTTGCCATCGTCCCTATTTATTTTTATTGTACTCGGTTTAATTTATGACCAATATTATCTGAATATCCTTGGAATTGCAACTACAATTTTTCCTCTCTTGATATTTGTTATCTATTATTTCTACAAATCTTTCGAACGCAATTGGTTCGTTGATTTACTAGTTTTTTTGGTGTTAATCTTCTATTTTGAATTTGTTAGTTATTTGTTTGCTAGGATTTTTCATCTGACGAATTTGTCAGTCTTTATTTTTACTTTTTATAATCTACTACCTAGTTTAATCATAAATAGTGTTATGTATTGTCTAGGAAGACCGGTTTTTAAGCGTTTTTTTGACATTACATATAAGACATAAAAATGTAATAATTGCGTAATATTATTACGCTATTTTTTTGTTAAAATGATAGAGTCAGAATATGAAAGAGGAGTCTAATTTAGTATGAAGAAAAAAATCTTAGCTACATTGATGTTAAGTACTGTTGTTTTATCGAATGTTAGCTATGTGGCTGTGATTAGCGCAAATGATATTGATAGTCAGATTGAAGCTAAAAACCAAGAAATTAGTAGTCTCACTGAACAGCAAGCAGCTGCACAACAACAAGTTGATAATATTCAAGGTCAGGTTGACGAAATTGTTGCTGAGCAGGCTAAATTAAATGAAGAAAATTCTCGTTTAGAAAGTGAATCTGCATCATTAGCGGCTGAAATTGAACGTTTGTCTGCTGATATTGTGTCTCGTGATGGTGCATTGAAAGAACAAGCTCGTAGCGCACAAGTTGATGCTTCAGCATCTAGTTACATCAATACTATTTTAGATTCAAAATCAATTGTTGATGCAGTGTCACGTGTGAATGCTATGCGTGAAATTGTTACTGCTAATAATCGTATGTTAGAGCAACAAAAAACTGATAAGGAAGCTATTGTAGAAAAACAAAAGGCAAACCAAGAAGCAATTAAGACTTTGGCGGCTAATCGTCAAAAACTTGAAGATGATGCTCAAGTTTTGGAAGTACGTCAGGCTGAGTTAAAAGCGGCTCAATTGAATCTTGCGGCAGAAAAAGCGACTGCTGAAGATGAGAAGTCAGCGTTGTTGGCAGAAAAAACTGCTGCTGAAGAGGCGGCTCGTCAGGCTGCAGCTCGTCAAGCGGCATATGAAGCTCAACAAGTTGCTTTGGCTCAACAACAGGCAGTCTCAATTGTTTCAACACCTGTTGCACAATCTAGTACTGAAACAGTTGTAACTTCTTCTCAAAGTCAAGTAGTTGAACAATCAACAACTGTATCAACACCTTCAAATTCATCCTCTTCGTCTTCATCAGCAGCATCTAATAATGCAAGATACAATGCTTCATCTTATCCTGTAGGTGAATGTACATGGGGTGTTAAATCTCAACTGTCATGGGTTGGTCCTTATTGGGGTAATGCTAACCAGTGGGTTGCATCAGCACGTGCAGAAGGTTTTAGTGTTGGGACAACTCCGCAAGTTGGAGCAGTTGCTGTTTGGGTTGGTGGAGCATATGGACATGTGGCTTTAGTTAGTGCTGTTGAAAGTTCTACAAACATTCAAGTCTCAGAGTCCAACTATATGGGTCGTCGTTATATTGGTAACCACCGCGGTTGGTTTAATCCTACGACAACTTCTGAAGGTACAGTTTATTATATTTATCCTTCATATTGATTTGTTATTTTTATTAGAGCGTAATCATTGTGCGCTCTATTTTTTATTGAAAAATGAAGTAAAAAACGTTAAAATAGTAATGGTAGAAAAATATAGGAGGCAGTCATGTCGTTTACTGACTTAAAATTGTTCGCACTATCATCTAATCAAAAGTTAGCAGAGAAAGTGTCACACATCATAGGGATCCCATTAGGAAAATCAAGTGTTCGTCAATTTTCAGATGGTGAGATTCAAGTCAATATTGAAGAGTCTATCCGTGGTACGCATGTGTTCATTCTTCAATCAACTAGCTCACCAGTCAATGATAACTTAATGGAAATTTTGATTATGGTAGATGCTCTAAAGCGTGCATCTGCAGAATCAGTAAACGTTGTTATGCCTTACTATGGTTATGCACGTCAAGACCGTAAAGCACGTGCACGTGAGCCAATCACTTCTAAATTGGTTGCAAATATGTTACAGACAGCCGGAGTTGATCGCTTGTTAACGATTGATTTACATGCCGCGCAAATTCAAGGTTTCTTTGATATTCCTGTTGATCATTTGATGGGAGCTCCTTTAATTGGTGATTATTTTGAGCGTCGTGGTATGGTAGGAGATGGCTATGTGGTTGTATCTCCAGACCATGGTGGTGTGACTCGTGCTCGTAAATTAGCTCAATTCTTAAAGACTCCGATTGCAATCATTGATAAACGGCGTAGCATTGATAAGATGAATACATCAGAAGTTATGAATATTATTGGTGATGTTGAAGGGAAAACCTGTATTTTAATTGATGATATGATTGATACAGCAGGTACGATTTGTCATGCTGCAGATGCATTAGCAGAAGCGGGTGCAACAGCTGTCTATGCTTCTTGTACTCACCCGGTTTTATCAGGACCAGCGATGGATAACATTAGTAAATCAGCTATTAAGAAATTAGTTGTTTTGGATACAATAGAGATTGCTGAGGATCGCTTGATTGACAAGATTGAACATATTTCGACAGCTGAATTATTGGCAGAAGCGATTATTCGTATTCATGAAAAACGTCCACTGTCACCTTTGTTTGAAACAAGTCGTGGTTAATACGTAAAAGAAGAGTTAAATGACTCTTCTTTTTTACATTTATTTGGAAATTATATTATAATAGTTCTATATGTTTTTGAGGTGACAGTATGGATTTATTAAATCGTTTCAATAAAAATTTAAATCGAATCGAGGTATCAATGATTCGTCAATTTGATCAGTCAATTTCTGATGTGCCTGGGATTTTAAAACTGACCTTGGGAGAGCCTGATTTTACAACACCGGATCATGTAAAAGAGGCAGCAAAAGCGGCAATTGATGCGAACCAAAGTTACTATACAGGTATGGCTGGACTGCTGGATTTGCGTGAAGCTGCGGCTGAATTTGTAGCTAAAAAATACAATTTAACTTACAATCCAAATACTGAGGTTTTATCAACAATCGGTGCGACCGAGGCTTTATCAGCTAGTTTAGTGGCCATTTTGGAGGCCGGTGATACTGTTATCCTGCCTGCTCCTGCCTACCCTGGTTATGAACCTATTGTCAATATGGTAGGGGCAGACATCGTTGAAATCGATACGACTGCTAATGATTTTGTATTGACACCTGAGATGTTGGAAGAGGCGATTATTGAGCAGGGGGATAAGCTAAAAGCTATCATTCTCAACTATCCTGCCAATCCAACGGGTGTGACTTACTCACGGGAGCAAATTCAGGCTTTTGCGGATGTCATTCGGAAGTATCCAATTTTTGTCTTGTCTGATGAGGTTTATGCAGAGTTGACTTATACTGGTCAGCAACATACATCAATTGCAGAATTTTTACCAGAGCAAACCATTTTGATTCAAGGACTTTCTAAATCTCATGCTATGACGGGATGGCGGATTGGCTTGATTATGAGTCAGGCTCCGATTATTGCTCAAATAATTAAAAGTCACCAGTATCTAGTAACAGCTGCAGCGACAGCTATGCAATATGGTGCAGTGGAGGCCTTAAAAAATGGTAAGGATGATGCCTTACCGATGCGGGCGGAATATGTCAAGCGTCGGGATTATATCATCGAAAAGATGACTGACTTGGGCTTTAAGATTATCAAACCTGATGGTGCTTTTTATATCTTTGCCAAAATACCTGCAGAATACAATCAGGATTCATTTAGTTTTTTACAGGATTTTGCTAAGAAAAAAGCAGTTGCCTTTATTCCAGGTGCAGCTTTCGGTAAATACGGGGAAGGGTATGTACGTATTTCTTATGCGGCAAGTATGGAAACAATTCAAACAGCTATGGCTCGTTTGAAAGAATATCTTAAAGAAAATGGAACGAATTGAAACCAGAGGAATCGTCCTTTATAATCAAGATTTCCGAGAAGATGATAAACTGGTCAAAATCTTTACCGAGAAGTCTGGCAAGCGAATGTTTTTCGTGAAACATGCCTCTAAGTCCAAGTTGGTAGCCTCTATTCAGCCGTTGACACATGCGGATTTTATTGTCAAAATTAATGATGATGGTTTGTCTTATATAGAAGATTTTCATCAGGTACAGCCATTTAAATCAATTAACGGTGATATTTTCAAGCTCAGCTACGCCACCTATATATTAGCTTTGGCAGATGCGGCCTTGCAGGACAAGGTTTATGATCCAGCTCTTTTTGCTTTCTTGGTCAAAACCTTGGACTTGATGGAGTCGGGTCTGGATTATGAAATTTTAACCAATATCTTTGAAATTCAGCTATTGGGTCGATTTGGTGTTAGTTTGAATTTTCATGAGTGTGCTTTCTGTCATCGAGTAGGTCAGCCTTTTGACTATTCCTACAAGTACAGCGGGGTCTTATGTCCGCAACACTATCAACAAGATGAACGACGGGCTTATCTGGATCCTAATGTTCCCTATTTACTTGATCAATTTCAGGCTATTTCCTTTGATGAGCTGGAAACCATTTCCATCAAGCCTGAGATGAAACGCAAATTACGTTTTTTTATTGACCAGTTGTATGAAGAATATGTGGGGATTCACTTGAAATCAAAGAAATTTATAGATGATTTGTCTTCTTGGGGGCAGATTATGAAACCAAGAACAGAAAATGAGGAAACAGAATGAAACGTATTGCAGTAGATGCTATGGGTGGGGACCATGCCCCTCAGGCAGTGGTAGAAGGTGTCAATCAAGCTTTGGCTACCTTTCCAGATATTGAAATTCAGCTCTATGGCGATGAGGCAAAAATCAAGAATTATTTGACAGCGAAAGAACGTGTCAGCATTGTCCATACGACTGAGAAAATCAATTCAGATGATGAGCCTGTCAAGGCCATTCGTCGGAAGAAAGAGGCTTCTATGGTCCTAGCAACCAAGGCTGTCAAGGATGGCCAAGCAGATGCGGTCTTGTCAGCTGGAAATACAGGTGCTCTTTTGGCGGCAGGCGTCTTTGTGGTCGGTCGCATCAAGCACATTGACCGTCCTGGTCTTATGTCTACCTTGCCGACTATGGACGGTAAGGGATTTGATATGATGGACTTGGGAGCAAATGCTGAAAATACAGCTCATCACCTCTATCAGTATGGTATTCTTGGCTCATTTTACGCGGAGCACGTGCGTGGTGTCAAACAACCTCGTGTGGGACTTTTGAACAACGGTACGGAAGATACCAAGGGAACTCCAGTTCACCAAGAGGCCTATAAACTCTTGGCGGAAGACAAGTCAATCAACTTTATCGGCAATGTGGAAGCGCGTGAGTTGCTCAACAGCGTGGCGGATGTGGTCGTGACGGATGGTTTCACGGGAAACGCTGTGCTGAAAACCATAGAGGGTACAGCAAAATCCATCGTTGGTCAGTTGACTGGCTCAATCAAGAATGGTGGTCTGCGTGCTAAAATTGGTGGTCTACTTGTTAAGCCAACCTTGAAAAAGGCGCTTGGTGCTATGGATTACAAAACAGCTGGCGGGGCAGTTTTGCTAGGTCTAAAAGCTCCGGTTATCAAGGCCCATGGATCCAGCGATGCTCAATCAATTTTCTACACTCTTAAACAGACGCGTTCGATTTTGGAGGCCGGTATTGTGGATAAATCAGTTGCCAAATTTTCTGTAGTGGAGGAAGACAATGAATAGAGAACAAGTCTATCAGCGGGTTGTTGAATTGATTCAAGATGAAAAAGGTGAGGATTTCGATGTTCAACCTGAGTCGACTTTAGCTGATTATATTGCTGCAGATTCTGTTGAAATTATGGAATTTGTGTTAAATTTGGAGGATGAATTTGGAATTGATATTCCAGATACTGCGATTGAGCGCTTTGAAACTCTTTCTGATATTGTTGATTTTGTTTATGAAGAAACACAAAAACGTTCGTAGTTTACGGGCGTTTTTCTTTACTTTTACAGGAAGATTAAGGTATTTCTTGAATATACGAACAAGCTGTGATAAAATAAACAAAAAGGTTAAAATAATTTGTGAAAGGCGAACATTTTTATGAAAACAGACCCTATCTATTCAGGAAAAGCTAAAGATATTTTTGCTACAAGCGATGATGATCAAATTGTTGCAGTCTACAAGGATCAGGCAACGGCTTTTAATGGTGGTAAGAAAGAACAGATTGCTGGGAAGGGTCGGCTTAATAATCTGATTTCTTCACTTATTTTTGAAAAGTTAAATGAGGCTGGTGTAAAAACGCATTTTATCAAGCGTTTATCAGATACGGAACAATTAAATGCGAAGGTGGATATCATTCCTCTTGAGGTTGTATTGCGTAATATTACAGCTGGATCATTTTCAAAACGATTTGGTGTGGAAGAAGGTATTGAGTTAACTCACCCTATTGTTGAGTTTTACTATAAAAAAGATGAGCTAGATGATCCTTTTATTAATGATGAACATGTTGCGTTTCTCAATATAGCTAGCCAAGAGGATATTGCTTATATTAAAGAAGAAACTCGCCGAATCAACGTTTTCTTGAAAGAGCTGTTTGCTCAGATTGGTTTAAAGTTGGTAGATTTCAAATTGGAATTTGGATTTGATAAAACAGGACAAATTATATTGGCTGATGAATTTTCACCAGATAACTGTCGTCTGTGGGATGTGGATGGAAACCATCTTGATAAAGATGTGTTCCGTCGTGGTCTTGGAGAGTTGACCGATGTTTATGAGGTTGTTTTAGAAAAATTGCAGAGCGTGAAATAGGGGATTTTAGAAAGGGATTGAAACCGTCCGGAAAATATGATTAGACTGGGAATTCACTAAATGTATTTGGTGATTTCTAAGTGTAAGACAGCTTTTCTTGTCGGACTTGGTATCTTGAATATGGCAAAACGTATTTTTGTTGAAAAAAAAGCAGATTTTCAAATTAAGGCAGAAGCTCTTCTCGAAGAATTGGTTCACAATTTGCAGTTGACTAGTCTATCCAATCTTCGATTAGTACAGGTATATGATATTTTCAATTTAGAGGAAGAATTGCTTGAACAAGCGATTAAGCATATCTTCATGGAACAGGTAACAGATAAGGCGTTGTTGGAAGAAGAACTGGGTTTAGAAAGCTCAGTCTATTTTGCCATTGAGGCTCTCCCTGGTCAATTTGATCAACGTGCAGCTAGTAGCCAAGAGGCTCTCCTTTTATTGGGTAGCCGTCAAAATGTACGTGTTCATACTGGTCAGCTTTTTATCTTAAATGGAAATGTACTAGAAGAAGAATTGGCTGCAATTAAGAATTATCTTCTTAATCCTGTTGATTCTCGTTTCAAAGATATGGAATCGCCTTTGCTGGAACAGGAATTTTCTGTTTCAGACAGCTCTATTCCAAATTTAGAATTTTTTGAAAACTATAGTGCTGAAGACTTTGCGATGTACAAGCGTGAAGTTGGTTTGGCCATGGAAGTGGAGGATTTATTATTTATCCAAGACTATTTCAAATCAATCGGTCGAGTGCCAACTGAAACAGAGCTCAAAGTCTTAGATACTTATTGGAGTGACCACTGCCGTCATACGACATTTGAAACAGAACTCAGAACGATTGACTTTTCAGCTTCAAAATTCCAAAAGCAATTGCAGGCGACATATGACAAATACATTGCGATGCGATCAGAATTAGGTCGATCAGACAAGCCTCAAACTTTAATGGATATGGCTACTATTTTTGGTCGCTATGAGCGTGTGAATGGTCGATTGGATGATATGGAAGTTTCTGATGAGATTAACGCTTGTTCAGTAGAAATTGAAGTGGACGTGGATGGAGTGAAGGAACCTTGGCTTCTCATGTTCAAAAATGAAACACATAATCACCCAACAGAGATTGAACCTTTTGGTGGGGCAGCAACTTGTATTGGTGGTGCTATCCGTGATCCGTTGTCAGGTCGGTCTTATGTCTATCAGGCAATGCGGATTTCAGGTGCAGGAGATATCACTCAACCATTAACTGCAACACGTGATGGGAAATTACCACAACAAATCATTTCAAAAACAGCTGCACATGGCTATTCTTCTTACGGCAACCAAATTGGTCTTGCGACGACCTATGTCCGTGAATACTTCCACCCAGGTTTCGTTGCCAAACGTATGGAACTTGGAGCGGTGATTGGAGCTGCTCCGAAAGAAAATGTAGTCCGTGAAAAACCGGTGGCTGGTGATGTGGTCATCTTACTTGGTGGTAAAACAGGACGAGATGGTATTGGTGGAGCAACAGGTTCGTCTAAGGTTCAGACTGTCGAATCGGTCGAAACAGCTGGTGCAGAAGTTCAAAAGGGAAATGCTATTGAAGAACGTAAAATTCAGCGTTTATTCCGAAATGGACAAGTGACACGTCTGATTAAAAAGTCGAATGACTTTGGTGCAGGGGGTGTCTGTGTAGCGATTGGTGAGTTAGCAGATGGTTTGGAAATAGATTTAGATAAGGTGCCACTCAAGTATGCAGGTTTGAATGGAACTGAGATTGCCATTTCAGAATCACAAGAGCGGATGAGTGTAGTCGTTCGTCCAGAGGATGTAGAAACTTTTATCGAAGCCTGTCGTGAAGAAAATATCCATGCTGTTGTAGTAGCTAAAGTGACGGATAAACCAAATCTAGTCATGACTTGGAATGGCCAAACGATTGTTGATTTGGAACGTTCTTTCCTTGATACAAATGGTGTTCGTGTAGTAGTTGATGCAAAAGTAGTTGACAATGCTGTCAACCTTCCCGAATTACGTCAGACATCACTTGAAACCCTAGAAGAGGATTTGAAGACAATTCTTTCAGACCTCAATCATGCTAGCCAAAAAGGATTGCAGACTATTTTTGACTCTTCAGTTGGTCGTTCAACAGTGAATCATCCACTTGGTGGGCGTTATCAGTTGACGCCGACAGAAAGTTCCGTTCAAAAGTTACCTGTCCAAGATGGTGTGACGACAACAGCTTCGGTTATGGCGCAAGGGTACAATCCATATTTAGCAGAGTGGTCTCCATATCATGGTGCAGCGTATGCGGTGATTGAAGCAATAGCTCGTTTGGTTGCAACAGGTGCAAACTGGTCTAAGGCCCGTTTCTCTTATCAAGAGTATTTCCAAAGAATGGATAAACAGGCGGAACGATTTGGACAGCCTGTAGCGGCTTTACTTGGCTCAATTGAGGCTCAAATTCAGTTAGGTTTACCATCTATTGGGGGTAAGGACTCTATGTCTGGTACCTTTGAAGAACTAACGGTTCCTCCAACCCTAGTTGCTTTTGGTGTAACCACTGCAGATAGTCGCAAGGTTCTTTCTCCTGAGTTCAAAACAACCAGTGAGAATATCTATTATCTTCCAGGTCAAATTTTATCGGAAGATATAGATTTTACATTCATCAAGTCAAACTTTGAGACTTTTGAAAAATGGCAGAATACTTATTCGATTACAGCAGCAAGTGCTATTAAGTATGGTGGTGTTTTAGAAAGTATCGCCTTGATGACTTTTGGAAATCAGATTGGTGCGACAATTGAATTAGAAACCGTGGAAACATGTCTGACAGGTCAATTAGGTGGTTTTGTCTTTACTTCTACTGAAGAAATTTCAGAAGCAGTGAAAATTGGACAGACGACAGAAGAGTTTGCACTTGTTGTCAATGGTGTCAAGTTGTTTGGACAAGATGTACAAGCTGCTTTTGAAGGAAAACTTGAAGAGGTCTATCCTACAGAATTTAAACAAAACACTTCTATAGAGGATGTCCCAGCCATTGCGAAAACAACGATTCGTAGAGCCAAGAAAAAAGTTGATGTTCCACTGGTGTACATTCCAGTTTTCCCGGGAACTAACTCTGAGTATGACTCAGCCAAGGCGTTTGAACAAGCTGGTGCCCAGGTAAATCTAGTACCATTTGTTACCTTAGATGGAAAGAGTATGGAACATTCCGTTGACACAATGGTGGACAATATTGACAAGGCTAATATTCTTTTCTTTGCAGGTGGTTTTTCAGCAGCAGATGAGCCAGATGGTTCTGCTAAATTTATCGTGACTATCTTGCGAAATGCCAAGGTCCGTTCAGCTATCGACCAGTTTATCGAAAAAGGTGGTCTCATTATCGGAATCTGTAATGGTTTCCAAGCCCTTGTTAAATCAGGCTTATTACCTTATGGGAATTTTGAAGAAGTAGTGGAAACCAGTCCAACTCTCTTCTATAACGATGCTAACCAGCACGTTGCAAAAATAGTTGAGACACGCATTGCTAATGTAAATTCTCCATGGTTATCAGGGGTTCAAGTTGGAGATATTCACGCTATTCCAGTTTCTCATGGTGAAGGGAAATTTGTAGTTACAGATGAAGAATTTGAAGTCTTGCGCAACAATGGCCAAATTTTCAGTCAATACGTGGATTTCACTGGTCAACCAAGTATGGATTCAAAATACAATCCAAATGGCTCATATCATGCGATAGAAGGAATTACTAGTGCCAATGGTCAAATCATTGGGAAAATGGGACATTCAGAGCGTTATGAAACTGGTCTCTTCCAAAATATTCCGGGGAATAAAGACCAGGGCTTATTTGCATCAGCGGTTCGCTATTTTACAGAATAAGAAAGTTCAGCAATCATTCTGGTTGAATAAACATAATAAAGGGAATAACATGTACGAAGTTAAATCACTTAATGAAGAATGCGGAGTCTTCGGGATTTGGGGTCATCCGCAAGCTGCTCAGGTCACATATTTTGGACTCCATAGTTTGCAGCACCGAGGTCAAGAAGGCGCAGGGATTTTAGCAAATGATAAAGGACATTTACGTCGTCATCGGAATACAGGGTTGATTGCGGATGTTTTTAAAAAGTCAGAAGACCTAGAACGTCTCACTGGGAGAGCAGCGATAGGTCATGTTCGCTATGCTACGTCAGGTTCGGCTTCTATCCATAACATTCAACCTTTTCTCTTTGAGTTTTCAGATATGGAAGTTGGACTAGCTCATAATGGCAATTTGACTAATGCAGTTAGTTTAAAGGCTGAATTAGAAAAAAATGGTTCGATTTTTTCAAGTTCATCTGATACTGAAATTCTGATGCATTTGATTCGTCGCAGTCATAATCCAGACCTGATGGGTAAAATCAAGGAAGCTCTTAATACTGTCAAGGGTGGATTTGCCTACTTGATTATGTTAGAGGATAAAATGGTTGCAGCCTTGGATCCAAACGGTTTTCGTCCATTATCTATTGGAAAGATGAAGAACGGGGCTTGGGTCGTCGCCAGCGAGACATGTGCGTTTGAAGTTGTTGGAGCAGAATGGGTTCGTGATGTTGAGCCGGGAGAGATGGTCATTATTGATGATTCAGGAATTCGCTATGATACCTATACGACGGATACACAACTTGCAGTTTGTTCGATGGAATATATCTACTTTGCGCGTCCAGATTCTGTCATTCATGGGATCAATGTTCATACCGCCCGAAAAAATATGGGGCGCCGTTTGGCTCAAGAATTTCAACACGAAGCAGATATTGTTGTTGGTGTGCCTAATTCATCACTTTCAGCTGCAATGGGTTTTGCAGAGGAGTCCGGTTTGCCAAATGAGATGGGGCTGATTAAAAATCAGTACATTCAAAGGACCTTTATCCAGCCTACACAGGAATTACGGGAACAGGGTGTTCGCATGAAGTTATCAGCTGTTTCCAGTGTTGTTAAGGATAAGCGCGTGGTTATGATTGACGATTCAATTGTTCGAGGAACAACGAGTCGTCGTATTGTCAAACTGTTACGTGATGCTGGTGCGAAAGAGGTCCATGTTGCTATCGGTAGTCCAGAACTGAAGTATCCATGTTTTTATGGAATTGACATTCAAACACGTAGAGAACTGATTTCAGCCAATCATTCTGTAGATGAGGTTTGTGAAATTATAGGAGCTGATAGCCTTACCTATCTGTCATTAGATGGTTTGATAGACTCGATTGGTATAAAAACAGATGCACCAAAGGGTGGGCTCTGTGTGGCGTATTTTGATGGAGAATTTCCAACGCCCCTTTATGACTATGAGGAAGAATATCTTCGAAGCTTAGAAGAGAAAACTAGTTTCTACATAGAGAATGTCAAAAGAGATAAATAAGTGTCAATCAATATTGACAACCTTGTAAACCTTGTCAATCAACTGTAAAGTTTTTAGAGGAAAGGAAATAGAATGACGAATAAAAATGCTTATGCTCAGTCAGGAGTGGATGTCGAAGCGGGTTATGAAGTAGTTGAACGTATCAAAAAACACGTTGCTCGGACAGAGCGATTGGGTGTCATGGGGGCACTAGGTGGTTTTGGTGGTATGTTTGACCTAACCAAATTAGATGTGAAAGAGCCTGTTTTAGTATCAGGAACTGATGGTGTTGGTACTAAGCTTATGCTTGCAATTCAATATGACAAACATGACACAATTGGCCAAGATTGTGTTGCGATGTGTGTCAACGATATTATTGCAGCAGGTGCAGAACCGCTTTATTTCCTTGACTATATTGCGACAGGGAAAAATGAGCCAGCTAAATTGGAACAAATAGTGGCAGGTGTTGCAGAAGGCTGTGTCCAAGCAGGTTGCGGGTTGATTGGTGGTGAAACTGCTGAAATGCCTGGCATGTACGGCGAAGATGATTATGATTTAGCCGGTTTTGCAGTCGGAATCGCTGATAAATCACAAATTATTGACGGAAGTAAGGTCAAAGAAGGTGATATCTTACTCGGGTTAGCTTCAAGTGGCATCCACTCTAATGGTTATTCATTGGTTCGCCGTGTTTTTGCGAATCTTGATGGTGACGCTCTGTTGCCAGAGCTCAATGGCAAAGCTCTTAAGGATGTCTTACTAGAACCAACACGTATTTATGTCCAACAAGTACTACCATTGGTAAAAGATGAACTTGTAAATGGTATCGCTCATATCACTGGTGGTGGATTTATTGAAAATATCCCTCGTATGTTTTCAGATGATTTAGCAGCAGAGATTGAAGAAGATAAGATTCCAGTCCTTCCTATCTTCACCGCCCTTGAAACATATGGCAAAATCAAACACGAAGAAATGTTTGAAATCTTCAACATGGGGATTGGTTTGGTGCTAGCAGTCAGTCCTGAAAAGGTTGACAAGGTTCGAGAATCAGTCAATGAAGATGTTTATGAAATTGGTCGTATTGTAATCAAAGAAGACAAGAGTGTGATAATCAAATGAAGCGAATAGCAATTTTTGCCTCTGGTAATGGTTCCAATTTTCAAGTTATAGCTGAACAATTCAAGGTACATTTTGTTTTTTCAGATCATAGAGATGCTTTCGTTTTAAAGAGAGCTGAAACATTAGGAGTTCCAGCCTATGCTTTTGAACTGAAGGAGTTTGCTGATAAACAGTCATATGAAAAAGCACTCATTGACTTATTGGACAAACACCAGATTGATCTGGTTGTTTTAGCTGGCTATATGAAGATTGTTGGCCCTACATTGCTTGCTAAGTACGAGGGACGGATTATCAATATTCATCCAGCTTATCTGCCAGAATTTCCAGGAGCCCATGGGATTGAAGATGCCTGGGAAGCTGACGTTCCAGAGAGTGGTGTGACGGTTCACTGGGTCGACAGTGGTGTTGATACAGGTCAAATTATTAAACAAGTCCGTGTACCTAGGTTGGCTGATGATCATTTGGAGCAGTTTGAGGAACGGATTCACGCCGCAGAATATCAGCTTTATCCAACAGTTTTAGAAGAGCTGGGGGTGGAAAGGATAGAGTTATGATAAAGAAAATAATCTCATTCGTTTTGGTATTTGTTTTAGCTGCTCTGCTATTTAATAGCTTTATTTTTGCAAACTTAGAAAATCCAGCACGTTTGATATTGGCCTATGGATTATCCTTGATTTTATCAGGATTTTTAATGACTCAAATCAAATAGTAAAAGTGTAGAAGAAGGAGTAAATATGACAAAGCGTGCGTTAATTAGCGTATCTGATAAAAATGGTATCGTGGAATTTGCCAAGGAACTAAACAGTTTTGGTTGGGAGATTATCTCAACAGGCGGTACAAAAGTTACATTGGATCAGGCGGGTATTCCCACTATTGCCATTGATGATGTGACAGGTTTTCCAGAGATGATGGATGGTCGTGTCAAGACTCTTCATCCGAAAATTCACGGTGGTTTGTTGGCACGTCGGGATTTGGACAGCCATTTGCAAGCTGCCAGCGACCATGAAATTGACTTGATTGATTTGGTGGTAGTCAACCTTTATCCATTCAAAGAAACAATTCTTCGCCCGGATGTAACCTATGATTTGGCAGTGGAGAACATTGACATTGGTGGTCCATCTATGTTGCGCTCAGCGGCCAAGAATCATGCCAGTGTGACAGTTGTGGTAGACCCGGCAGATTATCCAACAGTTTTAGGAGAAATAGCAGAGCGGGGGGAAACTAGCTACTCAACGCGTCAGCGATTAGCAGCGAAGGTCTTTCGTCATACCGCAGCTTACGACGCTTTAATAGCTGATTATTTCACTAAGCAAGTAGGTGAAGAGAAACCTGAGAAACTTACTCTTACTTATGACCTTAATCAGCCAATGCGCTATGGAGAAAATCCACAACAAAATGCGGATTTCTATCAAAACGCACTTCCGACTGCATATTCCATTGCAACTGCTAAGCAGTTAAACGGGAAGGAACTATCCTTCAATAACATTCGTGATGCGGATGCCGCTATTCGTATTATCCGTGATTTCAAGGACCGTCCAACTGTTGTAGCTCTTAAACATATGAATCCATGTGGTATCGGACAAGCAGATACTATTGAAAATGCGTGGGATTATGCTTATGAGGCTGATCCAGTATCGATTTTCGGAGGAATCGTTGTACTCAACAGAGAAGTAGATGCTGCGACTGCTGAAAAGATGCATCCGATTTTCTTAGAGATCATCATCGCACCGAGCTACTCGGCAGAAGCGTTAGCAATTTTGACCAATAAAAAGAAAAATCTTCGCATTTTGGAATTGGCTTTTGATGCTCAAGATGCTAGTGAAGTAGAAAAGGAATTCACAGGCGTTGTTGGTGGTCTCTTGGTGCAGAATCAGGACGTGGTGGTGGAAAACCCAGCGGACTGGCAGGTTGTGACTGAGCGTCAACCGTCCGAGCAAGAGTGGGCGGCTATGGAGTTCGCCTGGAAGTCTTCTAAGTATGTCAAATCCAACGGGATCATCATCACCAATGACAAGATGACCTTGGGAGTGGGACCGGGGCAAACCAACCGTGTAGCTTCCGTCCGCATTGCTATCGAGCAAGCTAAGGACCGCTTGGATGGTGCTGTTTTAGCATCGGATGCATTTTTCCCATTTGCAGATAATGTGGAAGAGATTGCTGTAGCAGGTATTAAGGCCATCATTCAGCCTGGTGGATCCGTCCGTGACCAGGATTCCATTGACATGGCCAATAACTATGGCTTAACTATGGTCTTTACAGGAGTCAGACATTTTAGACATTGAGAATTTTGCTCACCTTGTGTGAGCTTTTTCCATTCCCGAACATTCTCCTGTTTTTTCTATTAAAATCCGTCTGTTTTTGCTATACTATTCATATAAAATCCGTTTTTGAGGTGAATACATGAAACTCTTGGTTGTTGGGTCTGGTGGTCGTGAACATGCGATTGCAAAGAAGTTGTTGGCATCTGATCAGGTAGAACAGGTCTTTGTTGCTCCTGGAAATGATGGAATGATTTTAGATGGGATTGAATTAGTGAATATCGGTATTTCCGAACATTCTGCATTAATCAACTTTGCAAAGGAAAATGACATTGTATGGACTTTTGTTGGTCCAGACGATGCTTTAGCAGCGGGTATCGTTGATGATTTTGAACAGGCTGGGTTAAAGGCATTTGGTCCGAGTCGTCTCGCCGCGGAGCTAGAGTGGTCAAAAGACTTTGCTAAGCAAATCATGGTCAAATACGGCATTCCAACAGCAGCCTTTGGCACCTTTTCCAACTTCGAAGAAGCCAAAGCCTACATCGAAGAGCAGGGCGCACCAATCGTTGTCAAGGCGGACGGATTGGCACTGGGCAAGGGTGTGGTCGTGGCGGAAACTGTCGAGCAGGCGGTCGAAGCGGCACGGGAGATGCTCTTGGACAACAAGTTCGGTGATTCGGGTGCCCGCGTAGTCATCGAGGAGTTTTTGGAGGGTGAGGAGTTCTCGCTCTTTGCCTTGGTCAACGGCAACCAGTTCTATATCCTGCCGACAGCCCAGGACCACAAGCGTGCCTTTGACGGCGACCAAGGTCCTAATACAGGCGGCATGGGTGCCTACGCTCCAGTGCCTCACATATCTCAAAGTGTGGTGGACACAGCTGTTGACACCATTGTCAAGCCTATTCTTGCGGGCATGATTGCTGAAGAGCGACCTTATCTTGGCGTGCTCTATGCTGGCTTGATTCTGACCGATCAAGGTCCTAAAGTCATTGAGTTCAACGCTCGATTTGGCGACCCAGAAACTCAGATTATCCTACCTCGCTTGACCTCTGACCTTGCTCAGAACATTGACGACATCCTCCACAAACGCACGACACAGCTGACTTGGCTAGATAGTGGCGTGACGCTTGGGGTAGTGGTGGCATCAAATGGCTATCCTTTGGATTACGAAAAAGGTGTGGTATTGCCAGCAAAGACCGAGGGAGACATCACGACCTACTATGCAGGGGCTCGTTTTGCGGAAAATAGCAGAGCACTGCTATCAAACGGCGGTCGGGTCTATATGTTAGTCACTACAGCAGACACTGTCCAAGAAGCCCAGGAAAAAATTTACTCGGAGCTGAAGAAACAAGATACAACAGGCCTCTTTTATCGGACAGATATTGGAAGTAAAGCTGTTAAATAACTTGGTATAAGAAAAGGAAGTGCAAATATGAACATTCCAATTTCCATCATTATGGGTTCTAGTTCTGACTGGAAAACCATGAAAAAAGCGGCCGAAGTGCTGGATAAATTTGGCGTAGCCTATGAAAAGAAAGTGGTTTCTGCCCATCGCACGCCCGACCTAATGTTCCGTCACGCCGAGGAAGCGCGTGGCCGTGGTATCAAGGTTATTATCGCAGGAGCGGGTGGTGCGGCTCATTTGCCGGGTATGGTGGCAGCTAAGACAACCCTGCCTGTCATCGGTGTCCCTGTCCAATCTCGTGCCCTAAGTGGTGTGGATTCGCTCTATTCTATCGTGCAGATGCCCGGCGGTGTGCCTGTTGCAACCATGGCTATTGGTGAAGCAGGTGCGACCAATGCGGCTCTGACAGCTCTTCGCATTCTCTCCATTGAAGACCAAACCATTGCAGCTCAGCTGGTAGACTTTGCCAAGGAGCAGGAAAAAATTGCGGAGGCTATGTCAGATGAACTCATCTAAAACGATAGGAATTATTGGCGGTGGTCAGCTAGGTCAGATGATGGCCATTTCCGCTATTTACATGGGTCACAAGGTGATCACGCTGGATCCTGCAGCGGACTGCCCAGCCTCCAAGGTCAGCGAGGTTATCGTCGCTCCCTATAACGATGTGGCGGCCCTCAAACAGTTGGCGGAGCGGTGCGATGTCCTGACCTACGAGTTTGAAAATGTCGATGCCGACGGACTGGACGCGGTCATCAAAGACGGCCAGCTGCCTCAGGGAACAGACCTTCTTCGCATTTCCCAGAACCGCATTTTTGAGAAGGATTTTTTGGCCAAAAAAGCTGGCGTGCAAGTCGCCCCCTACAAAGTCGTCACATCTAGCCTAGACCTAGAAGGTTTGGACCTTAGTAAAAACTACGTCTTGAAAACAGCCACTGGGGGCTATGATGGACATGGCCAGAAGGTCATTCGAGAAGGGGTGGACTTGGTAGAGGCTAGTCAACTGGCAAATTCTGCCGAGTGTGTCTTGGAAGAGTTTGTGAATTTCGACCTAGAAATCTCCGTCCTTGTGTCTGGGAATGGCTCCGACTATACCGTCTTTCCTGTACAGGAAAATATCCACCGCAATAATATTCTTTACAAGACCATCGTGCCTGCCCGTATTTCAGATGAACTTGCTGAAAAAGCCAAAACCATGGCCCTGCAAATCGCCGGCCAGCTCCATTTAGCAGGCACCCTCTGTGTTGAAATGTTTGTGGCAGGGCAAGAAATTCTTGTGAATGAGATTGCCCCTCGACCACACAATTCAGGACACTATTCTATTGAAGCTTGTAATTTTTCACAGTTTGATACCCATATACAGGGTATCCTTGGTCAACCCCTACCTCCTATCCGCCTGCTCTCTCCAGCCGTTATGATCAACGTCCTCGGACAAGACATGGAAGCAGCACAAGCCTTTTCTCAAGAAAATCCTAACGCATATCTTCATTTTTATGGTAAACTAGAAGCGAAGCACAATCGCAAAATGGGACATGTGACGGTGTTAGCAGAAGATTTGGATAAAGTGAGGGAGTTTTAAGGAGAAGTTGTAATGGGAAAAATGAAAGATTTATTTCCTGAGTTTTATCAAGACTCTCTAGCAGTTAGTGATTTTGCTGAAAATGATAAACCAAACCTTGTTATTTTTGATTCTAATTTTTTGTTAGATATTTTAAGATTGCCTACTGAGGTGGCAAAAAAATATTTAGAAGCGATTGATAAAGTTAAAGGACATATATTTGTGCCATACTTAGTTGGAGTCGAATTTAATTTCAACAAGAAAAAAGTTAAGATTGAAACGAAAGAAAGCATCAAATTACTGAAGCAAAATATGCATTATAGCTTTGAAGATAATTATCAGCATTTCTTTAAGAAATGGTATGACGAATTATTAGATAGCAAGTCTCTATCCTTTGTGTCTAATAGAACCCAGAGAGAGAATTTGCAGGAAAGTTTTAAAGAATCTGCTACTAAATTCAGTCAAGAAGTCGAGAAGAGAAAAAAACAAATGTTTTCTGAACTTGATAAATCAATTGAGGCAAAATATACAGAAGAATTAGATAAACTTACTAGTGAAATTATTGAGTTGCTCGACAACTCGGTAGCTGAAAAATTAGAGCAAGAGTGGTTGGATAAAGTGCAAGAGTCTGGTAGTATAAGGTATGACCGAGAGATACCGCCAGGATTTAATGATAGGAAAAATAAAGGCACCAAGGTTCGTTGTTATTCAGGTCTATCTTATGAACAACAATATGGAGACTATATTATTTGGGAAGAAATATTACATAAAGTCGCTAGAGATGGAAACGGCTATGGCATGAAGGTTATTTTTGTGACAAGTGACGGTAACTCAGAAAGCAAGTATGATATTATGTACAAAGTCAAAGGAAAAACTGTTGGGCCAAACATCTACATGGTTAATGAGCTTTATAATTTAAAATATGGTTATGACATATTAAGTAACCCAACGCCTTCAGAACAGAGGACTGAAAAGATTTTATTTGTAATTGATGGTTTTCGTTTTATGTCATTAGCAAATGCGCTGAATAAGGATGAAGCCAAGATTTATCAACCAGAGATTGCTAATGTAGATTCACATCGATCTTCACTTCTCGATTTGGATAGAAGTAATCAGGTATTTTTGCGTACTAGACTTGACGATGTTACCATAGAATTGGAAGAATTGGATAAAAAGTACAATGAAATTTACCGCGCTTATAGTGAGTCAAGAGATGTGGAACAAAGAAACTATTATGAAAAACAAATGGATGAGATAGGCTATCGAAAAAGAGATATATTAAATTATCGAAATAAGCTTGTTAATAGTTTGGGTAATCCGTACAGTGATGATGGGATTGAAAATGAAGTTAATAAAGAGAGGATTTTAGCTGAACTGCACAAAGCTTATAGATTACGGACTCAAATCGAAGATATTGAAAATGAGCTTGAGATGATTACCGACCCAGAGATTATCTCTGCATTGACATTACGTAAAGAATCTCTAATCGAAAAATACAGAATGACAAACCGAAAAATTAGACGCCTGCGCCATAGATTAAATGAAAATTAGGGGAATACTCGAATGCTGACAATCAGATTCAAGCCCCCTAGGTGTTTTTTATTTAAGAGCGTATTTGGCAATGATTATAATATAAAGGGAATTAAGGAGAAAAAATGTTAACACGTTATTCACGCCCTGAGATGGCGGCTATTTGGAGTGAAGAAAACAAGTACCGGGCTTGGTTGGAGGTGGAAATCCTCGCTGATGAGGCTTGGGCTGAGTTGGGTGAGATTCCGAAGGAAGATGTGGCTTTGATTCGTGAGAAAGCGACTTTTGACATCGACCGCATTTTAGAGATTGAAGAGGAAACTCGTCACGATGTGGTGGCTTTCACGCGTGCGGTTTCGGAAAGTCTTGGTGAGGAACGCAAGTGGGTCCACTACGGTCTGACGTCGACCGACGTGGTGGATACGGCTTACGGCTACCTCTACAAGCAGGCCAACGACATTATCCGTCGCGACCTTGAAAACTTTACCAATATCATCGCCGACAAGGCGCGTGAACACAAGTACACCATTATGATGGGGCGGACTCACGGTGTCCATGCGGAGCCAACGACCTTCGGTCTTAAGTTGGCGACTTGGTATAGCGAAATGAAACGCAACATGGAGCGTTTTGATGTGGCGGCTAAAGGCGTTGAGGCTGGTAAAATTTCAGGTGCGGTTGGTAACTTTGCCAACATTCCTCCATTTGTGGAAGAGTATGTTTGTAGCAAATTGGGCATTCGTCCGCAGGAAATTTCGACCCAGGTCCTTCCTCGTGACCTCCACGCAGAATATTTTTCAGCCCTAGCATTGATTGCAACGTCTATCGAGCGTATGGCGACAGAAATCCGTGGACTACAAAAATCTGAACAACGCGAAGTAGAAGAGTATTTCGCCAAAGGCCAAAAAGGTAGCTCTGCTATGCCTCATAAACGTAACCCTATCGGCTCTGAAAATATGACTGGTCTGGCTCGTGTGGTTCGTGGTCACTTGGTGACGGCTTTTGAGAATGTGGCCCTCTGGCACGAACGTGATATTTCCCACTCGTCAGCGGAGCGCATTATCACGCCGGATACGACTATCCTTATTAACTACATGCTCAATCGTTTTGGCAATATTGTTAAGAATTTGACGGTCTTCCCTGAGAATATGAAACGCAATATGGAGTCGACTTTTGGCTTGATTTACAGCCAGCGTGTCATGCTCAGTTTGATTGAAAAAGGTATGACGCGTGAGGAAGCCTATGACTTGGTGCAACCAAAAACGGCACAGTCTTGGGATAATCAAGTGGACTTCAAGCCTCTTCTTGAAGCGGATGAGCGCGTGACAGCTAAACTTAGTCAGAAAGAAATCGATGAACTCTTCAACCCAGACTACTATGCTAAGCGTGTGGATGATATCTTTGCTCGACTTGGATTATAAAAAAATCAAAATTCTTTGGATCTTCCAGAGAATTTTTTTTGTTTACTTACGAATAAATAGGTGAAGGGGAAAAAAAGCTCCCAACTTATTCAAAAAAATTAATAATTTTTCAAAAAATGCAAACAATTTGCGAACAATTAAGTGAGAGGGAAATTCACTTAAGAGATAGGTGAATGAAATACTTGTTTCAAATAATTAGGATAAGGAGATAAAAATGAGGTAGATAAATAAAATATGACGTTGAATTTATTTTAAGATATAAAGAGAGGTAAAAATGATGACAAAAAAGAAAGTTTCTAAACTGATGTTCCTTGCCCCAACTGCTTTAACAATGGCTGCAATACCATTTTATCAATCGGCCCAACTTGCTTCTACCTTAGGTATTAACGCATATGCAGCAAATAAAGTGATTGATATTGTATCTACTGCAGGGACGGTGTACGCAATTGTTGGAATTGTAGCTGCGATTGTTGGTGGAGGAGGAATAGGTGTTGCACTTCTTGCATCAGCAAAAGCACTAGCCAAACGTTACGGTAAGAGAGCCGCAGCTGCTTGGTAAAAAAATAGATGAGAAAGAGGGCGAGTAATGCTAGTTCGTTTTTATAAATTGACTCGAATATCACAAAATAGAGAAGTAACTCTCAGAAGTGAGAATCAGTCGTTTTTTAAAATTATTTTAGTAGTGACAATCGCTCTTTTCTTTGCTTTTTTAACTACAATTTGCAATGTACAGACAGGTCTACTTGTAAATACTTTGGTATTGTATTTGTTATTAGCTTATAATTATGGTTTTACTTTGAAGGAATTCTCATTAGATAAATTCAAAGTTTATAGAACTAATAGTAGTCATAGCGCTAGATTATTTTTGTATCTATTTATGGAAAACAATCCATTGGCAATGGCATCCATGTTATATATATTAGCGACGGTTTTAATGAATGTACAAAATCTATCAAAGGTCTTGATTATTGTTAATTCTGTGTTATTGGTATTGATGTGGTTGGGATTGAAATTGTTATCACATTTATATTATAAGTTTCTAGGAATATGCATCGTTTTAATGATGGCTGTATGTGCTATTTGCGGTGTGAAATTTATTACACTTCTGACAGTTATACAACTAGTCTATATAATCATTCTAGTCATGACTTTAAAAAAAGAATTACGTCTTTTTAGATTAGATATCGAAAAGTCAGATTATAAGAGTAAGCATATTCGTGGAATTACTTTATACAATTTTGTTATCCATAATATTATTGCTGAGGATTATAGAAAATCCACTGTGAAGATGCTAGGTAGTCTATTAGCAGGCCTCATCTTTTACTATATATTCCATAGTGATGGAAGTAGTATATTTCTCTTTATTTTGTTGCTAGAGTTGGAGCTACTTCTTGATAAAAAATATAAGCACCAAAGTAATTATATTTCTAAATATTATTTCTTACAAAACAGTTCTCGAAATTTACTAGAACGCTTTTTATTGTCAGAAAATTACATAGTTAGTATTAAAATCCTTATGTGTATGTTAATTATGGGGATTGCAGGAAAAGTTCCTTTAGGGCGCTTGAGTTTCCAGACAGTGATATTCATTTTACTAGGCTTTGTATATTATTGGGCAGAGGAAAGAATGTTTGAAAAGCAGCAAAAAGTTAATAGTTTTTTATTTCAATATCTAACCTTTGTCATCTTACTTGTAACCACTTATTTAGCTTCATTTATAGGAGGATAGCCTTTTGAAAGTACAATTTAAACATTTTTATAAGTGGAGTTTAGTATGGTGTTTATTTTTCATTTTAGTATTATTTTTCTTGTCCGGTGTTGATTTTCAGATGGATTTCGGAACTATACATATTGCACAGAAGAAGACATTTGTTGAAATCTTGTTAAATAATACGTATAATTATTTCTTGTATTTTATTTTGTTTCCGATCAATATCGTTGTGGCGACTTATGAATTCTTGGCTTTGGCTGTCAATATTTATGCTGGTTATAAAGTGTATGGATTAGAAGAGACTATCTCATTGCTATTGCCGCACGCACTATTAGAATTGCCAAATATTCTATTTTATAGTTTTCTGTCTTTTCATATGTTTAATGCTTTTTGGAAAAATTCAAAGCTTTCGACCCTTACTCAAACAGTATTGTTGAATTGGAGATGCTATATCATAAGTTATTTAATTTTAATACTTGCAGCTTGGATAGAAGGGAATATATCATGAAAACAATCATAATAGAGGAAAAAAAACTTAGACTTAGTTCAGATCTGTCGATTGTGATAGATTCAATGGAATTACAACCAAATATTTACTTAGTCAAGGGGAAAAATGGTTCAGGAAAGAGTGTCTTTTTGCGACATTTAGCAAAGTTAACCAAGGAATCAGAGTCATTTATTAAAAATGGTAGTCAAAATATTTTATATTTAACAAATGAAGAGGTTACATTTCCTAATTTGACCATTGAAGAGAATCTACGGATAAATCAAGATATTTTTGGTATTACAGCAAGTTTGAAAACTTCCTTATTTTTACCGGAACAATTGACAAGGCTGTGTAAGCAAGCATCTGTCGGAATGAGGCATAAAGTCGGACTGAGTCTTACAGTGGAACCTTTATTTTGGGATTTAATTATTTTGGATGAAACAATGTCGAATATAGATAGTAGTTCTCGAAAACAGGTTTTGAAAGAATTGAACAAGCGTCGAAAGGAAGGTACAATCATCTTAATTGTTGACCACAACTTAACCGACGAAGAGACTAAGTTTAAGTGTATAGTTGTAGAAGAGGGAAAAATTTATGAAAGATAAACTTCACTATTTTTTTTCAATTAGTTATTTGTTGAGTTTTACATTGCTAGTATTTCACTATATTCAGTTGGATACAACACTCTCTGCTTCACTTGAAGCATTAGGTAAATCTGCGGGTATTTCATCACGAAGTTTGAATGTATTACTTACATTTGCAACGATTGTCTTTTCATTATTGCTATACCTCACCTATCATTATATTTTGTCAATTGTTCTGAAGAAAGTTTGCGGGAATGTTACTGAGCAACTATCAGTTGCTATTTTGGTTAGCGAAACAGTTTGTAATGTATTTGCATTGACCTTTATTGAAGTATTGCCTAAAATATTGTTCTATATTCTAATTCCTATTCTTGGTAGTACAATTATGTACTTTGTTTTAAGAGAGAAGGCTACTAAGAAATTTACAGTTGTAGCAGTATTGGTTCGTTCGGTACTCTATTTAAGTAACGTTACAGCATTATTATTAGAATTAGTTTAGAAAGAGGTTGTTATGGAGCGAACCAGAGGATTTATTGGGTTAGTTATTTTATCAATATTAGCCATGGCATGTAGGTTGCAACAAGTATTTTTTCAAAAAGTAACTACATTACATTTACAACTAACAGGGGATGTGGAGATTGACAAACTAATTTTAGAGAGTCAGAAATTTACTTTGAATCAAGCTGAATTTTATCAAAATAATATCAATAAATGGTTGACAATTTTGCTATTATTACTGTTGATTGGTGTACTTATTTGTTACTTAAAAGGTAAAATTTTACAAGCTAAATGGTTATATTTATCTTATATTGTGGTGCAGTTTTTGCACGCGATATATAGATTTGTTGGGTTTAACATGATTGTAAATTCTATAAATTTTGAAGATGTTCGTCAATTTACTGTAGTAGCAACTAATTTTAAATTTTATGGAAGTATAGTGCTATTTGTTGTATATATTGCTATAATATTAATTAGCTTATATAGAGATGTTAAGGGGAGTGAGCTTTCTCCTGTATAAAGGATATTAAATTCTTTGGATCTTCCAGAGAATTTTTTTGTTTACTTGCGAATAAATAGGTGAAGGGGAAAACAAGCTCACAACTTATTCAAAAAAATTAACATTTTTTCAAAAAATGCAAATGATTTACGAATAAACAAGTGTAGGAAAAATGAAAGGAGAAAGAATATGAAGAAACTTTTTCGTCAAACATTTGGGCGTTGTGAATTAAACTTAGGTTTTTTGAAATTTGGTTATCGTGGTAAAGTCTTCCATTGGTAATAATACCTGAAATACATATATTTTCTAAAATAGTTATGAATCTGATGCTACCGAATAAGAATATAAGTATTGGTTGACTAAAATGGAAAGATTGATTTTGTCTTGTTAAATAATAAATAAAATAGATTGGAGATAAATATGCATAAATTGTTTGGAAAAATTGCTTCTCGTTTTGAACTTAATTTTGGTTTCTTAAAATTTGGGTACAAAGGCAAGAGATTCTATTGGTAATCATATAAAACGAAGTAAAAGTTTGGAAACAAAAGAAGTTAGACGTGTATCTATTTACGCGTCTAGCTTAGTTTATAAAAACAGAGGAAAAGAAATGAAGGAATTATTAAAACCTGTTTTTCGTTCAATTTTAAGTAAGAGAGAAATAGTATTATTTTTAATTTGTATGATATATCCGTTGATAACTGCTTTAGTCAGTATTTTTCAAGCTGGTATTGCAAGTTACGCTGAAGGAGAACAGATTTCGTTTATCATGTTTTGGCAGATAATCGTGCATACTCAGTGGCAACTCACAATTCCAACATTATTATTAAGTTACAGTGTGATGAGTGTCTTTAGAAATGAAATTTCTTCAAAACGTCTGTTTTTATTTAAAGATATCGAAAAACCACTCATATTTAAAGCGAAGATCTATAACCTGATGAAAATTTTAGGAATTTTTATTATTGGTACATTTATCACATCATTTATTTGTTATTATGTGTTCATGTTACCTCATAACTATATTTCAGGACATTTCTTCCCAAGTTCCCTCAAATCACTATCACATCATTTATTGATTATTTTAGCCCGTATAGCAGTATATGTTATTGTTATTCTTTTAGTAGCTAATATTTCTATACGGTATAATGTTGCAGCATCAGTGATTGGAGGGGTACTCTTTATGCTATTTTCAAATGTAGCTCCTCAATTATCGTTAGGTAAATTCTTATTCCCAACAGGGTATGCTGAGTTGGGTGGCTCAACCTTATTTGCTGTATTTGGATTAATTTTTATTAGTGGTGTCTATTGCTGCACTTTCTATTATTTAGGAATGAGGGCATTTGAAAAAATAGAATATTAGGAGATAGTTTGTGAATACACATGCTAAAAATAATAAAATATTTTATTTGATAATAGTTGTTGCTCTTATTATGTTAGCTGGTTTAATAGCAAATATTGGCAATGTTGCATTAGTAATGTTGGAAATTCTACAGAATGATAGTGGTCATTTATTTGTTAAGTTAGTAGGAATGAGTACAGGATTTATTTTAATTCCCACTTTTATTTCAAAGAAAATCGGAATCGAGTTTGAAGAGGAATTGGTTCCGTTTAGCAAAAATCAGTCTATATTGATACTCGTTATCATTCTTCTGATGAATTCAATTTTTATTAAATCAGATGAAATTTTTACAGCACTGATTGTTGCAATCTGTGAGGAATACTTATTTCGATATGTCGCATTTCATATTTTATTTAAGGAATATCATACTTTTTTCACTATTATAGTGACATCATTACTTTTTGGATTATTGCTTCATATAAATGGAGATTTTTGGTTAAATGCGATGATTAAAGTACCTGCAGGTTATCTGTTGTCTAGGGTAGGTCTGAAATTTGGTTTACAATATTCTATTGCCATTCATTGGTTACACAATGTAGTGGTTGGAAAAATTATTTAAGGAGAAAAATATTTATGTTGTTTGTTGTTTCCATGTTATATGCTGCTTTAGTATTTATATCCATATCATTTTTGAGCGATATGCCCCTAATTGTTTTAGCTGGTCTTCTATATGTGTTACCACTTATCGTTAGTGTTGTTGTTACGAATAAACTGATAAAACAATCTAAGAATACAGGCATAGCGAAACTGATCATGGTACCACTATTATCACTACTATTTTATATTTCTTTTGGTATTTTTGCTGAACAAAGTGGAGAATGGCAACAATATATTTTACAAAACACAGTACAGACAAGTAATTTTACAGTGGAGGTAAGTAATTCTCTACTTTATCCTTCTCAGTTAATTTTTGCCACAATTCTATATTTTAGTATATTTGGATTAAATTACTATTATCAGATGCATAGAAATACAACATTAGTGGAGGCATAGTATGTTAAAAATAGAGAATTTATCAAAAAGATTTTCAGGAAATGATTTTTACTCTTTAAAAGATGTGAATCTAACGATTAATCAAGGAGATATTGTAGGATTAATCGGGAAAAACGGAGCAGGAAAGTCTACTTTATTGAAGTTAATTGCAAAATCTCTAAGACCTACGGATGGGAGCATTGAGTATTTTGGACATAATATTCATCAGACGAAGCATATTCTGTCAAATTTTGGAATCATGATTGAACCAGTTTTTTATCCAGAAATGACAGTAATGGACAATTTGAAATTTTATCTAGATATTCATGGAAAAAAGGAACAATATTCTAATATTGAGAAAACACTTCGTTTAGTTGATTTATGGGAAGCAAGAAATAGGAAACCAAAAGGGTTTTCATTTGGAATGAAACAAAGGACAGCCTTGGCTATAGCCCTGGTATCGGAGCCAGAATTCTTGTTGCTTGATGAACCATTTGTTGGACTAGATCCATTAGGAGTAAATCAATTAATTTCGATACTAAAACAGTGGTCACAAGAACGAAATATTTCAATGATTATCTCTAGTCACCAATTAGGAGAATTAGAGGCTTTATGCAATCGTTATGTATACATTGAAGGAGGCAGGCTTGAAACGGAAATGCAGATTCAATCTGCCCCAAGTGTTATTATTCAATTGAAAGATGATTTATCAGAAGTCCAATTACCTATTGAACTGTTTGAAAGTATCCAAGATGGCAAAATTGAGGTTACAATCGATTCGGAGGCGGATTATTTGAATCAATTAATGTACACACTATCCAGTCAAAAAGCCATTAAAAAAATTGAAATAAAAGAAAACCATTTGAAAGATTATTTTGAGATGGGAGACTAAAGATATGATGTTTTTTCCAGAATTACGCTCAACTTTAAGTCGTAAAGAAACCAAGATATTTCTGTCACTTTGTTTAACGCCAGTTTTATATTTGATATCAACATTGTTGAATTCTAGAATGTTCTCTTTTGCGGGCCCTGAAAATATTAAAATCGCATTTTTTGATTTTTATTATGGCCAATTTAATCTACAGTTCAACTCGATCATCCCATCTATTGCATTAGCTTTTGTTTCAATCAGTATGATGCGTCAAGAGGTTCAATCAAAAAGACTATTATTATATAAGGATATAAGTAGATTTAAAATTCTACTGATGAAATTATTAAGTATGCTTACAGTAATTTTGATTTATAGTATAGGGTACTTTATCATTTCGCTCGGTGTGTACTATCTTCAAGTTGCACATCTGCCGTATGGGAGTTTAAATTTTTGGAGTCAAGATTTTAATTATTCTATTCTTTCAGTAATCTCAGTAATTTCGTCATATGTTATTGTTGGGGTTGTGACAAGTGTGTGTTCGCTATATTTCAGGAACGGTATTACATTAATCATTGCGTTAATCCTTAATGCATTAATGAGCATCGCAATATTCTTTCCATCATTGGCCCCATTCTTTCCGAGTGGTTATGTCACTATCTTTGAAAAATCAAATATTACCATAGGCTGTTTAATGTTATTGGGGGTAGGTATTGTTTATTGTCTATTCTCTTATGTTGCAGGTGCATTTCGTATGAAAAATTTGGAATTTTAGTACTATGAAAAAAATAGGCAGGCTTATATATCGTCATCTGAAAAAGAATCTATTCATTTTAGGTATTTTATTAAGTATAACAGGTGTAATTTTGGGATTATTTGTACCAAAAGTTATCGGACAGTTCCTAGATCGTCACTTCCTTGTTGATTTATTGGATCATCCTATCAAACTGATTGGTTACCTTTCACTTTTTATCTTAATTAATATAATAAAAGTTTTTGGAAACTATTTGATTTGTAGGGTTGGAAATTTGGCGATAAAGAAGGTACAAGTAACAATATATTCTGATTTGTTACACTCGGAAGTTTCTGCATTGGATAACTTTCAATCAGGGGACATTGCCAGTCGTCTAACCAATGATATGTCTGCTGTTTTAAATTTTATTACGGTAGTTCTTCCGAATTTATTCATGAATGTTCTTATTCTGCTAGGCTCAATTTATTTTCTTTGGACTATTAGTTCCTCTCTCACTCTCATGAGTCTAATGCTGATGCCTTTTATAACGTTAGTAATGGTGCCAATGAGCTACAAATTAGAAAACAGCTATTCAAATTATCAAAAGGGTTTGGGTGAGATTTCTGGTCATATTAGTCATAAATTTACTCATTTCCGTTTGATGAAAGCTTTTCAAGGAGAAGAATCTGAATTACATAGTATGACAGGAGCTTTTGACCGTTTAGCTCTCAGTTTTGAAAACATAATAAAATATTCAGTTGTGCAACATTCGCTAGTTAGTAGCTTAATGATGGGATTAATTATCTTGATGTTACTTGTTGCAGGAATGGAAGTAACAAACGGAGTGATGACAATAGCAACACTAACAACCTTTGTTTTATACATGATGCAAATGATTGAACCTGTGATTGATATGGTTTCATCTTTGAATGAATTGACAGAATTTAAAGCAATTTCTAAGAGACTGGTAGAATTATTAGAACAGAGTAAGGAAGAACAACCATTAACTGAATTGATGATTCAAGATGCTTCAATTCAATTGAAAGATGTTCATTTCTCATACAATGAAGATCAAGCATTGAATGGTCTTTCCGTGGAAATCCCTGCGGGCGCGCATGTGGCTATTGTTGGTCCAAGTGGTGCTGGGAAATCAACGATTTTTTCTTTGCTGATGAAGTTTTATGAAGATTACCAGGGAGATATTTTGATTGGTGGTCACTCGCTATCGTCAATTTCTGCAAAACAAGTGAGAAACATGATTTCTTATATTCCACAGGACAATACGCTTTTCCATGGAACGATTAGGGAAAATCTTATATATGGTAAAAATGAAGCTGTATCGGAGGAACGAATTTGCTTTATTTTAAAAGAGTTAGGTCTCAATAAGTTAGTTTCGGAGATGGAACAAGGCTTAGATACACGGATTCTAGAAAATGGTGCAGGTCTGTCAGAGGGTCAAAAACAACGCTTAAATATTGCGAGAGCGTTGTTACTAGAGCACCCTATCTATCTTTTAGACGAAGTAACAGCAAGCTTAGATAGTGTGACGGAACACATCATTAGCAAAGCGATTGATCGTCTAACAGTTGGAAAGACACGCTTGACCATTGCTCACCGCCTACATACTGTAAAAGGAGCTGACGCTATTCTCGTCTTGGATAAAAATGGGCAGGTTTCTGATTATGGGAACCATCAACAGCTAATGACTCATAGCCATTTGTACAATGATTTTCTAAGAAACTTACCAAATGCAAGTTAATAAAGCGGGAGTTGATAGCTCCTGTTTTTATTTTTTCTGATAAGTCTTGACTCAACCCTAGGGGAATAGTATATACTTTATGTATTAACAAATATGGAGAATTAAGATGCGAGTCAAAGATGTGGAAAGGTTGACAGGGCTGTCAACTAAGGCAATACGTCTGTATGAGGAGAAGGGATTGATTTCTGTGGAGAGAAATCCGGTCAACGATTATCGTGACTATTCAGTGGAAAATGTGCGGCAACTTCGTTTGATTAAGTTGCTCCGCTATTTCGATTTTTCTTTATCAGAGATAGAAGAACCTTTTACATGGTCAGAAAAAGGGTTGAAATCGGCTTTGTTGAGAAAAAAGCAAGCCATCATTCAGAAGCAAGAAAGATTGACGAATAAGATTGATTTGCTAGACCAAGTAGTCAAATACTTGGGGAAGAAAGATGGTTGGCTTGAAGAAATACAGAATTCTATTACTTATGTGGAAAGCGATGATTTCCAAGAGTTGAAAAAAGACATAGAATATGCCTTGCTACCGAGTATTTGGATGACTCTTTTGCAGACGTTCATATTATCAGGTCCGATTCTTTGGTTGTTTACAAGAATTCAACAAGGCCGCCAAGAAAATCTACTCTTACTATCTATTCTCTCGCTTTTTGCTTCCGCCTGGATAACACTCCTGTGGAGAGATTATCTTGTGACTTGGTGGAAGAATCGGGACAAGGTTTGTAAGAAAAACCGCAGTCAAGTTTGGTGGATTCCCATAGCACTAGTTTCCCTTGTGGTCGGGATTGCCGGCTTTATCTTTGTTAGCTGGTTGACAGAAACTTTTTTTCTACCAAGTGATTGGCTCTTTTATGAGTATTCGATTGGTCTGAGTAAGGTTTTTATATTATTTATTATGACTTTTCTTATATTACTTTTTGGAAAACTGGCGAGACTGTTGAGGCTGTCATGGAAATATCTACTTCCTCTGACAGTAAGTTGTATCTTGTTGATGGCTCTGCTAATTAGTACAACAACAGCTGTCACTAATAATCGTATTATTGAAATTAATCTGATTGTTCCGTCCAAAGAATTTGTCTACAGCGATGTTAAATCGGTCTGGACAGGATTTGGGACAAAGTTGTTTGCACTAGATGAGACTAAACGGCAGGGAACATTTAGCTACTGTATTGACCTAGATGGGGAAGAAAAAGTGTTCATGCAACCGACTGTCAATCAGAAATTAGTGTCAGATGACACCTATATTGAACTAGAAGAATTTGATCAGCGACTGATGGAATTGGGAATTTCCAAAGAAAGTTCGGCAGAAGGTAGTCAGTACAATGATTTGGATCCACATTATGTAGAGCGATTTTTACGGATTATTGAAAATAAATAGTCTTGAGGGATCATTCTTATTCATCTTTCTACAGTTTGAAAAGCTTATTCCTCATCATTGTGAAGATAGCGAAACTTCAAGGAAGGGGCTGGGCAAAAATTCGAAATCCAACTAATATTTTTTTAACTTTTATAAATAATAAACCGCATGAAATCAACGTTTTTAGGCGAAAGATTTCAGGCGGTTTTGTTTATTTTGGACTTTTTGCTCAGTTCCCTCTCATTTTTATTTATAAAATCATACATTAGAAATGAGTTGACTAGTTGACAATAACGTTATTGGTCACCCATAGTTATTAATCCAGGGTGGAAATGTGTCAGTGGCTAAGATATTAAAAAAGACAAATATATTCTCATCCTGATTATTACTTCTGTTGGGCTTAATCCTAGTTCAGCAAATAAAACTAGTAGTGATTGTTTCATTTTCCATTTTCTTTTTTACGAATAAATTAATTGAGGAGGCTCTTCTCAAAAATTGTGGTGAAAAAGGGAATAGGTATGAAATTTGGAAAACGTCATTATAGAGCACAAGTAGATACACGAGACTGTGGTGTAGCAGCGCTTGCTATGATTTTGGAATATTATCGTTCTCATCATTCTTTAGCAAGTTTGCGAGAAATGGCAAAGACAACTATGGAAGGCACTACAGCATTTGGTTTAGTAAAGGTTGCTGAAGAGCTAGGGTTTGAGACGCGTGCGATTAAGGCAGATATGTCTTTGTTTTCGATGAGGGAAGCGGTCTATCCTTTCATTGCCCATGTGGTAAAAGATGGCACGTTACTACATTATTATGTTGTCATTGGGGCAGATAAGAAATATATCTATATTGCAGACCCGGATCCATCAGTGAAATTAACAAAGTTATCCCATGAACAATTTGAAAAGGAGTGGACAGGAGTTTCGCTATTCATGGCTCCCAAACCGGAATATCAACCTCATAAAGAGAAGAGTCATGGGTTACTTTCTTTCATTCCATTGTTGACTAAACAAAAGGGATTGATTACAAATATTGTTCTCGCAACGCTCTTGGTTACTTTCATCAACATTGTGGGCTCCTATTATTTACAATCCATTATTGACACTTATGTTCCAAATCAGATGAAAACAACATTAGGTGTCATTTCAGTCGGTTTGGTGGTTGTTTATGCCCTGCAACAATTGTTATCTTATTCCCAAGAGTATTTATTAATCATTCTTGGGCAACGACTCTCTATTGATGTGATTTTGTCTTATATTAGACATGTTTTTCATCTACCAATGTCATTTTTTGCTACTCGGCGAACTGGGGAAATTGTTTCACGATTTACAGATGCCAATTCTATTATTGATGCTTTAGCTAGTACCATTCTATCAATATTTTTGGATGTATCTATTGTTGTGGTTGTTTCGGTAGTGCTGTTTAGTCAGAATGTCTATCTTTTCTTTATTTCCTTATTGGCATTGCCAATCTATACTATAATCATTTTTGCGTTTATGAAACCATTTGAAAAGATGAATCAAGAAGTGATGGAAAGTAATGCAATTCTTTCTTCGTCTATTATTGAAGATATTAATGGTATTGAAACCATAAAATCATTGACAAGTGAGAAACAACGTTATCAGAAAATTGATAGAGAATTTGTAGATTATTTACAAAAATCATTTGCATACAACAAGGCCGAAGGGCAGCAAAAAGTGTTAAAGCGCTTGGCCCAACTCGTATTAAATGTAGCAATTCTTTGGTTAGGAGCCTGTCTTGTTATGGATCAGAAAATGACTTTGGGGCAGCTAATCACCTTCAATACGTTATTGGTCTATTTCACGAATCCATTGGAAAATATAATCAATTTACAAACAAAACTACAGACAGCTCAAGTTGCCAATACCCGCTTGAACGAGGTCTATTTGGTTGAATCGGAATTTGCTGAAAAGAAATCCGTGACGGACCTTTCGTTACTTTCGGGGGATATTGAATGCAACAAAGTGCATTATAAATATGGCTATGGTAGGGATGTTTTGACAGATATTAATTTGAAAATTAAACGAGGGGAAAAGGTCTCCTTTGTTGGAGTTTCTGGTTCTGGGAAGACGACGTTGGCTAAAATGATGGTGGATTTTTATGACCCTTACAAGGGTGAGATTCGATTAAATAATGTCAACATTAATCAAATCGATAAGCAAACACTTCGTCAGCATATTAATTATCTTCCACAGCAACCCTATGTTTTTAATGGGACAATTCTCGAAAATCTATTGCTAGGTGCAAAAGAGGGAACAAGTCAAGAAGATATCTTGTGGGCTGTTGAAATGGCATGTATTAGAGAAGATATTGAAAAAATGCCACTGAATTACCAAACGGAATTGACTTCTGATGGAGCTGGAATCTCCGGTGGACAACGGCAGCGAATTGCCTTGGCGCGTGCCCTTCTTACGGATGCCCCTATTATGATTTTGGATGAGGCAACCAGTAGTCTGGATATTTTGACAGAGAAGCGTATTGTGGACAACCTATTGTCATTGGACAAAACTCTAATTTTTATTGCACATCGGTTAACCATTGCAGAGCGTACTGAACATATTGTTGTGCTAGATAAGGGAAGAATTGTAGAACAAGGGAGTCATAAGGAATTGTTAGACAAGCAAGGGTTCTATGAATATTTAGTAAATAGTTAGGAGAGTGAGATATGGACCATCATCTGTTAGAAAGTGCAGAATTTTACAACAGACGTTATCATAATGCAGCCAGTAGAGTGATTATTCCTAGTTGTATATTGTTTTTGTTTCTCATTCTTTTTTCAATCGTTGCAAAAAAAGAAATGACCATTTCAACAAGAGCAACAGTAGAACCTGTACAACGATTAGCACAGATTCACTCAATCAGTAATCATCAGATTCTTAGGAATCATTTATTCGAAAATCAAGAGATTTCAGTTGGAGATTTATTGGTAGAATATCAATCAGAGAATGAGCAAATCCAAGAAGACAAGATCAAAGAAAACATAGCTGTTTTGAAAAATCAGATTTCTCAACTCAATGTCTTGAAGAAAAGTTTAGAATCGGGAAGTAATCAATTTGAGAAAGAAGATCAATATGGTTATTCTCAAATGTTTAAGGATTATTGCTATCAATTAGAAACATTGGCAAGTACGATTGACCAACAAAATGTAACGATTGCATCTCAAAATCAAGCTGCAAAACAATCACAATTGGAATTGGATAAAGTAATGCATCAAACGGAGAAAGCCTTAGCAGACTATAGAGAATTGAAATGGGCCATTCGGTCTGATGGTGTCATTGATGAGGAGAATGTTGGCTATTCAATCTATGCACAGTATCAGGTAGCACAATCAGAGGATGCAGTTGCCAGTCAAGAATCATTCATCGCTCAAATCGATAATCAAATCAGTCAAGTAGAGACTCAACTGGCCAGTTATAAATTGCAATATGCCAGTGCAGGAGTGCAACAATCGTATACGAATAGCTTGGATAGTCAGTCGGCATCGTTGAAAGCTCAATATTTAACCAAGGTTGGTCAGGAAATGACCTTGTTGTCTTCTCAATTAAGAGAACTAGAAGCGACACTTACGGTTCAAAAACAAGCAATGGATAAGACAAAAATTATTGCTGATCAGGCAGGGGTCGTTCATTTAAATACAGAAGTTGAGGGCTCAATGATGATTCCAGAAGGAACAATTATTGCAGATGTTTATCCAGTTCTAATGGAAGCTAAGAAAATGAAGATTACAGCATATATTCCTTCGAAAGATATTGCAAGCATCTCATTAAAGGATAATATCCAGTTTTCAATACAAGGGAAGGGAGTTAAGCGACTAGCACTGCAGTCCAACATATCAGAAATTGCAAGTACTGCCATTCAAACGGAAGCTGGTAATTTTTTCAAAGTTGAAGCAGAAACCAGAATATCAACAGAAATGGCTGAACAATTGAGGTATGGAATGGAAGGCCAATTTGTCGTGATTACAGGTAAGAAGACGTATTTTCAATATTTCATAGATGAATTTTTAGGTAAGGAATAGAAGAAGGGGCATGTCTATCAGATTGATAGACATGCCCTTTTTATACTAGTCGTGAAAGATTCCGCGCTTTGAAGTTAGTGAATTTCATTCTCATTGAGTAGTAATAAATGATATTAAGGAAAAATTGTGGTTTGTTTACGAATAATTAAAGTGAGGGAGCTATCCTTCACATGTCACAATGAATGGAAAGGAGGGGAAGGATATACTGAGGTATGTATGTAATGTGCAAGGGCGTAACATACCAAATATTTGCTTGAAAACACAATTCATCAATTCAATATCAATTAACGGGCCTCCAGTTGTCGAGTAAGATAGCTCAGAGAGCAGATTGTAATCTGATTAAAAATCAACACAGATATATTACAAATAATAAGGAGGAAAAAATAGATGTTTGGTGAATTAGAAATGAAGTATCCATTGGTAATGGATGAGCAACTACAAGATTCTTCAGGAGGTAGCATCTTTTTAGGAGTTGCAATAGCAAGTGGTGTTGCAATTGCTGGAACCTATATTTTTGGAGCATTAGATGGTGCTTTTGAAGCGAAAGCGAAACGAAGAGGCTACTAGATGGGGAATATGCTGCAGTCGATTGACTTAGGGTTTCAAAAGCTGAATCAGCTTTATGATCAACAATCTCCTGTTGTAAAAATAGTTACTTTTATTGCAGGCGTTATTCTTGTATATTGCCTAGCAACACTGGTGTTAGGACCAGTTTATTCTGCTGGGAAAGACTTTGGTCGCTATGTTTACAATGCAATGTTTAGGTAGGAAAGGAAAATAAGCAATGAATAATTTTGGAAAACTGGAAAATCAGTTCCTGTGTCTAAGTGATACTGATTTACAATATGTAAGTGGTGGTAGTTATAATTTTAAAGTTGATGTTGATAAGTTAGTAGATTATGCAACTCGAGCTTTTGGTAGTATTTATAATGCAGGAAAAAGCTTTGGTCGTAATTGGTATAATGCATTTTATTAATCGTGTATTGATTCAAAAATGGAAAAGTGAAGAGTAGCAGGCTGTATCTTAAAATAAAAAACTTGAAAAAGGATATAAGACAGGAGCGTAAATAAAAAAAATAAGCTCAACTATTCAATTTAGTTTCCCTTAAGCTTGGCGAGTTATACTAAATCCAAGCTAGAAATAGCTCATCACTTTCAGTATCGTCATCCGTAAGAGCTAAAGCTCAAACGGCTGGCATATCTTTTTCATATAATCTCCGAGATAGCTGACAGTCTCCCGTCAGCTGTTTTTGTCCTTTAAAAGCATAGTGAAGGAAGGAGATAAGAGGATTGGATAAACTAAAAAGGGCGCATTTGCGCCTTTTTGTGTAAAAAATTATTTAATAACTCCACCTTCTACAACAAGATCATCAGCTTGAGCAGCATCACCATATACTGGTTGAAGAGTTTCTTGGTAGGCTTTATGGAAGAATTCTTCCTCACCAAGTTTTTCAATTGTTTGGTTGATGAAATCAAGTAATTCGGTATTTCCTTTTTGGACGGCAGGAGCGATAGTGTCTACATCTCCTAGAGCTTTTACACCAACTTCGAAACCTTTGTTTTCCAAGGCCCATGCGAGAACTTCGGTATTGTCTGTACTCATGGCATCGCCACGTCCGTCTAAGAGGGCAGCATAGGCTTCGCTGTATTGGTTGTATTTTTGAAGTTTGACTTCTGGATAATTCTCTTCGAAATAAAGTTCAGCTGTGGTACCTTTGCTGACGATGAGAGTTTTACCATTGAGTTGTTCTGGATCAGTGATGACAGCAGAGCTAGGAGACACGATACCGAGGGATACTTTCATGTAAGGAAGGGCGAAGTCTACTTGTTCTTTTCGCTCATCTGTTACTGTAAAATTGGCTAGGATGATGTCAACCTTGGCAGAAGTGAGATACTCCACACGGTTTGCGGCTTCGACAGGGACGTATTCTACCTCGACGCCCAATTCTTTTGCCAAACGGTTGCCTAGATAGACGTCATATCCTTGGTATTCACCATTTGCATCCACATAGCCAAATGGTTTCTTGTCACTGAAAACACCGATCTTGACTGTTCCACTTTCTTTGATTTCTTCAAGAGTACGTGCGGTTGCCCCGCTTGTGGAACTGCTGGAACTAGTTGAAGAACTGTTTGCATTACTGCAGGCAACTAAAATAACTGCAGCTAAGACACTAAAAATAGCAAAAATAGGTTTAAAGATTTTCATAAAATTCTCCTTTTAAAAATGATTAAAGTCAAAAGTTGTTAGAAAGGCTTGAGCCCGTTGCGTTTGTGGATGTTGGAAGAAATTCTGAACGGTATTTTCTTCGATAATTTCTCCTTTGTCCATGAAAATGATGCGGTCAGCAATGGCGCGTGCGAATTCCATTTCATGCGTCACAATCAGCATGGTCCGTCCTTCTTTTGCCAAATCATTGATGAGAACCAAGACTTCCCGAACCATTTCTGGGTCAAGAGAAGCAGTGACTTCATCAAATAATAATATTTCAGGATGCATCAGCAGGGAACGAATGATAGCTACCCGTTGCTTTTGCCCGCCAGATAATTCTCTGGCATAGCTATGTTTTTTATGCTCTAGTCCTACCCGTTTTAGCAAGGTCTCGGCTTCTGCTTGGACCTCTTCTTTTTTTCGTTTTAAGGCTTTGACAGGAGCAAGGGTCAGATTTTGCAAGACATCCATGTGTGGGAATAATTCATAATCTTGAAAAACCATACCGATTTTTTGCCGAATATCCTGTAGAGAAAGTGTTCCAGACAGAATAGATTGGCCATCTAGTAAAATATCGCCCTCTTGAATGCTTTCCAGCTTGTTAATACAGCGTAGTAGTGTACTCTTCCCACAACCAGAGGGGCCTAAGATGACGACGACTTCCCCTTCCTTAACGGATAAGGAAAGATGGTTGAGAATGGTTTGCTGACCAAAATTTTTAGTAATATTTTGTAATTCTAAGACTGGTTGACTCACGACTTCACTCCTTCCAAATCGATTCAAGATAGCGAGAAAATGCAGATATTGGGAAACAAATCATAAAGTAAATACAGAAAATCACTCCGTAAATCCATAAGGACACGCTTGGAGAGCTAGTCCTGTAAAAATCAATAATCTGTTGCCCGATTTTATTTACCTCAACCACGCCAATGAGGATAACCAAGGAGCTGGTCTTAATCATGCGGGTGACCAAGTTAATTGCCTGTGGGAGTAGTCTGCGTAGAACTTGAGGAATGATGACATAGCGATAGAGACTTCGTTTGCTTAACCCCAATGCTAATCCGCTATCGAATTGGTGTTTAGGTAGAGAAGTGATGGCTCCTCGAACTAAATCTCCCATTTCAGCTGTCCCCCAAAGTGAGAATACTATAATCGCGGCCAATTCACCTGAAATATTGATATTGAATCCCCGTGCTAATCCAAAGTAGAAAAGGAAGAGTAGAACCAGCTGTGGAACAATTCGAATGGTTTCTAAGTAAATTCTGAATATCCATACTATCAGTCTATTTTTTGATGTCATGATGATTCCTACTAATAGCCCTGCAACGCTTGAAATGCCAATGGAGAGAAAGGAAATCCAGAGTGTGACACTCAGTCCGACTAATAGTCGTTGCAAATTATTCCCCTCTAGTAAGACTTTAATGCCCATATCCTGCATGGCGAATCCTCCTTTCAAGATAATAGAAGAAGAGCGAAAGCGGTAGCAAGATGATTAAATAGGAACTCACTAGGAGAAAGAGGGCTTCGTCAGTTTCGTATTGTAGTCCGATCAAATCTTGAGCGACGTACATAAGGTCGGCCAAGGCAATAATGGAGAAGACGGAAGTTTCTTTTATTAGAAAGATAATATTAGCACTAAATGAAGGCAAGGCGATAGCTAGTGATTGAGGTAGCAAAATATATAGGAAAATTTGCCAATTTGTTAGCCCCAAACTAGCTCCGATTTCTATCTGACTTTTCTTGATAGCTTCAAAGCCACTGCGGAAAGATTCTGCCATGTAAGAACCACCAAGAAAAATCAAACCAGCAATGGCACAGACTTCAGCATCCAGCACAATTCCCAATCTCGGTAAACCATAGTAGAGGAAGAAAAGTTGAATGACCAAGGGGGTATTTCGTGACAATTCAACATAAGCTGTAGAAATCTGTTGAAAAACTGGAATACGGTAATAACGGATGATACTAATAATCAAACCCAAGCCCAAAGCGCCTATAATCCCGAAGAATGCGAGTCTGATCGTTAGAATGAATGCCTCTTGATAGAGTGGGACAGATTCTCGAATAAAGATCCAATCCAGAAGATTCACCTCCTTTGTGAAGTATTTAATTTATAGTAACACGGATACTACTTCTTGAAAAATTTGTTTTTTTAAAGAGGGCTATAAGTTTTTCCTATCAGTCAATTTGCTATGTTATAATAGAGGTATGACAAGAATTTTAGATATGGAACCGATGCAGGACGAGGAATACGTTGAGCGTACCTTACGTCCGCAAAAATTAAATGAATATATTGGACAAGACAAGGTCAAGGATCAGCTGAAAATTTTTATTGAAGCTGCCAAATTACGCGATGAAGCCTTAGACCACACTCTTCTTTTTGGACCTCCAGGGTTGGGTAAGACCACCATGGCTTTTGTTATTGCCAATGAGTTGGGAGTTAATATCAAGCAGACCAGCGGACCTGTTATTGAGAAAGCTGGCGATTTGGTTGCATTACTCAATGATTTGGAACCGGGAGATGTTCTCTTTATCGACGAAATTCATCGTATGCCGATGGCTGTTGAGGAAATTCTCTACAGTGCCATGGAGGATTTTTACATTGATATTATGATTGGAACCGGGGAAGCGAATCGCTCTGTACACTTGGACTTACCACCTTTTACTTTGATTGGTGCTACCACACGTGCAGGGATGTTATCCAATCCACTGCGGGCTCGTTTTGGTATTTCTAGTCACATGGAGTATTATGAGTTGGCTGATTTGACTGAGATAGTTGAGCGCACAGCGGATATCTTTGAGATGGAGATTACTCATGAGGCAGCAATTGAATTGGCTCGTCGATCACGTGGGACCCCTCGTATTGCTAATCGCCTCCTGAAGCGGGTACGGGATTTTGCCCAGATAATGGGAGATGGGTTGATTGACGAAACGATCACTGATAAAGCCTTAACGATGTTAGATGTGGACCGTGAAGGGTTGGACTATGTGGATCAAAAGATTCTCCGTACCATGATTGAGATGTATGGCGGTGGTCCCGTCGGTCTCAATACCCTTTCGGTCAATATCGCTGAAGAGCGCGAAACAGTGGAGGATATGTACGAACCCTACCTAATTCAGAAAGGTTTCCTCATGCGGACCCGGACGGGGCGGGTCGCGACCGCCAAAGCCTACGAGCATTTGGGCTATCCTTATAGGGAAAAATAATGGCAGAGCAGATGAACCATATAGCTAGCTTATTTGGAAATTGGCCAGAAACCATCATTTGGTCCTGTTTAGAAGGCACAATGGGGCAAGTTTATGTTGATGATAGTCAGTCGCCCCAGTCAGCTCTAGCTCTTTATGGACGGCAGAGCTTCTTTGTTTTTTTAGCTGGCCAGCCACATCGAGACTTGCTAAAAATCTGCGAAGGTAAGGATATGATTCTAGTCCCTCAAAACCAAAACTGGTCTGACTTGATAGAAGGGACTTACGGAGACGGGATTCGGTCCTTTACCCGCTATGCTACGAAAAAGGACACTGAGTTTGACCTTGGGTATTTACAGAAACTGGTTGATGACTTGCCTGAAAGCTTTGATATGAAACGGATTGACCGTAATCTGTACGAGGCTTGTCTGGTAGAGGAATGGTCACGGGATTTGGTGGGAAATTATATAGATGTGGAACAATTTTTGGACTTGGGTCTGGGATATGTCATCTTGCATAAGGGACAGGTGGTCTCAGGGGCTTCATCCTATGCCAGCTATTCAGCTGGGATTGAGATAGAAGTGGATACTAGGGAAGACTATCGAGGTCTGGGTTTGGCAAAAGCCTGTGCGGCTCAGTTAATTTTAGCTTGTTTAGACCGCGGACTCTATCCAAGCTGGGATGCCCACACCTTGACATCCTTGAAACTAGCTGAACAATTGGGTTACCAATTGGACAAGCCCTATCGAGCATATGAATGGAGATAAGATGATACCGACATTTATTTGGGATTTGGACGGAACACTGTTGGATTCCTATGAGGCGATATTGGCTGGAATTCAAGAAACTTATGAGCAGTTTGGTCTTCCTTTTGACCGTAAAGAGGTGAGAAAATATATTCTCCGTTATTCTGTTAAAGACTTGCTGGTGCGTGATGCAGATAAGTATGGTCTGAATAGTGATGAACTCAACCGTGTACGAGCGACTTCCTTGAAGGAGAAAAATACGCAAATTCCTTTGATGACTGGTGCGCGTGATATTTTAGATTGGACTGTGGAGCAAGGGATACAAAATTTTGTCTATACCCATAAGAGTGACAATGCCTTTCAGGTGTTGGAAGATTTGGGCGTCCGACACCATTTCACAGAAATCTTGACAAGCGATTCTGGCTTTGCCCGCAAACCAAGTCCAGAAGCTCTGCTATTTCTCATAGACAAGTACGGTCTGGAAAAGGAACATACTTACTATATTGGTGACCGTCGGCTTGATGTGGAGACAGCTATTCATGCGGGAATACACAGTATCAACTTGCAGATTGACGGGATAAAAGAGAACAAAAAGATCACCAATTTACAGGAGATTGTGGAGCTAAATTTTAGTTAGAGGCGGAGTGTATATCTCAGCCTCTATTTTTATGTGCACATCGTTCGTTCTATTCATATTGTTAACGGTATCAGGCTGTAGAAGTCAGAAATATATTGTGAAATTATTAACAAATTTGTTATAATATACAAAAATAAATTTAGGAGAAGAATCTGTGAACGATAAGGAATTTGGGCAACGTGTGAGATATTTACGGGAGAAATTAGCAATTACGCGTGAAGAATTCTGTGAAGATGAACTAGAATTATCTGTTCGTCAATTGAGTCGTATAGAAGCGGGACAATGCAAACCAACTTTTTCAAAGATAGGTTTTATAGCAAGCAGGTTGAATATGGGTTTATATGAGCTTATGCCGGATTATGTCCAACTTCCGGAACGCTATTCGCGTCTAAAATATGAGGTATTACGAACTCCTACCTATGGAGACCAATTTTTGGTAGAACAACGCGATCAAATGTTGACAATCATTTATGATGAATATTACGATGAGCTCCCAGAAGAAGAAAAAATAGCTATTGATGCTTTTCAGTCTACAATTGATGTATTTGAAACACGGTCTAATCAATTTGGCAAAGAGATTTTGGACGATTATTTTGAACAAGTTCATCGTAAAGAAAAGTATTCGATAAATGACTTGTTAATCATTCGACTATACCTTGAGCATATTAGAGATAGGGACACTGACGCAACAATCTATCACTATTTTTCCTCACTTATTACCCACCTGCCTAATCAACAGGAGGTAATGGATTCAAAAGAGTTATTTATTCTAAGGGATGTTATATTAATCTCAATAGGGATTTTAGGAGATCGAGAAGACTATGAGAAAATCCCGTCTCTTTTTGATGCTTTAGATAAAATAATGGTTTTAACTCAAGATTTTCAAAAGAAACCTATTTTAAACTTATTGAAGTGGAAATACGAGCTCCACGTTAATAAGAACAGAGATGCCGCACAGAGTTACTTTGAAGAAGCTACCCTTTTTGCGAAGCTAATTGGAAATGATTATCTAGTTCACAAAATTAAAGAAGACTGGGAAGAGGATTCACGACTTTAGGACAAAAATGTCCTGTTAACTTTACTTAGCTTCCATTAAACTATAATAAAAAAAAGTTTAAAGGAGATAGCTAGTGATTACAGTTTTAAAATCAATCTGTGTGTTTGGTACTGGTTGGCTTGGCTGGTGGGGATTGTAAAATATGTCATAAAAAGCTGACTACGTAGTTAGCTTTTTTGTTATACTAGACAGTATGTAGGAGGTGGCTATGTTAGAAAATTGGTTAAACACCAAACAGGGTCAGGTGTTTCATTACAAGATGGAAAAGATTGAGTATGCCCTAGAACTGCTAGGGAATCCCCAGTTTGCAGTTCCGGTCATTCATGTTGCTGGAACCAATGGCAAGGGATCGACCATTGCCTTTATGCGCCATCTATTTCAGGCACATGGTATGCGTGTTGGAAGTTTTGTATCCCCCCACATGGTGAGTGTGCACGACAGGATTTGTATTGACAGCGAGCCCATTTCAGACCATGATTTTCAGAATTATTTACAGAAAGTCTACGACTTGGAGCAGGAAATCGCCGCTCGTTATGAGCCTTTTCGCTATTTTGAGGTCATGGTGCTCATTATGTTCCTCTATTTCGAAGCTCAACAACCCGATGTGGCACTAGTAGAGGTGGGCATCGGAGGGCTTTTGGATACGACCAATGTCGTGGCACCAGCCCTAAGCGTTATCATCTCCATCGGCATGGACCATCAGGATTTACTAGGCTCGACCTTAAGGGAAATAGCAGAGCAGAAAGCAGGGATTATCAAGGAAAACGTGCCTGTCGTCCTAGGACCACTTTCTCCAGAAACCACAGCTATCTGTCGCCAAATTGCCCTTGACAATCAAGCACCTGTCTACCAATTTGGTCAGGAATTCACCTATAAAACAGGACAGTTCAGCAATCCGGCCATCGACCTGTCAGAATTGGTTTTGGGTCTGGCTGGCCATCATCAAGAAGAGAATGCGGCCGTAGCCCTACAAACTTTTCTACTCTATATGACCAATATCCAAAAAGACATTCAACCTCAGTTGATTCAAAAAGCCCTTGCCCAAACCAGCTGGCCTGGTCGTTTGGAATTGGTTGCTCAAGAGCCAAAAATCTATTTGGATGGAGCCCACAATGTCCCAGCTATCGAACGTCTGGTTGAATTTATTCAAGAACAAGAAGAACCTGTTACTATTCTCTTTTCAGCCCTTCGGCGTAAGGACTTTCAAGAAATGTTGGGGTTGTTAGAGAAAAGACTGCCTCATGTTCCCCTTATTTTGACTAGCTTTGCTTATGACGGTGCCTTGTCCGAGAAGAATCAACAAGATCGAGACTTTGTTGCGGATTATCAACAATTTATTGAGAAGTGGCAATCTGATGGGCAAGGGATTTTGATTATCACAGGTTCCCTTTACTTTATATCGGAAGTTCGTCGGAAGTTTATAAATAAGAAACTTTTCAAATAGAACGGTTGAACATTGTAGAAAAAAGCTTCTCAAAGGAACAAAAAACGCCAAAGAGCCTTATTTTTTGCGGATTAGCATGGAGTGAAAAATGTTTAGAACTCCCGATAAGAAATGACATTGGGAGGGCTTTTTGATATAATGAGAAAAGCAAATCTGAGGAGAAAAAAATGACAGAATTAGAAATAGTTTCTGAGGTCGTTGATCACGAAGCAACCTATCGACGTAGCCGTAGAGCATCACGTAAGCAGTCAGTTAAGCTAAACAAAGAATTTGGTAAGACAATATTAAAAACAAAGATTTGGCCAGCGCTTGTCTGGAGTATTGTCTTAAGTTTTTGTAGCGTAGTAAACCCGTTGCTAACATCGTTTGCGACCAACATACAGACTCAGAATTTATATGCAGGAATGGCCATGATGAAGGGCCAAATTCCATACGGTGATTTTTTTGGAACAAGTGGTTTATTATTTTACTTATTGGCCTTATTAGGGAATGTGGGTGGAAATTTTATCATTTTTGGCGTTCTCCAATTCATCGCATTGCTGATAGCAGGAGTCTATTTTTATAAGATTATTGCTTATTTTAGCCGGTCCGAAAAAGTTGCCCTTAGTGCAAGCCATTGGTTTTATATATTCATCTTTGCTCTTGGCTTCGGAGGATTGTATGCTGAGATGTTTGCCCTCCCTTTCATTTTAACCAGTATCTGGTTTTTAGTTCGTTACTTTGAGAACGCAGTGACTGACGAAGCATTTATTCTTTATGGCGTAGATGCCGCCCTCGTTTTTCTTATCTATCCGAAAAGCTTAATTCTTTGGGTAGTAGCAGGTATAGTTTTAGTTGTCTACAATGTTCAGCACCATCAGATGGCTCGCGGATTTTACCAATTATTGGCAGCTCTTTTTGGATTTCTGCTTATTTTGTATTCGGTCGGGTATTATGCATTTGAAGCACAAGTTTTAGGAACAGCAATTCAGCAGACATTTTTATATAATCTTCGTTTAGATTTTCAACATGCGACAGTACTTATGGATTTGACAATTGTCATTCTTTTCCTCCTACTGTCTGGATTTGTAAAAAATGCCATCCAAACCTTATTTTCATTTAGACAAGAAAAATATACTTACATTAAGGTCTTAATGTTACTAGTATTCATTATCCAATTAATTTTCATCGTTGGAAGTGCACATTTTCAGTGGAGTCAATTGGTCCTACTTTTGCCATATGGATTTGTGATGGCGGTAATACTTACTCAGGAGGAATATGAGGATACTAATAGTAGTTATGCGCGTCGTCATTTCTTTCTACCTGTATTTATTGGATTAGGAATTCTTGCACAACCTGCCTATATTTATTCAGTTCAAGGAGATTTAAGAGCCGATCGTCAAGAAGTTGCCCAGTACATCAGTAGCCAAACAGAAAACTCAGACAAAGTTTATGCTTGGGATAATAGTGCAGGTGTTTACATTTCAAGCCAGCGCTTATCGGCAGCGACGATAACGACAGCAGAGCCATTTCTAAATACAGATGAAAATGTGAATAGTTTGATATACGACTTAAATAAGAGTGAATCAAAATACGTGGTTGTAAATAAATATATTTCCATGTTAGACAAGGTGAAAACAATTCTCGAATCTCAATATAAAGCTATTCAAACAACAGACCATTTTATTATTTATCAAAAGAATGAATGATTGCTCAGGCAGTCATTTTTTCTTTAGCTTATCTTGGAAAAGGAGGGAAAGTGGATATGTGGTATAATGGAAAAATAAGTACTCAGGAAAAATTATCAAAAGAATGTAGGAGAAATGATGTCACATATTATTGAACTACCAGAAATACTAGCCAACCAGATTGCGGCTGGCGAGGTCATTGAGCGACCAGCCAGTGTGGTTAAGGAGTTGGTGGAAAATTCCATTGACGCAGGGGCTAGTCAGATTGAAATTAGTGTTGAAGAGGCTGGCCTTAAAATGATTCAAATCACGGATAACGGTGAGGGAATTGCCCCTGATGAAGTAGCGCTTGCCATCCGCCGTCACGCCACCAGTAAGATAAAAAGTCAATCGGATTTGTTTCGTATTCGCACCCTCGGTTTTCGTGGAGAAGCTCTGCCTTCCATTGCTTCTGTCAGTCAGGTGGTTATTGAGACTGCAACTACAAATCATTCGCATGGTCTACGATTAGAGGCCAAAGGTGGTGTCATCGAGAAAGAGGAGCCAGTTAGTCGTCCGGTTGGCACACAGATTACAGTTTCAGAATTATTTTACAATACCCCTGCTCGTCTCAAATACGTTCGCAGTCAACAGGCTGAATTATCACATATTGTTGATGTTGTAAATCGATTGAGTCTAGCTCATCCGGAAATAGCTTTTGCCTTAGTAAACGAAGGACGAGAATTAATTAGAACTGCAGGGACAGGGAAACTTCGTCAGGCAATTTCAGGGATTTATGGGATTGCTTCTGCCAAAAAAATGGTTGAAATTGAGGCCGAAGACCTGGATTTTCAGATTTCAGGTTATGTTTCTTTGCCAGAGTTGACTCGTGCCAACCGCAACTACATTTCCATTTTCATCAATGGTCGCTATATCAAGAATTTTTTGCTTAATCGAGCGATTTTGGAAGGTTATGGCAGTAAGTTGATGGTTGGACGCTTTCCGCTGGCAGTCATTTCTATAGAAATTGACCCCTATCTTGCTGATGTCAATGTGCATCCGACCAAGCAGGAAGTTCGTATCTCCAAGGAAAAAGAACTCATGGCCTTGATTCGAGAGGCGATTAGTCAAGCGCTTAAAGAGCAGGACTTGATACCAGATGCTCTTGAGAATTTAGCTCAGTCAAGTACTCGACCAAAAGTAAAAGCAGAGCAAGGCACCTTACCACTCAAAGAGCCAAAAATCTATTATGATACGATTAAGCAAGACTTCTTCTTAAAACCAGACGTGGTCGCTGAGGATGTCAAACCTCTCGAAGAGGATAGGCAAGAGATTGTTGAGTCGCCTGTCGAAAATAGACCTACATCTGTTCAATTTGCAGAACGTCAGTCGGTGGAATCAGAAGATCAGGAGCATCCTAATCTAAGTGCAAAAGAATTGGCAAAACTGGCACATAAATTAGACCAGGAGGAAACCTCGACATTTCCAGAGTTAGAATATTTTGGTCAAATGCATGGGACGTATTTATTTGCGCAAGGTAAGACAGGACTTTATATCATTGACCAGCATGCTGCACAAGAGCGGGTCAAATACGAATACTATCGTGAGAAAATTGGACAGGTTGACAATTCAGCTCAACAGTTATTGGTGCCGTATATTTTTGAATTTCCGCAGAATGATGCCCTTAACCTTGTCCACAAAATGGATGCTCTTCGTCAAGTTGGTGTCAACTTAGAAGAATATGGAGCTAATCAATTTATTCTGCGTGAACATCCTATTTGGATGAAGGAAGAGGAGATTGAGTCTGGCATCTATGAGATGTGTGACATGTTGCTCTTGACGGATCGGGTGTCAATCAAGCAGTATCGGGCAGAACTGGCTATCATGATGTCTTGTAAACGGTCAATCAAGGCCAACCATGCTTTGGATGATTATTCGGCGCGTGATTTATTGAGACAATTGTCTTACTGCCAAAACCCCTATAACTGCCCGCACGGTCGTCCAGTTTTAGTGCATTTTAGCAAATCGGATATGGAAAAAATGTTCCGTCGCATTCAGGAAAATCACACGAGTTTGCGAGAATTGGGCAAGTATTAATACTCTTCGAATATTAACATCAGACCTTGTTGACTTGATTTGATGAGTGTAAAGCTCCTGTGAGCTTTACAGCCTGCTATCTTAAAACGCGAAAGTAGTAAGGGCCTATCTACTCTTGGAGAAACGAACTTCGTTCGCTCAATCTCCAACCTCCAAAGGTTTCCCAAACCTTTGGAGCTAATCGTTTTCAATTTTTATTGAGTATAAATATTAACAAAAAGTTGACACATTAGTAAAGGAATCATATGTACGGCTATATTAAAGGAATTTTAACGAAAATAACTGCAAAATATATTGTGGTGGAAACGTATGGAGTAGGCTATATCTTGCAGGTTGCTAATCCCTACGCCTATTCAGGACAAGTCCAGCAAGAAGTGACAGTCTATACTCATCAGGTGATTCGTGAAGATGCTCATTTACTCTACGGATTTGCTACAGAGAATGAAAAATCCGTCTTTCTGAGTCTGATTTCAGTATCAGGTATTGGTCCAACAACGGCTCTAGCTATTATTGCTGTTGATGATAATGATGGGCTTGTTCGTGCCATTGAGCAGAAAAATATTACTTACCTGACCAAGTTTCCAAAGATTGGCAAGAAAACAGCCCAGCAGATGATTTTGGACTTGGAAGGCAAGTTTGTCATGAGCGAAGAAGCGGGTCCTGTTCAACAAGTAGCACCATCCAGTGAAAATATCGCCCTCGAAGAAGCCATGGAAGCCATGGAAGCTCTTGGTTACCGACCAGCCGAACTCAAGAAAATCAAGAAATTCTTTGAAGGCACCAACGACACCGCAGAAAACTACATCAAGTCAGCCCTTAAAATGCTGATGAAGTAATAGGATACTAAGGCGTTAAGCGATACAAAGCAAAATAGACGGCCGAACAGAAATTTTGTTAGAAATTTCGTTGTGAGACCTCCGCAATGACAACTAGGTAAAAGGCGAGTTTTGACGAAGCCTTTTACCAGATGTCAACTGCGTTATTCGGTGATATTTAGGATTCAGTTTGACAATTTTGCAAAGTATCGTAACCGTGTTCAACTAACGTACCAGTATGATGGTTACTAAAGTAACTCATCATACTACGGCAATCGCTATTTGCGACTTGCCTAGGTACCTTACTAATTCGCCACAAAAATAATATCGATTTTTGCGGCTCATGTCGTGTCCAGATACAAAGGACGTAAAGGACAAAGAGAAAATAGGAAAGCGGACGCAGATGCTTTGGCATCTAGGAAGTCTTTATCTTTTTGCAAAGTATCGTAGCCGTGTTCAACTAACGTACCAGTATGATGGTTACTAAAGTAACTCATCATACTACGGCAATCGCTATTTGCGACTTGCCTAGGTACCTTACTAATTCGCCACAAAAATAATATCGATTTTTGCGGCTCATGTCGTGTCCAGATACAAAGGACGTAAAGGACAAAGAGAAAATAGGAAAGCGGACGCAGATGCTTTGGCATCTAGGAAGTCTTTATCTTTTTGCAAAGTATCGTAGCCGTGTTCAATTACCGTAACAGTACGATGGTTGCTGAATTAAGTAGCTAAAAGTATAGTCATTTTAATTAGCTTTGATACATCGTCACTTTCGCCTTGCCGTACTCTAGTACAGCCTGCGCCTCAGTTCCTTGTCTGAAAGCTAATTCATTCGACTATATTAAGTAAACCGTATGTGAAAAGGAGTTTCTATGTCCCGTTGTACTTGGGTTAATCTAAATAATCCACTTTATATTGCTTACCATGATGAAGAATGGGGCAAGCCACTTCACGATGAGCAGTCTTTGTTTGAGTTGCTTTGCTTGGAATCCTACCAAGCTGGACTTTCCTGGGAAATTGTTCTCAACAAACGGCAGGCTTTTCGCTCCGCATTTTTCAACTATAATATTCAAAAGGTTGCAACAATGACTGATGAAGATTTGGATGCACTTTTGAATAATCCACATATCATCCGTCACAAGGCAAAGTTGTACGCTACCCGCGTCAATGCCCAGGCTTTTCTTCGAGTACAGGAGGAATTCGGTACGTTCGATACGTATCTTTGGGAATGGGTGAACGGTGCAACAATTGACAACCCTGTCAAGTCCTTCCGAGAATTGCCGACCAAGAACGACTTGTCTGAGCGGATTTCAAAAGATTTGAAGAAACGAGGTTTCAAATTTCTAGGACCTGTCTGTATTTACTCCTATTTGCAGGCTGCAGGTCTTCTAAATGACCATGAAGAAACCTGTGAAATTGGAAAGAAATTACGAATTAATTAGATGAGCGAGCAATCGTATCTTAGTTAGGGGAGGAACATGAAAGCAGAATTAATTGCTGTTGGAACAGAAATATTGACAGGTCAAATTGTGAATACGAATGCTCAATTCTTGTCAGAAAAATGTGCAGAGCTAGGTATTGATGTATACTTCCACACTGCTGTAGGTGATAATGAACAGCGACTATTGTCTGTGCTTGAAATTGCAAGTAAACGAAGTGATCTGGTCATTTTATGTGGTGGTTTAGGTCCTACTGAAGACGACTTGACTAAGCAAACTTTAGCGACATTTTTGCAAAAAGAGTTGGTTGCTGACGAACTAGCGATGGCAAAATTAGACCGTTTTTTTGCCAGTCGACCAGGTCGTGTTCGCACACATAATAATGAGCGTCAAGCACAGATTGTGGAGGGAAGTCAGGCGCTACAGAACCCAGCTGGTTTAGCTGTAGGTGGTATGATTGAGCAAGATGGTGTGACCTATATTGTTTTGCCTGGCCCACCAAGTGAACTCAAGGCCATGTTTTCTGAGAGTCTGTTACCTTTTTTGACTCAATCTCAGCAACAACTTTACTCGCGTGTCCTACGCTTTTTTGGAATAGGTGAAAGCCAGTTGGTGACTGTTTTAGCGGATTTGATTGACAAGCAGACAGACCCGACTCTTGCGCCTTATGCAAAAGTTGGAGAGGTGACGCTTCGTTTATCTACGAAGGCAGATAGCCAGGAAGAAGCGAACGTTCGTTTGAATCAGTTGGAAGAAGAGATATTGCAACGTGACCATTTGAGAGTTTTTTTCTATGCATATGGGGATGACAATAGTTTGGTTAAAACCGTAGCGACTCTTTTAGAGGAAAAGAAACAATCTTTGGGCATCCTAGAGAATGGAACAGGTGGTTTATTACAAGCAGAATTGAGTCTGGCTTTGGCTGGTCAGCCGTATTATAGTGGAGGAAAAATCATCGGTCAGCTAGGGACAGAATCGGGCGGGCTATCAGAAGAAGCAAGTCGCATTCGGGAGGAACTACAAGCTGATTTAGGGCTAGTTGTGTCGGTGGCGGTCAAACCAGAATCAACAGTAGACAACGTACTTGCTAAAGTATATCTAGCCTTGGCCAGTACCTCGGGTATTTCCAAAAAAGAGGTAGATTTAGGAGGTTATTCATGGCAATACCTTCGTCAACTTGCTTGTTTACAGGCGTTAGATTTTGTACGAAACACTTTGTGAAATAGCAGATATTTGCTATAATAGTTTGACTAAGAAAAGAGGAGAAAATCATTGGCTAAGAAACCAGGAAAAAAACTAGAAGATATTACAAAAAAATTTGGAGATGAACGTAAAAAAGCGCTGGATGATGCACTGAAATCTATTGAAAAAGATTTTGGTAAGGGAGCTGTCATGCGTCTCGGTGAACGTGCAGAGCAAAAGGTTCAAGTTATGAGCTCAGGTAGTCTGTCTATTGATATTGCGCTTGGGGCAGGTGGTTATCCCAAAGGGCGTATCATTGAAATTTATGGTCCAGAAAGTTCAGGTAAGACAACAGTTGCTCTTCATGCTGTGGCTCAAGCGCAGAAAGAAGGTGGAATTGCAGCCTTTATTGATGCAGAACATGCTTTGGATCCAGCCTATGCAGCAGCCCTAGGGGTAAATATTGATGAATTACTTTTGTCGCAACCAGACTCAGGTGAACAAGGTCTTGAGATTGCAGGTAAGTTGATTGACTCTGGCGCGGTTGACTTAGTTGTCGTTGACTCTGTAGCAGCCCTTGTACCTCGTGCAGAAATTGATGGTGATATTGGTGATAGTCACGTAGGTTTGCAAGCACGCATGATGAGTCAGGCTATGCGTAAGTTGTCAGCTTCTATCAACAAGACCAAGACAATTGCTATCTTTATCAACCAGTTACGTGAAAAAGTTGGGGTGATGTTTGGTAACCCTGAAACAACACCTGGTGGACGTGCTCTTAAGTTCTATGCATCTGTTCGTATGGATGTCCGCGGAAATACGCAGATCAAAGGTACTGGTGATCAAAAAGATCAAAACGTTGGTAAGGAAACCAAGGTCAAGATTGTGAAGAATAAGGTAGCTCCTCCGTTTAAGGAAGCTATCGTTGAAATCATGTATGGAGAGGGAATTTCTCGCACAGGTGAATTGATCGAGATCGGTAGCAACCTTGGTATTATTCAAAAAGCAGGTGCCTGGTATTCTTATAATGGAGAAAAAATCGGACAAGGCTCTGAAAATGCTAAGAAATTCTTGGCAGACAATCCAGCAATCTTTGATGAAATCGACCGTAAGATTCGTATTCACTATGGTTTGATTGAAGCGGATGAAGAACAAGAAGTAGTGGAAGCAGAAGAAAATACGATTGCTGTTGAAGATATACAAGATGTTGTACTTGATCTAGATGGTGGGATTGAGTTAGAAGATTAGGATGTTGAAATGGGAGGAAAAGATTTCTCCCTTTTTTCTTTTTTAGGAGAATATCCACGAAAGAAACGTATATTTTGAGGAATTTTAGTTGGGATTTCCGAATTTTCGCCAATAAATTTTGAGTTTTTCTAAAAAATAGGTCTACAGACTGAGTATTTATATGGTATAATGTAATATAATGTGTTTAATAAAATGAAGCAAAGGAGTGACTACATGATAAAAATTTATACAGTATCTAGTTGTACCTCTTGTAAAAAAGCAAAGAATTGGTTGAATGCACATCAACTATCCTATAATGAACACAATTTGGGAAAAGAGGCAATTACAAAAGAAGAAATTCTTAACATCTTAACAAAGACTGAAAATGGGATTGCAAGCATTGTTTCATCGAAAAATCGTTATGCAAAAAGTTTAGATTTTGATATCGAGGAGTTAAGTGTGAACGAAGTAATCGATTTGATTACCTCTAATCCTCGCATTTTAAAAAGTCCAATATTAATTGATGAGAAAAGACTCCAAGTTGGCTATAAGGAAGATGATATCCGTGCATTTTTACCTCGTTCTGTAAGAAATGTTGAGAATGCACAGGCCCGCATGAGAGCAGCTTTATAAATTGTGTTCAGAGAGCTCTAAAATAAAGGGTTCTCTTCGTTTATTTATTTGAGAAAAATGTCCAAATATGGTATAATAACTAGACCATAAAATGAAAGAAGGTGTAAGTATGGGATTCACGGAAGAAACTGTCCGTTTCCGTCTCGATGATACCGATAAGCAGGAAATCAACAAAACATTGATTAGTGTTTATCGTTCTTTGGAAGAGAAGGGCTATAATCCAATTAACCAAATCATCGGTTATGTATTGAGCGGGGACCCTGCTTATATTCCGCGTTATAATGACGCGCGTAACCAGATTCGTAAGCATGAACGTGATGAAATCATTGAAGAATTGGTACGCTATTACCTGAAAGGGAATGGGATAGACCTTTAATGAGAATAATGGGATTAGATGTTGGTTCTAAAACTGTAGGGGTCGCTATTTCAGATCCATTAGGTTTTACAGCTCAAGGTTTGGAAATCATTCCGATTGATGAAGACAAGGGTGAATTTGGCTTGGAACGTTTGACAGAGCTTGTTGAACAATACAAGGTTGATCAGTTTGTTGTTGGCTTACCAAAGAATATGAACAATACAAGTGGCCCTCGAGTAGAGGCTAGTCAAGCTTACGGTGATTTATTAACTGAGCGATACAAACTTCCAGTAGAATATCAGGACGAACGGTTGACAACTGTTGCAGCAGAGCGAATGCTAATTGAACAAGCAGACATTAGTCGAGGAAAACGTAAAAAAGTTATTGACAAATTAGCAGCTCAGCTGATTTTGCAAAATTATTTAGATAGAACATTTTAAAGGAGACACCTATGGCACACCATCACGATCATGAACATGACCATAATCACGACGAACCTGAATTGATTACTTTAGTAGACGATCAAGGTAATGAAACACTTTTTGAAATCTTGTTGACAATTGACGGTCAGGAAGAATTTGGAAAGAACTACGTCCTCCTGATTCCTGCTAGTGCAGAAGAAGATGAGAACGGAGAAGTTGAAATCCAAGCCTACTCATACATTGAAAATGAGAACGGCACAGAAGGAGACTTGCAACCAATTCCAGAAGACGCAACAGCAGAGTGGGATATGATTGAAGAAGTTTTCAACAGCTTTATGGAAGAGGAATAAAAAGGTCCAGTGGACCTTTTTATCTTTGAGCCCAAAATTTGAAAAGCGAAAACAAAGGTCCAGTGGACCTTTTTATCTTTGAGCCCAAAATTTGAAAAGCGAAAACAGAGGTCCAGTGGACCTTTTTATCTTTGAGCCCAAAATTTGAAAAGCGAAAACAAAGGTCCAGTGGAAAGAAACAGTCTAGGAAGAGACTGTCTCAGTCTGAGACCGAAAATAGAAGAGTGGTATTTCTAGTTGGTTTAATCGAGGATTCTGCTCTGAAGAACTAGAACCTCCCTTCTGGAAAACGATTGTACTACAAAGTTTTGTTAAGCTGGGGAATGAGATGAGTGCAGAACTGGAAAAGTATTTGAGAGCAAACTCAGATATCATTAGGATTTTGGAAATCGTTAGGGAACTTGATTTAAAAGATTCTTGGCTATGTGCTGGGACGATTCGTAATTTCATCTGGAATCAATACCATTTTGATAAGACAACTGATGTTGATATTGTATTCTTTGACGAAGGAATATCCTATGAAAAAACTTTAGAAATAGAGAACCATTTGCATTATATGTATCCAGAATATAAATGGGAATTAAAAAATCAGGTCTTTATGCATATTCACAGTCCGAACAGTCTTCCTTACCAGTCATCAAAAGATGCAATTGAAAAATTTCCAGAAAGATGTACAGCTGTTGGTGTACGACTGCTAAAAGAGGGAAACATGGAACTGTTCGCCCCATTTGGAATGGAGGACATCTATCAATATAGAGTACGGCCTACCCCTCATTTTTTAGCGGACAAAAACCGTATGCAGCTGTATAAAACGAGAGCTTCTAAGAAGAACTGGGATCACAAATGGCCGCAAATGATCATTTCATTTGAAGAATAGCTAAATAGATAAGTTCTATTTGGCCTTTTTTTATTTATCCAAATGTATATTCGCGTTGCTTGAATGATGAGAGCAAAATGACCACATTCTAAAAAGAGGACATAAATGTCATGTAAAGTATTGCTTGTTTTCGATAAACTATAGCCAACGAATTAAGAAAAAACTAAGAGGTTAATAGTTTATGAAATTTGAACAAACTTACGCAAAGGTTAGTGGTATTGTACATAAGGCTCGTCAAGAATTTTATATCAAGTTATGGGAAAAGTCAGACTGGGATCAAGAAGGAATGATGGTATTATATGAATTATTAGAAAAACAACCCCAGTTATATGATGATAAAGAAAAATTATATGTATATTTTAAAGTAAAATTTAGAAATCATATAAAGGATGTTATACGCAAGCAAGAAAGTTACAAAAGAAAATTTGACAGAATGGCACATGAAGACATCCATGACCTATCCCATGTTGTGAAATCACCTGGACTGGTTAACGATGAATTTATTCTTCTGCAAGATATGTTACAGTCTTATCGGCAACAGTTAAATTCAGAACAACTAGAGCAATACGAAAAATTGATGGCAGGCCAGAGTTTTAGTGGCCGAAAACAAATGATTCGTGATTTGCAAGACTATTTAGCAGATTTTAAATAAGCTAGGTCAAGACTGGATAGTATGCATTTTTTCTATCAACTTAGGACGTGTAAAATACCATGATAGGCTATGTGAGATGTCTATGACAGTTTCTCCATTGAATAATAAAAATGAACAAGAAGCCCTCGCTAAGTGAAGAATCTTAGCAAGGGCTTTTGGTTTACGACTTATTGATTTTAATAATCAAAGACAAAACGGATGCGCTCTACTGACGAGCTCTCCCAAAAGCCCAGCCTCCGATTGCCAAAAGAAACAAGGTGATTCATCTAAATTAATTATATATTTACTCTGAATGAAGCAATATCGATTCTTTGTGACTGAATTTTTGTTTTTTACGCAAGGAACCACCTGCCCCTTCGGACAGGTGGGTTTCCCACATATCAACCAATCCTCCCTGTAGGGATCGAACCTACGACCCACGGATTAAGAGTCCGCTGCTCTGCCAGCTGAGCTAAGGAAGGATAAAAAAATAAAAATGCTGTATTGGTACCGGTTATCCATGATTTGTATTGATCCCGCACGCTAGAAGCAGGTGGGTGACACGTTTCTGACTTAGTTGCTTCTGGGTGTGCCAGCTTGCATACTGTCAGAGGATCTTTGTCTCCCTAATAATACAAAAATAGTCGGTCAACACATAGGTATGAATTCGTATACCACAGCAGTTCTTATCTATAATTTAATCTTACCACTTTTTTTAGAAAAATCAAGAGAAAAAATCAAAAAATGTAAGCGTTGCCAAAACATTATTGGTTAAAAACCTTGTGTTACCAAGGTTTTATCTATTATTTTTTTTTCAAATTTTTTATCTTTTCTTGGGTCATACCCAAGGCACGCTCGTATTTACCGGTGTCATTGGCGGTAAAGTAGTCCGCATGAAGTAACTTATCGGGCAGGTATTGCTGGTCCACCCATTTTTCAGGATAGGCATGCGGATACTGGTAGCCAATGGCATTTCCCAGCTCCTTACTTCCAGCATAATGACCGTCTCGCAGGTGATTTGGAATAGGCAGATGACCGTTTTTCCGCAAATCAGCCAGAGCTGCATCCATAGCCTGATAGGCAGAATTAGACTTGGGTGAGAGAGCCAAATCAACGACCACGTTGGCAATCAAAATCCGTGCTTCTGGAAAACCAATTTTCTGGGCAGCTTCAAGGGCGGTCACCGTATGGATTTGTGCCTCTGGATTGGCCAAGCCGATGTCTTCATAGGCAATGACCGTCAAGCGACGAGCCAGACTAGGCAGGTCCTCTGCCTCAATCAAACGGGCGGCGTAGTGTAGGCTGGCATTGACATCGCTGCCTCGAATGGATTTTTGCAGGGCTGAGAGAATATCGTAGTGGGCATCGCCGTTCTTGTCCATGCTGATGTAGGACTTTTGCAGGCTATTTTCCACGGCATCCAGATCAATGTGGCGACTACCATCATCACTTTCCTTGGTCGAAAGCACAGCCAATTCTAGCGAATTATAGGCAGCTCGCAGGTCACCGTTGGTAGCATTGGCTAGGAAGTCCAGAGCCTCCGGTTCAATGGTGACAGGGAAGTCAAATCCACGTTCGCTGTCTGTCAGAGCCAGTTCCAAGGCTTGTCGGATGTGGCTGGTTTGCAAAGGCTGCAATTCAAAAATCTGCACCCGACTACGAATGGCAGGCAGAATTGAGAAAAAGGGATTTTCCGTCGTTGCCCCAATCATGATGATATTGCCATTTTCCAAGAGAGGAAGCAGGAAGTCCTGTTTGGTCTTGTTGAGACGGTGGATTTCATCGAGCAGGAGAACCAAACCACCGGAAAACTTAGCTTCTTCAGCGATTTCCTGCAGGCGTTTTTGGTTGTCTGTCGTGGCATTAAAGGTCCGAAAGGCATACTTGGTCGTGCCAGCAATTGCGGACGCAATCGAGGTCTTGCCAATCCCTGGCGGACCGTAGAGAATCATGGACGATAGCATATTGGCATCAATCATGCGACGGATAATCCTTCCAGGACCGACCAGGTGTTCCTGACCGATTACTTCATCAATGGATTTGGGCCGCATGCGAAGGGCGAGATTGGCTGGCATAGGCTTCCTTTCAGTGTATTTATGGTATAATTATTATACTACAATTTTAAGATTTGGAGAGAAACGAAGATGGTGGAGTTGACGGTGAGTGTTTTGGAAGAATACTTGCGTGACCACTATGGGACGACAGTTCCCGAGCAAAGTCTCTTTATGAAATTAGTGGAAGAAATTGGTGAAGTGGCAGAGCTGCTGAACAAGCGTGCAGGCCGCAAGATGATGGACGGCGAAGAAGACAGCTCTGCTTGTCTGGCAGAAGAACTAGCTGACGTTATTCACTATGCTGTAGCCTTGGCAGCGGTGAATCAACTAGATTTAACTAAGTCCATTTTGGAGAAAGACGAGCGGGCTTCCGTCAAATACGGTCGAGAAATAAATTTATTGGAATTTATAGAAAAGAGGAAATAGAATGGCGAAACATGGCTTTTTAGATGTGCTGGAAGTGGCACTGGACAAACACTTTACCTACGATTACGAGCTCAACTGGGACAAGAAAAACCACGCAGTTGAGTTAGCTTTCATCTTGGAAGCACAAAATGCGGCTGGGATTGAAACGGTGGATGACGAAGGCAATGCCTCTGCGGAGGATATTTTCCTAGAGGAGTATGTCCTTTTATACAACCAGGACAAGTCTCGCTTTGACGAGGAAGACTACCTGGTGGCTCTGCCATTTGACGCCAAGAAGGGCTTTTCGGCAGAGTTTCTGACCTACTTCGCAGTCTTTCTCAAGGATACCGCCGACCAAGGTTTAGACGACCTCATGGACTTCCTGAGCGACGAGACTGCCATTGACTTTGGCCTTGACTGGGACGCGGAGGCTTTTGAAAAAGGCAGAGCAGACTTGGTGGAGGGAGAATTTTACCCATATCCGAGGTATTGAGATGGTTCATGAAATGTTACTGGCTCCAAAACCGTTTGAAATGATGAAGTCTGGTCAGAAGACCATTGAGCTACGACTTTACGATGAGAAGCGCAAGCATATACAAATTGGAGATCGCATCCGTTTTTATTGTACAGAGAATCAGACGCAAACGATCGAGGTGCAAGTATTAAATCTTCACATATTTGATAATTTTGCTCAGTTATACAAAGAACTGGATTTATTATCTTGTGGGTATACGCAAAGCAGTATCAGAGAGGCGAAACCAGAAGATATGGAAGTTTACTATTCGCGAGAACAGTTAGAACAATATGGTGCAGTAGGTATAGAATTGAGGGTAATAGATTCTATTTGACATTCCGTTTCCTCTCTTGCTTGACTGTGGGTGAAACTTTTGCTACTATAAAAATAGAAAAGGCGTTGAGCTGGAACTCAACGCCCAGTAGGACCGCTAAACGGTGGTTCAGTTCGTTAGATTAAATAACCGTCAGAACTGTATCAAAGTTTGCTGACGGTTATTTTTTATCTCGAATAGCTAAAATGATGACGATTATCAAGCTCAGCATTTCAACAAGTAGACCTGATAAATATAAATCCAGAGTTCTCAGACGTGAGAGTTTTGAAACGATATTTTTCAAAACTCGAGCTAGTGCGTGCCTTAGACAAATCTTATAGGATTTGTCGTTGCCAGATGAGTAAGTTTACTTACCATCTGGCATGGGCTAGCCTTTCTAGCAGATTTGCTGTCCACTTCCATGGGCATCACCTCCGTTCAGAAACTTGGAACCATCGTCTCAAACTTTCCTACACATGTTTATTCGCAGTGCGATTAGAAAATTTTCGAAAAAGTATTATTAGGGCTCCATCGCGCAACATTAACTTGTAAAAAAGGCTAGAAATCGGTACAATAATTTTAAATAAAATTGTATACAATTTGTAATAATGGATGAGAAAATGCTTTGGAGGGGAAATGTACATTACTTATATTGTTGGAAATGGATTAGATATACAATATGGTCTAAAAACAAAATATAAAAACTTTTATGAATTTCAAAATGAAATTTATAAAAATAAGAAAGAGAAAAATGACTATTCAAACTTTATATATGAAGCTCTCTTCAAGGACAGAGTGAATGATTATGAGAACTGGTCAGACTTTGAGTTATCGATTGGAAAATTGACTAGGGATAATGAAGAGATTACTAAGACCAATGATGCAAAAGAAAAGTTTATTAATGATTTATCTGATGTAATTGATGATTTACGATTTTATTTAAGTGATGTTCAAAAGTCATTTGAATATGAACAAAAAATTATTGATTTTGGAGAGACATTCAACCGCTTAATTAGTGATTTACCCACCCTAAATCAGCCACTAATTACTAAACTTTTCGATGAAAATAGGTTTGAACATGACATTGTTAATTTAATGACATTAAATTATACTAATGTATTAGATAAATTATTTGAGAAGTCGATGGATACATATAAGAACAACTATCGGTCTAGTTCAAGTTCAACTTATAAATTTATTGTGAGAAAACCGATTCACTGCCATGGAAGTTTAGAATTGAACACAATCCTTGGTGTCAGTAATTCAGAACAGCTATCGGATGAATTTTCTGAGGAGCAGAGAGAATTTTTAATAAAAAATTTGAGTCTCTCAGGAGTTCGTGAAAACCTAGATATTAGAAACGAACAAATTATCAAAAATTCAGATATTCTCATTATTTATGGAGCATCATTGGGACAGACAGATAGCTATCTTTGGGAAAAAGTAGCAAAATGTTCATTAGAACGTGGTGTTCCGATAATAATTTACCACTATGTTGAAAATTTTGATGCCGGAAATCCAATTCGAGTGAGACGTCTGTATACAACTTTTGAAGATAGGTTTGTTAATAATTGCGGAATTGACTCGGAATTAGAACAACAATTGAGAAAAAATATTATTACAGTTATTGGTAAAAGTATTTTTAAATTAGTTGATATAGAGTAGAAAAGGAAAACAAACATGAACTCATGGCAAGAATTAACGATTCACGTGCATCGTGATGCAGAAGAAGCAGTTTCAAATCTCATGATTGAAACGGGCAGTCAGGGGGTAGCCATTAGCGACTCGGCTGACTATGTGGGACAGGAGGACCGTTTTGGTGAACTCTATCCCGAAGTGGAGCAGTCAGATATGATTGCGATTACGGGCTATTATCCTGATACTGTAGATATTGAGGAAGTTAAGGCAGACTTGGCGACTCGCTTGGCGGATTTGACAGGCTTTGGCTTGGAGATTGGTCAGGTCAGTCTAGAAAGTCAGGAATTGGCAGAAGAAGATTGGGCGGACAACTGGAAGAAATACTATCAACCAGCGCGCATTACCCATGATTTGACCATTGTGCCATCTTGGACAGACTACGAGGCGAATGCTGGTGAGAAGATTATACGTCTGGACCCAGGCATGGCTTTCGGTACGGGTACCCACCCGACTACCAAGATGAGCCTCTTTGCTCTTTCTCAGGTCCTTCGTGGTGACGAAACGGTCATTGACGTCGGCACAGGCTCAGGTGTACTCTCTATTGCCAGCTCCCTCTTGGGTGCTAAGGAGATTTTTGCCTATGACTTGGATGAAGTGGCGGTGCGTGTGGCTCAGGAAAACATTGACCTCAATGCCCACACCAGCAATATCCATGTCGCGGCAGGCGACCTGCTTCGTGGCGTTGACATTGAAGCAGAAGTCATCGTTGCCAACATCTTGGCGGATATTCTCATCCATCTGACGGAGGATGCCTACCGTCTGGTCAAGGACGAGGGCTACCTAATTATGAGCGGTATCATAGCGGACAAGTGGGACATGGTGCGAGCATCGGCGGAGGCGGCTGGATTCTTTCTTGAGACCCACATGATTCAAGGTGAGTGGAATTGCTGTATCTTCAAGAAAACGGCGGACCGCTCAGGTGTGATTGGAGGCTAGGATGCAGCAGTATTTTGTCAATGGCAGAGCACCGCAGGGCATTTTCCAGATTAAGGATAAGGACACTGCCAAGCATATGTTTTCTGTCATGCGCTTGCAGGCAGATGAACAGATTGTCCTAGTCTTTGACGACGGGATTAAACGCTTGGCACGGGTAGTGGACAGCCAAAGCCAATCGGTTGAAATCATCGAAGAACTGGCAGACAATGTCGAATTACCCGTTTCCGTCACTATTGCCACGGGCTTCCCCAAGGGAGATAAGCTCGAATTTGTCGCCCAAAAGGCAACGGAATTAGGCATGACAGCCCTCTGGGCCTTTCCAGCTGACTGGTCAGTGGTCAAATGGGATGGTAAAAAATTAGGCAAAAAAGCAGAGAAGCTAGAAAAAATCGCCCAAGGTGCAGCCGAACAAAGCAAACGCAATCGAATTCCAGCTGTTCGTTTATTTGAGAAAAAAACGGATTTTCTAGCTCAGCTGGCAGGATTTGACCAGATTATCTTAGCCTACGAAGAGGCTGCAAAAGAGGGCGAACAAGCCAATTTGGTGAAGGCCTTATCTGGTTTAGAAACTGGTCAATCAGTCCTTGTCATTGTCGGTCCAGAAGGTGGCGTATCGCCTGAGGAAGTAGCCGCATTTGAAGGAGCAGGAGCGGTCAAGACAGGACTGGGTCCTCGCATCCTCCGAGCAGAAACGGCTCCACTCTATGCTCTTTCTGCTATTAGCTACGCGACGGAATTGTTGAGGTAGTATATGTTTGCTTTAGGAACGATTATCAATACCTTGGCCATTGCCCTAGCAGGTTTGCTAGGGTCTTGGTTTGGGCATTTACTAAAAGAACGCCATCAGTCGGGGTTGACGATGGCGAGTGGTGTTGCTGTTCTTTTTCTGGGGATTTCTGGTAGTTTAGAGGGGTTACTGACAGTTGTAGATGGTCAGATCACAAGTCAGAATAGTATGCTTCTGGTCATTAGTTTGGCGTTAGGAACCTTGATGGGGGAAGTACTCCATATCGAAGGTTGGTTTGAGCAACTTGGTGTTTGGATCCGTGAAAAATCGGGAAATAGTCAAGATTCTCAGTTTTTAGATGCCTTTTTGACGGCTTCCTTGACTGTTTGTATTGGAGCTATGGCCATTATTGGTTCTATTCAAGATGGTTTGACGGGAGATTACCGATTATTAGCTATTAAAAGCATTTTGGATTTTATAATTATTTTGATTATGACTTCTAGTTTAGGTAAGGGAGCAGGGTTTTCGGCCGTACCCGTCTTCTTTTTCCAGGGCTCAGTAACGATTTTGGCACGTTTGATTGAACCGATTATGACGGAACAAGCACTTGCGAACCTTTCTCTAATAGGGTCAGTTCTTATTTTTTGTGTCGGAGTTAATATTGTTTGGGATCGAAAAATCCGCGTGGCCAATATGTTGCCAGCTATTCTCATTGCGGTGATTTGGAGCTATTTTGCATAAGAAAACCAGGATTCCCCTGGTTTTTACTGTTTTCGTTCAAATTGCAAGAGGCTGACCTGCCCCAAGCCCTTCCAGACCTCCTCGACTTGCCCGACCTGTTGAAAATCATTTTTCAGGAGTACCTGCTGAGAAGCATAGTTTTCTGGCAGGACAAAGGCGACGATTGTTATTATCGGGCATTCTTCTAGTAGGAAATGGCAGAGCAGACTGACTGCTCGGCTAGCCAGACCTTGATTCCAGAAAGCATGATGAAGACGGTAGCCAATGGTCACCGACGCAGTTCGTTTTTTGTAGTCGAAAACTTCCAAGACGCCAATCAATTTTCCTTGAAATTCTAGTCCTAAAAACAACCTTTTTTTCTTATTAAAATCACGTTGGAAATGACTGATTCGTTTGCGAAGGGTTTCTTTACTTTTAGTTGATGTGTTAGGAGTGTATTGGAAATGAAGGGGATTGGAATAGATTTCCCAAAGATTGTCTAGATCACTTTCTTGGATGTGTCGTAGTAAAATCGGAGGGTGGTCAAGAAATGGAATAGTGTCAAATAATGTATTAGTCATAAAGATAGTATATCTGAAAAGTAGACTTTCTCAAACCTTTCAGCGCTATCCTTTTTCTTTTTTCATGAAAATGGTAAAATAGTAGGAAACATAAGAGGAAGAGTAATGACATGAAAGAAATAAATTATACTGGGGAGGAAGTGGTTGCCTTAACGGCCACCTACTTACCGGAAGAAGATGTTGCCTTTGTCAAAAAAGCATTAGATTTTGCTACAGAGGCGCACAAAACACAATTTCGTAAATCAGGTGAGCCCTATATTGTACACCCTATTCAGGTGGCAGGTATTTTAGCAGGTCTCAAGCTAGATGCGGTGACGGTTGCATGTGGTTTCTTACATGACGTGGTTGAAGATACAGAGGTGACCTTGGATGAGATGGAAGCTGAATTTGGCCCGGAAGTCCGCCATATTGTCGGCGGTGTGACCAAACTGGGTAAGGTTGAATATAAATCTCATGAAGAACAACTAGCTGAAAACCACCGAAATATGCTAATTGCTATGTCTCAAGATATGCGGGTGATTTTGGTTAAACTCGCTGACCGCTTACACAACATGCGGACTCTTAAGCACTTGCGCAAGGACAAGCAGGAACGTATTTCACGTGAAACAATGGAAATATATGCACCTCTTGCTCACCGCTTAGGTATTTCTTCCATTAAGTGGGAATTGGAGGACATGTCTTTCCGCTATCTCAATGAAGTTGAATTTTATAAAATTACACATATGATGCGTGAGAAGCGCCGTGAGCGTGAGGAATTAGTGACTGAAGTCGTCAACAAACTGCGAGAGTATACAGAGGAACGCCATCTTCACGGACAAATCTATGGTCGTCCAAAGCATATTTATTCTATTTATCGGAAAATGCATGATAAGAGGAAGCGTTTTGATGAGTTGTACGATTTGACGGCTATTCGTTGTATCATGGATACTCAAAGTGATGTTTATGCGATGCTAGGTTACATACATGAGTTGTGGAAACCAATGCCAGGAAGATTTAAAGATTACATCGCAAATCAGAAAGCAAATGGTTACCAATCCATTCATACGACTGTATATGGGCCTAAAGGTCCAATCGAATTTCAAATTCGTACTGTAGAGATGCACCAAGTTGCAGAGTACGGGGTTGCAGCACACTGGGCCTATAAGCGTGGTGGTAAGGCAACCGCTTCTGAAAAAGAATTGCGTTGGATTAATAATTTGATCGAACTTCAAGAAGGTGCTGGTGGAGATGCACAAACCTTTGTAGATTCTGTCAAGGAAGACATTTTTACAGAACGAATTTATGTCTTCACTCCTGATGGTGCGGTACGGGAACTGCCTAAGGACTCTGTGCCAATCGACTTCGCATATGAAATTCATACCAAGGTAGGTGAGCGAGCGACAGGTGCTAAAGTCAACGGTCGCATGGTCCCTCTGACAACCAAACTCAAAACAGGGGATCAGGTAGAAATTATTACTTCAGCCAATTCCTTTGGTCCGAGTCGTGACTGGGTTAATCTTGTAAAAACCCATAAAGCCCGTAACAAAATCAAGCAGTTCTTTAAAAATCAAGATAAGGAATTATCGGTTTCCAAAGGACGTGAGATGCTTCAAAGCTTGCTTCAAGAAAATGGCTACGTTCCGAACCAGTATTTAGATCGTCGTCACATGGATGAAGTTTTGCAAAAGACCAGCTATAAAACAGACGAGGCACTTTATGCCGCAGTCGGTTTTGGAGAAGTTTCTGCTGTGTCAATCATCAATCGTTTGACAGAAAAGGAACGTCGTGAAGCCGAACGTGCCAAGGCAAGAGCGGTAGCAGATGAACTGGTTAATGGTGGAGAGGTCAAACACGACAATAAAGACAGTTTAAAAATCCGACACGAGGGTGGTGTGGTTATCGAGGGCGCTTCTGACTTGCTTATTCGGATTGCCAAATGTTGTAATCCAGTACCGGGTGATGAAATTGTTGGTTATATCACCAAGGGGCGTGGGGTGGCTGTTCACCGTGTGGACTGTATGAACCTTAAGAGTCAAGAAAATTACGATGTGCGCTTAATTGATGTTGACTGGGAAGATGATAATTCAACAAAAGAGTACATGGCCAATATTGATATTTATGGACTGAATCGCTCGGGACTTCTCAATGATGTTTTGAAAGTATTGACTAATGCTAGCAAAAACATTTCGTCCGTTAATGCACAACCAACCAAGGATATGAAATTTGCGACGATTCATGTATCCTTTGGGATTTCCAATTTGGCAACCTTGACAAGTTTGGTCGACAAAATTAAGTCGGTTCCAGAGGTTTATTCAGTGAAAAGGACCAACGGATAAGATGAAAATAGTATTACAACGTGTTTCTCAAGCTAGTGTGACTATCGAAGATATGGTACATGGGCAGATCAAGCAAGGCCTTCTTCTTTTGGTCGGTATTGGTCCGGAAGATGGTCAAGAAGATTTAGATTATGCTGTGCGAAAAATCGTTAGTATGCGGATATTTTCAGATGAGGCAGGTAAGATGAACAAATCTGTTCAAGATGTGGAGGGCAAGATATTATCCATTTCTCAATTTACTCTTTTTGCGGATACAAAAAAAGGTAATCGCCCTGCATTTACAGGAGCGGCAGCTCCTGCTATGGCTAGTCAACTCTATGATGAGTTTAATCAGGCCTTGTCTGAATTTGTACCAGTCGAGGTGGGTGTCTTTGGGGCTGATATGCAGGTCAGTCTAGTCAATGATGGACCAGTTACCATTATCTTAGATACAAAAAACAGGTAAGAATTTCAGAAATAGCCTATAGTCTCTATCTCTATTTTGATATACTAATGTCGAAAGGTAGTCATGGAAGCTGGTTATGAAAAAATTGTTCACCAATCATTTCTTTTATTTGACGATTGCATTTATTTTGATTCTAGTGATTTTCTTTAGCGGAGTGGATAAACGCTGGATCATTCTTGTGAGTTTTCTTTACTTCATCCCTTCGCAGATTTTATATCGGCGTCGCCTAAAAGAGCGACTACAAGAAGACCAGCCCGAGTAGGCTGGTTTTTTGGTATGTAAATTGGACTACAATGTTTTATTAAGTATGCTACAAAAATTTTGTGAAAAGTAAAGACGGTAGCGCTAATTTCTGAAAGGTAGGTGGGAGCGGTACAGAACTCAACTAGTAGAAAATGAGTTCGACTTACCGCCCCCGCACAGCTCAAAAGGTTCAGTGAACATTTTGAGGTTGGAAATGGAGCGAACTTGTTCGCAACAGTCGTATAGGTTAGATTTGGAGTGCGAAGCACGAACTGCTGTGATTTGCTTTGCAAATCCTATCTCCAACCTTAAACAGTCCCCTGGACTGTTTAAGCCAATCAACCACTGTGCTGAGATGTTGACGCGAATTAAGAGAAGTGGAATGGAACTTTTTGTTCTACTATGCAAATCATCCGAATCTGACGAAGAGGCTAGCCCAAGCCAGCTGGTAAGTGAACTTACTCATCTGGCAACGACAAATCCTATAAGATTTGTCTAGGGCTCGCACTAGCTCGAGTTTTGAAAAATATCGTTTCAAAACTCTCACGTCGAAGGTCTTAGCTTGTCAACCTTGAGGTGCTGACACTCATGTTTGTAGCTGGTAACTTTGTTATCGCTCCCGTGATGTTCGTTCTTGAATTGGTAAAAACGGCAAAAAAATAACCGTCTATAACTTTGGCGAGTTCACGGTAATTTTTTCATAATTTATAACAAGTCACCGTCTTAAACGGTTCTGCAAAGGGTAGTTGTTTCTGGCAACTACCTTTTTCTATGTTTAATATACATCGGCAGGTCTATCAAGTCGAATTGGACATTTATCTTTTGTCTAAATATGCTATAATAATGATTATTACTTACAAAAAATGTAGGAGATTTCTATGCTTAATATTTTTGTATTAGAAGATGATTTTTTTCAGCAGAGCAGGCTAGAAAATGCTATTAGGCGGTGTGTTGAAGAAACGTCAGTAAGGTATAAATTCCTAGAAGTTTTTGGTAAACCAAATCAGTTATTGGAATCAATTGAGGAAGCAGGCAATCACCAATTTTTCTTTTTAGATATTGAAATTAAAGGCGAAGAAAAGAAAGGAATGGAAATCGCTAAAGAAATCCGTGCTCGCGATCCCTATGCTGTTATTGTCTTTGTAACAACTCACTCAGAATTTATGCCGGTAACGTATCGTTATCGAGTTTCTGCTTTAGATTTTATAGATAAAGGCCTAGAGGATAGTGACTTTCAAAAGGCAGTATCAGATGTGTTAGTGCATGCTTTTGAAAATATTGATCATACTATAGCTGAAAATTCTTTTGTATATAAAACTGAAACTGCTTATATTCAAGTCCCTTTTAGTGATATTCTTTATTTTGAAACATCATCAACGATTCATAAAGTCATTTTAAAAACGAAAACAGGTCAGACTGAGTTTTACGGGAAAGTATCCGATATAGCGAAAGCTGACGAACGACTTTACCAGGCACATCGTTCTTGTGTAGTGAATCCATTAAATATAACAAGATTGGACAGAACAAACCATATTGCCTATTTTGAGAATGGAGAATCTTGTTTTGTTTCTCGTTTGAAGCAGAAGAAACTTGCAGATTTGCTGGAGATTAAATGATGAATATTTTTATATCTCCTTTTTATGATACGGTTTTCTTTATTGACATGCTGATTCGTTTGATGATTCTTCAACAAATCAGTGGTTTATTTTTGAGCAATTTGAAAAAATGTTGGATTGCTTTCCTATTAACCGGTTGTCAAATAGTTTTTTATGACATATATCTGTTATTAGAGCCTTTTTCTTTTTTGGTTATTATTCCTTTTTTAAAAACAAATTGGAATGGAACCCAGAAACTATTTTACGGCTTATTGCCATTTGTAATAGGGGATATGTTTCAACGTATCATAAGTCTCTATTTAAGATTTGTGTTTCAATTGGATTATTTCAGTTTAGGTTTATTTTTCGATATTATTTTAACCTTGTTGCTTATACCGTTCTATACTCTCTTTTTTAAAGGGTTGAGAATTGAAGCTAAGTATTTAAAAGTTGATACACTTGATAGTGATTTTAAAAATATGTTTATCCGTTTGAATATTTCATTCATTGTCTATTTTCTTTTTGTCAGAACTACAGTTCTAATTGAAAGATGGGTAGAAATGAAAGTAATATCAGTTAATTGGGATCCTTATTATGTTCGTACCAATATAGTATTACTTTATTTTGTTCTTTTTACAGCAAGTTTATTATATCTGAATTACAGAAATAAAGAAAAACAAGACAAAGAAATCCAGGAGTTGAAAGACAAACAATTAACAGATTTAGGCCGTTATAGTCGTCATGTTGAGTCACTTTATAAAGAAATTCGAAGTTTCCGACACGACTACACTAATATTCTTATTAGTCTGAATGAAGCAATTAAGGAAGAAGATATTGTTGCGATTCGTTCAATTTATCAAGAAGTGATAGCAGATTCTGATAGAAAATTCTATGATGGAAAGTACGATATAGCTAGATTATCCAATATACAAAATCCTGCTGTGAAGAGTTTGCTGTCATCTAAGATGTTGGAGGCGCAAAAAAAAGGTATTGCAATTTCTGTGGAAGTAGATGCTGAAATTGAACCACCTGCTTTAGAGTTGATAGAATTCATAACGATTCTGTCTATTTTATTAGATAATGCTATCGATGCTGCAGAGCAGTGTACAAATGGAAATATTGTATTTGCCTATTTCCAGGAATATGACCGAAAAATTGTCGTTGTAGAAAATACTACGGTTGAAGATAAGGTATCCACAAGTCATATTTTTGAATATGGTCATTCTACAAAAGGAGATAATCGAGGAATTGGCTTGGCCAATGTAAAAGCTATTTTACATAAATATCCTAAATTTTCTATATCAACGAACAGTAGCAATCATCGATTTGTTCAGGAGTTGATTTTTATAGAAAATGAGTATTAATGAAATACAAAGGAGACATTAGGTATATAAATTGAGAAAGAAATAAAACACTCCAGTTTCTAGTTTGCTAGCTTTTTACCAGGAGTGTTTTATTATGTCTGAATTTAGGAGGACTAGTGTGACATAGTTTATTTTTTCCCTTGTATACGTGGTAGAAGAAAGTCCCAAAAATCTGAACGATTTCCCCCAGTGATATTCTGGAGTTCTTCTTTTGAAAGTGAGTGGGACACTGTACAATTATTATGTTTATTCATTTGTTAATCTCCTTTTATTATTTATATCTTAGACTTTATTTATAGTTTCATTATAAAGGAATTTTAGTGAAAACGCACACATAAGTAATGAATGGTCATTATTTTGTAATGAATGACCATTTTTTAAATTTTATAAAGAAAAAACAATATATTGTATCATATTATAAAATAATATGATGCAATATATTAGAGGTGATTTACATGAAGATAATAACAATTAATATCAATAAAGGTGGTACAGGTAAGTCTACTTTTTCTTATAACTTTTCTAAGTGGTTATCATCTATAAAACATAAAAAGGTTCTTCTAATAGATGGGGACTCATCATGTAATTTAACTTATTCTTTTAAAGAATTAGGGACAAGTTCTATTTATGATGCATTTAAAGGAGGAGCTTTTGAGATATACCCTGTTGATAAAAAACTGGACTTTATCAAAGGTTCAGAATTTTTAACTGATGAGGATTTGGAGCTTAGGAAGAAACAAAATAATTGTCTGATTCTTTTTATGTGGTTTGCGGATAACATTGATGTGCTAAGTAAATATGATTACGTTGTTATAGATACTCATAATGATGCTAGCTTGGTTACATCGAACTTTATAGCAGTTGCGGATGCTGTGATTGGAGTTTCAGAACCTTCTAGAAACGGTTATCGTGCCTGGTTAGAACTCCAAGAAACCATTAGTCGTCTTAAATCTGAGGTTGTCGACATTATGACTAGGAGGTCCTATATTCAGGCTGTTCCGTATCTGATTGGGAATAAAATAGAGCATATCGGAAGTAGCTCACGAGAATTTTTGGATATTATTGCTGATGATTCAGGTTTGTTAGGAGTAATTCCGAAAAAAGAATTACTGGCAAAGAGCTTGTTGAGCGATAAGAGTATATTTGAACTTCAGGATGAAATGTCAGATGCTGAAAAGAGACGTCATAAGCACTTTTATGATCACATTGAAGAAGTCTTTGAAAAAATCATTCATACTATATAAGGAGAAGTAATCATGACAAATAAATTTTCAAATTTTCAAAAAGCTAGGGAGGAAGTTTCTGTAAAAAAAGGAATGGTAGTATCAGAAAGTCAAGAACTGAAGAAGACTTATTCTTTTACTCTATTGCCCTCAGAACGTCAAATGCTTAAGGAATTGGCAGAGTCGTCCCCTATCCGTGTGTCAGATTCACAGTTTCTTTCAAGCTTAATTAGAGATTATTATCTCAACAGAAAATAACCAAAAAATTCAGCTTACTTTAGCTGGATTTTTTCTTTAACGGTAAATAATGGTCATTCATTACAAAATAACGACATTTCATGACAAGAAATAAAATTAGGACTCTTTTTGTTTTATACTATGCATGTAAACAAAACAACACAGAAAAAAAATCAGATAGGGGTAAAGAATATGATTTTTTGGCAATTATTTTTGGAACTACTAAAGAAACCAATGGCTTAGTTAAATAAAGAAAGGAGAAACTCATGAAAAAAATGACAGATGTAGAACTTCAAAATATTACAGGTGGAAGTATTTTAGGATTGGTAAGTTTTGTAGGAAATGCTATTCGTCGCCCTATAATTTATCTTCCAGGAGAACCGGTGAAACCTAAAGTAGCTATTATGTAGGAGGAATAGAATGACTAAATTTAAAACTTTAAGTCAATCAGAACTTCAAAATACAAATGGTGGGAGCATTTTAATTCCAGTACCAGTCATCTGGTCGAAGAAGATTGCAGAATGGCTTATTAAAACATTGAAATAAATTTTAAAAAATAAATAAAGAAGGAGGGTGATGGATATGTCGCATATGTTATATCTTTTAAAGGTTGCGTTTTCACCAACAGTGATTATTTTCATTTAAAATATATAATAAATCACAAAAAATATTAATAGATAGGTCATAATTTAGAACAAAATAATACATAAAGGAGAAAAATAATATGACTAAATTTGAAATAATGGATAATATGAATACGAACTTTGTAGCACTTTCAGATCAAGAGTTGATGGAGATGGAAGGTGGTTTCTTTGGTCCGGTGCTGTTTACTGTATGGGGAACGCAAGTACTTGTTGGTCATGCACTATCTGCAGGAGCAACACTCGGAATTGCAGCATTGGCAACAACTTAAAAATAAAGGAGATAGATAATATGATTAAAGATTATGAGACAGTAAATTTTCAGGAGTTAGAAGAAATTAAAGGTGGTTCAGTAGCTGGAGCGTTGGCTATTGCATGGGGAGTGACTAAAGCTGTAGGTATTGTAGGTGCGACAGCTACAACTGTATATGTAGGAGGGAAAGCTGTAAAAAGAGCTGGGGACTGGGTTTTATCTCATTTTTGATAAAATAGGATGTCGGGGAGGTAAACGATGAAAAACGAAATAAAACGAATTATGAAGATTTCCCTACTATTTTTTTCTTTATTTGTAATAAATATATTAGTCCTTAAATTGCTATCAATAATTGGATTTAACATGGTTATTACTGAAAACAGCTATTTAATTCCACCTCTGTTTTCAACTGTAATTTTATTAATTATTGAAAAAAATAGAACTGGAAGCAATAAAAAACACAGCTAACAGCATATATAGAAGAGGTTCTATTATAAAATAAGTAGAAGTATTGTAAACGCAACCATCAAATGATTATTAATTCAGAAAAGGCTGGATATCAGCTTTTTTCTGTTGTGTCATTTTCAAATCAGTAGAAATAGTGTATGATAATAGATATGTAAATCGATAGGAGATTATATGCGTTTTAAGAAGAAACATTATCGTGCTCAAGTAGATACTAGGGACTGCGGTGTTGCATCTCTAGCAATGGTTTTTGGTTTCTATGGGTCTTATTACTCATTGGCCACTTTGCGTGAGTTAGCGAAGACTACACAAGAGGGGACAACAGCTTTTGGATTGGTCAAAGTTGCTGAAGGTGAAGGATTTGAAACTCGAGCAATCCGTGCAGATATGACTCTTTTTGATGAGGATATCATCTATCCTTTTATTGCTCATGTAGTCAAAAATGGGAATTTGATGCACTATTATGTCGTAACTGGATGTGATAAAAAGTCAATCCATATTGCCGATCCAGATCCGACAGTTAAGATGATTAAGATGCCACGTGAGCGATTTGAAGAGGAGTGGACAGGAGTATCTCTTTTTATTGCTCCCACTCCCAGCTATAAGGTTCACAAAGAAAAGAAAGATAGCTTATTGTCTTTTGTCCCTATCCTTGCTAGACAGAGGGGACTGATATTAAATATTGTCATTGCCACTCTTATAGTGACTATAATCAATATTGTTGGTTCATACTATCTACAATCGATTATAGATACCTATATTCCTGAACAGGTAAAAAATACTCTAAGCATTGTGTCAGTTGGATTAGTTATCGTCTATATTCTTCAACAACTGATTTCATATGCTCAAGAGTACTTATTATTGGTCCTGGGGCAGAGATTATCAATTGATGTTATTTTGTCTTATATCAAGCATGTTTTTCACTTGCCGATGTCTTTCTTTGCAACAAGAAGAACAGGGGAAATCGTTTCACGTTTCACTGATGCTAATTCAATCATCGATGCTTTAGCAAGTACGATTTTATCGGTTTTCTTAGATGTTTCGATTATCATCATTGTTTCAATTGTTTTGTTTTCTCAAAACATTAACCTATTTTTCATTAGCTTACTTGCATTGCCAATCTATACCGTGATTATCCTATCTTTCATGAAACCATTCGAAAAAATGAATCAAGAAACAATGGAATCTAATGCGGTCCTATCATCTTCAATCATTGAAGATATTAACGGCATTGAGACAATCAAGTCCTTAACAAGTGAACGTCAACGTTATCAAAAGATTGATAAGGAATTTATTGATTATCTGAAGAAGTCATTTGCTTACGGTAGAGCTGAGAGCATTCAGAAAACGCTAAAAAAATTGGCTCAGTTATTGCTGAATGTTGCGGTATTATGGATGGGAGCAAATCTTGTTATGGATAATAAGATGACATTAGGTCAGCTTATTACCTATAACTCTCTATTGGTTTACTTCACAAACCCTCTGGAAAATATTATTAACCTTCAGACGAAGTTACAAACTGCTAAAGTTGCAAATAACCGCCTAAATGAAGTATACCTGGTAAAATCTGAATTTGAAGAGCAAAAAACAGTTCATGATTTGAGCCATTTCAAAGGGAATCTAACATTCAACAGTGTCAGCTATAAGTATGGATATGGTAGAGATGTTCTTAGTGACATTAATCTCACATTGAAAGCAGGTAGTAAGGTGTCATTTGTAGGAATTTCAGGTTCAGGAAAAACTACATTGGCCAAGATGCTTGTTAACTTCTTTAGTCCATCAAAGGGTGAGATTTTATTAGATGATGTGAATCTAGAAGACATTAACAAAGAAAGTCTTCGAAGATATATCAATTATCTACCTCAACAACCGTATGTTTTTAATGGTACTATCCTGGATAATCTTTTGCTAGGAGCAAAAGAGGGAACGACTCAGGAAGATATTTCTAGGGCAGTTCAAATCGCAGAAATCAAGTCCGATATAGAATCTATGCCGTTGAACTATCAAACAGAATTAACGTCAGATGGTGTTGGTATTTCAGGAGGTCAGCGTCAGAGGATTGCCTTGGCTAGAGCCTTATTGACGGATTCTCCAGTATTGATTTTAGATGAGGCAACCAGTAGCTTAGATGTATTGACTGAGAAGAAAATCATAGATAATCTTATGGAATTAGATAAGACATTGATTTTCATTGCTCATAGATTAACAATTTCTGAAAGAACGGAGCATATTGTTGTCCTTGATAAAGGTAAAATTATTGAAGAAGGAACTCATCAAGATTTGCTACAGAAACAAGGATTTTATGCTCATTTAGTAAATAGTTAGGAGGGAATCATGTACGAAGAATTACTAGAAAGTTCGGAATTTTATCAAAAACGGTATCATAATTTTTCAAGTAAATTGATTCTTCCAGTATTTGCTTTGATGGTTTTCTTGGTTGTATTTTTGGCATTCTTTAAAAAAGAAATTACTCTTAAAAGTGCTGCTACTGTAGAGCCAGTAAAAGTATTAGCCCAGGTTCAATCAACCAGCAGTAACAAGATTATTTTAAATTCACTGAAGGAAAATCTCGTAGTTAATGTTGGTGATGTCTTGATCAAGTACGATTCTACAAATGAGACGTTGCAACAAGATAACTCTGAAGATCAGTTGAGTTTACTGCAAAAACAAAAAGAGCAGCTTGAGCTATTAAAATTGAGCTATGAGACCACTACTAGTCAGTTTCCAGAAACAGATACATTTGGTTACTATCGTAGGTTTGAGGATTACTTGAATCAACGACAAACACTAGAAAGTAGTGTTTCACAACAGAATGGAACAATTGCTTCACAGAACGCAGCATCAACGAATACTCAAAATACAATTGGTGGTTTAATCAATGAACTATCAGGTAAAATATCGGATTATCAAGCGTTAAAGAGTGCTATTTCAACAGGAACATCGATCGACAGTATGAACCAAGGGTACTCATTATATACTACCTATATTTCACAATCTGGGACATTAACGAGTGATGTAGAAAAGGATAGTCTAAAGAACCAAACGATTACTCAGATTGATTCACAAATCCAGCAATTTCAGTCAGAATTATCTAGTTATCAAATCCAATATTCTAGTGCTGGTGTTCAGCAATCCTACAATTCCAGCTTAGATAGCCAGTTTTCTTCTTTACAATCTCAAAAAATTTCAGAAGCAAGTCAAGAACTAACAGCTTTGGAACAAAAAATTAATGAGTTGGAGAATGGATTAGATGTCCAAAATAATACTCTTTCAAATACTGAAATTGTGTCTACTGTTGCTGGGATTGTTCATATGAATAATGAAGTCCTTAATGCAGAATTGATTCCAGAAGGAACATTGATTGCTCAAATATATCCAATTATTGCAGATGAGAAGAAAGTTTTGATTGAGACTTATATTCCTTCTAGTGATATTTCCAGCCTTAAAGTAGGAGACAAGATTAAGTTTAAAACCCAGGATTCATCCAATAAAGAACTAACTCTTATTTCAAAAATCTCAAGTATAGATAGTAATGCCACTAAGACAGAGACGGGTAGCTACTTTAAAGTTGTTTCAGAGGTGAAACTTTCGGATAAGGAAACCCAGGTTCTGAAATATGGTACATCTGGAGAAATCGTTGTAGTAACTGGAGAGAAAACATATTTGGACTATTATCTGGATAAATTTTTAAATTAAATAACACAGGAAGAAATCGAATTTGTAAATTTGGTTTCTTTTTTGTCGCCAATGGTAAAAATCGGCTGTTCATTACTAAACAATACCATTTCATGATTTATAAGGAAAAAGGAGATAATAGTTGTTTATACTGAATATGTAAACAAGATAAATATATTTAGAAAGTAGTAGTAGTATGAGAGACTTGACAAAAAAAGAACTTAAAAGTATTACAGGGAGTGGAGTTCCAGCAATTTTATTGCCAAATAATTCTAACTATAAGTTAGTCAATTGGTTTCTAGGTTTGTTCAAATGAATGGCAAAATAGATAGTTGATAGCATAAACAAAGTCGAAGCAGGAGGGTAGTGATGGTTAATTGGATAAAAAGCATAGTACAGGTTTTATTGTTAACCTTAGTCATACAAGTCCTCTTCACTGCTGAGATGAGTTGGGGGAATATAGATGAACACCTACTTGGTTATATCCTACATGTGTTTTGTTGGATTCTTCTCACTCTTTTCGTTTTTGGGTTATTGGAAACTCTTCGGAAAAACTATCGTGACGCTAGTTTAGAGGCAAAAGGCTATAGCTATGGTAAATTGTTTGGATTGGTTATTTTGGGAATCATTATTAAAATTTTAATATTTATTTCATGTGTTGTATTATGGGATTGGAAGACAATGAACAGTTCCCTGTCAAGTGGACAATGAAATAATAAAAGATTAGGCGACGGCCTTGTTCCTCATTTCAAGAGGGGCAAGGCCGTTTTTGCGCTCTTGAAAACGTTGATGATTGTAAAAATAGATGTAGGCATCAATATCTGAAACTAGCTCCTCAAAAGTCTTATATTTCTTCAAATCATAGCACTCCGTCTTAAAGTGCCCAAAGAAACTCTCAATTGGTGCATTGTCAATACACTTACCAACACGAGACATGGAGCGGGTCATCTGGTATTTGGTAGTTAAACGGTAATAATCTTTCGAAGTATACTGCGAACCTCGGTCGCTGTGAATTAATGGTGTCGCATTAGGATTAGCTTTTTGTGCTTTACGAAGTGTTTCCAATACCAATTCGTTATCATTAAATTGACCAACTACATAGGCGACAATTGAGCCGTCGTAAAGATCCTTAATAGCACTCAAATAGGCTTTACAGCTGAAACCGTACTTCAAGAAAGTCACATCTGTACACCATTTCTGATTTGGAGCAGTAGCTGTAAAATTACGATTGAGAATGTTGTCCTCTACATTGACAAAGCTAGTCTTAGTACAATAACCCTTGGCTCTTCTGATAATGGAACGTAGACCTAGAATGTGCATCAAGCGTCGAATCCGTTTCTTGTTGTAGCTGGTTCCAAGCTTGCGATTGACAAATAGCGTCATACGACGATAACCAAGAATACCATTATGTTGGCTATGAAGTTCCTTGATGACATTCATCAATACTAAATTTTCCTGTTCAGAAACTGTTTCCTGATGTTGTAACCACTTATAGTAGCCTGAGCGAGATACCTTTAGAATACGGCACAAGTGGCTGATAGAAGCCTCTTCCTGTTCATCCGCATATTCTTTAATCGCTTGGAAGGATTCCAAGTGGCGACCAAGTCTTACCGACGGTTTCGTCGCTTGATTTCTTCTAACTTTTTTAGCAGGCCGTTCTCCATTTCAAGATACTTAATCCGTTCTTCCTGTTGCTTGATTTTGAGGCGTAACTCTTCTTCTGGAGTCAGATTAGGCTTGCTTTCCAGGCCTTTCCCACGACGATCTAGGAGACCGTTAGAACCATCCTTCTCGAACTTTCTGACCAAAGAATAGACCTGTTGGTAGGAAACACCATACTTCTCAACAGCCCCTTGGTAATCTTTCTCGTGGGCAAGGGTAAAATTAACAATCTCAATCCGTTCTTCAAATGTTGTCTTGCGTCCTTGTTTCATGCGTCTCATTCCTTTACTAGTAGCTTTCAGTTCTTTACCACTAGTATAACTTTTTATCCATAATCTGAGAACATATGGGTCAGAAATTCCATATTTTTTTGGTCAGATTTTTGAGATTTCCCAAGCCATTAAGATAGTCGGAAACAGCTTGTTCCTTTAGTTCCTTACTATACTTCTTCCATTGACGGCTTTCCTCTAGCCCCTCAATACCAGCTTCTTTGTACTTCCGAACCCAGTTCGATAGGGTGTCTTTAGAAATACCTTGGTTTCTAGTTAACCAACTAAGTGATTTTCCTTCTTCCAAGTGAAGTAGAACAATTTCTAGTTTCTCAGATACAGATTTTGGACTTCTTTTGGACATAATAAAACTCCCCTTAAAGTTTCTAGTGAAAATTTTTGTTTTTTCACTGTCCACTATAAGGGGAGTATATCAGTTTAATTTGGGCGATTGGTTTTTTCTATGTATAATTGTTGAGCAATAGTGGTGGGTACTGCGAGTTCTTTGCCCTTGTACTGAATAGTAATCGTTTGGGCAAAACTATCAAAATCTGTTACAACCAGCTGATCTCCGACAGCTAAATCATGTTGTTCTAAGTACTGGAGGAGCTGATAAAAGTCGTGTATACGGACAAGTTGGTAGTATCCAGTTTCAGTGATTTGGGAGAGTCGTGTCTGGTAGCGTTCGATGAGTGGCTGACCTGCTTGAGGAATGCTTCCACCGTGAGGACAAGTTTGGGGCTGTTCCAGTAGTAGGTCTAGGCGATTGATAAAGTGATCTGAAACGGTGTGCTCTAGAATCTCAGCTTCCTCATGGACTTCCTCTGCAGAATAGCCGAGTTGTTCAACTAAGAATACCTCAATCAAGCGGTGTTTGCGATAGAGGCTGGCGACCATTTCAAGGGCAGTTTGGCTGAGGAGATAACCTGCCTTGGCATCCTTAGAAATGAGCTCTTCGGCTACCATTTTTTTGAGCATTTCGGAAACGGCTGGTGCAGAGAAGGCCATCTTCTCTGCGATGAGTTTATTGGTAATTTTTTGGTCTAATTGACCTAACTCATAAATACATTTTAGATAATCTTCTTTGTTTGGTGTCATGAGAACTCGCTTTCTAGTTAAGAATATTATAACAAAAAATAGATAAATAATGGGCAAATGCTTTTTCAGAAGATTCTCAACTAAGAAATTCTTGTTGCTAAATAAAAAGTTGCGTTAGAGACAGATTTAACATGTGAAATTGTCATAATTTTTTGTTATCATAATCATTATGAAATACAAAGGAGAATAGAATGACACGTTTACAAGATGATTTTTACGAATACGTCAATGGCGAATGGGCAAAAACAGCCGTGATTCCAGACGATAAGCCAAGAACAGGTGGCTTTTCTGATTTGGCGGACGAGATTGAAAAGCTCATGATTGATACGACAAATGCTTGGTTGACAGGGGAAAATGTCCCAGAAGATAGCGTTTTGCAAAATTTCGTGGCTTTCCACAAACAAGTAGCCGACTATGAAACCCGTGACCGTTTGGGAGCGGAGCCTGCTCAGGCCTTGATTGCGGAGTACAAGGCTCTTAACTCTTTCGAAGAATTTACCAGCAAGTTGGCAGAGTTTGAGTTGGCCGGCAAGCCAAATCTCATGCCTTTTGGTGTGGCACCTGACTTTATGGATGCGACAACAAATGTTCTTTGGGCAGATTCATTAGGTATTATCTTACCAGATACGACCTACTATGAAGAAGGTCATGAAAAAGGAGCAGAATTGCTCAAAACTTGGAGAGAGAGTCAAGAGGCCCTCTTACCTAAGTTTGATTTTTCAGATGAAGAGATCAAGGACCTTCTGGACAAACGTTTGGAACTGGATGCCAAGGTTGCCAAGTATGTCTTGTCAAATGAAGAAGGTTCTGAGTACGCCAAACTTTACCACCCGTACGAGTGGGCAGATTTTACTGCCTTAGTACCAGAGTTGCCTTTGGATGATTTCTTCACAGCGATTTTGGGGCAAACACCAGACAAGATTATCGTTCCAGAGGAACGTTTCTGGCAAGCAGCTAAGGACATTTACAGTGAGGATAATTGGGAGCTTTTGAAGGCGACCTTGATTTTGAAAGCGGCAGGAGCTTATACAGCCTTTCTGTCGGATGAAATTCGTATTCTAGCAGGAGCCTATAGCCGTGCCCTTTCTGGTACACCGCAGGCTCAAAACCAAGAAAAAGCAGCCTACAATCTGGCACAAGGCTACTTTAACCAAGCCCTCGGTCTTTGGTATGCTGGAGAAAAATTCTCACCAGAAGCCAAGGCCGATGTGGAAGCAAAAGTTGCCAAGATGATTGAGGTCTACAAGTCTCGTTTGGAAACTGCAGACTGGTTGGCTCAGGAAACGCGTGACAAAGCCATTGTCAAACTCAATGTTATCAAGCCTTACATTGGTTACCCAGATGCCTTGCCAGAGCGTTATTATAAGAAGATCATTGACCCAAGCAAGTCCTTGGTGGAAAATGCTATCGAACTAAACAAGATTGACATTGCTCATAGTTGGAGCAAGTGGAACAAGCCTGTGGATATTAAGGAATGGGGCATGCCAGCTCACATGGTCAATGCCTACTATAACCCACAGAAAAACTTGATTGTCTTTCCAGCAGCCATTTTGCAGGCACCTTTCTACTCGCTAGAACAGTCTTCATCAGCTAACTACGGCGGTATTGGTGCTGTCATTGCCCACGAGATTTCCCATGCCTTTGACTCAAACGGTGCCTCCTTTGATGAGTATGGTAGTCTCAATAACTGGTGGACAGAAGAAGACTATGCAGCTTTTGAATCTCGTACCCAGCAGGTCATTGACCAGTTTGAAGGTCAGGATTCTTATGGTGCCAAAATCAATGGTAAGTTGACTGTGTCAGAAAATATTGCCGACCTTGGTGGGATTGCAGCAGCCTTAGAAGCAGCCAAGTCAGAAGAAGACTTCTCCGCTGAGGAATTCTTCACCAACTTTGCTCGTATCTGGCGAATGAAGGCCCGTCCTGAGTTCATGCAGATGTTGGCAAGTGTGGATGTCCATGCACCAGGTCATCTGCGCACCAACATCCAGTTGCCAAACTTCGATGAATTCCATGAAACCTTTGGCGTTCAAGAAGGCGACGGCATGTGGCGTACTAAAGAAGACCGTGTGATTATTTGGTAAAACAGAAACTCCCTAGTTTTATATGCGCTAGGGAGTTTATTTATAATCAAAATATGAGAAGGGGTTCCGTCGAACTCAATCAGTATTGACAACCTTTTTTGTATGTCTACTTTTCATAAGCTTGTTGAAGACAGTTGGTTTATAAGGTGGGGTAGGCAAGGTTATTCCGAAAATAAAGTGAAAGGCTTTGAAGAAGATTAGAAAAACCAATATTGGAATGATGCACGATGTAATGATAAGGACGACTGCTGCTTCTAACATGTTGGCAAGGGCAGTCTCGGTTTTTTCTTTGATTATTGCAAAGTAATCTGTTACATTATCAACCAGTTCTTCAAAGAAATTTTTATCCTCTTCAACCTCACTAGCAGTACTTTCGATTTCTACAATTTTTTCTTGCACTGAATATTGATAGGTGCCCTCGATGTGTTTTGACAACCAGACGCTGGACGGGACTAGAAAAAGAATTAGGAGGCTAAAGAGAGTGAAGCGGGTTGCGATAGCCTTTAAATGATCCAATTTAAGGAAAGCATTGGCAGCAGAAATCAGGCAACTGATGGGGATAAAAAATTTAAAGGTCAAGGCCGTTGCTAATGAAACTAGATATTTTTGAACCCAAATACCTCCAAAAACAAACAGTAGATAGTCAGCAATATCCGCAAAATTTTCAGCGACAGGTATTCCAATGTCCCCCGGTATGGCTGTAATAGCAGTGGAAATCACGCCAGATAGGACGGTCAGAGTCATGACCTCTTCGCGTTTTTCATCTAAGTAAGCAATGGTACCAGCATTCATACTGTGAAAAAACGCTGCATCAGATAGAATAAAATAGGAAATTAGAGCAAGCAATAGAAATCCAAGAACAGAAAAAAACGCCTTACGATCACGAAAATGAAGCATGATCACTCCTTTAGCATGTTTTAGTTTATATATTTACAGAAGGAATTATACCATTTTTTGGTAAGATGAACAACATCTATTGTAACGCTACAGTTATTTTTATCAGGGTTTACAATCCTGCTTTTTTCTTTCCTTATTTCGTGATATAATAGTAAAGATAATTTATTGACATGGAGAAATGACATGAGCTTCTACAATCACAAGGAAATCGAGCCCAAATGGCAGGAATTTTGGGCAAAAAATCATACTTTTAAGACGGGAACAGATGCGGACAAGCCAAACTTTTATGCCCTAGACATGTTTCCTTATCCGTCTGGTGCAGGCCTTCACGTTGGTCACCCAGAGGGTTATACTGCGACAGATATTCTCAGCCGTTACAAGCGTGCCAAAGGTTATAACGTTCTTCACCCAATGGGTTGGGATGCCTTTGGTCTGCCAGCAGAGCAATACGCTATGGACACGGGAAATGACCCAGCTGACTTTACGGCGGAAAATATCGCTAACTTCAAGCGTCAGATTAACGCCCTTGGCTTTTCTTACGATTGGGACCGTGAGGTCAATACGACTGACCCTAACTACTACAAGTGGACTCAGTGGATTTTCACTAAGTTGTATGAAAAAGGCCTAGCCTATGAGGCAGAAGTGCCTGTCAACTGGGTAGAGGAATTGGGAACAGCCATCGCCAACGAAGAGGTCCTTCCTGACGGAACGTCTGAACGTGGTGGCTACCCAGTTGTTCGCAAGCCAATGCGTCAATGGATGTTGAAAATCACTGCCTATGCAGAACGCTTGCTCAATGATCTAGAAGAGGTTAATTGGCCAGAGTCAATCAAGGATATGCAGCGCAACTGGATTGGTAAGTCAACAGGTGCAAATGTGACCTTCAAAATCAAGGACACAGACAAGGACTTCACTGTTTTCACAACTCGTCCAGATACCCTCTTTGGTGCGACCTATGCTGTCCTTGCTCCTGAGCATGACTTGGTTGATAGCATTACATCGCCTGAGCAGGCAGAAGCTGTGTCAGAGTACAAACGCCAAGCTTCTCTTAAATCAGATCTTGCCCGTACAGACCTTGCCAAAGACAAGACGGGTGTTTGGACAGGTGCCTACGCCATTAACCCTGTAAATGGTAAAGAAATTCCAATCTGGATTGCCGACTATGTACTGGCAAGCTACGGAACAGGTGCTATCATGGCGGTTCCTGGCCACGATGAGCGTGACTGGGACTTTGCCAAACAGTTTGGTTTGGACATCATTCCAGTTTTGGAAGGTGGCAATGTAGATGAAGCACCTTACACAGGAGATGGTCTTCACATTAATTCAGACTTCCTAGATGGTCTCAACAAGGCTGATGCCATTGCTAAAATGGTGGCTTGGTTGGAAGAAAATGGTGTTGGTCAAGAAAAAATTTCTTACCGCCTCCGTGACTGGCTCTTCAGCCGTCAACGTTATTGGGGTGAGCCAATTCCAATCATCCACTGGGAAGACGGTACTTCCACAGCAGTCCCAGAAAATGAGTTACCTCTGGTATTGCCAAAAACCTCAGACATCAAGCCTTCAGGTACAGGGGAGTCACCTCTTGCTAACTTGACAGACTGGTTGAAAGTGGTGCGGGAAGACGGCGTAAAAGGTCGCCGTGAGACCAACACCATGCCACAATGGGCGGGTTCTAGCTGGTACTACCTCCGCTATATTGACCCGGACAATGATGAGAAATTGGCAGACGAAGAGCTTCTCAAGGCTTGGTTGCCAGTGGACATCTACATCGGTGGTGCCGAGCACGCAGTCCTTCACCTGCTCTACGCTCGCTTCTGGCACAAGTTCCTCTATGACATCGGTGTTGTACCGACCAAAGAGCCCTTCCAAAAACTCTTTAACCAAGGGATGATTTTGGGGACTAGCTACCGTGACAGCCGTGGTGCCCTTGTTGCGACCGACAAGGTGGAGAAACGCGATGGGTCCTTCTTCCACATCCAAACTGGTGAAGAGTTGGAGCAGGCACCTGCTAAGATGTCTAAATCTCTTAAGAACGTGGTTAACCCAGATGATGTGGTCGAGCAGTTCGGTGCAGATACTCTTCGTGTTTATGAAATGTTCATGGGCCCACTTGATGCGTCAATCGCCTGGTCAGAAGAGGGTCTCGAAGGTAGCCGTAAGTTCCTCGATCGTGTCTATCGTCTCTTGACGACCAAGGAGATTGTGGCGGAAAATAGCGGAGCTTTGGATAAGGTTTACAATGAAACTGTGAAGACAGTGACAGAGCATATTGAAGACCTGAAATTCAACACGGCTATCGCTCAGCTCATGATTTTTATCAACGCAGCCAACAAGGAAGATAAGCTTTATGTCGACTATGCCAAAGGCTTTGTCCAATTGATTGCTCCATTTGCACCACACTTGGCAGAAGAACTCTGGCAGGGTCTTGCAAATACGGGTCAGTCTATCAGCTACGTAGCGTGGCCAAGCTATGACGAAAGCAAGCTGGTAGAAAGCGAGGTAGAAATCGTTGTCCAAATCAAAGGCAAGGTGAAAGCCCGCTTGACCGTAGCCAAAGACCTGTCACCAGCAGACCTTGAAAAAGCCGCTCTGGCAGACGAAAAAGTCCAAGCTGAAATCGCTGGGCAAACAGTTGTGAAGGTGATTAGTGTGCCGAACAAACTCGTCAATATCGTTACTAAGTAAGGAATTCCTTGCAGGACAAGCTATGAAAAAACATTCAACCAATTACTATAATGCCTTTCTTGCTGTGGCGGAGGATTGTCCGGTGGAAATTGCGCAAGAGCCTCCTTTGAAGGAGCCTAAATCGGCTGTTCGTATCCAGTACGATAGGCTCAAAGACAGTCCCTACCAATATACTTCGGATCAGGTGATTTATGAGTCTAACGGAGCCCGCAGAGGTATCTCTGAGGAAGAATTTTTCTCTAAGGGGCAGGCTTGTATGCGTAGTTCGGCTCTCAGCAAGCGCTATGGCTGGGGGATTCACTTTGATGAAGAGGGAAAATCGGCCCTCTATCCTCGAGAATCTAAGGAATACCAAGCTTTTGAAAAAGATGAGACCTTGACCCAAATCCGTGGCATGCGTTCGAGTCGAAAGCGTGACTAGGTTAATCGACTTCGGATACCTAGATGAAGATTATTATGAACTAATGAATACAAGAAAACGACTTCCGTTTAGGAGGTCGTTTTTGGCTGTTTATAGATAGCCTTTCTCGTTTAACCAAGCATGGATAACGGACAGGGTCTTGTCTTGGAATTTGCCTATCGGGTACATATGGTCTGCTCCTGTTAGGGAAATCAGGATTGAATCTTTGTAATTCTGTGCTGTTTTCCGAGCGATGGCAGAAACGGTCATCTTATCCTCGCTTCCAGTGATAATGAGGACAGGTCCTGTCATCTTGCTGAAATCAACATAGGCAGCTCTGCTTTTATCCAAAAAAGGAAAGGCCATTTGGGTGTAGACTTTGCCAGATTCTGGCACCAGATCTTGATAGAGTCCTTCTTTTATCTCGGCATCTTGAGCATTTAGACAGTAGTTAAAGAAGGCTTTTTTATAGGGTGGCATAGGCTTTTTCCAGAATCCCCAGCGAAGGAAGTGCGGTAAAAAGCTGGCTAACATGGTCGGATAGAGGGCCAAGATGTCAGCTGTTGGGGCAGGGCCCATGAGAATCATGCCAGCCACCGGAGTGCGTTCTGCGACCATTTGGGCTAGTAGACAGCCCAGAGAATGCCCCAAAAGAAGTGGCGGTTCTTCTAGGCTTTCGACCAAGGATACCAAGTCCTTGACATAGTCTGTTAGGCTGATGGCGCCGACCTTGTTTGCGACTTCGTTATAGGGTAAGTCATGGTGGCGTAGGCTGGGTGTGTGGACTCGTAGACCCATTTGTTCCAATTTCGTAGCAAAGTCTCCCCAGAATGTGCCATTACACCAGGTACCGTGTATTAAAACGATGCTTTTCATAGGTTTACTCCTGACTTTTTCTTAATTATAGCATGAGAAAAAACAATTGTTAAGCATTTGCAACCTATCTGTAATATTTGTTACGTTATTTTAAGCTCTATGCAAGAATTGTCCTATAGGATGGATTGGGTGAAAAAAACTTAAAGGAATCGAATAATATGAACCACCAAATTATCAAAAGATATCTTAAATTAGGGATATTTGCTCTGTTTATGGGAAATCTGTTTTGGACGGGAACATCCACTATTCTTGCGGATGACCTAACTGTAAATGATAGACCTTCGTTAGAAATATTAAAAAAGCAGGCTTTAGCAACAAAAGCTGCAGCGAAAAAAAGAGCTGAAGAAGCAGCATTAGCTACAAATATGGTTTCAGAGGTGACGGTTGAATATACATCCAATACTTACCCAGCAGGTCAATGTACATGGGGAGCAAAAGAAATGGCTCCATGGGTTGGGAACTATTGGGGAAACGCTGGAGATTGGACAACCAGTGCAGCTTCCTTAGGCTATGAAGTTGGAACAATACCAAAAGTTGGCGCAATTACAGTCTGGACAGATGAAAATGGTGGCTACGGGCATGTTGCCTATGTAACAGATGTGGCTACCGATGGTCAAATTCAAGTCACTGAGTCAAACTATAATGGATCCTATTATCCAAGTAATATTCGAGGTTTCTTTGATCCGACAAAAACCAGTGAGGGAACGGTAAGTTATATTTATCCCCCTGCTGGAGTGTGAAACTGCAAGATTTTTGTCAATGAAAAAGGTTTGGCTTCTTTGAATATCATCACAAAGTATAAAACTAATGACACAAGATAAAACTACCTCCATGGCTGCGACCGAATATGGTTAAATCCAAGGGGGTAGTTTTTGTGTACAAATCTTACTTATTTTTAATAAATATATATTGAAAGGGCTTTACTTTTTAGTGGTCAATAGTATATAATAACATTAAGAAAACGTTTGCACTTTATGGCTTTGAAATCTAAAGGGGAGAAATATGACGACGTTGGCGGATGTGGCGAAAAGGGCCAATGTTTCAAAGATGACTGTTTCTAGGGTTCTGAATCATCCGGAACTTGTCACAGAAGAGTTAAAACAACTGGTCCGATTAGCGATGAAAGAGTTAGATTATCAACCAAATGTTGTAGCAAAAGCCCTTGCTCAACAACGGACATTGACAGTTCAAGTTATCATTCTAGAGGAGATGGAGATTGTAGAGCCTTACTATGCCGAATTGATCGCAGGGATTGCTCTTGGATTGACTGAAAAAAATTACACGATGCAGATTGTGACCGAAAAGCACCAAGTAACAGACCAATGTGATGGTTATATCGTTACTGGAGCACGTACTTCAGACTATAGTTGGCTGAAAAGTTTGAATAAACCAGTAGTACTTTTTGGAGAGAATCGAGCAGGGATACCTTTTGTTGACACACAGAATAAAGAGGCAACCTATCAAGCCAGTATATTTGCAACAAGAAAAGGATATCATCAAGTTGTATTTGTGGGAATCGATTTACCAGATACTTTTGCTCAAGCTAGAGAAGCTGGATATTTAGAGGCTATGGATGAGTTAGGTCAAAAACCAAGGGTTTACCGATTAGAAAATCGGTCAAGGATAGCAGAAAAGTTCATTACACAAGTTAATAAGTTAATGCCGAATACATGCTTTATCTGTGCCTCAGACCGAATAGCTTTGGGAATTGCTCGAGGATTAATGAATATGTCAAGGAATGTACCTGAAGATTACGGGATTATTGGGTTTGATGGAATATTTATTGATCGAGTTTCTAATCCACAGTTGACAACAATGAAACAACCCTTTCGTCAAATGGGAAGAATTAGTGTTAGCCAGTTGATGCGCTTGGTTGAAGGACGGGAATTGAAAGAATACAACCGGTATTGTCAAGCGAGTTTAGTCGAGAGAGAGAGCACTCGGTCTTAACAATTAAAGTCTTCATAAATAGGGAATTGTCCAAAGTACAGTTAGAAACTATCTAACAATAAGTTCCAGTGGCACAATCCCCTTATTTTTTAAGTAAAACTGTTACCGCTAACAATTAAGAAAACGTTTGCAAAGTAACGGCTGTTTCTTATATACTATTATTATATTAGACATACCAAAGGAGAATGGAATGAATAAAAAACGTTTGCGTGTAGCAAAGAAATCACCAATGTTTGAAAAAAAGGTTATTTTTGGGATACGTAAGTTCACGGTGGGTGTTGCATCAGTCGGTATTGCAACAGCTTTTTTGATATCCGGAACTGGCCAATTAGTTCAAGCAGAGGAAGTAGCAACTCCCTCTACGGAAATAACAGCTCCAATTAATACAGATCAAACGTCAGATGTTGATGCTACTGCATCAGTCGCTGGCAGTGAGTTGGTTGAAGAGGTTGTAACTTCTGACACAACTGCTACAGAGGCATCAACGCTAGTTGCTGAAGCAGGCGAAGTTTTCGATGCACAAGTAAATACAGCATCAGTAGAAGAGGTTGTAACTTCTGACACAACAGCTGCAGAGGCATCAACGCTAGTTGCTGAAGCAAGCGAAGCTTTCGATGCACAAGTAAATACAGCATCAGTAGAAAATGTTGCAACTGTAGCAGAAACAGCTACATTGTCCACCCCAGCAGAAGCGCCAATTGAAGAAGGTAGTATTCGTCTGCACTTTGAAAATGTAGACGAAACAGCACCAGAAAGTCAAGGTTTGTGGACTTGGGGAGGAGTTGAAACACCATCTGATGGAAATAAATGGCCAACTGATACAGTGAATTTCTCAAGTAGCCAAGTGGATGACTACGGCCATTATGTTGATATTAAAAAATCTGAGACACCAGGCACAATCGGTTATGTGGTCCTTAAAGATAGAGAAAAAATAACAGAATCGGACCAAAAAGTGGAGCTTCTTGTTCCGGAACAAAATGAGGCTTGGGTTGCTAGCGATTATACTGTTTCTAGCTATGAGCCACTCAAGGATGAAAATGTTCTCCGCATCAATTACACACGTGAAGACAACAATTATGATGGTTGGGGCGTATGGACTTGGGGAGATACGACTGAAGTAAGTAGCGGCTGGCCAGTAGGTGCCCTTGATTTTAAAGTTGGGAAATACGGTGCTTATGTTGACATTCCTCTTTCAAATGGTTTAGATTCTAAGCTTGGATTTCTACTAATCAATCAGAATAATCCAGATCTTGCTGGCAATAAATCGGTTGATTTTGCTTTTGCAGATCGTAAACGGCATAGCCAAATTTTCCTTCAGAATGGTGATGACAAAGTCTATACCAATCCATACTTTATCGAAGAAAAAGTAGAATTAGATACAAGCAAAGCTACTCCGGGAACAAAAAATGTAACCATTGAAGCAAGTATAAACGCGCCTTTCAACTACAACGAAAGTGGTCTTGTTTCTGTAGCTATAACCAATCCTGAAAGTGCTGAAATTATCAAAATGGAAGTCGACACTACTACACTGGGTGGTGGTATCGTACCAATTTCAACAGAGCTTAATCGTGTAACGATTAAGGCAACTTCTGACACAGCTCCAGGGACATACAGTCTACCTGTAAAGGTATATGATAAAGACAATGGCTACTACGAAACAAAATTGGATGTGACCATTACGGAGCGCATTAAGGCAGAAGGTGAAAAAGACTGGGACGAGCAAGTCATCTACTTTATGATGACTGACCGTTTCTACAATGGTGACGTTAGCAATGATCAGAAGGTTGTTGGAGACGTAACTAACCCTCGTGGTCTCTACCGAGGCGGAGATTTTAAAGGGGTTACAGCTAAGTTGGACTACTTGAAAGAATTGGGTGTGGATTCTATCTGGTTGACACCAATTGTTGAAAATATTCCACAGAATGTTGGTAGCGCTACAGATGGAGAATACTATGCTTACCATGGCTACTGGGCATCAAATTTTGAAAAACTAAATCCACATTTGGGAAGTTTAGCCGATTTCCACAAATTGATTGATGCCGCAGCCGAAAAAGGAATCAATATCATTGTTGACGTGGTGTTGAATCATGCTGGCTATGGCGCAGAAGAAACCTTTAAAGGTATGGTACGGACCAAGGAAGAAGATAAGCAGGGAGATGACCAATTAGGCTCATTATCTGGATTACCAGACTTCAAGACAGAAGAAGCTACAGTACGCAATCAGTTGGTTGCTTGGCAGGCATCTTGGTTGGAACGCTCAAAAACTGCTAAAGGTAATTCAATCTATGGTTTCCGTGTCGATACAGTCAAACACGTTGATGATACCACATGGCAACATTTCAAAAATGAATTGGTGGATAGAGATCCTGACTTCCACTTGATTGGAGAAACTTGGGGAGCTAACTATAAAGATACCAAGGGTGACTTGGGAATCGGTACTATGGACAGCTTGTTGGACTTTGGCTTCAAGGATATCGCCAAGTATTTGGTCAATGGTCAACTGAAAGCAGCTGGAAAAGAGCTAGAAGAGCGTAGCAAGGTTCTGACTAGCGCAGCTTCTCTGGGTCAATTCTTGGGTAGTCATGACGAAGATGGTTTCCTTTACAGTCTCGGTGGCGCAGACAAAGAAGGAAATCTGGATAAACTGAAATTGGCTGCTAGTCTCTTGATTACTGCTAAAGGTCAGCCTGTCATATACTACGGTGAAGAATTAGGCCAATCTGGACAAAACAACTGGCCAGCTTATGACAACCGGTACGATTTCGATTGGAGTAAGGTAGAGACAAGTGACATAGAGGACCATTACCAAAAATTGTTGGCTTTCCGTAATGGAAATTCAACATTGCTCTCACGTGGTGATACAACAACACTTGCTGGAAATGATAGCCAAGGTTGGCTTATCAGCAAACGCAGTTACCAAGATCAAGCTGCCTATCTTGTCTTCTCAACCAATACCGAGAGCAAGGGAATGGCAATTGAAGTATCTGGTAAGGATGTAGTGGTCACAGATGCATACACAGGAAAATCTTATCAAGCTATCGAGAAAGACGGTAAATGGGTTGTTCAAGTCGAACTTCCAACTATCGGTCAAGGTGGCACCATGCTCCTTCAGACAGAAGCAGGTGACATCGTCAATGCAAGTGTGCAAGGAGCAACTGAAGAACCAATTGAAACAGGCTACTTACGTGTTCACTTTAAAACTCTACCATCTGATAATTTATCTAGCTTAGGTTTATGGACATGGGATGATGTCGAAAAACCATCGTCAGATGTTGGTGCTTGGCCAACGGGGGCGACTAATTTCAGTACTGCTAAGCAGGATGATTATGGCTATTATCTTGATATCAAGATGAAAGATGAAACAGCCAGCAAAATCAGTCTTCTGATTAATAATACATCTGGGGAAAATATAACCGGCGATAAAGTTATTGAGCGAATTAGCACTAAGATGAATGAAGCTTGGTTTGATGAGAATTATCAACTCAGCCTCTATCAACCACTCAAAGAAGGCTATATCCGTATCAATTACTTCCGTACAGATGGCGATTATGACCAAAAAGGTCTCTGGATCTGGGGTGATGTGACTGATGTTGTCTTGGGTGACTGGCCAAATGGTATTGATTTTGAAAACCAAGGTAAATATGGTGCCTATATCGATGTCAAATTGACAGATTTACCAAGTTCAATTGGCTTCCTGCTATTGGATGAAAGCAAGTCAGGAGATGATGTCAAGATTCAGCAGAAAGATTATAGCTTTACAGATTTGAAAAATCAGACACAAATCTTCCTAAAAGATGAGGATCCAACCATCTACACTAATCCGTATTTTGTGAACAACGTCCGTGTAACAGGCGTTTCTCATGTTAGCCTGACAGCTCTAGAAGCAGTCTTTACAACGCTTGAAGGTGCTGATAAGGAAAGTATTTTTGAAAAATTGTCTGTAACAGATAAAAATGGTCAGACGGTGACTGTGACGGACCTTGTCTTGGATGCTACCAGCAACAAGGTGCGAGTCCTTGGGGATTTCAACCAAGAAAATGCGGGCTATACCCTCAAATATGGCAATGATAGCTTCACAACAACTATGAGCTGGCAATTGAAGGATGAGCTCTATGCTTATGATGGAGAACTTGGTGCGCGTGTGAGTCAGGCTGGAAGTGTCGTTGATATGACTCTCTGGTCTCCAAGTGCAGACAGTGTAGCAGTTGTTCTTTATGATAAGGATGATCAGTCTAAGGTGGTCGGTAAATTAGCCATGACCAAGGGCGATAAAGGACAATGGGATCTTGAATTGAACAGTCAATCAGATCTTGGTATCGCAGATTATCGTGGTTACTATTACCATTATGAAATCACTCGTGGGGATCAATCTGTTCTTGTTTTAGATCCATATGCTATGTCTTTAGCGGAGTGGAATAGTGATTTAGCAGATACTGATCCATCTTATCGTATTGCCAAAGCGGCGATTGTGGATCCATCAGAAGTTGGTCCAAGCAATTTGGATTATGCTACTATTCCTAATTTCAATCAGCGTGAAGATGCGATTATATATGAAGCACATGTTCGTGACTTCACATCAGATCCTGCAATTTCGGATGAATTGACTGCTCAGTTTGGTACCTTTGCAGCCTTTGCAGAGCGTCTCAGCTACCTCAAGGAATTGGGTGTGACTCATATTCAATTATTGCCTGTTATGAGCTACTATTTTGTCAATGAATTGAAAAATACAGAGCGGATGGATAAGTACGCGTCAAGCAACAGTAACTACAACTGGGGTTATGATCCACAGAGCTACTTTGCCTTTACAGGTATGTATTCTACAGATCCGACAGATCCAATGAAACGCATTGAAGAGTTCAAAAACCTGGTCAATGAAATTCACAAACAAGGCATGGGTGTGATTTTGGATGTGGTGTATAACCACACTTCTAAGACTTTCTTATTTGAAGATTTAGAGCCAAACTATTATCACTTCATGGAGGCAGATGGTACGGCTAAATCAAGCTTTGGTGGTGGTCGTCTGGGAACCACTCACTACATGAGTCGCCGTGTCCTCGTTGATTCTATCAAGTATCTTGTGGACGAGTTTAAGGTAGATGGTTTCCGCTTTGATATGATGGGGGACCATGATGCCGAAGCAATTGAGCTGGCCTTTACTGAAGCTCAAAAACTCAATCCAAACATCATTATGCTTGGTGAAGGTTGGAGAACCTTTACAGGTGATGCCAATCAGCCTGTTCAGCCAGCAGACCAAGACTGGATGAGTTCAACAGATACTGTTGCGGTATTCTCAGATGAAATTCGCAATACACTTAAATCTGGTTATCCAAACGAAGGTCAGCCAGCCTTTATCACAGGCGGTGCTAAGAGTGTAGAATCTGTCTTCAATAACATCAAGGCACAACCAGGCAACTTCTTGGCAGATGATCCAGGTGATGTGATCCAATATATTGCTGCGCATGATAACTTGACCCTCTTTGATATCATTGCTCAGTCCATCAAGAAGGACCCATCAATCGCTGAAAATTACACTGAAATTCACCAACGGCAACGTTTGGGTAACTTGCTAGTTTTGACTGCTCAAGGGACACCGTTCATCCATTCTGGTCAGGAGTATGGACGGACCAAACAGTTCCGTCACCCTGATTATCAGTACCCTGTAGCAGAAGATCAAGTGCCGAACAAAGCTCATTTGTTGACAAATGCTGATGGTACACCATTTGATTACCCATACTACATTCATGATTCTTATGATTCATCTGATGCCGTCAACAAGTTTGACTGGACCAAAGCGACAGATGAGGCGCTCTATCCAGAAAATACCCGTACTCAGGCCTTTACAAAAGGATTGATTGCCTTGCGCAAATCTACAGATGCCTTCCGTTTGGGAACAAAAGACCAAGTCGATCAAATGGTTAGCTTGATTTCAATACCAGGTCAAAATGGTATTGCTACAAACGATGTGGTTATTGCCTATCAAACCATTGCAAGCAACGGTGATCGCTATGCTGTCTTTGTCAATGCTGACAGTAAGGAACGTAGTTTTGTTCTTTCAGATGTTTACAAAGACTTACTGCAGGGTCAAGTACTGGTTGATGGTGAGCGTGCAGGTGTAGAAGCATTGTCTGATATAGTGGGTGTCGAATTGACTGATAGTGCAGTTGTCCTTTCGCCACTAACTGCAGCGGTGATTCGTTTGCCTTATATCATCACAGACGTTCCAGATACAGCACCTACTGCTGAAGAAAAACCAACCTTAGACTTTACTACGAAAGAACGTACAGAAGAATCTGTCCTTCCGATTGCAGAGGAAGTTCGCTATGATGCAACTCTCGCAAAAGGTCAATCTTATGTGCTTCAAGAAGGTAAGGCAGGTAAGAGAGTCTTGGTTTATCAAGATGTCTTAGTTGACGGCAAGGTGATTGCTACTAACTTGTTATCAGAATCAGTTGTAGATGCTGAGGCACGGATTGTTGTTAAGGGTAGTATGGAGGCTAAGGATGTGGTAGAAAAACCAAGTCTTTCTACTCCAACAGCTCAAGTGTCTGAACAAACCACAAGTGCATCAAACAAAGAAAGCCTACCAGCTACAGGTGACCGACAAAGTGATTTGGCACTTCTAGGTCTCGGACTTGCTGGACTTGGTTTGACAGTTGCTGCACAAGGAAGAAACAAAAAATCGGAAGAATAGTATTCTTCGGACGTAACAATAGTTTTTACAGTTTTTGGGAAAAGCTTAAAATGTAGCAAAATTATTGAGATAGACCACATTATAAAACGCATAGAATCAACGGTTTAGTAACGCAATGATTCTATGTGTTTTTTTTAATGAAGAATTTACTTGGATTTTTTAGATCTCAAAAATTGTAATTTGTTTCATACATTTATTGATTCCCCTCCTCTCAAAAGAATTTCGTTATATAGAAACAAGAATATTCTGACAGACATAGAAAACGCTTTATGGTATAATGAAAACATGACTTTATAAAAGGAGAAAAACATGTCAAATCTTTCAGTCAATGCGATTCGTTTCCTTGGTATTGATGCCATTGAGAAATCGAAATCAGGTCACCCTGGCATCGTTATGGGTGCAGCCCCAATGGCTTACAGCCTCTTTACCAAGGAGCTCCGCATTAATCCATCCCAACCGAATTGGATTAACCGTGATCGTTTCATCTTATCAGCCGGCCATGGCTCCATGCTTCTTTATGGCCTCCTTCATTTGTCAGGATTTGAAGATGTCACAATGGACGAGATCAAGAACTTCCGTCAATGGGGGTCAAAAACACCAGGTCACCCAGAATTAGGTCATACAACAGGTGTAGATGCAACAACAGGCCCTCTTGGACAAGGGATTTCAACTGCGACAGGTTTTGCGCAAGCAGAGCGTTTCCTTGCAGCTAAGTACAACCGCGATGGCTTCCCAATCTTTGATCACTATACTTATGTGATTTGCGGTGATGGGGACTTGATGGAAGGTGTTTCCTCAGAGGCTGCTTCTTATGCAGGACTTCAAAAATTAGAAAAACTCATCGTTCTCTATGATTCAAACGACATCAACTTGGATGGTGAAACGAAAGATGCCTTTACAGAAAGTGTACGTGCACGTTACGATGCATATGGTTGGTATACAGACCTCGTAACAAATGGTACAGATGTAGATGTCATCTTTGCGGCTATTGAAAAAGCAAAAGCTGCTGGTAAACCATCACTTATCGAAATCAAAACAGTTATTGGTTATGGTTCGCCAAATAAAGCTGGAAGCAATGCGGCTCACGGTGCTCCTCTTGGTCCAGAAGAGGCAGAAGCAACTCGTAAGGCACTTGATTGGAACTATGCTCCGTTTGAAATTCCAGCTGAGGTCTATGCGGACTTCAAAGCTAATGTAGCTGACCGTGGAGCAGCTGCGTATGATGCTTGGGTGAGATTGGTGGAAGACTACAAAGTAGCACATCCAGAATTGGCTGCAGAAGTAACAGCTATCTTGGAAGGTCGTGAATTGGCTGAGTTGACAGAAGCTGATTTCCCTGTCTATGAAAATGGTTTCTCACAAGCAACTCGTAACTCATCACAAGACGCGATAAATGCAGCAGCGGCAGTATTACCAAATTTCTTTGGTGGTTCAGCTGACTTGGCACACTCAAATATGACTGTCATTAAGGGGGAAGGACTTCAAGACTCTGCTAATCCTCTGAATCGCAATATCCAATTCGGTGTGCGTGAATTTGCTATGGGTACTATCTTGAATGGTATGGCAGCACACGGTGGACTTCGCGTTTTCGGTGGTACCTTCTTCGTCTTCTCAGACTATGTGAAGGCAGCAGTTCGTTTGTCAGCCCTTCAAGGACTTCCTGTAACTTATGTCTTCACGCATGACTCAATTGCAGTTGGTGAAGATGGCCCAACTCACGAGCCAATCGAGCACTTGGCAGGACTTCGTGCCATGCCAAACCTCAACGTTTTCCGTCCAGCAGATGCGCGTGAAACACAGGCAGCTTGGTACTTGTCATTGACCAGCAAATCAACACCATCAGCTCTTGTTCTCACTCGTCAAAACTTGACAGTTGAAGAAGGAACAGCCTTTGACAAGGTTGCAAAAGGTGCTTACGTTGTCTATGAAGCAGCAGGCTTTGATACCATCCTTCTTGCATCTGGTTCAGAAGTGAACTTGGCTGTAAAAGCTGCCAAAGAACTAGAAGCAACAGGCACTAAGGTCCGTGTGGTTTCTGTACCGTCTACAGAGCTCTTTGATGCACAAGATGCAGCTTATAAGGAAGAAATCCTTCCAAATGCTATCCGTCGTCGCTTGGCTATTGAAATGGGTGCGACTCAAAGTTGGTACAAGTATGTCGGTCTTGACGGTAAAGTTCTTGGTATCGACACGTTCGGTGCCTCAGCTCCAGCACAAACAGTTATTGACAACTATGGCTTCACAGTAGAAAATGTTGTGAACTTGGTTGGCAAATTATAGTAAAATGTCAGAAACAGCCTTTCGGGGCTGTTTTCTGTTATAATCATTTTATGAACTATACCTTAGAAGAAAAAGAATATTTTATGAGACAAGCCTTAGAAGAGGCACGAAAATCCCTTGAAAAAGATGAAATCCCAATCGGTTGCGTTATTGTGAAGGAAGGGCAGATTATTGGTAGAGGCCACAATGCGCGTGAGGAACTCAATCAAGCCATCATGCACGCCGAAGTCATGGCCATCCAAGAAGCCAATCGAGTGGAAGGGAATTGGCGACTGCTGGATACGACCCTTTTTGTCACAATAGAACCCTGTGTCATGTGTAGTGGTGCTATTGGTCTCGCACGCATTCCAAGGGTGATTTATGGAGGCACCAATCAAAAGTTTGGTGCTGCTGGGAGTCTTTATGATATTTTAGCGGACGTCCGTCTGAATCATCGAGTAGAGGTGGAAAAGGGAATATTGGAAGAGGAGTGTGCCCAAATGATGCAAGATTTTTTCAGACAACGTAGGGAGAAGCAAAAAGCTGATAAGCTGGCTACTAAATCCCTAGTGGATCAATCCTAATCGACTCTCCACTTGCACTCTAGCCAAATTGTGTTATAATAATAAACGGAGCAACATTCGTGCGTGAAGCGGGTCAGGGGAGGAATCCAGCAGCCCTAAGCGAAGTCGGGTGTGTGCTCTTTTTTTGTACAGCCTAAAAATCCTTTGAAATTAAGCTTTCAGAGGTTTTTTATTGTCTCGTTTTTTAGAGACAGGGGCAAAATAGGGGCAGTCAAATCAAACCATGAACGAAACTAGCCAAGCTACAATACCCCACCCCATAACGAAAAGAATTAAAGTCAGGGATTGTCAGGGGGGGAGGCGGTTTGAAATATTCTTTGGCTTTTATTCTTCAAATTCTTTTTCATCGTCGCATAACACATTCTACTTGAATTGATTCTAGATGGCTCCGTTTTTCGAATATTATTAAGAAAAGTTTTGGACTGCTCTGCTATTCTATTGAAAAAGAAGGAGGGAAGTCTATGTTTGTATTTGCCTTTCCAGGTATGGGGAAAACGACTCTTGCTAAGAAATATAGCAGAGTGGTGGACTTAGAGATGTCCGATATAAAATACGATAATAGTAGTGTACAGCATTTGAGTAAGGAAGAACGAAAATCAACGAAGCGGCCTTTAAAGGATAAGCTCTATAAAACAATCTATGTGGATAAAGCATATAGTCTCCACCAGGATGGAAAAGTTGTTTTAGTAGCACTGAATTTTTTAGCCAGAATGCTAGCTGCAATGATAGTACGTGGTGGGGTCTTGTTTCATATTTTCATTCCTCATCCGTTTTTAAAAGAGGAATATCGGCAACGCTATATTTCTAGAGGAAACAACCAACGCTTTATCTTTGAGGTTATGTTTATTTGGTATATCGCTCTGATTCCACTGTATATGCTAGCTAAGCTATTTCCCTACTGGATTACTGTAACACATGCTGGAGAGACCCTAGAGGATTATTGTAAACGTGAAAATTTCATGGAATTTCCAAGAAAACCAAAAATTACGCAAACCATTTCATGAAAATGAATGAAAATTGATAAATTCCTTGAAAAAAACCTGATAAAGCGTTATCATATTATAGTATACAAATGGAGGAAAAACATGACACATATTACATTTGATTATTCAAAAGTCTTAGGCCAATTTGTTGGTGCACAAGAAGTTGACTATATGCAACCACAGGTTACATTGGCTGACCAAATGCTTCGTCAAGGTACAGGTCCTGGTAGCGACTTTATTGGCTGGTTGGATTTGCCAGAAAACTATGACAAAGAAGAATTTGCTCGTATCAAGAAAGCAGCAACTAAGATCCAAAATGAAAGTGAAGTTTTGGTGGTTATTGGTATCGGTGGTTCATACCTTGGTGCCAAAGCAGCGATTGACTTTTTAAGCAATTCTTTTGCTAATTTGCAAACTCGTGAAGAACGCAAAGCGCCACAAATCCTTTACGCTGGAAATTCTATCTCATCAAGCTACCTTGCTGACTTGGTTGACTACGTGTCGGATAAAGATTTCTCTGTTAACGTGATTTCTAAATCAGGTACAACAACAGAGCCCGCGATTGCTTTCCGTGTCTTTAAAGAATTGCTTGTGAAAAAATACGGTCAAGAAGAAGCTAATAACCGTATCTATGCTACAACAGATAAAGCCAAAGGTGCTGTAAAAGTGGAAGCAGATGCAAATGGTTGGGAAACTTTTGTTGTTCCAGATAACGTCGGTGGACGCTTCTCAGTATTGACAGCAGTTGGACTTTTGCCAATCGCAGCATCTGGTGCAGATATTGACGCTCTTATGGAAGGTGCAAATGCTGCCCGTACGACATTCACATCTGATAAAATTGCTGAAAACCAAGCATACCAATATGCTGCAGTGCGTAACATTCTTTACAGAAAAGGTTATGTAACAGAAATCTTAGCTAACTACGAACCATCGCTTCAATACTTCAGTGAATGGTGGAAACAGTTGGCTGGTGAATCCGAAGGTAAGGATCAAAAAGGTATCAATCCAACATCTGCTAACTTCTCAACAGACTTGCACTCTCTTGGACAATTTATCCAAGAAGGAAACCGCAACATCTTTGAAACAGTTGTTCGTGTTGACAAACCTAGAAAAAATATTCTTATCCCTGAAATGGAAGAAGACCTTGATGGTCTGGGCTACTTGCAAGGAAAAGACGTTGACTTTGTAAACAAAAAAGCAACGGATGGAGTGCTTCTTGCTCACACAGATGGTGACGTACCAAACATGTTTGTGACTCTTCCACAACAAGATGAGTTCACACTTGGTTACACCTTCTACTTCTTTGAATTGGCTATTGCTATCTCTGGTTACCTCAATGCTATCAACCCATTTGACCAACCAGGTGTAGAAGCCTACAAGAAAAATATGTTTGCTCTTCTTGGTAAACCAGGATTTGAAGAACTTGGTGCAGAATTAAACGCACGTTTGTAAAAAAACCAAACTGATCGGCGACGGTCAGTTTTTCTTTGCTTATTAAATGTGGTAGAATAGAGCCTATGAAAAATGAATTTTTTGTAGTGGGTGATGTCCATGGAGAGTTTGAGCTCCTACTAGATATTTTAAAGAAATGGGATGAAGAGCGACAACAGCTAATTTTTCTGGGAGATTTGATTGACCGTGGAGAAAATTCAAAGGCCTGTTTAGAACTGGTTTGGCAGTTGGTTCGCGAAAAGGAAGCTATCTGTCTGACAGGTAACCATGAACGTATGTTTTTAGCTTGGTTGCGGGATCCCTTGGAACGCTATGATCATTACCGGAGGAATGGTGGCGATACGACCATTAATTCTCTTCTTGGGCGTCCCTTGGATACACCTGTGGATGGCTTAATCGATGCCAATGCGGTGATGGAACAATACGAACAATTGATCAATTTTTTTGTCAAAACATGCCCTTACCATGTAGAAACCGAGCACTATATTTTCGTTCATGCGGGTGTGGATCTGACCTTGCCTGATTGGCGAAAAACCAGTAATCATGATAAGGTTTGGTTACGCACCCCTTTCCATGAGGCTGAAAATACCACAGGAAAAATGATTGTCTTTGGACATACACCTGTGTATAACCTCTTTCAAACTCAACTTCGCATTAGTCAAATTTGGACTAGCCCAGATGGTAAAATGGGGATTGATGGCGGAGCTGTTTACGGCGGAGTTCTCCATGGGATTGTACTGGATGACACTGGTCTGGTAAAAGATAATATTATAGGTGCTGTTTATCCAAGGAAACATACGAGTGATTGAGAAAACAAAATTTCCCCAAATTTTTTGAAAATTTTGATATAATAGACATAATATTATTTTTAGATTGGAATCATTATGACTGCACAAAAAATGACTGCACAAGAAATCATTGCCTTTATCGGTAATGCGGTGAAAAAAACAACTGTGAAAGTAACTTATGAAGGGGAATTGGCTGGTCCTGTTCCTGCAGAAGTGACAAAACTTGGCAACGTCCTCTTCGGTGACTGGAAAGACGTCGAGCCACTTTTGACGAACTTGACTGAAAATGTAGACTACGTGGTTGAGCAAGACGGCCGCAATTCAGCTGTGCCCTTGTTGGACAAACGGAACATCAATGCTCGTATTGAACCAGGTGCAATTATTCGCGACCAAGTGACGATTGGCGATAATGCCGTTATCATGATGGGTGCCGTTATCAACATCGGTGCAGAAATCGGTCCAGGAACTATGATTGACATGGGTGCTATTCTCGGTGGCCGTGCAACGGTTGGTAAGAACAGCCACATCGGTGCAGGTGCGGTCCTTGCTGGTGTCATCGAGCCAGCTTCTGCAGATCCAGTTCGTGTTGGTGACAATGTCTTGGTTGGTGCCAATGCTGTTGTCATCGAAGGTGTGCAAATCGGTAGTGGCTCTGTTGTCGCAGCGGGTGCCATTGTGACCCAAGATGTACCTGAAAACGTTGTGGTTGCAGGTGTACCAGCCCGCATCATCAAGGAAATCGATGAGCAAACCCAACAAAAAACAGCCTTGGAAGAGGCTTTGCGGACACTCTAAGAGGTAGCTATGCTAGATTTAATTGCAACACGGCGGGCCCTCCACCAGATTCCAGAGCTGGGCATGGAGGAGTTCAAGACCCATGCCTTTCTTATGGAAACTATAGAGGGGTTGCTTCAAGACTGCTCTTTTTCCCAAGTTCGCACGTGGGAGACGGGTATCTTGGTTTATCTGACAGGATCTGCTCCTCAAAAAACGATTGGTTGGCGGACGGATATTGACGGTCTGCCAATTGTGGAGGAAACGGGCCTGGACTTCAAGTCCCTCCAACCAGACCGGATGCACGCCTGCGGACATGATTTCCACATGACCATTGCCTTGGGGCTTTTGGAGAAAATGGCAGAGCAGCAACCGAAAAATAACCTACTCTTCTTGTTTCAGCCTGCAGAGGAAAATCTAGCAGGTGGCATGCTTATGTATGAAGCGGGAGCTTTTGGGGATTGGTTACCAGATGAATTTTATGGGCTCCATGTCCGACCAGATCTCAAAGTTGGTCAAATGGCCACCAACCGTGCGACCCTCTTTGCTGGGACCTGTGAGGTCAAGATACGGTTTACAGGAAAGGGTGGTCACGCAGCATTTCCCCATACCGCAAATGACGCCTTGGTGGCAGCCAGCTACTTTGTGACCCAAGTTCAGTCAGTGGTGAGTCGAAATGTCGACCCAATCGAGGGAGCTGTGGTGACCTTCGGCTCCATGCACGCGGGAACGACCAACAACGTTATTACCGAAACAGCCTTTTTGCATGGCACCATTCGGGCCTTGACCCAGAGTATGAGCCTCTTGGTGCAAAAACGAGTGCGTGAAATAGCAGAAGGAATTGCTCTGTCCTTTGGAGTAGACTTGGAGATCGAACTTAATCCTAGCGGTTATCTGCCTGTGGAGAACAATCCTCAGTTGGCGGATGAACTAATGACTTATTTTGAACAGGTTGATGGTGTGGAAATGATTGACTGTCCACCTGCCATGACGGGTGAAGACTTTGGCTACCTGCTCAACAAAGTTCCAGGTGTTATGTTCTGGCTGGGTGTGGATACGCCTTATCCCCTTCACAATCCTCGTCTCAGTCCCAAAGAGGAAGTGCTTCCCTTTGCTGTGGATAAGTTGAGCGATTTTTTGAAAACGAAAGCAAATTAGACTGGGTTTTCCAGTCTTTTTCTGAAAGAAAAGGAGTTTCTGTGGATAAAAAAGAAATTCGGAAAGAAGTGCTAGGGACTTTGCAAGGACTAACGAGTAGTCAACGAGCAAGATGGAGTCAGCAACTAACAGAAAGGCTCCTTTCCTCTGACACCTATAAGTGCTCAAAGTCGCTTGGGACCTACCTTTCTATGGGACATGAGTTCGATACTAGTTACTTAATTGAACAGGCTCAAAAGGATGGAAAATGCATTTTCATTCCTAAAACCTATTCACAAGGACGCATGGATTTTGTAGAATATAATCCTGATGATTTGGTTAAAACAAGGTTTGGACTTTGGGAACCTGGGACTTATTCACAACCTGTGGATAAGTCTGTGGTTAACTGGATTCATGTCCCTGGATTGGCATGGAATCAAGTAGGGTTTCGGGTTGGCTATGGGGCAGGGTTTTATGACCGCTACTTGTCAGATTATCAGGGGGAGACGGTATCGACCTTGGGCTCTTTCCAGTTATATGATTTTGAACACCAGACATTTGATATCCCAGTAAAGGAGTTGTTGATTTTTGAAGAATCTTTTTGATAAGCGCTACCCTGTGACCAATGGCTTGTTGGCAGTTACGGCTCTTGTTTTTCTATTTATACAAATATTTCGCTTTGGGCAGACCACTACAGCCTATACGATTTTTGAATTCGGTGGTATGTATGGTGAAGTAGTGCGTTATGATCCGACTCAGTTGTGGCGCTTGGTTTCACCTGTTTTTGTCCACATTGGTTGGGAGCATTTTCTATTCAATGGTATTACTTTACTTGGTTTAGGTTATCAATTAGAAGGGCTTTTTGGGTCCCGGAGGTTCTTTCTTCTCTATCTATTATCTGGTATTATGGGGAACCTTTTTGTTCTCTTCTTTACACCAGATGTGGTTGGCGCAGGTGCGTCGACCTCGCTCTTTGGCTTATTTGCAGCCATGGCCCTTTTGAGAAAATTTAGTCGTAGCCCTTATTTACAAGTTCTTGGCCAACGTTACATGCTTCTTCTAGGACTGAACTTGGCATTAGGCCTTTTTACCCCATCCATTAGCATGGCGGGACATATTGGAGGAGCGATTGGTGGTTGTTTAGTCGTTATTTTTTTACCACCGCTTACAGAGAAAAATTTATTTACTGGGAAACAGGTTTTTTACAGTTTCATTGGTTATTTGGGTTTGTTTGCTTTGCTACTGGGCGTATTTTATTTCATGTAAAAAAACTAGCGGATGCTAGTTTTTAACAGAAGTCGTTAGAATTGTTTTCTGACGGCTTTTTCATTTGAAGATAAAGAATTATAACTATCCAATCTTTTTCAGGAATTTTTGCTGAGCTGTTGGAATAGATTAATGAAGAAGAAGTAGATAATGACGACTAAGAATAGCTGTAGAGAGAAGACACATTGGACTCCTACGGTCAAATTTTGGCTACTATTTTCAAGGACAGAAGCAATAGCTGTTCCTAAAGCACCTGCAAATTGTTGCATCATTTGAAAAATAGCTGTGGCATCTGCTTTCTTTTCTTGAGGCAATGTGGATACTGAAACGGCCAGGGTATTGTTAAATGCCATGTTTCTTCCAAAGGTGAATACAATATAGGTTGCTGCCAAACTAAAGAGTGTCAATGTTTCAGTGAATAAGGCCATGATTGAAAGAGCTATGGTAAATAATGTATTCCCAATATATAGTGAAGGTTTTGGTCCTTTTAAATCATAGAATTTGCTAAAAACAGGGGCTAGGATGGCTCCCAAAAGCGTACCTGGTAGTAATGAGAATCCTGCTAGGGTGGAACTTGCCCCCTTCGCTTCAATTAAAAAGTTTGGAATAATAAAGTTTGAACCTAAATTAGCAAATTGATAAATAAAGAAGGGAATTAAACCAAGCCAAACGGTTGGTACTTTCAAGACACGAATATCAAGAAATGGTTTAGGGATAGTCCGACTTCGATGGATAAATGCGGCCAAGCAAAGGATGAATACAGTTAAATATATCCAATTTATTTTACCTTCTTCTAGACTTGTAATTGCTAGAAGCGACGTAATTAGCGCAAGAGCTAACAGTATGAAGGACGAAATATCCAAAGGACGTTTCTCACCTTTTTGGCTATTTTCCATGTAGAGATGGTTTAGAACAAAACAGATAAGGGGGACGGGTAGGATAAAGATGAAAATCCATTGCCAGGGAAGGCGTGCAATCATAAAACCGCAATAGGTAGGGCCGAAAGCAGGTGCTAAACTCATAATCAGACCGCCGATCCCATATAGGTTCCAATTTTTTGAGGAGGAATCCGGTCTAAAATGAGATTGAACATCAATGTCATTCCAATCCCAGTTCCTAATCCTTGTAAGGCGCGTCCTACAATCATGATGGAGAAGCTAGGGGTTGCAAATGCCAAGATTGTACCCGATGTGAACAGAATGAGAGAGGCATTTAAAATAGTTTTTTCTTTAACATTTTGCTGTAAAGTAGCACTGACAGTCATTGATATTGCAACAGCTAAAAGGAAGATGGTTGTAATCCATTAGAGACTTGACAGTGGCAAGTGATAAACTTTTTGTAGGGTAGGAAATGTCACATTCATACTCGTTTCTGAAAGAATACCTGAAAATCCTAGCAGAGCGGTGGCAACAATGGACATGGTTGTGTTTTTGGAAACAGTGTCATTCATTGGGAGAATCCGTCCGTTTTTATTCATTAAAAAAGGGTAGCACGGAGTTGGCTACCACCTTTGCAATCCAATAGTGTTGACTATTTGGAATTTGACGTTATTTTTTTGATTTATCTAACTGTTTACCTAATTCAATGAGGTATTGTTTCAAGTCATCTTTAACCTGAGGATGTTGCAGAGCATAATCGATAGATGTTTTGATGAAACCGAACTTGTCACCAACATCGTATCGGTTACCTTTAAATTCGCGGGCAAATACACGTTGCGTTTTGTTTAGTGTATCAATGGCATCAGTCAGTTGAATCTCATTACCTGCACCTGGTTTTTGGTTTTCTAAAATTCCAAAAATTTCAGGTGTAAGTAAGTAACGACCGATGATAGCAAGATCAGAAGGAGCATCTTCAGGTTTTGGTTTTTCCACAAATGTATCTACGCTGTATAGACCATTGATGCCTTCTCCTTGAGGGGCAATGACACCGTAGGCAGAAACTTCTTCATGAGGGATAGACATAACAGCAATCGTTGAAGCATGTATTTGTTCGTAGTCGTTCATCAGTTGCTTGGTCAATGGTACAGCTTTTGTATCTGTGATATCCATTAGGTCATCACCCAGCATAACGACAAATGGTTCGTTCCCTACAAATGCTTTGGCTTGAAGAACTGCATCTCCGAGTCCACGTGGGTGGCTTTGACGAATGAAGTGTAGACGAATCCCTGTTGTTTCATCAACAAGTTTCAACAAATCATTCTTACCTTTTTCTTTAAGGTTGAATTCCAATTCAAAATTTGAATCGAAATGATCCTCGATAGAACGTTTTGATTTACCAGTTACAACTAAGATATCTTCAATACCAGAACGAAGTGCTTCTTCAACGATAAATTGAATAGTAGGTTTGTCCACAATCGGTAGCATTTCTTTGGCGAGTGCTTTTGTTGCTGGAAGGAAACGTGTTCCCAATCCTGCAGCAGGGATGACTGCTTTTCTGACTTTTTTCATAGTTCATATATTCCTTTGTGCAATTATTTTCAACTAGAAGAATTAGTGCCATTCATTTTCATGGCGGAACTCACCGGTCATGATTTCCTTAATGGCACCTTCAATATTAGCTCCTTGGTAGATGACCTTGTAGATCGCTTGAGTTATTGGCATATAGACACCTAGTTCTTGTGCTAATTCATATGCAGCTTTGGTTGTCGAAATTCCTTCGATAACCATCCCCATATTGCGCTCAACGTCCTCCAGTTTTTCACCACGACCGAGCTGGTCACCGGCTCTCCAGTTACGTGAATGGACAGATGTACCGGTAACAATTAAATCACCGACACCAGAAAGGCCACTATAAGTTAAAGGATTAGCCCCCATAGCAACGCCAAGACGTGTGATTTCAGTTAAACCACGGGCGATAATGGCTGCCTTGGCATTGTCTCCATAGCCCAAACCATGTAAGGCACCCGCACCAACTGCAATAATGTTTTTCAGAGCACCTGCTGTTTCTACACCAATGACATCATTATTAGTATAAAGGCGGAAGTAACGATTACTAAATAGGTTTTGAACGTAGGTTGCTACCTTCATATCTTTTGATGCGGCAGAAATCAGTGTTAAATCACGAACGATTGTTTCTTCTGCATGGCTAGGACCTGATACAACTACGATTTCGGAACGAAGTTGTGCTGGAATTTCTTCTTCTAAAACCTCAGACAAACGTTTGTGACTATCAGGTTCCAATCCTTTTGAGGCATGCATGATAACGACTTTGTGTTTGAGCACTTGCGCAACTTGTTTCGCCACCAGTCGAGTTACCTTGGTTGGGACAACAAAAAGAACAGCATCAACTCCGTCAAGAGTCTCTGATAGGTCTTTGTATGCCTTAATTTTTTCATCTAGAACAATATTTTTAAAATATCGAGTATTCGTATGTTGTTCATTGATTTCATCAATTTGTTCGGAAATATTTCCCCAAATACGTACCTCATGTCCATTATCGTTTAAGACTTGAGAGAGAGCTGTTCCCCATGATCCAGGACCAAGAACGGCAATTTTTTGTTTTTCCATGACCTCTCCTTGCATAGATTGTTACTAATATTATATCACAAGTAGGTATATTCTCACAGAAAAATCATTGGCTGACTTTAATTCAATTGTTGTGCAATTATGGTGGTTCATTTGGGAGAGGCTCAAACAGGAGGGATGGTAATATGAGGTGGAAGAGAGTGAGGAATGTACGGAAAAATGAAGAACGAATTACTTACGAATTACTTCTAGAAAGTCAAATTGTATTGCAATAAATTGGAATTATAGGAAGACATAACCGAGTTCTATTTTAAACGTAGTATAAAAAATAGATTTTGAGAAAGGTTGTTAAAGCCAGTATAAACGAAATGGAAAAATATAAAATATAAATCTTTTTTTGCTGTTTTTCAGTTCTATGGGATCACTTTTTCAAATTAATGAAAAAAAGAGAGCAGTAGACTTGACATTAGTTCTCTTAGGAACTATAATAATCAGCGTGCTAGCAAAAAAGGAGAGTTCTTGATGTCACATATAGCAGACTTACGACATGTTTTTCATCAGTTAGAATACTTGAGTGAAAAGATTGCAAAACACTATGGTGTTGAGCATTTGGCTGGTCCGCAGGGTCATGTCTTACACTTTTTAGGTGATCATATGGATAAGGAAATTTTTGTAAAGGATATTGAAACTGAACTGAAAATATCTAAGTCTGTCGCCAGTAACTTGGTTAAGCGTATGGAAAAAAATGGCTTTGTTCAAATCATTCCATCTGTGGTTGATAAGCGTTTTAAGCAAGTTGTTTTGACACCATTGGGTCAAGAGAAGTTGCAACCATTAAGGGAATGGCACCAAGAAATGTCGGAATCACTTTTTAGGGGAATCCCTCGGGAAGATTTTCAATCAATGATTCGGCTGATTCATCAGCTGGAGGAGAATATTAAACAGTATAAGGAGAATAATGATGTTTAAAAATGCAATTCTACGCTACAAGTGGCATGCATTGACGTCGGTTGTGCTAACATCCATTGTTGTTATTACAACACTTTTGCAACCAAGTTATCTCAAAGATGTCTTGACGGCAGTTTTGTTAAATGATCAAGATGAGATTTTTCGGGTTGGGAAAATTCTTTTAGTGATTGCCGGAATTGGTTTGCTTGCTGGACTCGCAAATACAATTAATGCAGCAAAAATTGCCCAAGGAGTATCTGCGGATATTCGAGAAAATACCTTCCGAAAAATTCAAAGTTTTTCATATGCGAATATCGAAGAGTTTAATGCTGGTAATTTAGTTGTCCGAATGACAAATGATGTTACGCAAATTCAAAACCTGACCATGATGCTTTTCACTATTTTATTACGCGTGCCGTTGCTATTTATCGGGGCATTTATTATGGCTGTAAGAACCTTACCAGAACTTTGGTGGATGATCATTGTCATGGTGATTTTGATTGTAGCCATTATGGCCATTGTGATGGGACAAATGGGACCACATTTTGGAAAATTTCAAACTTTGATGGATCGTATGAATAGGATTGTCAAGGAAAATCTTCGTGGTATTCGGGTGGTAAAATCATTTGTTCAAGAAAAAAATCAATACGATAAATTCAAAGAAGTTTCTAATGAACTTCTGGATTTAAATATTTTTATTGGATATGGTTTTTCAATTCTACAACCATTGATGATGTTTATCTCCTACATGGCTATCTTTGCATCTCTCTATCTTGTTTCAGGGATGGTAGATACAAATATAGAAGCGGTTGGGGGATTCACTTCATTTATGAGTTACCTGATGCAAATCATGTTCGCAATCATTATGACGAGCTTTATGGGAATGCAGGCATCTCGTGCAGCTATTTCGATTAAACGGATTGCAGAAGTCTTAAATACCGAACCAGCTATGACCTTTGTAGATGTTCCAGACGAAGAATTAAATGGAAGTATTGTTTTTGATAATGTAACATTTACGTATCCACATGATACAGAGCCGACATTAAAAAATATTTCATTTGAGATTGAGCCAGGACAGATGGTTGGCGTCGTTGGTGCTACAGGTGCAGGTAAATCAACTTTAGCACAACTGATTCCTCGTCTCTTTGATCCACAAGAAGGGAGTATCTTTATTGGTGGTCGTGATGTTAAGGAAGTTAATAAAAACACCCTTCGAGATACGGTCTCGATTGTATTACAAAAGGCTATTCTTTTCTCTGGAACAATTGCGGACAACCTGCGACAGGGTGCTCCAGGAGCAGACTTACTCCGCTTAGAACGCGCAGCGGGGATTGCTCAAGCAAAAGAATTTATAGATCGCCTAGATGAAACCTATGAAAGTAAAGTCGAGGAACGGGGGAATAACTTCTCTGGGGGTCAAAAACAAAGGATTTCGATTGCACGTGGTGTGATTGGTGAGCCGAAGGTACTTGTTTTGGATGATTCGACTTCAGCCTTAGACGCCAAATCTGAGAAGTTGGTTCAAGAGGCTTTAAACCATGAATTAAAAGCGACAACAACGGTCATTGTTGCACAGAAAATTTCATCAGTGATTAAAGCAGATAAAATCCTTGTACTTGACGAAGGACGTCTGATTGGGGAAGGGACACATGCTGAACTGGTAGCAAACAATGCTGTTTACCGCGAAATATATGAAACTCAGAAAGGGAGAGAAGAATAGATGAAGACTTTACGTTTTTTCTGGTTTTATTTTAAACGCTATAAATTGTCTTTTGCTGTTATTTTTCTGGCAATCGTGGCAGCTACTTATTTACAAGTAAAAAGTCCGGTTTTGCTTGGGGATGCGATTGCAGAGATGGGCAAAATAGGTCAAAGCTATGCTGTTGCTAAGCAAATGGGACAAATTGGTTTTGAAGCGGACTACTCAGATTTTAATAGTATTATGTCCAAACTCTTTCTAGCCTATGCTATGACAGTTATTGCCAACTTAATTTACAGTTTGCTCTTTACTCGTATTATTGCCAACTCTACAAGCCGTATGAGAAAGGGTCTTTTTGGGAAATTAGAACGATTGACTATTGCGTTTTTTGATCGCCATAAAGATGGTGATATCCTTTCTCGCTTTACCTCTGATTTGGATAATATTCAAAATACTTTCAACCAATCATTGACACAGGTTATGACCAACGTAGCCTTATACATTGGTTTGATTATCATGATGTTCCGACAGGATGTTCGATTGGCTTTAGTGACGATAGCTTCAACACCAGTTGCCTTACTTGCTTTAATAGTAATCATTCGTTTGGCTCGAAAATATACCAATCTTCAGCAAGTTGCAGTTTCCAAATTAAATGCCTACATGGATGAAAAAATTTCTGGTCAAAAAGCGATTATCGTTCAAGGTGTCCAAGAAGAAACCATTGATGGCTTTTTAGAGCTTAATGAGGAAGTTCGTCGTACCACCTTTAAAGGTAGATTATTTGGGGGTATCTTATTCCCATTTATGAACGGGATGAGCTTGGTTAACACTGCGATTGTTATTTTTGTCGGTTCAACTATAGTCCTTAATGATAGTTCGTTAGAGGCGGCCGCTGCACTAGGTTTGGTTGTTACCTTTGTTCAATATTCTCAACAGTATTATCAACCAATGATGCAGATTGCTTCAAGTTGGGCAGAGCTACAGTTGGCTTTCACTGGTGCTCACCGGGTTCAAGAAATGTTTGATGAGACCGAAGAGGTCCGCCCTCAAAATGCACCCTTGTTTACCGAATTAAAGGAAGGTGTTGAGATTAAGAATATCGATTTTGGTTATTTACCAGGTCAAAAAGTGCTTAATAAAGTTTCTATCTCGGCACCTAAAGGGAAAATGATAGCCGTCGTTGGTCCAACAGGGTCAGGTAAGACAACAATCATGAACCTTATTAATCGTTTTTATGATGTAAATGGTGGAAGCGTAGAGTTTGACGGCCGTGATATTCGTGAATATGATTTGGATAGTTTGCGAAATAAAGTCGGTATTGTATTGCAGGAATCAGTGCTTTTCTCTGGTACCATTGCGGATAACATTCGATTTGGTAATGATGATATTTCACAAGAAATGGTTGAAACTGCCGCACGTGCTACCCACATTCATGATTTCATTATGAGTTTGCCAGAAGGGTATGACACTTATGTAACGGATGATGAAAATGTATTTTCAACAGGTCAGAAACAGTTGATTTCCATTGCCCGTACATTGTTGACAGATCCACAAGTATTGATTCTGGATGAAGCAACGTCTAACGTTGATACCGTGACTGAAGCTAAAATTCAAAAAGCTATGGAGGCCATTATTGCAGGACGGACCAGCTTCGTCATTGCCCACCGCCTTAAAACCATCCTAAATGCAGATGAAATCATTGTATTAAAAGATGGTCAAGTCATTGAACAAGGAAACCATAGTGAGTTACTCAAACTCAATGGCTTCTATGCTGAACTCTATCACAACCAGTTTGTGTTTGAATAATATATAGAAAAATAAACAGCCAAGATAAGCAGACCACAATCCTTAAACGTTTAGGACGTGGTTTATCTTGGCTGTTTTTGTGGTAGGCTTACTGCTCAATATGGTTGGTTTTGGTTTGATTGAGCCAAGCGTAGGCGATACCGATAAAGAGACCGGCTCCGAGCCAATTCCCAAAAAAGACCACAATCCATTGACGAAGGATATTGCTCATATTGAAGGCTTCGACATTGCTTCGAGTAGCGTTAAAAGCTAGGAGCATGAAAGATGCGAAATTGGCGATCAGATGCTCATTGATGAGGAAAACGAACATAAAAATGGAGGAAATGATGACAAAGAACTTAGCAGACTGTTCTTTGATGAGCATGATGCCAAGGATTGCCATATTTACAAACATATTAGCCGTGATTCCTTCAATAAAATTGCTCCAGTCAGATTTTCCAAGTTTGATGGTAACGGCATTGATGACAAAGCTCTTATCAGAGAGATTGAGGTAGGAGAAGGACTGATTGAAGAGCCAGGCTAGAATAGTAGCGCCTACAAAGTTAAAGAAAGTACAGTATAGCAGCATCTGTGTCACTTTTTTCCAGGTAATTTGCTTATAGTAGGTACCAGTTGTGAGATACATCATGTTAGATGTGGCTAACTCACCACCAAAAATAAGAACAAAAACCAGCCCAATAGCAAAGATGAAGGTAAGGACAAAGCGCGACAAACTTGGAAATTGACTGGCAATAACGTCTGCTCCTATAATACCGACAGCTGTTGACATAGTCAGGTAGGCTCCTGCATACATAGAACGCAAGGCATAGCGGCCTAGACTTTCGTCAAAAAGGTCTTCTTTTTTGAAACTGCAGCTGAAATTTTTTCTTGAAATGGTGACATAGGAACTCCTTGTGAAATCATTATCAATGTTTTGTTTGAAAAATATAGTGGGAAGAGTTCTTCCCACTATATGTGAACGATTAGTGAGCGGATGCACCAGAATCTGCATCTGTCGGTGTGGAAGTAGCAGGGGCACTACCAGCATCTGATGCACCAGAGGTTGCGTCAACATGTGCAGGAGCTGCGGCAGTTCCCGAACCACCAACCAAGCGTTGACCAGTAGCTTCAAGATACCAATCTAGCCATGGTTTGATATTAAAGATAATTTCATTGATACCGGCGTAGGATCCGTCAGGATAGTACATAGCTTGGTAGTTGTGGGTGTTGATAATTTCAGCAGGGGTACCGGGTACAATGGTACGAACATATTCCTGGTTACCATTACGCAAGGTACCGACAACCCATTCAACATTCTTCATACGGGCAGGAGGTAGCGTACCGTGGACAGTTGACAGGCGATTTCCTACTTGAGCAAGTACCCGTTTACCCAACATGGTATCAGGTTCTTGGTGACTATTGTTGTAGTAGAGGAACTGGTTATTATCATCTGCATAGGTCAATTCAAATGGCATCGCATTGAGGAACATATTGAGTTGGTTAACGGTCAACAGACCATTGTCCAGTTTAACATAGGTGTCTCCCTCAACTGCGTTAACCAATTTAGAAGCTTTTTCTAGCCAATCTGGATCATCGGGATCCACACCAGTGATGGTCGTTGCGATTGGTTTGGTACAGTCTAAATCTTCTGGTGCGATTGGTTTTGGTTTTTTCAATTTGGATACAACACCGACATACTTGATAAAGTTGTCTAGACAGCTTTCTAAGAATTTCACGGTGCCTTCATTGATGATATTGCCCTTATCGTCAAAAGCTTCTTTGGCCTTACCAAGGAGGAATTCATTACCTGGTAGTGTGTAAGCATTGACACCTGGTGCATCTAAAATTTTCCGTAGGTGAACTTGGGCACGAGAAGTTCCTTGATCGTAGTAAGATGCCCCGACAATCATAACTGGTTTATTTTCGAATGGGTGCAAATTAAAGCTGAGCCATTCCAGAGTACTCTTAAGGGCAGGGGTAATGGTATGATTGTGCTCAGGGGTAGCAATAATGACCCCGTCAGCACGGTTGATTTTGTTGTAAAGGTATTGAATTGCAAAACAATCAGACTGGTCTTCGTCCTGATTGAACATTGGAACATCTTTGATTTCCAAAAGTTCTAGTCCAAACTTCACTTTAAAGTGGCGTTGAATGAATTGCAATAGCATGCGGTTATAAGATTGATCTGCATTTGATCCAACAATTCCGACAAATTTCATAGTATATTCCTCTCTTACAGGTTTTCCCACTCGAAGTTTTCAGCTTCTTTTTGGAGTAATTTTTTTGCGTTAGACAGCTTGCTAGTCATAGTGACAAAGAGGCGGAAGTCATCAAAGATGGCATCCAGTTTTTGACTAGTTTCTAAATCAATGAGCTCCCCATTAGCATCAAAGGCTTGCAAGGAATGTGACAATAAAAATTCATCTGGCAAGACAGTGGCCTTGAGTTCAGGAGCGTTGAGAATTTGACGTAGCTGTAGTTGGGCACGAGAGGAACCAAGTGTTCAATAAGAAGCACCAGTTATCATAACTGGTTTGTTTAATAGTGGATAGACACCGTATGATACCCAAGCAAGGGCATTCATAAGGACAGCTGGAATAGAGTGGTCATATTCGGGAGTTCCGATGATGACTCCGTCAGCAGCCTCAATTTTTGCGACCAATTCTTTGACAATTTCTGGTAATTCTCGCTTGGCTGGTTTATTGAAGATTGGGAGTTCCTTGATTTCAACCAGTTCGATATCTGCCTTATCAGCGAAGTGTTGTTCAATGTACTGCAAGAGTTTGCGGTTGGTTGAGCGAGCGGAGTTTGTTCCGACCAGTCCTAGAAGTTTCATAGCGTCTTCCCTCTTTCCTAAATTTGGTACCTTTATCGTACCCGTTTATCCAATAAAATACAAGCGTTTTCTAAAAATGTGATAAAATTGTTCAAAAATTCACGAGTTCTTTTGGTATAATATTAGTATGCAGACAATATTCTATCTAGTATTTGGTTTTGTTAGTTTGATGGTTGGTGTCATTGGGATTGTTTTGCCGATAGTTCCGACAACCCCTCTTTTACTTTTAGCTGGTTTTTGCTTTGCGAGAAGTTCAAAAAGGTTTGAAAAATGGCTACGCAATACAAAAATTTATCAATTTTACGTAGCTGATTACGTTGAGACCAAATCCATTTCCTGCAAACGGAAAAAGCAAATCATCTGGCAAATTTACTTACTCATGGCAATTTCTATCTGGCTGGCTCCTATTTTATTGGTCAAAATGGGACTGGGACTATTAACAATCTTCATCACTTACTATTTGTTTTTGGTCATACCGGAGAAATAAAGTCAGATTTGAGGGTTGAACATCGTCCTCAAGGATGGAAAAGAGATTGAGCAAGGCAACCATAGCCAGCTCCTCAAGCTCAACGGCTTCTACGCCGAACTCTACCACAACCAGTTTGTGTTTGAATAAAGTTGAAAACCCCAGCCACTAGGTTGGAGTTTTGCTTTTAGCCTGCGAATAAATTATAATAGAGAGCGTATTATGCATGAAGAAATTGAAGGGAAACTACTATGAAAATCCGTGGATTCGAACTGGTCAGTCAGTTTACAGATGAAAACTTATTGCCAAAACGTGAGACAGCTCATGCAGCAGGTTATGACCTGAAAGCTGCGGAGAGGGTCAGCTTGGAGCCAGGCGAGATTAAGCTGGTTCCAACAGGTGTAAAGGCCTATATGCAGGCCAATGAGGTCCTGTATCTCTACGACCGCTCGTCCAATCCTCGCAAGAAAGGCTTGGTTCTGATTAACTCGGTTGGAGTTATCGACGGCGACTACTACGGCAATCCAGCCAATGAAGGTCATATCTTTGCCCAGATGCGAAACATCACAGAAGAAACCGTTGTGGTGGAAGCTGGCGAGCGAATCGTACAGGCTGTTTTTGCCCCCTTCCTTTTGGCTGACGGCGACCAGGCCGACGGCGTTCGGACAGGTGGATTTGGCTCGACAGGGAAATAGATTACTATGCAGATTCTCTTTGTGCGGCATTCCGAGTCCAATTACAGTATGTTTGACCAGCATGATAATCCCCGGCTGTATGCAGGTTTTGGACGGGATTTGGCTCCTTTAACTGAAAAGGGGCGGACTTTAGCTCAGGAAATTGCTAGTAATCCTATCTTTTCCCAAGCTCAAGTAGTCGTCGCTTCAAGCGTCACAAGGGCCTTGGAAACTGCGACCTACATTGCTCAAGCCCAGCAACTACCTCTTCTGGTCGAACCCTTTTTTCATGAGTGGCGACCAGATATGACGGGGCAAAATGCCAGTCAAGATGAGGCTGTCTTGGCTCATCGATTATTTTTTGGAAAATGGCGGAGCGGTTCCCGAGTCTTCTCCTGCTCGCTATGAGACTGCTGCGGAAATGAAAGAGCGATTTTTACAGGCCCTTGAAAAATACCAAGCCTATGACCGACTTGTTATCGTCTGTCACGATATGCTGATACGCCAGTTTGTTCCCAAAGTAACTTTAGCCTACTGCGAAATCCTAGAATACACTCTATAGGAGGAAATCATCATCGCTAAGAAAAAAACAACCTTTGTCTGCCAAAATTGTGAATACCATTCGCCCAAGTATCTGGGCCGTTGCCCCAACTGTGGCTCCTGGTCTAGCTTTGTCGAGGAAGTTGAAGTCGCTGAAGTCAAGAACGAGCGGGTTAGCCTGACAGGTGAGAAGACCCGTCCAATGAAACTCAATGAAGTTTCCTCCATTCAAGTGGCTCGCACCAAGACCAACATGGAGGAGTTTAACCGTGTCCTCGGTGGCGGTGTGGTGCCAGGGAGTCTGGTCCTGATCGGAGGCGATCCAGGGATTGGCAAATCCACCCTACTCTTGCAAGTTTCAACACAGCTTTCGACCATTGGTACCGTCCTCTATGTGTCCGGGGAAGAGTCTGCCCAGCAGATTAAGTTGCGGGCGGAACGTTTGGGCGACATCGACAGCGAGTTCTATCTCTATGCGGAGACCAATATGCAGAGCATTCGGACCGAGATTGAAAAGATTAAGCCAGATTTCCTGATTATCGACTCTATCCAGACCATTATGAGTCCTGACATTTCTAGCGTACAAGGTTCTGTCAGTCAGGTCCGTGAAGTGACCAATGAACTCATGCAAATTGCCAAGACCAACAACATTGCAACCTTTATCGTCGGTCACATGACCAAGGAAGGAACCCTGGCTGGACCGCGGACCTTGGAGCATATGGTAGACACCGTTCTTTATTTTGAAGGCGAGCGGCAGCATACCTTTCGTATCTTGCGGGCGGTCAAAAACCGCTTTGGCTCCACCAACGAAATCGGCATTTTTGAAATGCAGTCACAGGGTTTGGTCGAAGTCCTCAATCCTAGTGAGGTCTTTCTGGAAGAGCGTTTGGACGGGGCGACAGGCTCTGCTATTGTCGTGACCATGGAGGGCACCCGCCCTATCCTTGCGGAAGTGCAGGCTCTGGTGACCCCGAGCATGTTTGGCAATGCCAAGCGGACCACGACAGGCTTGGACTTCAACCGTGCCAGCTTGATTATGGCGGTTTTGGAAAAACGGGCAGGCCTGCTCCTCCAAAACCAAGATGCCTACCTTAAGTCAGCTGGCGGTGTCAAACTGGATGAGCCAGCTATTGACCTGGCGGTCGCAGTTGCCCTTGCCTCCAGTTACAAAGATAAGCCAACCAACCCACAAGAGTGCTTTATAGGCGAGATTGGCCTGACAGGTGAAATCCGCCGTGTCAATCGGATTGAGCAACGGATTAACGAAGCCGCTAAATTGGGCTTTACCAAGGTCTATGCTCCTAAAAATTCCCTGACCGGTATCAAGGTGCCCAAGGAAATCACGGTTATCGGCGTGACAACAATTGGCGAAGTTCTGCAGAAAGTGTTTAACTAATAAAAATATTCGGGAGTAACAGATTGTCGCTCCTTTTTTTGCGACAAATACAAAAGAATGTGTTAAGCTAGAAGTAGTTATTGTCTGAAGATTTCAGAAATTCTCATCGATTTAGGAGGAATTATGTCATATTTTGAACATTTTATGCAAGCTAATAAAGCGTATGTTGATTTACATGGAGATTATCACTTACCATTGCGTCCCAAGACTAGGGTGGCCATTGTAACTTGTATGGATTCACGTTTGCACGTAGCGCAGGCACTTGGTTTGGCATTAGGGGACGCACACATTCTGCGGAATGCGGGTGGGCGAGTGACGGACGACATGATTCGTTCTTTAGTCATTTCCCAGCAACAAATGGGAACGCGTGAGATTGTTGTCCTACATCATACGGATTGTGGAGCTCAGACCTTTACGAATGAAGACTTTGCACGCCTTATTCATAAGGAATTGGGTATAGATGTAACGGGACAGGATTTCTTGCCATTTACAGATGTAGCAGACAGTGTTCGTGAGGACATGGAATTGCTTCGTAAATCTCCACTAATTCCAGAGGATGTTGTTATCAACGGTGCTGTATATAACGTGGATACAGGTGTGATGACAGAAGTTAAATAATGCGAGGGAATCTGTTTGCTCAGATTCCTTTATTTTTTTGTAAATATGCTTGACAGTTCTCCTACTTAGCTGTAGAATTGTGTTATAAAAGTAATACAAATGAAGTTGAAAATGATTTGGTTTGTTTTAGCTTGTTTTTGGTTTATTATAGCTATCTTGTGGTTAACAGGAACTTTTCGTAAAAAATAGGAGGCAACTATGTCAGATAATCGAATGAAATACACGATTGATAGTAATATGCAATTTCCTTTAGTAGAGATTGCTTTGGAAGCTGGTGAGTCAGCTTATATCCAGCAGGGAAGTATGGTTTACCACACGCCAAGCGTAACATTGAATACTAAGCTCAATGCGCGCAGTGGTTCTGGTTTTGGTAAACTCATGGGAGCTATCGGTCGCTCCATGGTATCAGGGGAATCCATGTTTATCACCCAAGCAGTTTCGAATAGTAATGACGGAAAAATAGCTTTGGCTCCTTCTACTCCTGGACAGGTCATTGCCTTAGAACTTGGAGCTCAACAATATCGCCTAAATGATAGTGCATTTCTTGCTCTTGATGGTTCTGTTCAGTATAAGATGGAACGTCAAAGTGTAGGTAAAGCTTTCTTTGGTGGTCAGGGTGGTCTCTTTGTTATGACCACTGAGGGTTACGGTACTCTTTTAGCAAATGCCTTTGGTTCAATTAAGAAAATTGAGTTAACAGGTGGTAGTATTACAATTGATAATGCGCATGTCGTTGCTTGGAGCCGAGAACTAGATTACAATATCCATATGGAAAATGGTTTCTTGCAATCAATTGGTACAGGTGAAGGGATTGTCAATACATTCTCAGGTTACGGTGAAATCTATGTACAAAGTTTGAATATTGAAACCTTTGCTCAAGTTATCGGTAATCATATTGTCCGTACAGGTGGCGACGGTGGTGGTGGTAGCACATCACTTCTTGATGCGATTTTTTAAGAAGTTAATACTGAAATATCCAACATAAAAGTAAGTCCCTCGTGTAAAGCAAGGGATTTTTCTTTATTCATTTCTACCACTTACCTCTAATTTGTAACCACTTACTGAAATGCCCTTGTATTCCCCGGATTGCCTGTTATAAAATAGGAGTATCAAAAGTAAAGGAGGGTTTATGAAAGTTAGGATTGAATTTGATGACAGCTTAGATCAGGTTGAAGTTATCATTCTTTGCGGGAAATATTTTGGGGTCCTCTTTGGTCTTTACCTTGTTCAAAAAGACCAGCATGGTTACGCTTGAAGTGGCAGCTACTTTTTCTCTATTGGGGGTATTTGTAGGGATGTTGACTCACCAATTGCCTCTCAACCTATTCTTTTTAGCGACTATGGGAATTGGTTTCGGAGCAAGTGGTCCAAAATTTAATGCAAAATTTGTCAATTCCATGCCAGAGGAGCAGTTGGGAACTATAGGAGGTGGTGTTTCCACCTACTTCATGTCGGGTCAAGCTCTATTTCGGCTGGTTGTATCTGGTTTAGTCTTGCTATTATCAGTTGATCAGATTAGCTGGATTTTCTTGAGTGCAAGTGGCTTTTTAGCCTTATATGTTATCTACTGGCTTATCAGAAATCAAAAAACACCTCAAAATCAGTCTGTATAGGCTGATTTTTCTGTTTTCTTACTCATATCTGTGCTATAATGTTCTTGATTGTTACTCTGCGAAAATCAAATTCAGGCATAGTTGACTTGATGAGGGACAAGCCCTAGTTGAGCTTGTCAGACTGCTACTTGAAAAGAAAAAGTAGCGGGTTAATCTACACCATGGTTGACAGAGTGGGAAAGAATTCGACTAGAAGCAGTCTCTTGACTCCCAATTGTAAGTTTGGGCTTCTATGATCGTTTACTTGTTTATAGGTGACCGGCTGAACCAGTTCCCTGAGCTGCTTTACTCCACTGGATTATTTTATTCCCACCTTTAACTATCACCCAGATAGTTGAAGTTCGTTTGATTTTGATTTTTTGAGTATGAAATTTTACAGGAGAGAATCATGACTAAACCAATTCGTGTGCGTTATGCACCAAGTCCAACTGGGCTTTTACATATCGGAAATGCCCGTACAGCATTGTTTAACTATCTTTTTGCCCGCCATCACGGCGGTACTTTCCTTATTCGTATTGAAGACACTGACCGTAAACGTCATGTGGAAGACGGAGAGCGCTCTCAGCTTGAAAACCTGCGTTGGTTGGGTATTGATTGGGATGAGAGTCCAGAAACTCATGAGCAATACCGTCAATCAGAGCGTTTGGATATTTACCAAAAGTATGTTGATCAGCTCTTGGCAGAAGGCAAGGCCTACAAGTCTTACGTGACAGAAGAAGAATTGGTAGCGGAGCGTGAGCGTCAAGAAGCTGCGGGCGAAACACCTCGCTACATCAATGAATACCTGGGTATGTCTGAAGATGAAAAAACAGCCTACATCGCAGAGCGTGAGGCGGCTGGCATTTTCCCGACTGTTCGCTTGGCTGTCAACGAAGCTGGTATTTACAAGTGGAATGACATGGTTAAGGGCGAAATCGAGTTCGAAGGTGGTAATATCGGTGGTGACTGGGTTATCCAGAAACGCGACGGTTACCCAACCTATAACTTTGCCGTTGTCATTGACGATCATTTGATGGGCATTTCTCACGTTATCCGTGGGGATGACCACATTGCAAATACACCTAAGCAACTCATGGTCTACGAAGCACTTGGTTGGGAAGCACCAGAGTTTGGTCACATGACCTTGATTATCAATTCTGAAACTGGTAAAAAACTGTCCAAACGTGATACCAACACCCTTCAGTTTATCGAAGATTACCGTCGTAAGGGTTACATGCCTGAAGCTGTCTTCAACTTTATCGGTCTCTTGGGTTGGAACCCGGGTGGTGAAGAGGAAATCTTCTCTCGTGAGCAATTTATCCAACTCTTCGATGAAAAACGCCTCAGCAAGTCACCAGCAGCCTTTGACCAAAAGAAAATGGACTGGATGAGCAATGAGTACATCAAAAATGCTGATTTAGAAACTATTTTCAACCTTGCCAAACCATTCTTGGAAGAAGCAGGTCGCTTGACAGATAAGGCAGAGAAATTAGTGGAACTTTACAAGCCACAATTATCTTCTGCAGATGAAATTGTGGGTTTGACAGACCTTTTCTTCTCTGATTTCCCAGAATTGACAGAGGAAGAAAGAGAAGTGATGGCGGGAGAAACTGTTCCGACTGTTTTAAATGCCTTCAAGGAAAAATTGGAAGCCATGACAGACGAAGATTTCCAACCAGGCAATATTTTCCTACAAATCAAGGCAGTCCAAAAAGAAACAGGTATCAAGGGCAAAAACCTCTTCATGCCAATCCGTATCGCCGTTTCGGGTGAAATGCATGGACCAGAGTTGCCAAATACTATTTACCTGCTCGGCCGTGAGAAATCTATCCAGCATATTGAGAATATGTTGAAATCTTTGTAAGGTAAATAATCCCCGATGTCCTGTGACAGCGGGGATTTTGTTATATGAGTGGATTAATATCGTATTCTTGATCAATCAGAATATAGTTGAGGTTATATTTCTCACAGTTTTCTAAATAATAAGCGTTATCTTGCAGGAGCAGTTCCTCAGTCGCCCAAGAGTCATCTATTCTCTTTTCGGTGATGTTGGCAAAGGCTTTGATGGTTGAAAAATGCTCCTTGATATAGTTTTCTGAGAAAATCAGACAAGTATAGCGAATGTGGGAGAGATATTTAGCTTCTAAATCCTTCTGCCAATCGAATGGAATGTAGCAGCCTTCAACCACGAGGTTTTGTTGATTTTCAATAGCTGTTTTGATGATTTCGACAACAATGGGCCATAAGTAGTCTGTCAACTCCTTGTCATCTTCGACTGTCAGTTTGGTTTGACCACTACGTATTAAGCCCATTTTCAGATGGTCAATAGAAAGATAGTTGATGTGTTGTTTTTCCAATATGGTTTGAGCGGCGGTTGTTTTACCAGTGTGACTGGCACCAGTTAGCAATAAAATCATTGGCTTTCCTCTAGTTTGTTATTAATCTGCTGGAGTAAATTTTCTAGATTTTCCTTCTGTTCTTGGAGCAGGAGGATTTGTTTATCACGGTCGGCAATTTCATCCAGTATGACCTGTTTGTTTTCTTTTAGCTGTTCGAGACTGCCGCATTTGGTGTCGTGAAGGTCTTTGATACGGATAATAGCTTTCACAGATAGGCCTAACTGGCGAAGTCCTAGTATATTTTCTAGGTTGTTGATTTCTTCTTCGTTCCAGTAGTAGTTACCGTTAACCAGCTGAGGTTGTAGCAATCCCTGTTCGGTGTAGAAACGAAGCGTATCGCGTTTGATACCAAATTGTTGCATAACTTGTCCTGTTTTCATAATGTCCTCTTGACAGTGCCTTACCCCCTCATGATACATTGATGGGGAAAGGAGTTCTATATGATTATTGTTGTTAAATGGTTGATTGTGCTTTATTTGGGGCTATTACCGCTATCTGCTTGGGTATATCGCAAGCAACTTCCTAGCTGGTTACTGATTTTATATGCCTGCCCAGTGTTGCTCAGTTTGTTGGGCTGGCAGACAGTTTTGGGATGTATCTTAGGTCTAATCTTGGCTTGCTGTGTACGGGTTTTAGGTGGTCGCATTCTTTTTGGGAGAAATCGACTCAGTCACTTTTTATCTCATGTTGTACTGAGTTTCATTTTCGCTCTTGCCCTGTTTTTGTTCTAAAAACAACCTCTCCACATAAACCTTCTCCTTGGGATAACCAGTTCTGTTTCTAAAAAGTCTTTTAAATCTTCCTGTGGGATCCAGATATAATTGCTGGTTTCGTCGGCTTGGAGTTGGATAGCAGCTTTGTCCCAATTGGTTTCGGCCCAGTAGCAGTGGAAAATGCACTGGTCGTCATGGGCGATAAAGTGTGTATGGTGGCGGAGTTGGTCAGCTGTCAGCTCAATGCCTGTCTCTTCGCGGACTTCGCGTAATATGGCCTGCTCTGCTATTTCCCCAAACAAGGCCGAGCCTCCTGCTGTCGCTTCATAATAGTCAGGGTAGGAGAGCTTGGCGCTGTCGCGCTTCATGAAGAGGGTGCTGCCGTCGCGGTGGCGGATGATGCACTCGACGACTAGGTGGTAGAGGCCGTGGGGGATAGGTTCTCCGCATGTGAGGGTGTGGTCGGTCAGTTGGCCGTCGGCTGTGTAGGCGTTCCAAGTTTCCATTTCATTCTCCTGTCAATTTTGTAGTTATTCAGTATAGCACATCTATAAGTGAAGTGCAAAGCAACATGTTTTGATTTTTGTACGGACTAATGCTATACTAAGCCTAGTAATTCAAAGGAGAAATCGATACAAACTATTATTCCTCATCTCTGGTACGATACAGAGGCAAAAGAAACGGTAGCTTTCTATGTAGAACTCTTCGGAGGCAAGATTGACTGGACCTACACGGTTACGGAGGCGAAGCTTCATTCAACGAGGCCTTTTCGCTAATGGTCTATGTGGATAGTCAGGAAGAAGCGGATAGTTGGTATGAAACAGTGTCGGCAGCTCCAGAAGCAGAAATTTGTGGTTGGGCCAAGGATCAGTTTGGGATTTCTTGGCAGATTGTGCCACGTATCTTGATGGAGGCATACGATTCGGCTATCCCAGAACAGATTAAGGCTGTGAATGCTGCAGTAATGACAATGAAGCGTCTAGATATCGAATCTATTCAAGCCTTATTAGATTAATAAGATGTAACAGGGACTGAGTTGCAGTTTCTGTTTTTTCTATTAGACAGGAATGAATTTGCTCGGTTTTTGGTATAATGAAAGAAAGTAGAGGGGAGACCACATGAAAGCAATAGAAAGACGAAAGCACATTTTATCACTTTTACAGGAAACATCTCAACCACTTTCAGCGAATTACCTAGCAAAAGAATTTGGAGTGAGCCGTCAGGTGATTGTGGGAGATATAGCCTTGCTTAGAGCAGAGGGGGATCTGGTTTTGGCGACTCCGAGAGGCTACCTACTGCAGTCTTCTCTGGCGCCTCTTGAAGGAGCTTATATTCGTAAAATAGCTTGTCAACATGGACCAGAAGATGTTGAAAAAGAGTTGACTATCTTATTAGAGGGAGGAGCTCAAATCCTTGATGTCGAAATTGAACATCCTATTTACGGTCTCTTATCTGGCAAACTAAATATTACCAGTTTTGAAGATCGGGACCGTTTTTTAGATGATTTGAGTCATTATAAAGGAGTGCTATTGAGTAATTTAACAGAAGGAGTTCATACTCATACTGTCTCATTTCCCTCGGTTCAAGCCTACCAAGAACTTTCTTTGGTATTAAAGGCTGCAGGAATTTTGCTAGAAAATCAATAAAACATTACAGGTGTCTTGACACCTGTAATGTTTTGGTTTATAATCGAACCTATAGAAAGAGAGGTTCCTTATGTCCCAATTAACACTATCATCTAAAAGTTCCGTCAAGCAGCTTTCCATTAGTGCGATTCTTACTGCATTTGCTATTTTGATTCCATTGATGATGCCGATTAAAATTGTTATTGGTCCAGCATCCTACACACTTGCTAGTCATATTCCGTTGTTTATTGCAATGTTTATTTCACCAGCAACGGCCATATTGGTAGCATTGGGCTCCAGTCTAGGCTTCTTTTTAGCAGGATTTCCTATTGTAATCGTATTTCGTGCATTAACCCACTTGATTTTTCTTACTCTGGGAGCTTTTTTAATAAAACGATTTCCAAGTTTTATGGACACTAAACGTTTCTTCCTATTAGGGATTGGTCTCAATCTACTTCATGGCTTAGGGGAGTATATTGTGGTCATGGTCCTGACTTCGGGCGGGCAGACTTCAGATACTTATTGGATGACTATGCTTGGCTTAGTTGGTCTAGGTTCTGCACTTCATGGATTGCTCGATTTTAGTTTGGCATATTATTTTTGGAAAATCTTGAAAGAACGGAAAATTTATCAACCTTAATATGAGTTGAGATAAAATATAGTCTAGAAGTCGGAGAAAATTCTCTGGCTTTTTCTTGTTTTTTCTGTAAATGTACGAGGTTTATTCAATTTTTTATAAAAATGTGTATAAATATGTTGCAAAAAGTATAAATATACACTATAATAGTCACTAAGTTTTATTTGCTAATTTAAATAGAAATGAGAATGTTTATGACGAAAGAAAAATTAATCCTAGCTTATTCAGGTGGTCTGGATACTTCAGTTGCGATTGCATGGTTGAAAAAAGACTATGATGTCATTGCGGTTTGTATGGATGTTGGTGAAGGGAAAAATCTCCAATTTATTCATGACAAGGCCCTTTCCATCGGTGCAATTGAATCGCATGTTTTGGATGTGAAAGAAGAATTTGCTCAAGAATACGTTTTGCCTGCCCTACAAGCTCATGCATATTATGAACAAAAATACCCACTAGTATCAGCACTTAGTCGCCCACTGATTTCTAAAAAGTTAGTGGAGATGGCGCACAAGACTGGTGCAACGACCATCGCTCATGGTTGTACAGGGAAGGGAAATGACCAGGTACGGTTTGAAGTAGCGATTGCGGCTTTGGATCCAACTTTGAAAGTTGTAGCACCTGTTCGTGAATGGAAGTGGGCGCGTGAAGAGGAAATCCTATTTGCCAAGGAAAATGGTGTTCCAGTTCCAGCAGATTTGAATAGCCCTTATTCAGTTGACCAAAATCTTTGGGGCCGGGCTAATGAATGTGGTGTATTAGAAAATCCATGGAATGAAGCACCAGAAGATGCTTTTGGAATCACTACTTCTCCAGAAAATGCACCAGATCTTCCTGAGTATGTAGAAATCGAATTTAAGGCTGGTGTCCCAGTTGCTATTAATGGAGAAACGCTCAGCCTTGCCAATCTCATTCAACAACTCAATGAGATTGCTGGTAAGCATGGTGTTGGACGAATTGACCATGTTGAAAACCGGTTAGTTGGGATCAAATCACGTGAAATTTATGAGTGTCCCGGAGCCATTACTCTTTTAACAGCTCATAAGGAAATTGAAGATTTGACCCTAGTGCGTGAAGTATCTCATTTCAAGCCAATTGTATCTAATGAACTCTCGAATCTGATTTACAATGGTTTGTGGTTCAACCCTGCAACACAGGCATTGAAAGCTTATCTGCAAGCAACTCAATCAGTCGTGAATGGAACCGCAAAAGTGAAATTGTATAAAGGATCAGCGAAAGTAGTTGCCAGAAAATCACCAAATTCTCTATATGATGAAGATTTGGCAACTTATACAAGTGCTGATACATTTGATCAAGATGCTGCAGTTGGTTTCATCAAGCTTTGGGGATTACCAACCAAAGTTAATGCAGAAATTCATAAAAAGAACTAGAAAGTAGGAGCTTATGGAAGCAAAGAAGCTATGGGGTGGTCGTTTTGAGGCCAGTCTTGAGGAATGGGTTGAAGAATTCGGTGCCTCCATTCGCTTTGATCAAAAACTGGCTAAGTATGATATTCAAGGGTCATTAGCTCATGTACAAATGCTTGGGGCAACAGGTGTTATTAGTCTTGAAGAAGCTCAGTCTATACAGGCTGGTCTGGAAGAGCTTCTGAATGACTATGAAGCTGGAAAACTAGTATTTGATATTCGAAACGAAGATATTCACATGAATATCGAAAGTCTCCTGACTGAGAAGATCGGGTCAGTGGCAGGGAAATTGCATACGGCACGTTCTCGTAATGATCAAGTTGCAACAGATATGCACCTCTATTTGAAGGATACCTTGTTTCAAGTAGTAGATAAATTGACCAATCTACGCCAGACATTGGTTAATCTTGCACAAGAGCATATCGAGACGGTTATGCCGGGCTATACCCACTTACAGCATGCTCAGCCAATTAGTTTTGCTCAACATATGTTGGCCTATTACAATATGTTCAGCCGTGACAGTGAGCGTTTTGCATTCAACATTCAGCATACAGATATATCTCCACTTGGCGCGGCAGCATTGGCAGGAACTACATTTCCAATCGACCGTCAACTAACTTCGGATTTAATGGGGTTTTCTCATCCCTATACAAATTCCTTAGATGCTGTATCAGATAGGGATTTTATCTTAGAATTCTTATCAAATGCGAGCATTTTGATGATGCATATGTCTCGTCTCTGTGAGGAAATCATTAATTGGTGCTCACATGAATACAAATTCGTTACTTTATCGGATACCTTTTCAACAGGTTCTTCCATTATGCCTCAGAAAAAAAATCCAGATATGGCTGAGCTGATTCGAGGGAAAACAGGTAGAGTTTATGGAAATTTGGTCGGAATGTTGACAGTCATGAAATCCTTACCGTTGACCTATAACAAGGATTTGCAGGAAGACAAAGAGGGAATGTTTGATAGCGCGGAAACCATTTTGGTATCTATTGATATTTTGGCAGGAATGCTACAATCTATGACAGTTCATAAGGAAAGAATGGCTCAATCAACTGAGAAGGACTTTTCGAATGCTACAGAGTTGGCGGATTACTTGGCTAGCAAGGGTCTACCGTTTCGTCAGGCGCATGAGATTGTTGGAAAACTGGTCTTGGAATGTAGTAAAGCTGGGTACTATTTACAGGATGTTCCTTTAGAACGTTATCAGGAAATTTCATCGATTATTGGACCGGATATATATACAGCTTTAGAGTCTCAAACGGCAGTTTCACGAAGGAATTCGCTTGGAGGAACCGGTTTTGAATCCATTCGCTGGCAAATTCAGCAAGCAAAAGAGCAATTATCAGCTTCAAAAGGCCTCTAAACGTGATGTTTATTGGCTTTTTTGAATTTTATGGTATAATAGTAGTAATTTTGAAAGATGGAGTGAGAGTTTGAGAAAAAGCTATCGTGTCAAGCGTGAACGAGATTTTAATGACATTTTCACCAAAGGAAATAATGTGGCAAATCGTCGATTTGTAGTCTATTGGCTAGCGAAAGAACAACCGCATTTCCGAGTAGGGCTTTCTGTCAGTAAAAAATTAGGAAACGCTGTCACGCGGAATAAGATTAAGAGAAAAATTCGACATGTTCTTATTGAGCATCAGGAACAACTTGTAACGAATGATTTTGTTGTCATTGCTCGCAAGGGTGTTGAAGAATTAAACTATCAGGATATTAAGAAAAATCTTCTCCATGTTTTAAAACTTGCCAAACTTTATCAGGAAGGTGTTGAGATTGAAAAAGAAAGCTAAGTGGGTTGGTTTACTCGCCACGTCCCTGTTTGTATTGACAGCCTGTGGGACAGGTCCAGTAACTAGCCAGTCGTCTGGTGCATGGGACCAGTTAATCTATTGGTTCGCTAGTGTCATCCAATTCTTGTCCATCAACGGTCAAATTGGAATAGGGATTATCCTATTTACTATTTTGATTAGGACCCTGTTATTGCCTTTGTTCCAAATACAGATTAATTCTTCGCGAAAGATGCAAGAGTTGCAACCGAAGTTGAAAGCGCTACAGGCTGAATATCCAGGAACAGATATGGAGAGTCGCCAACAACTTTATGAAGCAACACAGGCACTCTATAAAGAGAACGGCGTTAGTATGAGATCGTCTATGATTCCGCTTCTCATTCAAATGCCAATCTTATTGGCTCTTTTCCAAGCTCTAACACGCGTTGAAGCCTTAAAAGTTGGTCATTTTCTTTGGTTAAATCTCGGGGAACCTGATCCGATTTTTGTCTTGCCTGTTCTGGCTGCTGGTTTCACATTCCTCAGCACATGGTTGACCAACAAGTCTGCAATTGAAAAAAATATGGCTATGACAGTTATGACTTTTGCCATGCCAGTCATGATTTTTCTCTTTGCTTTGCCGGCTGCGAGCGGGGTATCCTTGTACTGGACTGTATCAAATGCTTATCAAGTGGTTCAAACTTTAGTATTTAATAATCCGTTCAAAATAATAGCGGAGCGTCAAGCCAAAATTGATGTGGAGAAAGAACTTCAGTCTAAGAAGCGAAAGGCTCAAAAAAAGGCCAAGAAAAAGAAATAGGATTCTAGGAGAGAGAAAATGAAATTTACAGGATCAAGTGTTGAAGAAGCTATTCAAAATGGCTTGGTAGAGTTAAATATTCCTCGGAAGAGAGCACATATTACTGTAGTTGCGCGTGAGAAAAAAGGTTTCTTCGGTTTTGGGAAAAAGCCAGCTATTGTTGACATTTATGTAATCAATGAGACAACGGTAGTGAAAGCTAATCAAAAAGCTGTTCGTGGAGTTCCAACTGAAATTAATGAGTTGAATGAGCCGGTTAAAAGTATCTCAGAAGCGACAATTGACCTAGGAAAAGTTGTTGCAGCTGTTAAAGAATTTGAAAAATCTGGCCAAACGCTCGAAGATGATATCAAGGCTCAGATTTTGAAAAATGAAAAAGAGGCAACTACAATTCTGGAAGAGACAGGTCGTATTGAGATTTTACCAGAAGAGCTGCTTCATCCATCATCTGCGGATCAGTTTGTCGATGAAACAATTCAAGACCAACCTGCTACCACAAATCAAAGTGAATCAACTTCTGAATTTGCTGATATTGATATTAAGGTGGAATCACAGTATGACATTGAACAAGTTGTAGCTGAAGTGTCAGAATATGTTCAAGAAATATTGGATGATATGGATGTAGAGGCTCGCATCGAGACAAGTCACAATAGACGAACCATTAACATTCAAGTCGACACAAACGAACCTGGACGTGTCATTGGATATCATGGAAAAGTATTAAAAGCTTTGCAACTTTTGGCACAAAACTTCTTATATAATCGATATGAGCGTAATTTTTATATTACAATTAACGTTAATGACTATGTAGAGCACCGTGCAGAGGTACTACAGGGATATGCTCAAAAACTGGCAGAGCGTGTGATAACCGAGCAAGAAGCTTATCATACAGATCCTATGTCTAGTAATGAGCGCAAAATAATCCATCGCATCATTTCAAAAATGGATGGATTGACAAGCTATTCAGAAGGTAGCGAGCCGAATCGATACGTTGTCGTAGATATCGAAGGAAATCGTGATTAATTATCAGATGTTTAAAGAGAGGATGAAGTGTTCCTCTCTTTTTTATTAAATTATGAAGAAAAATATTTGTTCGGATAGGCTGATTTTTGGATTCTTGGTAAAAAGTCAGTCAGAACACCTTGACAAATGGTTTAATTTCTTATAAAATAGATTGGTATGTTTAGTAACTGATCAAAACTAGCCGGCTAAACGAATACGAAAATCTAGAGGAGGTATTCATCGTGAAACGTACTTTTCAACCAAGTAAAATCCGTCGCGCACGTAAACACGGTTTCCGTAACCGTATGGCAACAAAAAATGGCCGTCGTGTGTTAGCAGCTCGTCGCCGTAAGGGACGTAAAGTGCTTGCTGTAGCGTAATTGATGAACAAGAAACCAGCAGAAACTCGAGTCTGCTGGTTTTTCTTTCTTAATAGTAAATGGAAATGTGAGAAGGGAGTACTTTGACATGAATAGGAAGATGGTCTCCTTCGTCACCGTCAATATTGATTTGCAAATCACCATCAATGACTGAAATTTTCCCTTCTGTGAAGGTTTCATAACCAAGACTTGTTGTGTCTTCCGTGACACCGTTCATTAATTGAGGGATGGCGGATACTGTATCCAGAAAATGACTATCTTTTAGATAAACTAAGTGAAGTAAGCCATCATCTACCTTGGCATTCGGCAGGAGTGTCTCAAATCCACCTATTGAATTGGTTAAACCGATAATCAGCGTTGAAGAAGTGATGGTTTTTGAAGCGCTATTCAACTCTATTTTAAATTGATAGCTCTGGTTATTAACTAGTTCTTTTATACCATTGATAAAATATGCCAACTTACCAAATCGTGTCTTTTCTTCTGGGGCTACATCGTTGATTCCTTGTGGGATGGCTCCAATTGCGGCGACATTCATAAAGAAACTATCATTGACCTGGCCTATATCAAGGAGGCGCTTCCGAGAAGGATCAAATTGAGCAATGGCTGTTGTTGGATCTAAAGGAATACCTAATGCTCTGGCTAAATCATTTACTGTACCAAGCGGGAAAAATCCAAAATGTGGTCGGTGTGGTTCATTGGCGATTCCGCTAATTCCTTCATTTACAGTGCCATCACCACCCATAACAATCACGCTATCGAACTGTTTCTGGGCAGCCTCTTTAGTAAAGCGAGTCGCATCACCAGCTTTTTTGGTTTCTTTTACCTCAACATAATCGAAATAGGCTTTTAATTTCTCAAGGGCCTGTTTTTGGAACTCTGGTGCTTTTTCACCACCAGAACTAGGATTAACAACTAACAAGGCGTTTTTCATAGCGATTCTCCTACTGATTTTTATGATATTATTTATTATACAATTTTTTACATAGCAGATGCAACTAACCGCTTCCTTATTAGTTAACGTACAGGTGGAAAAATGGTATACTACTTAGTAGTTTGAAAGAGGAGCTTATAAAAAAGAGAATGGTAACTATTTTTGATACACACACACATCTCAATGTTGAACAGTTTGACGGACGGGTCCAAGAAGAGCTAGACTTTGCCAAGGAGATGGGGGTTACCCTCCACAATGTGGTTGGTTTTGACCGAGCAACCATTGTCAAGGCTATGGAGCTAGCTGACCAGCACCCTGAAATTTATCTAACATTGGGATGGCATCCGACAGAGGCTGGCACCTATGATGAAGAAGTTGAACGTTATCTACTCAAGGCTCTTAAACATTCCAAGGTCATTGCCCTGGGGGAAATTGGACTGGATTACTACTGGATGACGGCTGACAAGGAAACCCAGGCACGCGTCTTTAAACGTCAGATGGAGTTGGCCAAGCAGTTGGATTTACCCTTTGTGGTTCATACTCGTGATGCTTTGGAAGATACTTACCAGATCATTAAGGAAGTCGGCGTCGGTCCGCGCGGAGGGATCATGCATTCCTTCTCTGGCACGCTGGAGGAGGCTCAAGCTTTCATAGACCTGGGGATGCACATCTCCTTCTCGGGAGTCGTGACCTTCAAAAAAGCTGTCGAACTCCAGGAAGCGGCGCAAGCATTGCCCCTAGAAAAAATCCTGGTCGAAACAGATGCACCTTACCTGGCCCCAGTTCCAAAGCGGGGTCGGGAAAATCGCACTGGCTACACCCGCTATGTGGTGGAAATGCTGGCCCAGCTTCGCAACCAGTCGGTCGAAGAAGTGGCGAAAGCGACTTACGAGAATGCAAGGAGCTTGTTCAGAATTGACTCAGAAAATTAAGATACAAGAAGTCATAGTTGTCGAGGGCAAGGACGATACAGCAAACCTCAAACGGTTTTACGAGGTGGATACCTACGAAACCAGAGGTTCTGCCATATCAGACGATGACTTGGAACGCATAGAGAAACTCCATGACCTGCGTGGTGTCATTGTCTTTACTGACCCAGACTACAATGGCGAGCGGATTCGAAAAATCATTATGCAGGCTATTCCCACGGTCAAACACGCCTTTTTACAGCGGGACGAGGCTCGGCCCCAATCCAAAACAAAAGGGCGGTCCTTGGGCATTGAGCACGCCAGCTTTGAGGACTTGGAAAAAGCTCTCGCAGGCGTGCGTGGTTACTACGATGATGAACATAACTTTGACATCACCAAGTCCGATTTGATGCGCCTAGGCTTGCTTATGGGCAGCGACAGTCGCAAGCGGAGGGAATATCTGGGAGAGAAGCTCCGCATCGGCTATTGCAACGGCAAGCAACTGCTCAAACGCCTAAACTTGTTCGGGATAAGTTTGGCGGATGTCGAGGAGGCGATGGGGGAGTATGAGTGAATTGGAAACAGGCAAGGAAGTATTTGCTATGAACCAGCTGGATTTGACTGCTAGCTTCAATCTAATTTTACAAAACATTGCTGTAAAAAATGAGTTGCTAATTCTGACAGAAGAAGAGTAGTTTTTACAGCTTCAGAAGGAAATGCAGGAAAATCAGCAAACTATTGAGGCGGGTCGAGGAATCGGTCTAGAGCGTGTCAAAGAGAAGCATGGAATTTGAGTTTTAACGCCGATAACCGTTTTGGTAAGCAGATAGACCCGCTTCATCTGACCCGAGGCTACGTCATTGGAAAAGACTACATTGCTCTCTATCGCGTAGTGAAAAATGAACTTCGAGTTGTTCACCTTTTTGCGACCAAGAGTGATTATGTTAAGTTGTTGAAGTGAGAGTGTATGAGTAGGACAGAGCAAGTCATCCTAACCAATATGTGTATGATTACAGACGGTCGGCGGGTATTGGTCCAGGATAGAAAATCTGAAAAGTGGCCTGGTGTGACTTTCCCTGGGGGGCCATGTCGAATGTGGAGAGAGTATTATTTCCTCCGTCATTCGCGAAATCAAGGAAGAAACGGGTTTGACGGTATCTAATCTCGAGCTTTGTGGCATTCAAAACTGGACGGATCCAACAGATCACTATCGCTATCTGAAGTTTGCCTAGAAATAAAAAAACAAGAAAGAACACACATGAGAATCGCAGACAAAAACGTTACTCGTGCCGTCCTTGAACGCCACGGGTTTACCTTTAAGAAATCCTTCGGTCAGAACTTTTTGACCGATACCAATATTTTACAGAAGATTGTGGACACGGCAGAGATTGACCAGAATGTCAATGTTATCGAGATTGGTCCTGGAATCGGAGCACTGACTGAATTTTTGGCAGAGAGTGCCGCTGAGGTCATGGCCTTTGAGATTGACCACCGCCTGATTCCGATTTTGGCGGATACCTTGGGTCGCTTTGACAATGTGACCGTGATCAATCAAGATATCCTCAAGACCGACCTGCAGACCCAGATTCAGAATTTCAAGAATCCTGACCTGCCCATCAAGGTCGTGGCCAACCTGCCCTACTACATCACCACCCCTATCCTCATGCACCTGATTGAGAGCAAGATTCCCTTCAGCGAGTTCGTGGTCATGATGCAGCGGGAGGTGGCCGACCGTATTTCTGCCGAGCCAAACACCAAGGCTTACGGCAGCCTGTCCATTGCGGTCCAGTACTACCTGACTGCCAAGGTGGCCTTCATCGTGCCTCGCACCGTCTTTGTGCCCGCACCAAACGTGGACTCCGCCATTCTCAAAATGGTCCGCCGCGAGCAACCCCTGGTGAACGTCAAGGACGAAGATTTCTTCTTCCGAGTGTCCAAGGCCAGCTTTGTGCACCGTCGTAAGACCCTGTGGAACAACCTGACCAACCATTTCGGTAAGTCTGAAGAAGTCAAGGATAAGCTGACGCAGGCACTTGGCATGGCAGAGCTGGAAGCCAGTGTCCGTGGAGAAGCACTTTCTATGGTTGACTTCGCACGTTTGGCGGATAGTCTGAAAGAAGTGGGGTTATAAGAAAACAATCTGCACTATATGCTGAAACTAGAGTGTTTTTGACAAAAAACTATTGAATAGGGACAATCGTAGGATTGTCTCAGATTGAAGAAAAAGTCCTTTTTGGACAATTTTCTTCAATCTTTTTTCTTTATGTTGAAAATAAAAAACTATCAGAAACGCCGAAATATCAATGTTTCTAAGAGTTTAATGACTTGCTGTCTTTCGCAAACTTCTTCAATTTTTAATATTTTTAGGAGTTTGTCTACGTTCTGGGACAATCGTAGGATTGTCTTTTTCTTTATGTGCATATCCCATTCATTACAAAATAATGGCTATTCATTATAAAGTGATTTTTTTAAATTTTGTCTGGGTTATACTTGTTCATGTAAAGGCGAAGAACACAAGAAAATCGCCAAAAAATATAATAAGGAGGACATTTATGACTGCTAAAACTGGAAATAAAAATTTTCCAAGAGATGGATGCAAAACAATTAGAGTATAAAATTGCTTACTAGATAGTTGACAAAATAAGGAGGACTTTTAAATGACAGCAGTAATTGTTGCGGATGATTCAATCTGGCAAGAACCTCCAATATCCAAAAATAAGAAATTTTGGTTGAAAAACTGAGCAAAAAAAAAGGAGGAATGCCCCATGAAAAAACAAACCAAACGCAACACAATTAACCTCGGTATCTTTTCATACACATACACCCGTGGCCGTCACTCATTCTAAGTTGGATTGAGCGGAGTCACAATAGATTGAAAAAGAAAACACATAAAAGGAGTTTCCCATGAAAAAACAAACCAGACGCAACACAATTAACCTCGGTATCTTTTCATACACATACACCCGTGGCCGTCACTCATTCTAAGTTGGATTGAGCGAAGTCACAATAGATTGAAAAAGAAAACACATAAAAGGAGTTTCCCATGAAAAAACAAACCAAACGCAACACAATTAACCTCGGTATCTTTTCATACACATACACCCGTGGCCGTCACTCATTCTAAGTTGGATTGAGCGGAGTCACAATAGATTGAAAAAGAAAACACATAAAAGGAGTTTCCCATGAAAAAACAAACCAGACGCAACACAATTAACCTCGGTATCTTTTCATACACATACACCCGTGGCCGTCATTCATTCTAGTAAAACGTTATTGATAGTTAACTGAAGGAGAGGTTAACTATCAATAAGATGGGGTTTAAATGTAATATGTTATACCCTATCTTATTGATAAAAATAGAAAAGGACAAATGACGATGATGTTATTTACTTCAATTTTAAAATCCGTCGCAAGCCGGAGAGATGTCAAAATATTTTTCGGTTTCATTATTTTACCGATTTTAGTACCGTTTTTATCTCAGACAATGGATGGAGCTCGGGATAACTTTGGTCAAAGTTTTCTGACCTTCTTAGATCTGACTTTGGTCACCCAGTATCGTGTCATCCTGCCGATTATGATTTTTTCACTCGTTATTACATCTGTTTTTAGAGATGAAATTGATTCCGGAATCATGTTTCTCTATAAGGATATCAATCGAACAAAAATATTTAATGCCAAAATCTTAAGTTTGTTTGCCATCTATGGTTTGTATGTCTTGGGAACTATGGTGGCAAGTTTATTGGCCTACTACGTCCTGATGGTTCCAAGTGGAGATGTTTCAAGTAATCTATTTCCAGCGCAAGTGGCAGATGGTGGACAGTCACTAGTTTCCATTTTATCAACTGTGACCCTCAATTTAATTACGATTGTATTGGTGGCGATGATATCCATCAGTTCAAAGACAATCCAGTCTGTCTTGTCAGGAGTCTTCTTTACCTTGCTGGTAACCGTTTCTCCCATGTTGATTGGAATCCGATATTTATTCCCAAGTGGGTATGTGGAAATGAGTCATTCGAATCTTGGGACAGCCCTTCTTCTCATAGTGGTTCTATTTCTTCTATACTTGGGAGTCTGCTACATAAAAGGCTTACAGAAGTTTAAAAAAGTAGAGTTTTAGGAGGGAGTCATGTTGGCATCAAATATAAAACAGATCTTTATTGCGATAGGCTTGGTCCTGATTGCTTCGATAATCTATGTGTTTGGAACATCGATGATTTTCTTTAGTTCCGGAAATCACTTGGAACTCTCTTACTTACTGGCAATCATTTGTTTCATGCCTTTGGGGTTCATTGTCATACCACATCTGATAGCACAAAAAAATTCTCTCTACTCCAACGAATATGATATTCACTTTAGTTGGAAATCCTACTTGTTGATAGCAGTTTTGATTTTCATTGCCAATCTTTTCTTTATAAAGAGCAATGAATATTTCCAACAAATGATTATCTCAGCCTGTGAAGAATTTCTTTTCCGCTTTGTCCTCTATAAGATTCTGCGCAAGCATTATCAGTATTGGCCAACCATTATTATCACTTCTCTCTTGTTTGGCTTTGTTCTTCACTTGAATTATCCATTCATGGATAATCTATTGATTCGGACACCAGCAGGAATAATCTTCTCATTATTGGCTAGTCGCTTTGGACTTCAGTATGCAATTGCTGGTCACTGGCTTTACAATTTAGTCATTTCACAAATTTATTTTTAGGAGGTCACATCATGACATTATTACTTATCGCTGCAATGATTTACGCTGTACTCGCTTTCGCTGGTTCTCAATTCTTACTGGCCTTATCGGCTCCGGCTTTCGCTTTGTTGGTCTATATATTCCCATTGATACTGAATTTTCTAGTGACCAAGATGCAAAAGAACGACACACAGAAATTGATCGCAAGTTTGGTTAGTCCAATTCTCACGGTGCTATTCTATGTTGGTTTTGTTTCCCTATCCCTATCTTCAGGGGCATGGTCTAAATTTGTTGAAGCAAACAATGTTGCCAACAGCAGTATCATTTTGGAAATTACAACGACACCACTGGATGCATCTCAACTGATCTTCGTTTCCTTGGTTTTCTTCGGAATCTCACTCGCAACATATTTTATCTCAAAAGCATCGCTTTCAAAAAATAGAGGAGTTCAACATGCTTAAGGTTGAAAACATTTCAAAAAAATTCGCTGGTAATGATTTTTACTCTCTCAAGGATGTTAGCATGGAGATTAAAAAGGGAGAAATTGTCGGTTTGATTGGTAAAAATGGTGCCGGTAAATCAACCCTTATGAAATTGATGGCAAAATCCTTAAAACCAACTGCGGGCAAGATTACCTATAAAGGTGAGGATATCAATGGTCGTGATAATGTTCTGGATGATTTCGGAATTATGATCGATCCAGTCTTTTATCCAGAAATGTCTGTTGTGGATAATTTAAAATTCTACCTCAAGCTACATGGCAAACAAGAACTGTACTCCAATATTGAACCTACCTTGAAAATTGTCGAACTCTGGGATGCTCGCAATCGTAAACCAAAAGGTTTTTCCTTCGGGATGAAACAAAGAACAGCATTGGCTATCGCCATGGTTGCTGAACCGGACTTCCTTATTCTCGACGAACCATTCGTTGGTTTGGATCCAATCGGGGTTCAAAAACTCATTGATATCCTCAAAAAATGGTCTAGTGAACGCCAAATCTCCATGCTCATCTCTAGTCACCAATTGGGAGAGTTGGAAGCTCTTTGTGAACGGTATGTTTACATTGATGGTGGACAGTTAGCCGAGTCCTTTGCAGGACAAGAAGCACAGAGTGTCATTGTAAAACTTACTCCAGGTATTGACCTTGACTTCTTGCAACCCTTCTTATCAGAAAATGTAAAACTTAGAGAACAGGACCTTGAAATTTCAACTGTTACAGATAAGGATAGCTTGAATCAACTTTGGGCAACGCTTGGTAACAACCATCTCATTAATGGTATTGAAATCAAGGAAAATCACCTTAAAGAGGTATTTATGAAAGGATAAAACAGTATGAATGGCATTTTTTCAGCAGTATTCGAATCAGTATGGAAGCGGAAAGAGACGAAGATATTCCTAGTCTTCGCCCTCTATCCCTTGATCTACTTTGTTGCATCCTTCTTTGACTCTTCCAATTTCATGCAGATCAATGTTGGTAGCGGTTCTCAGGTTGGCTATATTGATTTTGCGGATATGATGCTCAATTCGGTTGATGCCATGATGTTACCAACATTGGCCCTCTATTTCTTGACAATCTCTGTGTTTAAGCGTGAGACTGATGACCACACCATGTTTTTATACAAGGACATCAATCGTCGGTCAATCTTCCTAACGAAGTTTTTCAGTCTTGCACTGATTTTAGTGCTCTACTTTGTATTATTCTTTATCGTGACACTATTTGTTCACTATACTCGTGTCGTCAACATGGACTTTGGCAGCAGTCGTCTCGGATCAGACGATCTCTATTCCACCATCTATGCAGGGATCAGCATGCTCGTCATTTTCCTGAAAGGTATTTTTTCCATCGCCGCCGCAGCCTACCTCTCTTTACGTTTCGGAACGGGAGCGACGATGGGGGTATCTATCGCCTTGTCAATAGCCATGACAATCACATCCATTATCGGAGGACCAGTTGCGATGATTTTCCCAAATGGTTACAATCAGTTTTTCAAAAGTGTCAGTGACGTTTGGATTCCTTTGGTGGGGTCAGTAGCCATTACTAGTTTGTATACTGTCTTTTGCAATTACTTTAGTATCAGAACATTTAAAAATTTGGAGTTTTAAGGATGACAAACCCATTGTTCAAGTTGCTCATCGGCTTTCTTAATAAACCGAAATTCATTGTCGGTTTCATCTTAAGCTTGTTAGGAACCAGTTTAGGCCTCTTGTTGCCACAGGTGATTGGTAAATTATTAGATATCACTTTTTTAACAGAGATAGCCTCCCAGCCGCTTCTGTTAACTGGGATGGTCCTATTCTTCGTGTCTGTTTATGTGATTCGAGCGGTCTCTTCCTACTTGGTAGGGACCTGTGGCAGTCAGGCCTTAAATAAAATTCAGAAACATATCTATGATCATCTTTTAAAGGCGTCTGTTCAGGAATTGGATGCTTATCAGTCTGGAGACTTAGCCAGTCGATTGACGAACGATATGTCGATCGTCTTGAATTTTATGACAGTAGTTGTTCCAAATTTATTATTAAACGTTATCGTCATTGTTGGATCCATTTATTTCTTATTTATGATCAGTTCGTCAATGACCTTCATTAGTTTATTGATTGTTCCGGTTTTGTTATTGGTTATCGTGCCCATCAACGCTCATTTGGAGGCTTACTATAATGACTACCAGACTGGGGTCGGAGAAATTTCGAGCCGCATTAGTCATAAGTTTGTCCATATTCGTCTCATGAAAGCCTTTCGCGGAGAGCATAGTGAGGCAAGAGATATGGGGAAATCTTTTGATCATCTGACATCAAATTATAAAAAGATTATTGGCTGGTCTTCTTTCCAAAATACACTGATTAGTAGCTTGATGATGGGGTTTATTATCTTGATTCTTGTCCTGGCTGGAGGCGAGGTGGCTAGAGGAACAATGACGATGAGTTCATTAACGACCTTTATCCTTTATATTACCCAGCTCATTGATCCCATCTCAGATGTTTCGGATGCCATGACCGAAATAAGCGAGTTCAGAAGCGTTTCAAACCGCTTAATGGAAGTCTTGAAATTGGCTAAAGAAGATGATGGCAAGGATTACTCTAGTATCGAGAGTGCAGCCATTCGCATGTCAGGTGTTCAATTTGCCTATGATACAGAACGTATATTGAACGACTTATCTGTTCAAATCCCTTCTGGGAAACATGTTGCGATTGTTGGGCCGAGTGGTTCTGGAAAATCGACAATCTTTTCTTTGTTGATGAAATTCTACCAGGACTATCAAGGCAGTATCCAAATTGGTCAACAGGAGTTGAAAGATTTATCGCCTAGTCAAGTACGTCAAATGATTTCCTACATCCCCCAAGACAATACTCTGTTCCATGGGACCTTACGCGAAAATTTACTGTATGGAAAAAATAGCGGAGTGTCTGAGGAGCGCTTGTATGAAATTTTAGAACAACTGGATCTGACCAAGTTGGTGAATGAATTAGAAAAGGGAATTGATACTAAAATTTCAGATAGTGGTACAGGCCTTTCTGAAGGTCAAAAACAGCGCTTCAACATTGCGAGGGCCTTTATGGTCGATCATCCTATCTATCTGTTAGACGAGGTAACAGCTAGTCTCGATAGTGTTACGGAAAGCATTATTAGTAAAGCAATTGATAAGTTTACAGCAGGAAAAACCCGCTTGACGATTGCTCATCGCTTAAATACGGTTAGAGAGGCAGACTATATATTGGTCTTAAATAAGAATGGCTCTGTTTCAGACTTTGGAAAACACCAGCAGTTAATCCAACGGAACCATCTTTACAATCATTTCTTGTCTGAATTACAAGCAGCAGGTTAAAAACAGTTAATCTGAGATAGGAACCGTCTCAAGACAGGGATAGTTAGAAACATCAATATGCTTAGTTTCTTGTATCGCACAGGAAACTTTTTTATTTCTGTGATTTTGGTTCATTCCAAACAGAGTTAATCGGTAATCTTTTGATTTCTGCAACAGGCTACAGGCTAGTTTTAGAGTATAGAGCGAAAAATTGGAGCGGGAAAGAACTCGACAAGTCGAAAAAAAGTTGGCTCTTTGTCAACTGTAGTGGGTAGATGAAAAGCTAACACCTAGAGAGGACGAACTTCGCTCTCTCTTTCTTTATCTCTTTTTTGTTTTTAGGAGATAAGCTGAAAAGGGCTCTCCCCAGCCCTTTTCACTGTTCAATGCAATCAAAATCCGTTTTTTAAAGTTTTCAAAGTTCCTGAAACCAAAGGCATTTCTCTTAATGACTTTGATGAGATTATTGGTAGCTTCCAGTTTGGCGTTGGAATAAGGCAATTCCATGGCGTTTAAAACCTTGTCTTTATCCTTTAAAAATGTCTTCAATACCGTCTGGAAAATAGGATTAACGATGGCTATTTCCTGTTCGATGAGGTCAAAGAAATGGTCTGAGTTCTTCTCTTGGAAATGAAATAAGAGAAGCTGATAGAGTTCATAGTGTTGTCGTAGTTCCTCGGAGAAAGACAGGAGTTTTTCGAGTATTTCCTTGTTAGTCAAATGCATTCGAAACATAGGTCGATAAAATCGTTTATCGCTGAGTTTACGGCTATCTTGTTGTATCAATTTCCAGTAACGTTTCAAGGCTCGGTATTCCTGCGATTTTCTGTCGAATTGATTCATAATTTGAATACGGACACGGTTCATAGCACGACTAAGGTGTTGCACGATATGAAAGCGATCGAGTACAATTTTTGCATTGGGGAGTGAAACAGTCTGGGAATAGACTGTTTCAGCCTGAGCTCAGAAATAGAATAGCGAAGGGGTTAGCAAGTTGATAATAGGGACTAAACATATCCATGGTAATCACTTTGACCCGTTTTCTAACCTTTCTAGGATAGCGTAGAAAGTGGTTTCGGATGGTTGCTTGAGTTCTTCCGTCGAGAATGGCGATGATATTTAGGGAGTCGAAATCTTGAGCGATGAAGCTCATTTTCCCCTTCTTGAAGGCAGCTCAAACAGTCTATCCCCAGACTGTTTGACTCCCAGCTCATCACCTCAGGTAAGGTATTCCAATCCGTTTCAAACTTGAACTCATTTAGCTTTCTTATAACTGATGATGTTGAGATAGATAGCCTGTGTGCAATATGTTTCATTGCTTGATTTTCGATGAGTAATTGTGCGATTTTCTGGTTAACAGCGACAGAGATTTGGTGGTTTTTCTTGACAAGAGGAGTTTCAGCGACCGCCATTTTCCCACATTCTTTACACTTGAACCGACGCTTTCTAAGGCGGATAAGTAAGGGATAGCCAGCTGTTTCTAGGTAGGGGATTTTTGAGGCTTTCTGGTAGTCGTACTTAGCCATTTGTCACTTGCATTTTGGGCATTTAGGGGCTGTGTAGTCCAAGTGACCGTGGAGTTCTAAGTGAGTTCCCATATCATATTCATCAGTAATAGTGATATTTTTGTCTTTAATTCTGAGAAAATTTGTGATAAGATTTAGTTGTTCCATATGAGTCTTTCTAATGAGTTGTTTAGTCGCTTTTCATTATAGGTCATATGGGACTTTTTGTATATACTCAAAAAGGCTCCATAATTTCCATGGTAGTTTTACCCACTACAGAAATTATAGAGCCAAAAAGTTCATCTACTCGCCCCCGCTGTGTCAAAATGCAACCCCGAACTCTAAGAAGAGAGGCTAGGCAGAAAGCCCAGCCTCATTGTTTTTGTATCTCAATTGATGGCGGTAGAATCACGTTATTCTGACATCTTTTGAAACAATTGCAACCATGAAATACCTCCTTTAAATTGAAGACTTGGTGATGTTGTGTTATGATAAGAAGTAATAAAAAAAAGATGAAAACGCTCCATCTTGTGTTTTAGCGATTTTTATGTTGATAAGAAAGATATTCATCAATGTATTGCATGATTTCATTTTTGTCCAACTCTTCACTACTGATAATTCCTAGAAAGCGAAGATGGGTTCTAAAAAAAGCCGCGTAATTGAGTTGATTCGAAACTAAAATAATGTGGTCTAAATATCCATTGGGCCTAGAACGAATAGCTTTTGATTGTTGAATACCATCCCAATCTTCTAATCTTGAATCATAAATGACAAAGAATAGGTTTATGTGATTGGGTATGGGAAAATTTACATGTTGAGAAGTCGTTAAATAATGATTTGGGTAACTTCGTTTGAGATACTCTTGGATCATCTTTTTTAAATCTGACTTATAAAATAAGGGTTGAATGAGATAAATCATTGCTCCTCCTTTCCATTTTTTGCTAACAGTATAATACAAAATAGGAGATTTGAGGAGTCAATGTCATGAATGGACCTTTTTTTATCATGAATGGCACATATCCGTAACAGAAGTGAGCATATTACTTTTTGGGGAGGTATAATATGTTAAATATTTTTATATTAGAGGATGACTATCTGCAACAAACTCGTTTAGAAAATGTCATTAAGCAGAGTGTAGCCACAAATAATTTGAAATACAGGCATCTAGAGATCTATGGGAAGCCCCACCAATTACTAGAGACTATTTCCGAAAAAGGAAACCATCAGCTATTTTTCCTGGATATAGAGATTAGGGGAGAAGAGCAAAAAGGAATGGAGATTGCGCGTGAAATCCGTTTAAAAGACCCCAATGCGGTCATTGTTTTTGTGTCCACTCATTCGGAATTCATGCCAGTAACCTATAAATATCGCGTGTCAGCGCTGGACTTCATTGATAAAGGATTGCCTGAGGAGGAGTTTCAGGATGCTGTTACTTCGGTTTTGGTTCATGCCTATGAAAATGTGGGGCGCACAGTCGGAGAAGATGCTTTTGTCTTTAAAAGCGAGCATTCACATGTTCAGGTTCCTTTTTCAGATATCCTCTTCTTTGAGACATCTACAACTGTCCATAAGGTCATTCTTTATACCAAGACAGGACAACTGGAATTCTATGGCAAGGTATCAGAAATTGCCAAATCTGATGAACGGCTCTATCAAAGCCATCGTGCTTATGTCGTGAATCCCCAAAATATTGTACGCATTGATCGTGCCAACCACATGGTTTATTTTGAAGGTGATGAATCTTGTTTTGTCTCCAAGTTGAAATTAAAGGGCCTGATTGAAAAAGTGGAGAATCCGTAACAAATGGTAGGTAGTGTATATAGTGGTTTGATTGTTCTAGTCGACTGGTTGATTAAGTTATTCGTATTTCACAAAATCAGCGGCTTAAAGTGGGAAATAAAAAAAGATTCAGCTATTTTAGTTGTGATTCTTTTAATGAGTTTTTTTGTACAAGGGCTTGCCCTTTATGTAGAATCATTCTATCTCCTTTTCATCCTTGTCTTCCTATTACGACCAAACTGGAAAATTTCCCAGTATCTGTTTTATGGCCTGATTCCCAATGTTTTGGTGGATCTTTTCCAGAGAATAACGGGTATTTTTACAGTAAAATATTTTTTAGTGTTCAATGAGAATGTTTCTATCAATGATTTTATCTTTATTCTCGTCTCACTGCTCATCTTCCTACCTGTTTATTTCCTTTTTATTCGCATCATGCGGATAGATTTTGAGAATATCAATATTGTGTTTGGTAATAAGATTTACAAGAGAATTGTCTATGCCATCAATACCTTTCTTCTGGTTTATTGCCTGGCTATCAATCCTATCATGATTTGGAATCGAGAAGCTCAATTTTCCTTCCAAATCCCTAACGTAAGCCTTTATATCGATGTCATTCCTTTCTACCTGTTCTTTTTCATAGTAGCAATCATTTATATCAATTTTAAGGTCAAGGACCAACTGGATAAGGAGTTACGCCGCTCAAAGGAGCTGCAACTAAAATCCTTGGCAGAGTACAGCAAGCATGTTGAATCTCTTTACCGAGAAATTCGTAGTTTCCGACACGATTATACCAACATCTTGGTCAGCCTTTCTCAATCCATAAAAAATAATGATCTTCCGATGATCAAGCAAATTTATGAATCTATTCTGGAGGACTCAGATAAAAAATTTTATGATGCCAAATACAATATGGCAAATTTGGCCAATGTCAAGGATGAGGCCTTAAAGAGTATCTTGTTTGCCAAACTGGGTCAGGCCCGACATGCCGGTATTGAGGTGGCCATTGAGATTGTTGAGCCGATTGGCTTGCCGAATATGGAATTATTGGACCTCATTACCCTGCTTTCTATCTTTTTAGATAATGCCATTGAAGCCTCTTTAGAAGCAGAACATCCGAGTTTTTTATTTGCCTATTTTAAAGAGGGAGGACAAGCGATTCTAATCATTGACAATGCCATGGAGAAAGAAAAAATAGATACCAAGTCCATTTTTAAGTATGGTCAGTCTAGTAAGGGCCAAGAAAGAGGCATTGGCTTGGCTAATGTTAAAGAAATTCTTGGGAAATATCCTCATATTAGCCTCATGACCAGTAGCTCCAATTACCGATTCAGACAAGAATTGCATATTCTGGAAAAGAAGGGGAATGCGATATAACAAGACGTAAAAAAGGAGTGCTATAAATTTTTGTCATTTTTTGACGGCTGACATCCAGCCCTCCATTCGCGGGGAAGCCCTGTCTATCCCTGACTTCGTTCAGACTAGCCAAAGTAGAGTCTTGGATTTCTTGGGCACTAAACATTCTGCTGTTATGGTCATGTAGTGGGAATGATGCAGTAGCGTCTTCTGCTAATGTGACTGAAAAACCTAAATTTGTTGCCATACGGATGGTGGTGGATACACAATGAGGGGTTGTCAAACCGGCAATAATTAAACGACTGACACTTTGTTCTCTGAGAATTGCTTCTAAACTTGTTCCGATAAAAGCACTGTTAACGGTCTTGGTTATGACTAATTCATCTTCCAACGGTTTCACCATATCAATAGCAGAGAACCCGTTTGATTTAAAATAGAAACGAGAATCTGGATGCTGGCTCCAATGATGGATATGAACAATAGGTAGTTGGTTTTGTCTAAAATGTTTTAGTAACTTAGCTGCCTGGACTTCGGCCTGATCATTACTAGAAGTACCCCAAGACCCATCTCGAAATGTTTGTTGAAAGTCAATTAGTACTAATGCCGTTTTCATTTTAACTCCTAAAAAATAAATTTATGGTATTCTAACACAGATAAAAGTTGTAGTAAAGTAATATGGTTGTGCTGGCTCGCTTTTCATACTTCGCGCTCACATAATGAAATAGAATTCGTTTACTTGGTTGATATGGGGTGGAACTTCTGAGTTATTCATTGACTGACTCACTCACGAAAGCTTGTTATCCTAAAAGGAACTGAGGCTGGGCAATATTGTTCCAGCCTTATCCTTTGAGGTAGGGTGCTCGATACTCGTTTAAACTCAATGAAAAATAAAAATAGCTTAGTTCCAAAGGTTTGATTTACCTTTGAAAGTTGGAAATAAATCGATTTGTGTTTGTGTCTCCAAGCCGAAGGTAGAACTCTATTTCGTTCTTAACTCAAGTTTATTGGTCAAAAACCTCCATTGAATCTGTTATTCATTCAGTCTCTGGATAAGGCATATTTTTGATTTTCGGAGAGTGGTAGACATTATTTTGGTGTTCCGTTAGTATGATTCTTGTTTAGAGGTAGCACCCACAACTGTATAAGTAGATAAATTTGAATATAGGTAACAAAATAGAAGAAAATTTTTCTTCACATGAAGGTATAAATATGTTTAAAAAGTTACAAAAAAAACATCCCCACCTTGTGGCAATTAGCCTATTTGTGGGCTTTTCTATTTTATTATTAGTTCCACATTTAGTGACTAAGGGGATGGTAACAGGAGCAGATTTGATTTTCCATTACAATCATTTTTATGATGGAGCAATGCAACTGAAGGAGGGAAATTTCTCTTATATTATCAGTTTGTATGGCTATCAACAGTCTGGTCGAATTGTTAATGCTCTCTATGGCCCGTATTTTGCATACTTGCAAAGCGTCTTGGTATTGTTGAGTGGTACTTGGTACCGCTATCAGATTGTTTCTAATTTATTTTTGGGAACACTGAGCGCAACTTCTTTATATGTTCTCTTCCGCGAGGTTAAGGTCAAATACTCACTCTCTCTTTTACTATCAATGTTTTTCGTGACAACTTATTCTATTCAATATTGGTGGGTATCCCAAGGTTTCACTAGCTGGGGAGTGGCACTGTTTCCGCTTTGTCTTATTCCAGCAGTTCGTTTCTTGCAAACCAAGAAAGTTCCTATTTTCCTTATGGCAGGAGCAGTAGGGTTGATGTTGCAGGTTCACATGTTGTCAACGTTATTCTTAGTTATCGCTTATGGAATCATCTTTCTTTTTGGTTGGTTAAAATCAGAACAAAAGTTTAAGATTGTTGGAGAAGTTGCCAAATCAATACTTGTTTTCCTACTGCTAACAATGAATATTTGGTTACCACTCATTAATATTGATGTGACAAATACTTTGATACCCCCATTTGTGAATAAGAAGTTTGTATTATCAACAGTCACTCACCTCAAAATCCGATTCTTGTACTATCCGTATCCCTTGCCACTGTACTTTGGACTTTTTCTTTTCTTTTTGGTAAAAAATTGGAAAAAGCATTCTCGGGTTCTTGCAGGATTATCTATAACCTATACGATATATCTAATTTTATCAACTAATCTATTTCCTTGGCAATTAGTAGCAGGGAAGGGAATTGCCATTATTGAGTTGATTCAATTTCCTTCTCGATTTTTCCTTTATGCTAATGTCTTTTTACTAGTTGTCGTTGGATTGCAAATAACACGCCTATCCGAGAAGTGGCAAAAAGTTTTTTCTAAGATAGTTTTAATGTCTCTTTTTATCGGAGTTGGGTTTATATGGTATCAAAATGGTAAAGACATCCAAGAGGACTACTATAGTGATACCTTTATGCAACACCGGATCTATACTTCTCTTTATGGTTCGGCTGATGAATTGCGTGATTCTCTCCATTCATCAGACTTGAGTGAATTTATTTATCTTGCTCAGAAATCAACTCCAGACTACTTACCAAATTTAGAAGAAAAATCCGGACCTGCAACAAATGAAGAGACACATAAGGCCTACCATGCTTACCATGACCAGATTATTCTTCCAAATAATAATTTTGAAAAGCAGGTTAAAGGGAATCAGTTAGTGATTACATGGACAGCAAAAGAAGCAGAAGAAACGGCGGTTCCGATTATTGTTTACCAAGATAGCCAGCTGGTCCTAAACCATCAAGTGTTAAATAGAGAAGATATAAAACTTTCCACTATCGGAGTTCCAACAGTCACAAGCCAAAAAGGGCAGAATACCCTTGTCTTATCCTATAAGCAACAGTGGTGGTTGTTACCGGTGATTGCGATTAGTTTGATGGGATGGGGATTATGGCTTTGTTACTATATGGCTTTCTATCGCAAATCAAAACTTTCTACTTAGAAAAGAGAGACATCAGATTTTTTGTGGCCCATATCTTGCACTCAAAGCTAATCTGGTTAAAATTACTTAAATAATTTGAAGCCAAATGATCAGAATAAAGAATAACCCCAAGTCATCAACTTTGACTTGGGGTTATTCTTTATAAATAATGCGGAGGAAGGGATTTGAACCCTCACACCCGATGGGCACATGCGCCTGAAGCATGCGTGTCTGCCGTTCCACCACCTCCGCTTGCTTTTTATTATACTATTTTTCAATTGAAATGACTAGAGTAAAATGTAAAATCGAAACCGCTTGCGGTTTTTTCTTAGGAAATTTGGTATAATAGGAACAAGTACACACAAAGGAGTCTTCATTGCAAGGAAGAATTATCAAGGCCTTGGCAGGTTTTTACTATGTCGAGGCAGATGGACAGATTTATCAAACCAGAGCCAGAGGGAATTTTCGTAAGAAGGGACAAACGCCCTACGTGGGTGATTTTGTGGACTTTTCTGCGGAGGAAAACTCAGAAGGCTACATTTTAAAGATTCATGAGCGGAAAAATAGTCTGGTTCGACCTCCTATCGTCAATATCGATCAGGCGGTGGTTATCATGTCGGCCAAGGAACCTGATTTTAATGCCAATTTACTAGACCGTTTCCTAGTGCTTTTGGAACAGAAGGACATGGATCCCATTATTTATATCTCTAAGATGGACTTGGTAGAAGAACGGGCGGAGATGGATGCCTTCAAGGCTATCTATGAGAAAATTGGCTATCCTTTTGTCTATAGTTTGGAGGAATTGACGCCATTATTGCAGGATAAGGTGACGGTCTTTATGGGGCAGACAGGGGTTGGCAAATCGACTCTTCTCAATCGCATTGCGCCAGAATTAGCCTTGGAAACAGGTGCGATTTCAGATAGTCTGGGGCGTGGTCGTCATACCACTCGTGCGGTCAGTTTCTACAATGTCTTCGGTGGGAAAATTGCGGATACGCCAGGTTTTTCATCTCTAGACTATGAAGTCAAGGAGGCTGAGGCACTGACAGATTGTTTCCCAGAGATTGCAGAAGCTAGCCAGAGCTGCAAATTTAGGACCTGTACCCACACCCATGAGCCGGATTGTGCAGTCAAAGAAGCTGTTGTCAGCTCTGCCATTTCCCAAAGTCGCTTTGACAATTATCTCCAATTCCTCAGCGAAATCCAAAATCAGCGTGAAACCTATGCCAAGGTTAGTAAGAAATTAAAATAGAAAGTTGGTTCTGTATGTCACATTATAAGATTGCACCGTCTATTTTGGCGGCAGATTATGCAAATTTTGAAAAAGAGCTCAAACGTCTAGAAAAGACAGGTGTGGAGTATGTGCACATTGATGTCATGGATGGTCATTTCGTGCCAAATATCAGCTTTGGGGCGGATGTGGTTGCGGCTATGCGTCCTCATAGCAAGCTGGTTTTTGATTGCCATCTCATGGTGTCCAATCCTGAAAATCATATCGAGACCTTTGCTCGAGCAGGTGCAGATATTTTAACCATTCATGCAGAAGCAACGGTTCACCTGCATGGAACCCTGCAAAAAATTCGTGCCGCTGGTATGAAGGTGGGTGTGGTCATCAATCCAGGCACTCCTCTTGTGACCATTGAGCCTGTGCTCAACTTGGTGGATCAGGTGCTTCTCATGACGGTCAATCCAGGTTTTGGTGGTCAGGCCTACATTCCAGAAGTAGCTGAGAAGATTGAGGCCTTGGTCAAACTCCGTGAAGCCAAAGGCCTGAACTTTGACATCGAAGTGGACGGCGGAATTGACGATAAGACCATTCATTCAGCCAAAAATGCGGGTGCCAATGTCTTTGTGGCAGGTTCCTACCTCTTCAAAGGCGATTTGGATGCCAACGTTGCCAAATTGAAAGCAGCCCTCCATGATTAAGATTGCCCTAATAGCAGGTGGTTCATTTGACTGCCTTCCTGAGCCTGCAGACCTCTATGTAGGGGTAGATGCAGGCTCACTTCGTCTATTGGAACACTCCCTACCTCTTGACTGGGCTATCGGTGATTTTGACTCGGTGACACCTGAAGAATTAGGGCGGATAAAGGATCTAGTAGAGCGGTTCCTACAAGCACCTGCTGAAAAAGATGACACAGACTTAGAGTTAGCGTTAAAGGAAGTGTTCAAAGTTTATCCGCAGGCTCAGGTTCACATATACGGAGCCTTGGGTGGACGCATGGATCATATGATGGCCAATCTCTTTCTAGCTGCAGAGCCTGACTTGGCACCCTACATGGAGCAAATTGAATTGATGGACAGTCAGAACATCGTTCGTTTTCGACCTGCAGGACGTCATGTCATTCAACCTATTCAAGGAATGACTTATATTTCCTTTATGCCGTCAGATGGCAGTCGCCTGACCATTTGTCATGCCAAGTACCCATTGGATGCCAGCAATTATTTTTTCAAAAAATGCTATTCCTCTAACGAATTTATAGATAGAGATATAGACATTCAACTGGATGAGGGCTATGTGGTCCTAATCTACAGTAAGGATAAGAATTAGATGGATATTGTACTACTTATTTTGCTGATACTGGTCTTGCTCGCCTTGGTTTTTCTTTATGGAAAATGGCAGAGCTTGGCCCTGCTTTTGCAAGATCAGGCAGAAGACACAGCAGACAACTTGTCTGATCAGCTCGGCTATCAACTAGAAAATGCAACTCTCAAACAGCAGCAAGCCATTCATCAGGAAGTGGAAAGACTCCGCACGGAGCTTTACCAACAGCTAACAGACATCCGCCAAGAGCTGAATAAGAGCCACTTGGAAACGCGAGATGCCACCGACCGCCGTTTGCAGGCCATTCAGGAGTCCAATGAAAAACGCCTGGAAGAAATGCGGCAGACGGTTGAGGAAAAGCTGGAGAAAACCCTGCAAACCCGCCTACAATCCTCCTTTGAAACAGTGTCCAAGCAATTGGAATCGGTCAATCGCGGTCTGGGAGAAATGCAGACGGTGGCGCGTGATGTGGGTAGTCTTAACAAGGTCCTGTCTGGCACCAAAACCCGTGGCATCATGGGTGAATTACAGCTGGGACAGATTATCGAGGATATTTTGACACCTAGCCAATATGAGCGAGAGTTTGCCACGGTTTCAGGCTCTAGTGAGCGCGTGGAGTATGCGGTCAAGTTACCAGGACAGACGGAAGGCGACTATATCTACTTGCCAATCGATTCCAAGTTTCCGCTGGCGGATTACTACCGCTTGGAAGATGCTTACGAAAGTGGGGATAAGGACCAGATTGACCTCCATCGGAAAAATCTCTTGGCTGCTATTAAACGTTTTGCCAAGGACATTCAGAGCAAGTACCTCAATCCACCTGAAACGACTAATTTTGGTGTGTTGTTCTTGCCAACCGAAGGGCTTTATTCAGAAGTGGTCCGCAATCCCATTTTCTTTGATGACCTTCGCCGTCAGGAAAATATCGTGATAGCAGGACCGACCACGCTTTCTGCCCTGCTTAATTCACTCTCTGTCGGCTTTAAAACCCTCAATATTCAACGGTCGGCCGATGATATTTCCAAGGTCTTGGGCAATGTCAAGCTGGAATTTGGCAAGTTTTCTGACCTCTTGCTTAAGGCTCAGAAACAACTCAATCAGGCCAGCAGCAATATTGACAAACTCCTAACGACTCGAACCAACGCTATCGAGCGTAGTCTTCGAGCCATCGACCTGTACGAAGATGATCAAACTAAGGGACTGCTTGGCTTGTGCCCATTAGATGAGGAAGATAATGAAAATTAACCAAATGAAAAAAGATGAATTCTTCGAAGGATTCTATTTGATCAAAACAGCAGAAGTCCGTCAAACACGGGCTGGCAAAGACTACTTGGCTCTGACCTTCCGGGATGAGACTGGTGAGATTGAGGGCAAGCTCTGGGACGCCCAACCAGGGAAAATCAAGGATTTTACTGCTGGAACTGTAGTTCATATGCAGGGACGCCGTGAAGTCTACAATAATACACCCCAAGTCAATCAGTTGGTTCTCCGTTTGCCAAAAGCTGGTGAACCCAACGACCCTGCTGATTTCAAGGAAAAACCACCTGTGGATGTCAAGGACACCAAGGACTACCTAAATCAGATGATTTTCCTCATAGAAAATGCCACTTGGCAGCGGATTGTCCGTGCTCTTTACGGTAAATATGAAAAGGAATTTTATTCTTATCCAGCGGCCAAGACCAATCACCATGCCTTTTATTCAGGCTTGTCCTTCCATACCGCGACCATGGTACGCTTGGCGGATAAAATTGGTGATATTTATCCTCAGCTCAATAAGAGCCTGCTCTTTGCAGGAATCATGCTTCATGACCTAGCCAAGGTGATTGAACTGACAGGCCCTGATAACACAGGCTACACTGTCCGTGGCAATCTGATTGGGCACATTTCCTTGATTGATGAAGAGATTACCAAGGTCTTGATGGAATTGGGTATCGATGACAGTCTGGAGGAAGTGATTGTTCTGCGCCACGTTATCCTCAGCCACCACGGCCTCTTGGAGTATGGAAGCCCTGTCCGTCCGCAGATTATGGAGGCGGAAATCCTCCACATGATTGACAATATCGATGCGGAAATGATGATGATGCTGTCGGCCTTGGATAAGGTTGGCCCAGGCGAGATGACCAACCGTATCTTTGCCATGGAGAACCGCGCCTTCTATAAGCCCAACCTAGACTGATGGCAGTTAGGATAGTGTCTCGACAGCCCCTCACCAAAGGCTGGTCCACGGACCAAAAGTACAAGGTTGAGCTAGAAGATGGTCGCTTTGGTCTGTTGAGAATAGCAGAGCGGTCAGCTATTGAGGTCAAGAAAGTCGAATTTCAATTAGTTGAAAACCTGTTTGGTCTAGGTTTGCCTGTGGCAGAGCCACTAAGCTGTTGGGCGGATGACTTGTCAGTCTACACCCTTTATGAATGGGTGGAAGGTCAGGATATGAATGAAGTGGCTTCCGATCTGCCGGATTCTGTCTTGTATGAATTGGGTTGTCAGGCTGGAAAGTTTTTACGAGCCCTGCATGGTCTGCCTATTGATCAAAGTCTGCGCGACTGGAACAGTTTTTATCAGGCAAAGATTGACAGTAAATTAGCTGCCTACCAAGCAGCTAGTCATTCCTATCCAAATGGTCAAGCCATGATAGACTTTGTCCAAGCCAACCGTCATTTGCTTGAAAGGAGACCGATTGCCTATCATCATGGAGATTTTCATACAGGTAATTTTCTACTGGGAAGAGATGGAAAACTAAAAATCTTAGACTTTGATCGCTACGATATAGGAGACCCCTGGGAAGAATTTAATCGATTGATTTTTACGGCAGATTTGTCTCCAGCCTTTGCGCGTGGTCAGGTGGATGCCTATTTTGAAGGATGCATGCCAGAGGAATTTTGGAGACTCACTGCTCTTTATATCACAGTAAATAGTCTAGGAGCTCTTTCTTGGGCAGAAAAAGTAGATCCCGAACAAATCCCCTTGATGCAGGCGCAAGCTGAGAGAATGGTTGGTTGGTATGAACACTATAGGCTTTATTCCCCTTCATGGTATCGGTAGTATTTCTATAAAATGCGAAAAAAGACGGACTTTTTATATAAAAAGTTCGCTTTTTGTTGTTTTTGTGATATAATAGAAAAAATAAATTTAGAGGATGATCATATGAAGTTAAGAAGAAGCGAACGGATGGTAGTGATTTCGAATTATCTCATCAACCACCCTTATGAATTGACAAGTTTGAATACCTTTGCTGAAAAGTATGAATCAGCTAAATCTTCCATTTCCGAAGATATTGCCATCATTAAAAAGGCTTTTGAGGAAAGCTCCATTGGGAAAATTGAAACCATCACTGGTGCTAGTGGAGGTGTTGTGTTCACACCGTCCATCTCAAAAGAAGAGTCGTTGCAAATCGCAGAGACACTGCGCAGTCAGATGGCTGAAAGTAGCCGTATCTTACCTGGCGGTTATATTTATTCCTCAGACCTCTTATCAACACCTCACATCCTAAAAAATGTGGGTCGCATTATTGCAAATGCATTTAAAGATGAAAAAATCGATGCTGTCATGACAGTTGCAACAAAAGGTGTTCCATTAGCGAATGCGGTTGCCAATGTTCTTAATGTACCATTTGTCATCGTTCGCCGTGATTTGAAAATTACTGAAGGGTCAACTGTTTCTGTCAACTATGTGTCAGGATCTAGCGACCGTATCGAAAAGATGTTCCTGTCTAAACGTAGTTTGAAGGCGGGAAGCCGTGTCTTAATCGTCGATGACTTCTTGAAAAATGGTGGAACTATCAATGGTATGATTAGCCTCTTGTCAGAGTTTGACTCGACCTTGGTAGGCGTGGCTGTCTTTGCGGAAAACCAAAAAGGGGACCGCAGCGTAGCGAATTACAAATCCCTGCTGGCTGTGACGGATATCAATGTCAAGGAAAACCGCGTTGACGTCGAATTGGGGAATATTTTTGAATAATCTGTAGCCTCTCTAACGAGAGGTTTTTTTGTATCCGAGAATATCCCGTTATAATGATGCACAAATTTACTGTTGAAATAATGATAGAAGGGATTTATTGGTGCGATGTTAGGCGATGAATCTAATATAATTGCTACAAAAAATAGCAAAAATTATTGACTGAAAATAAATGTGTTGTTATAATACAAATAGAAACAAGCTTTAGTAAATATATAGTTCTGTGAAGAATCCCAGTTACGAGTGATGTAAAGTTATTAAAAAATTTCCTTGTTCAATCGTGTAACCAATCCGATTATCATGTTGTCAAAAATCATCTGTATTCTATAGCTATCAAAAAATGTCAGGGTAATGAAATAATGAAAATTGAAAAAATATTTGTACTTGTCTTTTTTGGCTGTTTACTAATCTCATCCATCACATTTCTAACATATGATCATGTCAACGAAGAAATAAAGAAATACATTATTTGGGTCAATACTCTATTCTTTATAATAGTCCTGACCATGATTCTCTATGCAAAATTGATTTTAAAAAAATAATAGTTACACTTGCAAAAGTGGGTGCTACTGTCGTTGTTGGTGTGTTTGTGTAGTACAAAGGGAGACGTTGTAAATTCTGGTGATGAAACTTCAAAGTGAAAAAGAAATTTCAATGGTTGTTATACTACTTATTGCTTTCACTATTCTAAGCATTTTAAGTGTAACGAATAAAATTATTTTAAACAGACACATTCGTAAAGAACTAAGAATAAGTGATGATTTACATACGATTTTTCAACAGTTCTGTGAGAGGGAAGTTGTAGATCCCCCTAAAATTGTCGAATCAAAGGCTTATTGGTATCGCCCGATAGCACATACTGTCGGAGTGAAAAATTTAGAAAGTGATCATTTGGTTGATGCCTTTGCTTTTTTACATGAACTCTATCACTCTAAGGACAGAAATAGATATTGCTAAAGCTACAATCCTTTACATCTCTTTATTTTAATCTGATTTCGGTATCTCTGAAGCTATTAGCTACGTATTCATTATTGTTTCAAAAATACATCCCTTTTTTGAAGTGGCTATTGCTAATTGATTCGGTCATGTTATTGGTTTGTATACCCATCACACTATCTATAGAAACATACGCTTCTAAAGGAGCTCTCTCCTTTTTAGAAGAAAAGCAGTACATAGAGCAAAATAGACTTGTGAAATGTCTTTCACTCCAAGCAATACTTAGTCATGTCTTTCAATTCATCATTTATTCTATATTGTCAATGATTTTATTCTATCTAGTGGAGTAAAAATAATGACTTTGGTGAAGTTGGTATATATAGTCTTGTTTTATCTGCTATGGACGGGATCTCATGTGACTCTGTATGCAGGTGTTCTAGTTTTTTCAAATTTCCTAATTCCCTTTTTAAAACAGAGGGAATACAAGTTAAGTAGGCAAGGTTTTGGTGAAGAAGCGGATTTTCAAGATTTATAATGAGACAGTTTAGGGCTAATGCAGACGGTTGTTTCTGGGGATACTATGGAAAAAATAAAATTTGTCAAAGAAATAGGTTACGTTATTCTGGTAGCAATATTGTTGATAGCCTTTATCTATCGATTGGGCTTGTCCAATGTCGGGAAGCTTGAATTGATGATCTATGTTATTTTTTTCAGTCTTGCCCTTGTGCATCTGTTGAAACGAAATAAGAAAAAATAATTTAAGATTTAATCAAAGGAGCAAATCTATGCCAATCCATCTACTATTTGTTACCCTATCGCTAAATGTAGTTGTGCTGAACCAACTCTATCTCTTTTACAAGAAAAAGGAAGACTTGAATGCCACAGTTGCTTTTTTGGTCTGCTTACTTGTGATAGTTCTTCCCAATGCACAGGACTTTCATGGACTTCTTGGCTTGATTACAGGAGCTTTTGTTATCGTCTATCTGGGAAGTTTTGTTTACTCCAGATTGGATCCTAAGAGAAGAAGTGTCAAATAGATATTATTGATATAGAAAAACTCACTATTTCCATTGTTGAAATAGTGAGTTTTCTTTACATTTTCAATACTTCCTCAAAACTCTCCGACCTTGCTTCTACGCTGATTTTTTCCAGAGTTAGCGGATGGGTTAAGCTGAGTTTTTGGGCATGGAGCATGAGACGAGGGGCGGAGACTCGACTGTAAAGCGGGTCGCCGATTAGAGCATGACCGTGGTGGGCTAGATGCACACGAATCTGATGTGTCCGCCCAGTCTGGAGGCGACAGGCGACCAAACTATTTTTGCCAATGGTTTTCAAGAGATGGACTTGAGTTAAGGCTGCTTGTCCTTTGTGGTTGTCAACCACTCGCTTTCTGCGATCGTGTCGGTCCCGTCCAATCTTGTCGGTAATGGTCCAGTCGGTCTTTTTTAACTTTCCTTGAGAGAGGGCTAGGTAGTCACGGTAGATAACCTTGTCCTCTAAAAGCCGATTGAGAATGGGCAGGATGAAGGGATTTTTGGCGAAGAGTATGGCTCCACTGGTTTCCATATCGAGTCTGTGGACCACATAGCAGGTCTGGCCAACATAGGCAGATACATGGTTGAGCAGGGCGATTTCCGTTGGCTCATTACCGTGGGTCTTCATACCTTCTGGCTTGTTGACAATTATCATATGTTCATCCTGATAAAGTTCCTCCACCATGTCCGCCTGTCCCAGAGGAATACTTTTTTCAGGATAGTCTTCTTGGTCAAAAGTCAATTCGAGCAAATCACCTGCGGCAATGGAGCTCTGCCAGTTTATCAACTCACCGTTGACACGGACGTGCTTCTTGGTGCGGAGGAAATGGCGGATTTTTCTAGGAATAAGAAAATAATCTTCCAAGACTTCTTTAACAGAGAGTTGTGGAAATGCTTGGGAAATGCGAATGTCAATTTTCATCTTACAGACTGGTTGAGTGCTTAGGTTGCACTTTTTCATTTGGATTGAGGTAGTTCATGGCATTGTTGACGGCGGTTGGGGCTTCGCCAAGACCAGTCGCAATCAGGTCAATCTTGCCTTCATAGAAACAACAGTCACCGATGGCATAAATACCTGTAACAGAAGTTTCTTGTTTGCTATTGACAACGATGCGGTGACGATTGAGCTCCAAGCCCCATTCTTTTAGCGTTCCAACGGATGATTTAAAACCGTAGTTGACAAAGAGGTGGTCGAAAGGCAGGGTGAGCTTGTCCTCGCTCTTAACCTTGTCGAAATGAATGGCAGAAGCTTTGCCATTTTCCCCAGAAAGCCCTTTAGGGACAAGTGGTGTATGGATGGTGACGCTAGACTGCTTGAGTTCCTCTACGCTGTGTTCAAGGGCGCGGAAGTTGTCGCGACGGTGGACAATGTGAGTAGTCTTAGCGATTTTCTCAAAAGCTAATGACCAATCAACCGCGGAGTCTCCTCCACCTAAGATGACAACATCTTTGTCAGCATATTGTTGGATATTGGATACATGATAGTGAACGTTTTCAAAGCTATCTGCTCCCTCGATTTCCAGTGGACGAGGCTTAAAGGCGCCACCTCCCATGGCGATAAGGAGAGTTTTTGTCTGGTGGATGCCTTTGGTGGTTGTCAGGGAAATAACTTCTCCTGGTTCAATGGCAGTCAGAGTTTCATTGAGGCAAATGGTTGTCTCAAAAGTTGAGAGTTGGGCAAGGAGGTTATTGGTTAATTCTTGTCCTGTTAAGCTAGGGAAGGCTGGAATATCCAAAATTGTTTTTTCTGGATAGAGAATAGCCGGTTGGCCCCCAAGCTGTGGTAAGGAGTCAATGATTTTGACTTTAGCTTGGCGGAGATGGGCATAGAAGGCGGCAAATAGACCAACGGGTCCGCCACCAATAATGGTAATATCATATACTTGTGTCATTGGAAATCCTTTTCTGATTCAGAATCTCCCTATTTTATCATATTTTGACAAAAAATTCCGCTGTTCGGCTGTGACAGGTTTGCAGTAGTGTTTTTCTCAGCTAGCTGAAAGAAAATATTGTATAATGGTACAAAATCACTAGAAAGAGGTGTTCTATGGACGATTTGCAACATCAGCCGATTGAAGTTCCAGATGATTTTCAATCTGACAATGATGACAGACCTAGCCGTAGTCGCAGGGGAAATCGTGGTCATTCAGACAAACCAAAGAAAGAGTCTCGCATTCCAGAGCCGGTTCGTAAATTTTGGCGGCGCTATCAACTGACAAAAATAGTTTTGATCTTGATAGGGATAATGGTTCTTACGGTAGGTGGTTACCTATTCTTTCTTGCAAAGACTGCGAATGTTGGGGATTTGCAGGAAGCATTAAAGGCTACAACGATTATTTATGATAAGGACGGTGCTGAAGCAGGGACCTTATCTGGTCAAAAAGGGACTTATGTAGAATTAGATGCTATTTCTGATAATCTTGAGAATGCTGTGATTGCTACAGAAGACAGAAGTTTTTATAAAAACTCAGGGATAAACTATCAACGAACCATCTTAGCTGTTTTGACCTTGGGGCGTTCAGGTGGTGGTTCAACGATTACCCAGCAGTTAGCTAAAAATGCATTTTTGACACAAGAGCAGACCATTAGTCGAAAGGCTAGAGAGTTCTTCCTAGCCCTTGAAATCAATAAAAAATACAGTAAGCAAGAAATACTTACAATGTATCTCAACAATGCCTATTTTGGTAATGGGGTTTGGGGAGTTGAAGATGCTAGTCAAAAATATTTTGGTATTTCTGCTAGTGACTTGACGATTGAACAATCAGCTGTTTTAGCAGGGATGCTTAAAGGTCCAGAAATTTATAATCCCTATTATTCCTTAGAAAATGCAATCAATCGCCGAGATACAGTCTTGCAAAATATGGTCAACGCTGGCTATATTGATCAGGCAACTGCCGATGCAGGTTTTCAAGTCGATTTAGCGAGCCAGTTAGCAGATACCTATACTGGTAAACAAGATAACTATTCTTATCCATCTTACTTTGATGCGGTTATTGCTGAAGCGATTGATCGCTATGGCCTTAAAGAATCAGATATTATTAATAACGGCTATCGAATATATACCGAAATGGACCAAAATTCTCAAGCGAGTATGCAGGTTATCTTCAATGATAAAACTATGTTCCCGACTTCAAGTTATGATGGAACCTCGGCTCAAGCTGCTAGTGTAGCTTTGGATCCTACAACTGGCGGTGTTCGAGCCTTAGTTGGGCGCGTGAATAGTTCGGAAGATGCTGTGTTTCGAACATTCAACTTTGCGACTCAAGCTAAGCGTAGTCCCGGTTCAACCATTAAGCCCCTTGTTGCCTATGCGCCAGCGGTAGCAGCGGGTTGGGCAATTGATACACCTTTGGATAACCATACAGAAACCTATGGGGATTATACCTTACACAACTATGACTATTCAACTTCGGATACCATTCCAATGTACCAAGCTTTAGCTTTATCTTACAATTTGCCAGTTGCATATATTGTAAATACCTTGGGGATTGACAAAGCTTTTGAATTTGGTCAAAAGTTTGGTCTTGATATGGAAAATGTTGAAAAGGTACTTGGTGCGTCAATCGGATCAGGGGTGGAAACGAACCCCTTGCAAATGGCTCAGGCCTATAGTGCTTTTGCAAATGATGGTGTAATGAAGGATGCTCATCTAATTACACGTATTGAAACAGCGAGTGGAAAGGTATTGGCTCAGCATCGCGAGACAAGTACAAAAGTAATTGACCGCTCGGTTGCAGATAAAATGACCTCTATGATGCTTGGGACTTATACGAATGGTACAGGTGTATCTGCAGATGCGACGAATTACTATCTTGCAGGAAAAACGGGAACAACCGAAACAAGTTTTGATGTCAATCTTGTTAATGACCAGTGGTATATTGCTTATACACCTGATTTGGTTATCAGTCAGTGGGTTGGTTTTGAACAGACGGATGAGAATCATTACATTGATAGCAGTAGCTACTGGATGGCTCCAACAGTCTTCCGTACAGTAGCTGATGCGATTTTGCCAAATACAGCAGGGACTGCCTTCGATGTGGAGAATGCGTTTGTTCAAAATGGTATTGTAGCGATTCAAGAAGAGGATACAAGTGCTTCAGATTCGGTCGTTACCTCTGATCAAGTGCAAGATATTACTACTCAAGCACAGGATTTGATTGAAAAGACAAAACAACAAATCCTAGATGCCAATATTCCAGAACGGGCGAAAACGTTATGGGATACGGTAAGAAGTTTGTTTGAGTAGTTGTCAAACTGAATAAAACATGTTAGAATAGTAAAGATGGAGGGCTATGATGGCACTAAAAAAAGCAAGTTTAGCCTGTACAGTTTGTGGCTCTCGAAATTATTCGATAAACCTTTCGAGCAATCCCAAACCAACACGGTTAGAAGTAAATAAATTTTGTAAACATTGTGGTCAGTACACTGTTCACAAGGAAACCCGATAGGAGTTGCATATGAAATTCGTTTCAGATATTTTTAGCATTTTAAAAGAGACTGCTTGGCCTACTGGAAAACAAAGCTGGAAAGACTTTGCTTCGGTGATTCAGTATTCCGCATTCTTTGTTGCACTCATTTACCTATTTGACCTTATTTTGTCAAAAGGAATTATGAGTTTAATTAATCTTTTCTAGAAAATGCTTGCCATATTCAAAATGGAAGTGGTATAATAGAGAAAAGCGAAAGCCTTCGGGCTTTTTTTAGCGTCTTCAAATGACATACCGTAGTTTTTGAATGAATCTTTCATTGAAGAATACGAGGCACAGGTTCCAGAGAAAGGAAAGATAATGTACGATAGTTTTGATAAAGGTTGGTTTGTTTTGCAAACTTATTCTGGTTATGAAAATAAAGTAAAAGAAAACTTACTCCAACGTGCGCATACTTACAATATGCTGGAGAATATTCTTCGTGTAGAAATTCCGACTCAAACAGTACAAGTTGAGAAAAATGGCGAAGTTAAGGAAGTGGAAGAAAATCGCTTCCCGGGCTATGTATTGGTTGAAATGGTCATGACTGATGAAGCTTGGTTTGTGGTGCGTAATACTCCAAACGTAACTGGTTTCGTGGGCTCGCACGGGAACCGTTCAAAACCAACGCCACTTTTGGAAGAAGAAATCCGTCAAATCTTGGTATCAATGGGTCAAACTGTACAAGAATTTGATATTGATGTGAAAGTTGGTGACACTGTTCGCATTATTGACGGAGCCTTCACAGACTACACCGGTAAAATCACCGAGATTGATAACAATAAGGTCAAAATGGTTATCTCTATGTTTGGTAATGATACCATTGCCGAAGTTAACTTGAGCCAGATTGCTGAGTTGTAAGAAAAGAAATATTAAGGGGCGAGAAATCGCTCTTTTTTGTTTCAAATTTTTGATTAATACGATTGCTCCTAATGAGCATGAATCTAACGAAATTGGCTAAGAGAATAGTCTAAGATAATAGATATAAAAAAAAACACAGACAGTTTGGCTGGATTTCATCATACTCAGCTTGACTCTATCTGTGTTTTTTATTTACTGGCTAGTTTTGCCCAGTCTCTTTCTCTTGTCTAAAATTTGCCCACCAACTTTACCAGATTTAACCGAATTTAACCGAATGAAAAATCAAAAAAGCCCGAAAAATCGGGCTTTTGACTTGTATAAATTCGGATAAAATCCTATAATAAAGGCGGTAGACGGATTTGAACCGACGATCAAGCTTTTGCAGAGCCGTGCCTTACCACTTGGCTATACCGCCATAACAAAGAATATTGTACCTTAAATAGTGAAATTGGTCAAGTGGAAAAATGAACATTTGTCGATAACGTAGATATAAGCAAATGTCCAGAACTCCATAAGTGCTGGGGGCGTTAGTCAAAAAACTTCTTCCGCTTGTATGATTAGTGTGAAAAAGGAGAATAGGAAATGAAACGGAATTCGATTGTGTCAGGTTTTGTTGTGATGGTTCTTGCAAGTATGTTAACAGCTTGTGGTAGTCAGAAGCAGGAAGCGGTGTCTTCATCTAAAGCGACGACTAGCTCTAGCTCGACAAATACCAGTTCAAGTACATCAACCACAACTACCTTTAGCTCTACATCAAGTAGTCAGTCCGGTCTGTGGGATGCTGGCAAGGCAGAGGCATTGAGGAGTTTTGTGGTTGACCAGTGGGGACCATCTTTCTCGCCTCCCCAATATTATGTATCCTATAGCCCAAATCGTACGGGAAACCTTTTTGGTGTGACCTTGCCGTCTGGAGTTTTGAGTGGTCCAGGTCAGCAAATGATACCTGATTTACTGGGAGAAACACATGAACTTGTTTGGAGTGAAAATGGTCAAGTTGAAGTAGGGCAGACAGCCGTTGTAGGCATTTATTCGGATATTGAGAACACCAAATACCCAAGTGCCTACCTCTATCTCTTTACGATCAAAGATGGTCGGGTTGTTGTTTGGATTACTGAGCAAAAACAGGGCAATCCAGAAAAACGACTTTATTTCCGACCAACTAAGAACCAGGAATTACAAGCTTTCTTTGAAAACTTGGTCCTCGGTGGAAGTTCAACAGTAGCAACTGAAACCAGTTCTGTGACTGCCACCAATACTTCTGTAGACACCAAGAATTTGACAATCGAACAGGCTGCCAACTGGGCCAAGGCGCATGCGGCTACAAGATATGGCGTACCTTTTACGAAAGATGATTTTCTATCACACGTGGTTACAAATGTTCAGTCATCCGATGGATTGGTTTACATTGAGGTTAGAGAAGACCACAGCAGTCCAAATATGAAGGGGACTGATCCTAATGTAGCCCCAGCAGCAGGTTTTTACAGGATCAATGCTAACGGTCAGCTAGAAAAAATGGATGTTGTTGCAGGGACCTATGCGGTGGTTGCCGAAACCTACTTTGAATAAAATCAGGAATCGGATTTGATGGCAGATTTTCATGAATTCCTCTGCTATTTTACTTGAAAATATACAGGTATTCTGATATACTGATAGAGTTGCTGTAGCAACAAATACTCATCTCGAACCAATTGTGACCCTGTTGCCGTAAGGTTGGGCTGCAAGTCGAAGTTTGGGAGAGGAGAAAAAACAAAAAGGAGAAATACTCATGGCAGTAATTTCAATGAAACAACTTCTTGAGGCTGGTGTACACTTCGGTCACCAAACTCGTCGCTGGAATCCTAAGATGGCTAAGTACATCTTCACAGAACGTAACGGTATCCACGTTATCGACTTGCAACAAACTGTAAAATTGGCTGACCAAGCATACGACTTCATTCGTGATGCTGCAGCAAACGACGCAGTTATCTTGTTCGTAGGTACTAAAAAACAAGCTGCTGAAGCTGTTAAAGACGAAGCTATCCGCGCTGGTCAATACTACATCAACCACCGTTGGTTGGGTGGAACTCTTACAAACTGGGGTACAATCCAAAAACGTATCGCTCGTTTGAAAGAAATCAACCGCATGGAAGAAGATGGAACTTTCGAAGTGCTTCCTAAGAAAGAAGTAGTATTGTTGAACAAACAACGTGCACGTCTTGAAAAATTCTTGGGCGGTATCGCTGATATGCCACGCATTCCAGATGTAATGTTCGTTGTTGACCCACATAAAGAGCAAATCGCTGTTAAAGAAGCTAAGAAATTGGGTATCCCAGTTGTAGCGATGGTTGACACAAACACAGATCCAGATGATATTGATGTAATCATCCCAGCTAACGATGACGCTATCCGTGCTGTTAAATTGATCACAGCTAAAATGGCTGACGCAATCATCGAAGGCAACCAAGGTGAAGACAGCGTTGTAGCAGTTGAAGCTGAATTGGCAGCTGAGCCAGCATCTACAGAATCAATCGAAGAATTGGTTGAAGTTGTAGAAGGTAAATAAGTAACGAAGGCATTAAGAAAAGTGTTAGATTTATCTAAATTTTAGCTTTTTAGTCTGAGTACACTCTACATCATTTATCAAACACAAAAACAATCCTAGAGGGGCAGGGCTAAGCCCGCTCCTCTATTTTATAAATACAAACAAGGAGAATAGACATGGCAGAAATTACAGCAGCTCTCGTTAAAGAATTGCGTGAAAAATCAGGTGCTGGCGTTATGGACGCTAAGAAAGCGTTGGTTGAAACTGAAGGTGATATCGAAAAAGCGATTGAATTGCTTCGTGAAAAAGGTATGGCTAAGGCAGCTAAGAAAGCTGACCGTGTAGCAGCTGAAGGTTTGACAGGTGTTTACGTTGACGGTAACGTTGCAGCAGTTGTTGAAGTAAATGCTGAAACTGACTTTGTTGCGAAAAACGCTCAATTCGTTGAATTGGTAAACACTACTGCTAAAGTAATTGCAGAAGGTAAACCAGCTGACAACGAAGCAGCTCTTAAATTGACTATGCCTTCAGGTGAAACCCTTGAAGAAGCATACGTAAATGCAACTGCAACAATCGGTGAGAAAATCTCATTCCGTCGCTTTGCTTTGGTTGAAAAAACAGATGCTCAAGCATTTGGTGCATACCAACACAATGGTGGCCGTATCGGTGTTATCTCAGTTGTTGATGGTGGTGACGAAACTCTTGCAAAACAAATCTCAATGCACATTGCTGCAATGAAACCAACTGTTCTTTCTTACACTGAATTGGATGAGCAATTCGTTAAAGATGAGTTGGCAAAAATCAACCACAAGATCGAACAAGACAACGAAAGCCGTGCAATGGTTGACAAACCAGCATTGCCATTGTTGAAATATGGTTCAAAAGCTGAATTGACTGACGAAGTGATTGCAGCAGCTGAAGAAGCTATCAAAGCAGAATTGACAGCTGAAGGCAAACCAGAAAAAATCTGGGACAAAATCATCCCAGGTAAAATGGATCGCTTTATGTTGGACAACACTCAAGTTGACCAAGCTTACACACTTCTTGCTCAAGTTTACATCATGGACGACAGCAAAACAGTTGAAGCTTACTTGAACTCAGTGAACGCTTCAGTTGTAGAATTTGCTCGTTTCGAAGTGGGTGAAGGTATCGAGAAAGCTTCAAACGACTTTGAAGCAGAAGTTGCAGCTACTATGGCAGCAGCTCTTGGTAAATAATCATATATAGAAGAACTTCCGACAGGAAGTTTTTTTGTAAAATCGGTCTTAGGGCTGATGAATGAACAGGTTGAATGAGCTATACTAATATCAATCCTAAATATTTTTCATATCTCCTTACAAAAGCACCGGTCGTCTGGCCGGTGCTTTTGTTGTTCTATTAATCTTGTATAAACGCTGTGATTTCTTTTTCTGTCATACTAGAGTCGCAACGGACTTGGACACCGTCTGCTTTTGCGACGAGGAGTCCAGGGACCGTAGGAACTTGGTAGTGGTCGCGTAGGGCTTGGAGTTCAGGGCTGGCTTGACTAGAGTCGAGGAAGTGAATAGGTACTTGCTTCTCTTTGGCTACCTTATGTAGTTTTGGCGCGAACCGATTGCAGTAAGGGCAGGTTGCGCGTCCGATAAAGAGGATGCCTCCCTCTTTTGCTGAAAGCAAAGTTTGGGCCTGCTCCACGTCAATTGTAATAAAATCTTGAATATACGTTTTGAAATCCATTGTCTACTCCTTTTTCTTCCTATTATAAAGAATTATAGGATTAATTTCAAGAATCGACTACGATCGACACTGTTGCTTTTACTTTAAAAAAATCTATTTTTACGGTATAATGGTCAAAGAATGTCAAAGAAAGAGGCGATACTATGGCGATGAAAAATACATCGGATTATATCGAGGAACATATCAAGGCCATTCTAGATCAAGTCAGTGTTGCTGAATTGCGTCGGAGTGAATTAGCCAGTCGATTTGAAGTGGTTCCGAGTCAGATTAACTATGTTATCAAAACACGATTTACTGCAAGCCGTGGCTACATTGTAGAAAGTAAGCGTGGCGGAGGAGGGTATATTCGTATTGGTAGGATTACCTTCTCGGACAAACATGAATTGGTACATGACCTAATAAAAAATATGGGTGAGCAATTATCAACAACGGTATTTGCTGATATATTACAATTGTTGTTTGATGAAGGCTTGATGACAGAACGCGAAGGAAATTTGTTTTTAGCAACGGGTTCCGACGATGTCTTGGGGAAAGACGCGGATAAAATTCGAGCGCGAATGATGCTGCAACTACTCCGTCGTTTAGATAGGAAAGAGGATTAATTTTCATGAAATTTTCAACAGGCTTACAACGGGTTTTTGAAGATGCTCAGTTGATTGCCCAACGATATGCATGCGATCATTTAGAAACGTGGCATATTTTGCTAGCATTTGTCATCAATCACGATACGGTAGCTGGTGCTGTTTTGGCAGAATACCCAATGAGTATTTCAGATTTCGAACATGCTACTTTTGTTGTTACAGAAAAAGTATACCGTGAAGAATTGGATAAATTTAATGTTCTATCCTCCTCAAAAAGATTAGAGGATACAGCTCAGTTCGCTAGAAAGATTGCAGAAGTCGTTAAGGCAAAAGAATTAGGAAGCGAGCATTTGTTTCAGGCAATGCTGTTAGACAAACGTTCAACCGCAAGTCAAATTCTAGATAAAGTAGGTTTTCATTTTGAAGAGATAGAAGATGAATTCCGTTTTGTTGATTTGCGTAAAAACTTAGAGTATCGTGCAGGGTTCACCAAAGAGGATTTGAAAGCTATCCGTAGCGTGATGAAAGGTGGAAAGGCTAAAACAGCAAGTGTAGGTCAAATGATGGGCATGCCACCAACTGCTCAAAGTGGTGGATTGGAGGATTATACACGAGATCTGACAGCCTTAGCCCGCGAGGGTAAAATTGAACCTGTTATTGGTCGCGATGCTGAAATTTCACGGATGATTCAAATTCTATCACGTAAAACGAAGAACAATCCTGTTTTGGTTGGCGATGCAGGTGTTGGGAAAACAGCACTAGCATTAGGTCTTGCCCAGCGTGTTGCAGAAGGAGATGTTCCTGTCAGTTTAGCAAAGATGCGTGTTTTGGAACTTGATTTAATGAATGTTATTGCAGGAACTCGTTTCCGTGGTGACTTTGAAGAGCGGATGAATAATATCATCAATGATATTGAAGAAGATGGTCAGGTTATCCTCTTTATCGATGAATTACATACTATTATGGGGTCGGGTTCGGGAATTGATTCAACCTTAGATGCTGCCAATATTCTCAAACCGGCCTTGGCTCGAGGGACCCTACGCACTGTTGGTGCAACGACACAGGATGAATACCAAAAGCATATTGAAAAAGATGCTGCCCTGGTCCGTCGTTTTGCCAAAGTGACCATTGAAGAGCCGACAGTTGAGGACAGTATTGCCATTTTGACCGGGCTTAAAGGGACTTTTGAAAAATACCATAGGGTCCGTATTGGAGATGCGGCTGTTGAGACAGCTGTGGCTTACGCCAAGAGGTATCTGACTAGTAAAAACTTGCCAGACTCAGCAATTGACTTGTTAGATGAAGCCAGTGCAACTGTACAAAATAGAGTGAAAGGGCAGGTTGAAGAAACAGGTCTTTCGAGTATTGATAAAGCTTTGATGGCTGGAAAATACAAGACTGTCAGTAAGCTCTTAATCAAGACTACAGAAAAGAATCTGTTGAGTCAAAACGATGACTTAGAAGTGACAGAAGATGACATTTTGGAAACACTTAGTCGCTTATCAGGTATCCCAGTAGCCAAGCTCAGCCAATCAGATACTAAGAAGTACCTGAATCTGGAAGCAGAATTGCACAAACGTGTGATTGGGCAGGAAGAAGCTATTTCTGCCGTTAGTAGAGCTATCCGCCGTAATCAGTCGGGGATTCGGACAGGTCGCAGACCGATTGGTTCCTTTATGTTCTTAGGACCAACTGGTGTCGGTAAGACTGAGCTTGCTAAAGCCTTGGCAGAGGTTCTCTTTGATGATGAATCTGCTCTTATCCGTTTTGATATGTCTGAGTATATGGAGAAATTTGCGGCCAGCCGTCTCAATGGAGCGCCTCCAGGCTATGTTGGCTATGAAGAAGGTGGCGAATTAACAGAAAAAGTTCGTAATAAACCTTATTCTGTTCTTCTTTTTGATGAGGTTGAAAAGGCTCATCCAGATATTTTCAATGTTCTCTTGCAGGTCTTGGATGACGGTGTCTTGACCGATAGTAAGGGTCGCAAGGTTGATTTCTCCAATACAGTCATTATCATGACATCAAACTTGGGAGCAACAGCTCTTCGCGATGACAAGACTGTTGGGTTTGGTGCGGCTGATCTGTCCAAAGACCACAAGGAAGTGGAGAAACGCATTTTTGAAGAATTGAAAAAGACCTATCGTCCTGAATTTATCAACCGTATCGATGAAAAGGTAGTCTTCCACAGCTTGACAGAATCCGATATGTTGGATGTTGTCAAAGTGATGGTGAAGCCATTGATTGTGGTTGCCGCGAGCAAGGGAATCCTCCTGAAATTCCAACCATCAGCCCTCAAATTGTTGGCCAAAGAAGGCTACGATCCAGAAATGGGTGCTCGCCCTCTTCGTCGGTTGCTCCAAACAAAATTGGAAGACCCGATGGCAGAAATGCTTTTGCGTGAAGATCTTGGAGCAGGTATGGTTCTGAAAGTGGGTGTCAAAGCTAACCAACTCAAATTTGAGAGTGTGAATGAATAGTTAGTAAAGAAACGGGGTAACCTGTTTCTTTTTATAAAACCTTTTTATAAAAAACTATAAAAATATCTTGACAGTTTGTGTGGGAAGAGGTAAGATAGAAAATATAAAAAAATATAAAAAGGTTGTCTATGAAAAAAACAGTTTCAGTTGTCTTTGGAACTTTTGCACCCATGCATAAGGGTCATATTGATTTGATTCAGCGGGCCAAGCGAGAAAATGATCGAGCGGTGGTTATCGTTTCTGGTTATGACCAGGACCGAGGACATCAGATTGGCCTCGGTTTGCAGAAGCGTTTCCGCTATATCCGTGAAACCTTCAACGACGAGCCTCTAGTATCCGTCTTTAAGTTGGATGAGACAGGTATGCCCCCTTATCCAGAAGGGTGGACACCTTGGTTAGAAGCCTTGCAGGCCTTGGTGGCGATTAAGGAGGATGAAGAGCTCGTTTTCTACGTTTCAGAAAAAGGGTATGCAGAGGAATTGCAGTCACGGGGCTATCTGGCTTCCTTTACGGAGCGAAATTTTGGGATTTCTGCGACTCTGATTCGAGAAAATCCTGCCAAGTACTGGAATTCCATCGCCAAGCCCTTCCGACGTCATTTTTCTAAGAATGTCTTGGTGGTCGGCTCTGCTTCAAATGGAAAAACCACGCTGGTGCGGGATTTGGGTCGTTATTATTCCTGTCCTGTTTCGCTGGAATATGCTCGCTACTACCAACAACGCTTTAATGTGCGTGATGATGAGTTGACAGGCAAGGACTACAACTATCTCTTGACGGGCCAGTATCGCCAGACCTCAGATCTGATTGACTCGGATACCAATCGTGGTCTGGTCATTGCGGATACCAATGCGACCGTGACAGAAGCCTACTACGACTACTACATCGGCGAAACTTCCGGTTCTTTCCACTCGCTCTGTGGTGATACAGTTAAGAATGAAAAATGGGATCTGATTATCTTTGTTCTACCGACAGGCTCTTATGTGGATGACGGTTTTCGGGATATGACCATGGCTGACGCTGATATTCGCAATGCCTTCACCGAACATTTGAAAGAACTGGTTGTTAAAAATCACCCGCAAACCCAGTTGACTTATATTGGTGGGGATTATGCAGAAAATTATGCCAAGGCCATTCAGTTGATCGATGGCATCTATCAGGAATATTAGGAGGAAGATATGAATCAATTGTTCCAACAATTTGAAGGAATGAAGACAGCTGTGAAGCAGGTGCCGGAAAATATGGCTGCAATTGCAAATAGGGCAAGGAAACTGGGCCTACTTGGGGTCCTGCAGGCAATTATGGCGGACCTGTTTCAAGGGCGGACGCTCTTTCAATGGTGCTACTTACTGGCCCTGTCTAGTGTGCCGATTGTATTAGAATTTACCAATGGTGCTGCCAATCATGACTGGGTTGGACTTTTTACCTCCTGGACGGGTATTGTCTGCGTGATTATGGTGGCGGAAGGTCGTGCTAGTAACTACTTTTTTGGTTTTCTAAATAGTGTGATTTACTTTGCCCTCTCCTATCAAAATATGTTTTATGGAGAAGTGATGACAGCTATCTTTTTCATTGTCATGCAGCCAGTTGGACTATATGTTTGGTTGACTGCCCGTGTTAATGGAGTGGCGGAAGAGGAGGAGACGGAATTCGAGGCACGTAAGCTGGACTGGAAGGGCTGGATCAAATGGCTGGGCTTCACTCTACTGGTTTGGGCAAGTTTTGGCTTGATTTATCAATCGGTTGGTTCGGCTCGTCCATTCCGTGACTCTATCACAGACGGGACCAACTGGACGGGTCAATTTTTGATGACCTATCTTTATCGTGAACAGTGGATTTTCTGGATTGCGACCAATCTCTTCTCTATCTATCTCTGGTGGGGGACTTCTCTTCACATGCAAGCCATGTACTGGGTTTATGCCTTGAACAGTGCGGTCGGTTGGTACCAATGGTCTAAGTCTATAAAAGAGGGGCAGGTGGCTCAAAATGGCTAGGCCTGCTGTTCTATCAGACAAGGAATACTATGAAAAATATGGGACGGAAGAAGAGTTCTTAATCTGGTATAAGCAACAAGATTTGCCACGTTTTGAAAAGCCGAGTGTTACGGCTGATATGGTGGTCTATAGTTTTGTCCAGGGTCGAATAAAGCTCCTCTTGATTCGGCGGGCTACTCATCCTTGTCAACACAAACTCTCCTTGGTCGGTGGTTTTATTGCCAGAGGCGAGGATGCCTACCAGACCTGCCAGCGTGAGATAAAAAAAGAAGCAGGATTGGATTTACCTCGTAGCCATATAGAGCAACTCCTAACAGTCTCCAACCCTGAGCGGGATCCTAGGGGCTGGATGATGACCATTGCCCACTTGGTTTACTTGCCTAGCCAAGCTTTGGACCTGGTCAAGCCAGGGCCGGATGGCAGGGAGCCGATTGTGATCGATGTGGATTTCAAGACTTCGCAGTGTTCTTATGAGGGTCAGGTCTTGACGGCAGAGGATTTTGCCTTTGACCATTACGAGATTGTCATGACCTCTATCCAGCGGATTCAGGGACGGATGAAGTGGAATCCAACCTTTCTCAATCTCCTGCAGCAACCCTTTAACATCTACGCTGCGACAGATTTGGTCAATCTTATCTCACCCGACAAAAAAATCCTCCACAATAATTTCCTAGCTAAGTATGGCGACTTTGTGGAAGAAGTTGGAGTGGAACGCTTGCCCAAGCGCAAACCTAGAAAAACCTACCGTTTGAAAGAAAGTTCATCAAATAGATAAAGAAACCTCCAGCTGATACTGGAGGTTTTGATATTATTTGGCAATCCGTTCTTGATAGGCCTCTCTAGCTTGGTCAAAGAGTTCTTGGACCTGTTCGATAGTCTCTGCTCGGGCAACGGCGCCACGGATCTTGGCAGCACCTGCTGAACCACGGAGGTAGTGTGGGGCAAGACCACGGAATTCACGTACGGCGATGGATTCGCCTTTTAGATTGGTCAATCGGTTCAGGTGGTCGAAGGCGACTTCGAGTTTATCTTCAAAGGAGAGGTCGGGTAGGACTTCTCCAGTTTCAAGATAGTAATTGATTTGGTTGAAGATATAAGGATTGCCCATGGCAGTCCGTCCGACCATGACGGCATCGGCTCCGACTTCTTCAATTCGCTGACGGGCATCTTCTACATTGCGGATGTCGCCGTTTGCGATGAAAGGAATCTTGGTCAGGCTACCAGCCACCTTGGTGAGGGTTTCCAGGTCAACGGTTCCTGTGTACATCTGCTCGCGGGTCCGTCCGTGCATGGCCAGGGCAGACACACCGGCACTTTCTGCGGCCAGGGCATTTTCGACCGCTAGGTCGGTATTGTTCCAACCCGTCCGCATTTTAACAGTCAAGGGAATATCGAGGACTGAGGTCACTTCCTTGATGATGTGGTAAATCTTGTCGGGGTCCTTGAGCCACTTGGCACCAGCTTCGTTTCTAACGACCTTGTTGACAGGGCAGCCCATGTTAATATCTACGATATTAGCCTTGGTGTTGGTTTGGATGAAGTCGGCAGCCCGTTTCAGTCCTTCGGCATCGCCACCGAAAAGCTGGATGGACATAGGGTATTCGTTGTCGTCAATATGGAGCATATGAAGGGTCTTCTCGTTGTTGTAGAGAAGGCCTTTTTCAGAAATCATTTCCATAACGACCAGGCCTGCGCCCATTTCCTTGGCAATGGTGCGAAAGGCCGAGTTGGTCACGCCAGCCATCGGGGCCAGCACGCAGCGATTGGGGATTTTCACATCACCAATCATGAAAGGGGTATTGAGATTAGCCATTGATGAGTTCCTCCAAATCGTTTTCGTCAAAGTGGTAATGGGTCTGGCAGAATTGACAGGTGATGTCCACGCCCTTGTCTTCTTCCTTCATCTCTTGCAGGTCCGCTTTTGGCAAGCTGGCTAGAGCATCGAGGAAGCGGTCCTTAGAGCAGTCGCAGACAAAACCGATTTCTTCTTCTGACAGTCGTTTGAAGTCGTCGTCGCCATAAATAGCGGATAGCAGAGCTTCTATATGGTTTTCAGAAGCCAGCAAACTCGAAATGGCAGGCATTTCTTGGATGCGTTTCTCGAAACGGGCAATTTCAGCCTCAGTTGCACCTGGTAAAACTTGCAACAAGAATCCGCCAGCTACCTTGACCTTATCTTCTTCGTCCAACAAAACGTTCAGTCCCACCGCAGAAGGCGTCTGCTGGCTGTCTGTTAGGAAGTAGGCAAAGTCTTCACCGATTTCACCAGAAATCAAGGGTGTCATGGAGTTGTAGGGGTGGCCTGTTCCGTAGTCTGTGATGACTAGGAATTGTCCGTTCCCCACAAGAGGTCCAACGATGACTTCGCCAGTCGCTGTCCGTTTGTAATCCAAGTCTGGATTTTGAATGTAGCCCTTGACCTGACCTTTGGTATTGGCAACGGAGATAATGGCACCAACGGCTCCATTGGCCAAGATTTTCAGGGTGATTTTTGTATCGCCTTTTTCATTGGCAGCCAAAATTTGATTGGCAATGAGAGTGCGGCCCAGAGCAAGGGTGGACGACGCCATAGTATGGTGTTTTTCTTGGGCTGTTTTCACGGTTTCTGTGCTATCTAGCACAAAGGCACGGAAATGCCCGCTTTTTGATAGTGTTTTAATAATTTTATCCATAACTTTAATTATAGCACAAGTAAAGAAAATGCGGAAAGGAGACGACCATAAGAAAAAACTGACCGTGTCAGCCAGTTTTTACTTAACGCATTAGAAAGAAAGTAAACTCTGTAACTTTTAATTTCGTGGGAATTGAGAGAAAAGTTCCTCTGGATTCATTTACTTATCAGGGCTTTTGACAATGGATCATTCAGTATTAAATTTCCGCAAACAGTTTCCGTAGAACTTTCGGTGTGATACTTTGACCTGGTCCTGCAAAGGTATAGGTGTGCAGGTACATAGCTGGGTTAAAGTTGAGTTCGATACAAGTGCAGTTCGGTTTTTCTTTGCTGGTTGCCTGATATATATCTGGGATAATCAAATCTACACCGCAAGCCCAGGCCCCCATTGCGCGTGCCATGTCGGCAGCTAATTGCTTGTAAGATTCACCCATCTGGTCAGTCATATCGATTGAGTCACCACCCGTTGAGATATTAGAATTACCGCGTAGAAAGGCTTGAATGCCCTCGGGAAGTACTGTATCTGGAGTATAGCCCTGCTGTTCTAACATAAGTAGTTCAATTTCACCGAGATTGATGATTTCAAGTGGTGAACGATGGTCACGTCCTCTCAGAGGGTCTTGATTTTTTTGAGCGACCAATTCTCGGATAGTTGAATGCCCATCACCTATGACATTAGCTGCGACGCGGAGCAAGACAGCCTCACATTTTCCATCTAGTATGAAGAAACGGTATTCGGTACCGGCTATGAACTCTTCTACCAGCACATGACTATCTTCTGAAAAGGCAATGTCTAAGGCTTTTTCATAATCTACAAGACTAGCTGGTTCTTGGAAGATTGAGATTCCTAAGCCAAAGTTGGTGGATTTAGGTTTGACGACAATGGCAGAGCTGGAAATTTGTCCATAATAGCGCAGGGCATCTGTTTTATTTGCAAATTCTGCTCCCGCAGGAATTGGGAAACCAGCCTCTGCTAAAATTTTCTTAGTGACAACCTTGTTGGCCATGGCAAGGGGAACCACGTAGTTGTCTTTGGATGTCATATTGCCATTTTTGATGTATTCAATATGGTCATCATGCCAAAGTTTGAGAAATTGGTCTTCTTCATCTAAAATCTCCACATTCAAGCCCATCTGGATAGCATCGAAGAGAATCATCTGAGTAGAGAGTTCCATATTTTCATAGCCTTTGAGAGCGTAAGGGGCTGTCCAAGCATAGTCATGAAAGGCTTGTCCTTGTTGCTGGCCAAAATGTTCCAGAGATCCATCTTTGACCTGCTCTGCTATTTTTCCAGAAAGGGTTAGTCGCGGGTCTTGAAGAGCTGCCTCCACATGTGCAATGAGCTGACTATAGTAGTCGTCCAGTCCAAAGTGTATGACTATGGCTTTCATGGCAATCAAGATTGGTGTGGGATCAGCATCGCTAGGTAGAGGTGTATGAGGGTGGCTTAGGGCAATGAGGTTGTTCAGTCTATCTGCTTTTGTTAAAGCATTGTCTACGTCAGCTAGTTGGTCCAGCCAAAGGAGGGCTAAGAGGAAGAGATGAACGGTGTCGAGGGTTTCTTGACTAATAGCAAACGGGTCATAGGGGTTAAGGTCGAAGGTACGGAATTCCAGATAAGAAATCCCCTTTCTGAGAAAGTCGCGACTCGTTTTGGCCCCACGTAGTCGAACAGAGGAATAAAACTCTTTTTCGGCGGATAGTTGACCAGACTGGACAGCTTGTTCGATGTCAGCCACGTATTGTTCGAGAGAAGAGAAAGAAATATGAACGTCTTCGGCATTAACATAGCCATGTTTGGAGTTGCGAATGGAACGAACGCAACCGACTTCCTCGGATAAAAATCCTTTTTCGGCTAAACTACTTGCTCCATATAAGTAAGTTAAGAGCCAGCGATAGTTGAGGAAGTTTTGTGCCAACTTGAGGTAGAGGGTATTTTTGAATGCGACAAAATCTGTTTCCTCGCTTAATTCAAAAAGTTGTTGGGTTAAGTCTTTTCCTAATTCAAAATTGTAATGAATACCTGACATAGACTGGAGGAGCTTACCATACCTTTCTCCTAAGCCGATGCGATACTGATATTCGTAGTCACTTTCTAGTTGAGCAATTTTGATGTCGTCCTCTGAAATGACAGGTGGCATGGATAAGGGCCAAAGGTATTCGCTCTTATCCATTGATCGCATCACTACGTCTGTAATCGCACCAAGGAATCTTCTCGCCTCCTTAGTGGAATGAGCAATGGGAGTAATCAATTCAATTTGTGGCTCACTATAGTCAGTTTGAATATACGGATGAAAGCTACGTGAACCTAACTTTTCTGGGTGAGGTGTTTGAGCAACTTTGTGGTTTGCATTGATGCGTAAGGATTCTCGTTCAATACCGAAGGTGGCCTGAAGAATAGGGCTATTTGGGGATAATTTCTGTAACATATTCAGTCCTTCTTATTTCTGTTAAAGTCTTATTCCAATTTTATCTAGTTTGATAGACAAATACAAATTTCTGCTACGTTTTTTGTGAAAATATCATTGAAAATAATTGAAAGTGATAAAAGGTTTCGGGAATCCTTCATAAAAACTTATTTAAAAATGTTTGAAGGTGTAATTTGTTCAGTATTTTTTTGTAAAAAAAGGAAGATTTAACTGTTATGTTCGCAATAATTGAAAATAAAGGAAATTCTTGAAAAAATGTTCGTTTTTTGATAAAATAGTGTGTAAAACGAAACTTGCAGGTGAGATTCCTGCCAGAAGTAGAAGAAAGGCTGGACTGGTCAGCCAGTTCAGGAAAAGAGTGAGTATGACATCAGTAGTTGTTGTAGGAACCCAGTGGGGCGATGAAGGTAAGGGTAAAATCACAGACTTTTTATCTGCTAATGCTGAAGTAATTGCGCGTTATCAAGGTGGAGATAATGCTGGGCATACTATCGTTATCGATGGGACTAAATATAAATTGCACTTGATTCCATCAGGAATCTTCTTCCCAGAAAAGATTTCTGTTATCGGTAATGGTGTGGTTATCAATCCAAAATCATTGGTGAAGGAAATCAACTATCTCCATAATTCAGGTGTTACAACAGATAACTTGCGGATTTCAGACCGCGCACACGTTATCTTGCCTTACCACATCAAATTGGATCAATTGCAAGAAGAATCAAAAGGCGAAAACAAGATTGGTACAACCAACAAGGGTATCGGTCCTGCGTACATGGATAAGTCTGCGCGTGTTGGTATCCGTATTGCAGATCTTTTGGATAAAGATATTTTCTCAGAGCGTTTGCGAGTAAACTTGGCAGAAAAGAATCGTCTATTTGAAAAAATGTACGAGTCAACACCAATCGAATTTGATGAAATCTTTGAAGAATACTATGCATATGGTCAAGAAATCAAGAAATATGTGACCGATACCTCTGTAATTTTGAATGATACTCTCGACCAAGGGAAACGTGTCTTGTTTGAAGGGGCGCAAGGCGTTATGTTGGACATTGACCAAGGTACCTACCCATTTGTAACTTCTTCAAACCCTGTTGCAGGTGGTGTGACAATCGGTAGTGGTGTCGGACCAAGCAAGATTGACAAGGTGGTTGGTGTATGTAAGGCCTACACTAGCCGTGTTGGTGACGGACCATTCCCAACTGAATTGAACGATGAAATCGGAGACCGCATCCGTGAAATCGGTAAAGAATACGGTACGACAACAGGTCGTCCTCGCCGTGTCGGTTGGTTTGACTCTGTTGTCATGCGCCATAGCCGTCGTGTATCAGGTATTACAAACTTATCACTCAATTCTATTGACGTTCTATCAGGCCTTGAAACAGTGAAAATCTGTGTGGCTTATGATTTGGATGGTGAGCGTATTGACCACTATCCTGCAAGTTTGGAGCAATTGAAACGTTGTAAACCAATTTATGAAGAGATGCCAGGTTGGTCCGAAGACATCACAGGTGTACGTAGCTTGGATGAATTGCCAGAAGCGGCTCGCAACTATGTTCGTCGCATCAGCGAATTGGTAGGGGTTCGTATCTCAACTTTCTCAGTAGGTCCTGGTCGTGAACAGACTAACATTCTTGAGAGTGTATGGAGTACAAAATAGTGTATGAAGACTGAACGAATGTTCGGTCTTTTTTGGCCAAGTCTAATTTTGCTTTATTGTTTAGAATTTGGTATAATCAAGCTTATCAAACAAAAAATGAGGTAAACAAATGGAAGGTTTATTTTTGCCACTTGTCATGGTTGCCATGATTGGCTTTATGTTCTATTCGCAACGTAAACAACAAAAACAACGCCAAGAAGCATTGAACCAAATCAAAAAAGGTGATGAAATTGTGACAATTGGTGGTTTATATGGTATTGTCGACGAAATAGATGACAAAAAGGTTGTTCTTGATATCGATGGTATCTATTTAACATTTGAGCGTGGTGCGATTCGTAATCGTGTCGCTAGTTCTAACACATCAACTGCTGTAGTTGAAGAAGTTGCAGTTGAAACGAAAGAAGCAACCCCAGAATCTGCTATTGAAGAATAAGGATGAGAAACCGAGGGAAACCTTGGTTTTCTCTTGTTTTAGACTTGCCTGATTTTTGCTATCCTAGCAAAAAATATGGTATAATGAAACGATTATAAATGAAGGAAAATAGCATGTTTACGTTTAAGTTTAAAAAGAAAGAAAGCATTGAGACGGCAATAGAAGTTCCAAAGCATATTGCGGTCATTATGGATGGTAATGGTCGTTGGGCGAAAAAGCGGATGCAACCCCGTATTATGGGGCACAAGGCAGGTATGGATGCCCTACAAAAAGTTACTAAAACTGCTTCTGACTTGGGTGTTCGAGTATTGACAGTGTATGCATTTTCTACAGAAAATTGGTCTAGACCAGAAAAGGAAGTAAAGTTTATAATGAACCTTCCTGTGGAATTTTATGATAAGTATGTTCCTGAACTCCATGCCAATAATGTCAAAATTCAGATGATTGGTGACTATTCCAAACTACCTCAAGCCACCCTTAATGCTCTCTATAAGGCTGAGCAAAAAACGAAGAATAATACTGGACTAATTCTCAATTTCGCTTTGAACTACGGTGGTCGTGATGAGGTGACTCGAGCAGTTAAGGCCATAGCGCAAGATGTCTTGGATGCCAAGTTTAATTCTGGAGATATTGACGAGAAATTAATTGCGGACTACCTCTATACAGGGACCTTATCACCAGCGCTACGCGATCCCGATCTAGTTATCCGTACAAGTGGCGAACTCCGTCTCAGCAATTTTCTGCCTTGGCAATCAGCATATAGTGAGTTGTATTTTACAGATGTTGCTTGGCCTGATTTTGATGGAGATGCCCTCAAATTAGCGATTAAAGAGTATAACCGACGTCATAGACGATTTGGTGGTGTATAAGGAGAAGTTATGACAAATGATTTACAGAAACGAGTGATATTTGGTGCAATTGCTTTAGCTATTTTCACTCCCTTCTTGCTAGCTGGAGGCATGGCCTTTGATTTTTTTGTCGGTTTATTAGCAATGATTGCGACAGCTGAGCTGGTTAAGATGCGTCGTCTAGCGCCGAATTCAATTGAAGGTGTTTTAGCCATGTTGGCAAGTCTAGTATTGACGCTTCCGTTACAGAATTATCTAACATTCTTGCCGGCAGATGGGAACTATACAGCATATGCGATTGTAGTCTTCCTTCTTCTTGGGGCTACAGTTTTCAATATTGGTCGATACAATTATTCAGACGTAGTCTTTCCAATTGCATCAAGCTTCTATGTAGGAATTGGCTTCCATAGCTTGGTATTGGCTCGAATGGATGGTCTAAATAAGGTCTTTTTTGCCCTCTGTTTGGTTTGGGCTACAGATATAGGCGCTTACATGATTGGACGCCAGTTTGGACGCAGAAAACTATTACCAAAGGTTTCACCGAATAAAACAGTTGAAGGCTTTGTAGGTGGTATTCTTTCTGCGGTGGTAGTTGCTATCATTTTCTTGATTGTCGATAAGTCTTTGTTGGCTGGTTATTCCTTCGGCATGATATTGTTGCTAGTTGTGATTTTCTCGATATTCTCACAATTCGGAGATTTAGTTGAAAGTGCGATTAAACGCCATTTTGGTGTAAAGGATTCTGGAAAAATTATTCCAGGACATGGTGGTATATTGGATCGCTTCGATAGTATGATTTTTGTCTTTCCGATTATGCACTTCTTTGGCCTATTTTAAGGAGGTCCTATGAGAGGAATTTTAGCATTTATTTTTATTTTTGGTGTCATTGTGGTTGTCCATGAATTTGGTCACTTCTACTTTGCTAAGAAAGCAGGAATCCTTGTAAGGGAATTTGCGATTGGGATGGGGCCAAAGATTTTCGCTCATACAGGTAAGGATGGGACGCTTTACACGATTCGTATTCTTCCTCTTGGTGGTTATGTTCGAATGGCCGGTTGGGGTGAAGATAAGACAGAGATTAAGACAGGGACTCCTGCTAGCCTCAGCCTGAATGAAGCTGGTGTTGTGACGCGGATAAATTTAACTGGAAAACAGCTAGATAACCTTAGCTTACCGATGAATGTGACTAGTTTTGATTTCGAAAAAAAATTAGAAATTACAGGCTTGGTCTTGGAAGAAAGCAAGACTTATAAAGTTGATCACGATGCAACGATTGTCGAGGAAGATGGCACTGAAGTTCGAATTGCTCCACTGGATGTTCAATACCAAAATGCGACAGTCTGGGGGCGCTTGATCACCAACTTTGCTGGGCCGATGAATAACTTCATTTTAGGCATCTTAGTTTTTATTTTTTTGATGTTCATGCAAGGTGGGGTCGCCGATTTGTCAAGCAATGCAGTTAGTATTACTGATGGTGGTGCCTTACAAGCAGCTGGACTTGTGACTGGTGATAAAATTTTATCTGTCAATGGTGATGCAACAGACAGCTACACAGAAGTCGCGACGATCATTAGCAAGGCGGCGGCAGATGCAACAACTGCTCCAAGCTTTGGTTTGGTTGTGGAACATGATGGAGCAACCAAAAATGTGACCGTTACTGCGGAGAAAGTGGACGGAACCTATCGAATTGGGATTTCACCAATCTTGAAGACGGGCTTCGTTGATAAAATAGTCGGTGGTTTCCAAGAAGCAGGTGCGACGGCACTCTTGATTGTAACAGCTTTGAAAAATCTTATTGCAAACTTTGATGTGAAACAATTGGGTGGTCCTGTAGCCATCTATAAAGTTAGTGCCCAAGCTGCTGAATTTGGTTTGGCATCTGTATTGGGGCTAATGGCCATGCTTTCCATTAACCTTGGAATATTTAATTTGATTCCAATTCCAGCCTTAGATGGTGGTAAAATTGTGATGAATATTCTGGAAGCAATACGTAGAAAACCATTAAAGCCAGAAACAGAATCTTATATTACCCTAGCGGGTGTGGCCGTAATGGTAGTTCTTATGATAGTAGTCACATGGAATGACATTATACGTGTTTTCTTCTAGAATAAATTGAAATTAATATAAGGAATTGAATGCGTGCTACGCAGGATGTTCTGAAAACTATTAAAGGAATTGAACACGGGCTGAAACCTGTGTCTTCCTGTCAAACAAATGATGAAAGGAATTAAGGAGGTTCGTAATTGAACTCGGTCTAAAAACTCGGAAAATAGATAAACTGACTGATGTGCAAGCACATTGCGCCAGTTTCCTAATTTTCAGTCGTTTTTTACGACCTCCGTATCTTAATTATGAAACAGTCTAAATTGATTATCCCTACTTTGCGGGAGATGCCTTCGGATGCGTCGGTGATTAGCCACGCTTTGATGTTGCGTGCGGGCTATGTTCGTCAGATTTCTGCTGGTATTTATAGCTATTTGCCATTGGCAAACCGTGTGATTGAAAAAACGAAAAAAATCATGCGTGAGGAGTTTGACAAAATTGATGCTATTGAATTTTTAGCGCCAGCGCTTTTGTCAGCAGATATCTGGCGTGAGTCAGGTCGTTATGAAACATATGGCGATGACTTATACAAACTCAAAAACCGCGAAGGTTCTGATTTTATCTTGGGACCAACCCATGAAGAAACGGTGACCCTTTTAGCGCGTGATGCAGTTCAATCTTATAAGCAGTTGCCGCTTAATATCTATCAAATCCAACCAAAATACCGCGACGAAAAACGTCCTCGTAATGGTCTCCTCCGTGGTCGCGAGTTCATCATGAAAGATGGCTACAGCTTCCATGCTAGCTATGAGAGTCTGGACCAGACCTACGATGACTACAAGGCGGCTTACGAGGCAATCTTCACTCGTGCAGGCTTGGAGTTTAAGGCCATTATCGGTGATGGTGGTGCAATGGGTGGTAAGGATAGTCAAGAATTTATGGCTATCACCCCAGACCGTACCAATCTAAATCGCTGGGTTGTCTTGGATAAATCGGTTGCTTCTTTTGAGGAAATCCCAGAGGATGTCCTTGAAGCGATTAAAGCAGAACTCTTGGCTTGGTCTATATCTGGTGAAGATACTATCGCTTACTCAAGCGAATCTGGCTACGCTGCCAACTTAGAGATGGCAACGAGTGAGTACAAACCACGGACAGCTGTGGTTGCTGAAGAGACATTAGTAAAAGTTGCTACACCAGATGCAAAAACAATTGATGAAGTGGCCGCCTTCTTGAATGTTGCGGAAGAGCAAACCATTAAAACCATGCTCTTTATGGCAGATGGGGAGCCTGTTGTTGCCCTACTTGTTGGCAACGACCAGGTCAATGATGTTAAATTGAAAAATTACCTTGGAGCAGATTTCTTTGATGTAGCAGGCCCAGCGGATGCTGAAAAAATCTTCGGTGCAGGTTTTGGTTCCCTTGGACCAGTCGGCTTGTCAGAAAACATCAAGATTATTGCAGACCGCAAGGTGCAAGATGTGAAAAATGCTGTTGTCGGTGCCAACGAAGACGGTTTCCATTACACAGGTGCCAATGCGGGACGTGATTTCCAAGTGACTGAGTATGTGGACATTCGCGAAGTCAAAGAAGGGGAGCCATCACCAGACGGTCACGGTGTTCTTAACTTTGCTCGTGGTATCGAAATCGGTCATATTTTCAAGCTCGGTACCCGCTATTCAGACAGCATGAATGCCAACATTTTGGATGAGAATGGTCGTTCTATGCCGATTATCATGGGATGCTATGGAATTGGTGTTAGCCGACTCTTGTCAGCGGTTCTCGAACAACACGCTCGCCTCTTTGTTAATAAGACACCTAAAGGCGAATACCGTTACGCTTGGGGGATCAATTTCCCTAAAGAATTGGCACCGTTTGATGTGCATTTGATTCCAGTCAATGTCAAAGACGAAGTAGATATGGAATTGACTCAGACTATCGAAGCAAGTTTGGTTGGTGCAGGATATGAAGTATTAACTGACGACCGTAATGAGCGTGTCGGCGTGAAGTTCTCTGATAGTGACTTGATTGGCTTGCCAATCCGTGTGACAGTTGGTAAGAAAGCAGCGGATGGTATTGTCGAAGTGAAAATCAAGGGCACAGGTGATACTGTAGAAGTTCATGTGGATCAACTCCTTGAAACTCTTCAAATTCTTACTAAAGAAAATGAATAAACAGAAAAAGACTTGGTTGATGATAGCCAAGTCTTTGTTGATATAATCGGTTATCCCACGACAACAAGAATATGCTGTTTCCACTTTTGAGGTTGTACAGAAGATTCTAGCTTCTGGTAGCTTTTCCATGGTTTTAATCAGCTTGTACAATAAATTTTTCACAGAACATGACAAAAAGGAATTGCCGTCAATACTTTGGCAAGTAACGGCTATTTCTTTAGTTAAAATTAAATAGTCACTGTCCTTTTAACGGTTCTACTTTGGGTAGTTATTGATGCAACTGCCTTTTTTATTTCTATGATAACAAGGAAGCTTGAAAAAGCAAGTTAAATGATGGTGGCCTGCCAGAAAGTCTCTCACTTAGTCCAAGAAAAATTCCTCCATTTATGGTAAAATGATTCTAACTAATTACAAAGGAAATGGTCATGTCAGATAAATTTCAGCTTTTGCTTCAACAAATCGGGATGCCTCTTGATGCACGACAATCAGGGGCTTTTTCGACTGCAAAGATTGAGAAAGTGGTCTTGCACAAGGTCAGTAAATTATGGGAGTTTACCTTCCGTTTTGAAAATCCCCTACCACTTTTAGATTATCAACTCTTTAAGGCTCATTTGAAAACAGAGTTTGAAAAACTAGGGAACAAGATTCAATTTTCTTTGGTAACAGATGCGAACAGTTTTGAGACGGGTTTGGTGGAAGCCTATTATCCAGAGGCTTTTATGGAAGATTTGTGCCAGAGTGCTGGGTTCAAGGCACTGTTTCAGCCACTTGCTGTGACTTATCGAGACAGAGTTCTGTGGATAAAAGGACCAGAAACGATTGATACAGCTCATTTTCGCAAGAATCATTTGCCGAATTTAGTTGAACAGTACAAGCGATTTGGTTTTGGGAATCTAACTGTAGATATTGAAGTCTGCCAAGAAATGACGCAACAACAGGCAGAGGTTTTCCATGCACAAAATGAAGAAATTTACCAGCAGGCTAATGAGAAAAATTTAGCGGCCCTGGAACAACTATCTCAAATGGCTCCACCACCAGAGGCAGATCAGCCATTTGTCCCAGAATATAAGAAAAACCGTCCTGCTAAAGTCAATATTGAGAAAGCGGATATTACTCCGATGATTGAGGTGGACAGTGAAGAAAATCGTATTGTCTTTGAAGGGTTAGTTTTTGATGTTGAGCAGAAAACCACGAAGACGGGACGAGTCATTATCAATTTCAAGATGACCGACTATACATCTTCTTTTACCATGCAGAAGTGGGCTAAAAATGAAGAAGAGGCTCAAAAATTTGATATGGTAAAAAAAGGTAACTGGTTAAGGGTTCGTGGAAACGTGGAGACCAATAATTTCACGCGTGATTTGACCATGAATGTACAGGAAGTTCAAGAGATCAAAAAAGAAATTCGTAAGGATCTGATGCCTGATGATGAGAAACGTATTGAATTTCACGCCCATACCAATATGTCAACGATGGATGCCCTGCCAGCAGTTGAGGATTTAATCGCGCGTGCAGCAGCTTGGGGTCATAAGGCTGTGGCGATTACGGACCACGGAAATGTTCAGTCTTTCCCACATGGTTATCATGTTGCGCGAAAAGCCGGTATTAAAGCTCTCTTTGGAATGGAAGCAAATATCGTTGAGGATTCTGTTCCGATTGCCTACAATGTAGCAGATGTGGTGCTATCAGATGCCACTTATGTAGTTTTTGACGTGGAAACAACAGGCCTCTCTGCAGTCAATAATTCCCTGATTCAGATTGCGGCTTCTAAGATGCATAAAGGAAATATCGTTGCTGAATTTGATGAATTTATCGATCCAGGTCACCCGCTGAGTCAGTTTACGACTGAGTTGACAGGGATTACGGACGAACATGTGAGAGGCTCGAAACCACTTGAGCAAGTCTTACGTGAGTTTCAAGACTTCTGTCAGGGTTCGATTTTGGTTGCGCATAATGCTACTTTTGACGTCGGTTTTATGGATGTCAACTACGAGCGGGCTGGTCTTCCAACGATTAGTCAACCTGTGATTGATACCTTGGAGTTTGCTCGAAATCTTTATCCAGATTATAAGCGACATGGTCTGGGGCCTTTGACAAAGCGATTTGGGGTTGCCTTAGAACATCACCATATGGCGAACTACGATGCGGAGGCGACGGGACGCTTGCTCTTCATCTTCCTAAAGGATGCCTTTGAAAAACATCAAATAGCGAATCTTAACCAACTCAATACCGAACTAATTGTAGAAGATTCTTATAAGAAGGCTCGTGTCAAACACGCCACTTTATATGTCATCAATCAAGTTGGTTTAAAAAACATCTTCAAGCTCGTATCCCTGTCAAATACTAAATATTTTGCAGGTGTTCCTCGCATACCAAGAACAGTTCTGGATGCCCATCGCGAAGGACTAATACTAGGGACAGCTTGTCAAGAAGGTGAAGTGTTTGAAGAGCTTCTGTCCAAGGGAATGGATGATGCGGTAAAAAAGGCTACCTACTATGATTTTATCGAAGTCATGCCTCCAGCTCTTTATGAACCAATGATTGCCAAGGAACAGTTTAAGAATATTGTAGAGATTGAAGAAACTATCAAGCAGTTAATTGAGGTAGGGCGTAGGGCAGGACTGCCAGTTTTGGCGACGGGGAATGTTCACTATATAGATCCCGAGGAAGAAATCTATCGAGAAATTATTGTACGGGCTCTAGGGCAAGGGGCACCGATTAACTGGACCATTGGAAATGGGGAAAATGCCCAACCAGCTCCACTGCCTAAGGCTCACTTTAGAACGACTAGCGAGATGTTGGACGAGTTCGCTTTCTTGGGAGAAAGTTTCGCTCGTGAGATTGTCGTTACCAATCCTAATGCGATGCTGAGTCGGTTTGAAGATGTAGAAGTCGTGAAGACGGATCTGTATACGCCTTATATTGAAAAGGCAGAAGAAACAGTCGCTGAATTAACCTATCAAAAAGCCTTTGAGATTTATGGTAATCCTTTGCCAGATATTATTGACTTGCGAATAGAAAAAGAGCTGTCTTCTATTCTTGGTAATGGGTTTGCAGTGATTTACCTAGCATCGCAGATGTTGGTACAACGATCGAATGAACGGGGCTACTTAGTTGGTTCTCGGGGATCGGTTGGTTCTAGTTTCGTAGCAACCATGATTGGGATTACAGAAGTAAATCCAATGCCTCCTCACTATGTCTGTCCAAATTGCCAGCACAGTGAATTTATTACAGACGGTTCCTATGGTTCAGGCTTTGATTTACCAGATAAGGTATGTATCAATTGTGGAACAAAGTATAAAAAAGATGGTCAGGATATTCCTTTCGAAACCTTCCTAGGTTTTGATGGAGATAAGGTTCCCGATATTGACTTGAACTTTTCTGGAGATGATCAACCATCTGCTCACTTAGACGTGCGTAAGATTTTTGGTGAGGAATATGCCTTCCGTGCGGGAACAGTTGGTACAGTAGCTGCTAAGACGGCCTATGGTTTTGTACGTGGGTATGAACGAGATTATGGAAAATTCTACCGGGATGTGGAGGTGGAGCGTTTAGCAGCAGGAGCAGCTGGTGTGAAACGAACAACGGGTCAGCACCCGGGAGGGATTGTTGTTATTCCTAATTATATGGATGTTTATGACTTTACCCCAGTACAATACCCGGCTGATGATATTACCGCAAGTTGGCAGACTACTCACTTTAACTTCCATGATATTGACGAAAACGTTCTTAAGCTCGATGTTCTCGGACACGATGATCCGACGATGATTCGGAAGTTGCAGGACTTGTCAGGCATTGATCCACAAACGATTCCCGCAGATGATAAAGGGGTAATGGCCCTTTTCTCAGGAACAGAAATTTTAGGTGTTACCCCTGAACAGATTGGGACACCGACTGGTATGTTAGGAATTCCGGAATTTGGGACCAATTTTGTTCGAGGGATGGTTGAAGAAACCCACCCAACAACTTTTTCGGAATTACTTCAGTTATCTGGTCTATCACATGGTACAGATGTGTGGTTGGGCAATGCGCAAGACTTAATCAAATCCGGGATTGCTGACCTATCTACGGTTATCGGTTGTCGGGATGACATCATGGTGTACCTCATGCATGCTGGTTTGCCACCGAAAATGGCCTTTAACATCATGGAACGGGTACGGAAAGGGATGTGGCTCAAGATTTCAGAGGAAGAGCGAAATGGTTACATCCAAGCCATGAAGGACAACAAGGTACCTGATTGGTACATTGAATCATGTGGTAAAATCAAGTACATGTTCCCTAAAGCCCATGCGGCTGCTTACGTTATGATGGCCTTACGAGTTGCCTACTTCAAGGTTCATCATCCGCTATATTATTATTGTGCATATTTCTCCATTCGTGCGAAAGCCTTTGATTTGGCGACTATGTCAGGTGGATTGGATAAAGTCAAGTCCAAGATGGAAGAGATTGCCCTCAAAAAGAAGAACAACGAAGCTTCAAACGTTGAACAGGATCTTTATACCACGCTTGAATTGGTCAACGAAATGCTGGAACGTGGTTTCAAGTTTGGTAAATTAGATTTATACAAATCTCATGCTACAGAGTTCTTGATTGAGGGTGATACCCTTATCCCTCCATTTGTTGCCATGGATGGTCTGGGTGAAAACGTTGCTAAGCAGGTCGTTGCAGCGCGTGCTGAAGGAGAATTTCTCTCCAAGACCGAACTCCGAAAACGTGGAGGATTGTCAAGTACGCTTGTTGAAAAAATGGATGAAATGGGAATCCTGGGTAAAATGCCAGAGGACAACCAGTTGAGCTTATTTGATGATTTGTTTTAATAAGGAAGGTCACTGTTTCTCGTTATTTTGAGAGACAGTGATTTTTTACATAAAAAGAAGCCAAAACTCTTGAATATTTTTTTGAATAGGTTTATAATCCCCACATAGTGATAAAAATTACTAGATAGTAATAAACAGAAAAGAGGAAATCTATGTCAAATTTTGCAAAACTTCAAGAAACTCGTCGTACTATTTATGCACTCGGTAAAGAATTGCTAGTATCAAATGAAGAAGTAGTAGCTCTCGTTGAGAAAGCTATGAAAGAATCACCATCAGCTTTCAACTCACAATCAAGTCGCGCAGTAGTACTTTTTGGTGCTGAATCAGAAGCTTTCTGGAACGAAATTGCTTACAGTGAATTGGAAAAAGTAACACCAGCTGAAGCATTTGAAGGCACTAAAGGCCGCTTGGCTAGCTTTGCTGCAGGTGCAGGTACTATCTTGTTCTTCGAAGACCAAGACGTAGTTAAAGGCTTGCAAGAAAGCTTCCCACTCTATGCAGAAAACTTCCCAATCTGGTCTGAACAAGCTCACGGTATCAACTTGTATGCAGTGTGGTTGGCATTTGCTGAGAAAAATATCGGTATGAACGTTCAACACTACAACCCATTGGTAGATGCACAAGTTGCTGAAAAATACGGTATCCCAGCTAACTGGAAACTTCGTGCACAAGCTCCATTCGGTAGCATCGCAGCTCCAGCAGGGGAAAAAGATTACATGGCGGATGGGGACCGTGTAAAGGTTTTTGGTAACTAATCCTCTGCGAAAATTGAAGTCAGACGTTGTTGACTTGATGTGATGAACTTAAGTTCGATCTACATCTGCGTCGCCTAGTCTGACTTCAATTTTCATTGAGTATACATACTTACAGTTTGCTTTATTACGTCGTTAACTCGCCTTGCCTAACTCCAGTTATGTCTGCGGCTCGTTGCCTAGTACTAAATGCAAACTGAAAACTTTATGCTTAGAAAATTGGAAATATCCCTTGTCAGCTTGTCTAGTTGAGTGTAAAGCTTCAGTGAATACGACACAACCTTCCCACTAACTTCCTGTTTTGCAGGAAGTTTTTTTATCTCCCCTTTACTAAAATATGATACAATAATCTAGTATAATAACCTAAGGAGATGAACATGGTATTACCTAATTTTAAAGAAAATCTGGCGAAATACGCGAAACTTTTGGTATCAACTGGTATCAATGTCCAACCAGGTCATACAGTCCAGTTGACAATTGCTGTTGATCAGGCAGAGTTGGCCCGTTTGATTGTTAAAGAAGCTTATGCACTCGGTGCAGCAGAGGTCTTAGTGAACTGGTCAGATGATGTCATTGCTCGCGAACGTTTGGTCAATGTAGATGTAGAACGCTTAGAACAAGTTCACCCACAACGTGTTACTGAAATGAATTATTTATTAGAGCACAAATCTAGTCGTTTGGTTGTCTTGTCTGATGATCCTGGTGCATACGATGGCGTTGATCCTGAGAAATTGTCTCGCAGTGCACGCGCAATCAGCCAGGCCTTAAACCCAATGCGTCAAGCCAGTCAAGCTAACAAAATCAGCTGGACACTTGGTGCAGCATCTGGTTTGGAATGGGCCAAAAAAGTTTTCCCAAATGCAACGTCTGACGAAGAAGCAGTAGATCTGCTTTGGGACCAAATTTTCAAGACTTGCCGTATCTACGAAGAAGATCCAATCAAAGCCTGGGAAGAGCATGAAGCACGTTTGGTAGCAAAAGCTAAGGTTCTTAACGACGAGCAGTTTGTCAAATTGCATTACACAGCACCAGGAACCGACCTTGTTCTTGGTATGCCGAAAAACCACTTATGGGAAGCGGCTGGTTCGATCAATGCCCAAGGTGAGAAGTTTATTGCCAACATGCCAACAGAAGAAGTCTTTACAGCACCTGACTATCGTGTGGCCGATGGTTATGTAACTTCTACAAAACCGCTTAGCTATAACGGTAATATTATTGAAGGTATCAAAGTAACCTTTAAAGATGGTGAGATTGTAGATGTGACTGCTGAAAAAGGCGATGAAGTCATGAAGAAACTGGTCTTTGACAATGCTGGTGCACGCGGTCTGGGTGAAGTTGCCCTTGTACCAGATAAGAGCCCAATCTCTCAATCAGGTGTAACTTTCTTCAACACTCTCTTTGATGAAAATGCCTCAAACCACTTGGCAATCGGGCAAGCCTATGCCTTCTCAATTGAAGGTGGTACAGAAATGAGCCAAGAAGAGTTGAAAGAAGCAGGTCTCAACCGTTCTGATGTCCACGTTGACTTCATGATTGGTTCAAACAAAATGAACATTGACGGCATTCGTGAAGATGGAACTCGCGTCCCTATCTTCCGCGACGGTGAGTGGGCTATCTAATAGTCATCTTATAAGACTGGGCAACCAGTCTTATTTTGTAAATGTTGGAGGAAAATAAGATGTTAACAAGTATTATCGCAGGTGCCATAATTGGTATGATTGCAGGAGCACTTACTTCGTCAGACGACCGTCGTGGTTGTCTGGGAAATATTATCCTTGGGCTTGCTGGTTCGTGGATTGGGCAGTTGCTCTTTGGTGGTTGGGGGCCACAATTTGCTGGCATGGCTCTGGTACCGTCAGTCTTTGGAGCAGTATTGTTAGTGGCCATTTTTTCAAGTTCCAGACGGAGTTAATAAATAAAGCCGAGCTTTGAAAAAGAGCTTGGCTTTATTGTGTGAATTTGCATGAATTGCCGTACTGTTCGGATTTTTCAGAAAATTTCCATTTTTCTATTGACAAGTGAAAAAAAGTAAGGTATCATTGTAAACAATTAAGAACCTGTATTCACAAGTGAAGTGCTTGTATATAAGAGATAGTTTTTCGCTAATCAAGGCAGTTTTTTGAGGGAATACTGACGTATTTTGAAAAAAACTAACGATGAGTTGATGAAATACTAGCCTTAGATGAAAGTGCTGGGCTGTGAATACAGGTTCCAGAACACTGAAAGGAAAAAGTCAAATGAAACCAGTCACTACAAACTTTACTTTGTTGTTGCGACGGTTGGGCTAGTGCACTAGGTAGCATTAGTCCTGTTTGGCTTACCGAGCGGGCGCTGTTGACAACATCTCGCAGGTAGTAATCCTCGAGGTGTTTTCTTTTTATCACGATTCATTCCCTTTTCTTTTATTACTGCGACGATTGAGGAAACTTCGTTTCCTTATTACCAACTTCAAATAATTTCATCATTATTTGAACTCGCTTTGCCGTACTCCACGGATGTGACTTGCTTTGCAAGTCTAATCTCCCTCCTCGCACAGTCCCCTGGACTATGCAAGCTGTCTTCGGCTATTGATGCGAACTAAGTTCGCTCTGTTTCCCACCTCCAACAGTCACTACTCTGACTGCTGGAGCTAGTACTAAAAGTAAGTTGAATGGACTGTCAAAATTATAGAGTAATGAACTAGTTGTTCGTATATCTTTAATTTGAAGAGTTTAGAAAGGTATTCTTATGCGTGTGATTGAATTTTTAGATACGACTTTACGGGATGGTGAACAGACGCCTGGTGTGAATTTTTCAATCAAGGAAAAAGTGACCATTGCCAAGCAGTTGGAGAAATGGGGGATTTCTGCCATTGAAGCGGGTTTTCCAGCGGCCAGTCCTGATTCTTTTGAAGCGGTTCGTCAGATTGCGGCGGCTATGACCAAGACGGCTGTGACAGGTTTGGCTCGGTCAGTCAAGTCAGACATTGATGCTTGTTATGAGGCTCTGAAAGATGCCAAGTATCCGCAGATTCATGTTTTCATTGCGACCAGTCCCATTCACCGTGAATTTAAACTTCAAAAGTCCAAAGAAGAAATTTTGACGCAAATCACTGAACATGTCAGCTATGCCCGTGAGCGTTTTGAGGTGGTGGAGTTCTCGCCAGAGGATGCGACGCGGACGGAGTTGGAATATTTGCTAGAAGTGGTACAAACAGCGGTAGATGCTGGTGCGACCTACATCAACATTCCAGATACAGTCGGCTTTACGACTCCTCAGCACTACGGAGAAATTTTCCGTTACTTGACAACAAACATCAAGTCGGACCGTGAGATTATTTTCAGTCCGCATTGCCATAATGACCTAGGTATGGCTGTTGCCAATACCCTTTCAGCTATTAAAAACGGTGCCGGTCGTGTTGAGGGAACTATCAACGGTATCGGTGAGCGAGCAGGAAATGCGGCCCTTGAAGAAGTAGCTGTTGCTCTTGAAATTCGGAAAGATTTCTATGATGTGACTAGTCCAATTGTTCTAAAGGAAACTCTCAATACTTCGGAATTAGTATCTCGATTTTCTGGGATTGCCATTCCACGCAATAAGGCGGTGGTTGGTGGCAATGCCTTCTCTCATGAGTCAGGTATCCACCAAGATGGTGTCTTGAAAAATCCATTGACTTATGAAATCATTACACCTGAGTTGGTAGGGGTCAAGAAAAATTCTCTGCCACTGGGTAAACTATCCGGTCGCCATGCCTTTGTGGAAAAACTAAAAGAATTAGACTTGTATTTTGAAGAGAGTGATGTTGCGGGCCTCTTTGCTCGCTTTAAAAACCTTGCGGACAAGAAAGAAAAAATCACGGACGCAGATATTCGTGCCTTGGTAGCTGGTACAGAAATCAGCAATCGTGATGGCTTCCAATTTAAAGATTTGCGTTTGGATAGTCAGTCTGACGGAAGTATTCAGGCTCAAGTTACCTTCATCAATCAGGATGAGGAAGAAGTGGTTGTTGTGGAGTCAGGCAAGGGTTCGGTTGAGGCTGTCTTTAATGCCATTGACCAATTCTTCCAGCAGGAAATCAGCTTAGAACGCTACCATATCGACGCTATTACTGATGGGATTGATGCCCAGGCGCGTGTGCTTGTCGCCGTAGAAAACAAGGCAACGGAAACCGTCTTTAATGCCTCTGGTATTGACTTTGACGTATTGAAGGCTTCTGCAATTGCCTATATTCATGCCAATGTCATGGTACAGAAAGAAAATAGCGGACAGATTGATAAGAAACTATCTGAGAAAGAGTTGCCAACTAGCTAGGAGGAAATATGACGAAAAAAATTGTAGCCTTGGCTGGTGATGGAATCGGTCCTGAAATCATGGAGGCTGGCCTAGCAGTCCTCAAGGCTGTTACTGGGCAAGTAGGATTTGATTATGAGATTGAGGAGAGAGCTTTTGGTGGAGCTGGGATTGATGCGGCTGGCCATCCGCTACCAGATGCCACCTTACAAGCCTGCCGTCAGGCGGATGCGATTTTGTTAGCAGCTATCGGTAGCCCTCAATATGATGATGCAGCTGTTCGACCAGAACAAGGTCTGCTTCAACTTCGGAAGGAATTGGGTCTCTTTGCCAATATCCGTCCGGTGAAAATTTTTGATAGCCTGAAAGACTATTCTCCTCTGAAAGCCGACCGGCTGGACGGTGTGGATTTGGTCATGGTAAGGGAGCTGACAGGAGGAATTTATTTTGGAGAGCATATTCTGGAAACAGACCAAGCCAGCGATAGCAATACCTATCAGGCAAAAGAGATTGAACGAGTTGTCCGCACTGCCTTTGACCTAGCCCAAAAAAGACGAAAAAAAGTCACCAGCATTGACAAGCAAAATGTGCTGGCAACGTCAAAATTATGGCGGAAGGTAGCGGATGAGGTGGCTAAGGACTACCCAGATGTGGTCTTGGAGCACCAGTTGGTGGATAGTGCAGCTATGCTCTTGATTACCAATCCTAGTCGATTTGATGTCTTGGTGACGGAAAATCTTTTCGGAGATATTTTGTCGGATGAGGCCAGCGTATTAACAGGAACGCTAGGGGTTCTGCCTTCTGCTAGTCATGCGGTGGCAGGTCCCAGTCTCTATGAACCTATCCATGGTTCGGCACCAGATATTGCAGGTCAGGGCATTGCCAATCCGGTCAGTATGATTCTATCTGTTGCCATGATGCTGGAAGAAAGTTTTGATTTGGTCCAAGCAGGTCAGACCATTCGCCAAGCTGTTGAAGCGGTCTTTGCACAGGGAATTTTTACTAAAGATCTAGGTGGTAGCGCCTCTACCAAAGAAATGACGGAGGCTATTATAGCCCAGATTGAAAGGAGATCGCCATGAGTGGAAAATCCATTTTCGATAAGCTCTGGGATCGCCATGTGATTACAGGGCAAGAAGGTCAACCCCAACTCCTTTATGTGGACCAGCACTATATCCATGAGGTGACTAGTCCCCAGGCCTTTGATGGTCTGCGAGAGGCTGGACGGCAAGTCCGTCGGCCAGAATTGACCTTTGGTACATTTGACCATAATGTTCCAACGGTTAATATTTATGATATTCGTGATGTCATTTCCAAGGCTCAGATGGATGCCTTAGCTCGCAATGTGGCGGAGTTCGGCATTCCACATGCGCCACATGGATCTGCCAACCAAGGCATTGTCCACATGGTGGGACCAGAGACTGGCTTGACCCAGCCAGGGAAATTCATCGTCTGTGGAGATAGCCATACGGCAACCCACGGAGCATTCGGTGCCATTGCCTTTGGAATTGGGACAACAGAAGTAGAGCATGTCTTTGCGACTCAAACGTTGTGGCAAGTCAAACCCAAAAAGCTCTTAGTACGGTTTACAGGTAAGCCGAAAAAGGGGATATACTCCAAGGATTATGTTCTGGCATTGATTGCTAAGTATGGTGTGGCACTGGGGGTTGGTTATGTAGTCGAGTATGTGGGTGAGGCTATTGATGCTCTGACCATGGAAGAACGGATGACGATTTGTAACATGTCTATCGAGTTCGGATCCAAGATGGGGATTATGAACCCAGATCAAATCACTTTTGATTATCTAGCAGACAAGGAAAAACGGCCTAAAGACTTTGAGGTAGCGGTAGCTGATTGGAAAACCCTGGTATCTGATTCAGATGCAGTTTATGATAAGGTCATTGAAATGGATGTTTCGAATCTGGCACCGATGGTAACATGGGGAACCAATCCTTCCATGGGAGTCTCGTTTGATGAGACCTTTCCTGAAGTTCGCGATATGAACGATGAACGAGCGTATAAGTACATGAACTTACAGCCTGGACAAAGTCCAAAGGACATCGAAATTGGCTATGTTTTCCTGGGGTCCTGTACCAATTCTCGTCTTTCTGACTTGAAGGTGGCCGCCAAGATTGTTGAAGGCAAACGTGTGGCAGATCATGTGACTGCAATTGTGGTTCCTGGTTCGAGGCCGGTTAAGTCAGCTGCAGAAGCACTAGGCTTAGACAAAATTTTCTTGGAAGCTGGCTTTGAATGGCGGGATCCTGGTTGCTCCATGTGTCTGGGTATGAACCCAGACAAGGTGCCGACAGGTGTCCACTGTGCATCGACTAGTAACCGAAACTTTGAGGATCGACAGGGTGTTGGATCTCGAACCCATCTTTGTAGTCCAGCCATGGCAGCAGCGGCAGCTATTGCAGGACGCTTTGTAGATGTTCGTGATTTGGAGGTGGTCTGATGGAAAAGTTTACAATCTACTCTGGGACGACTGTTCCACTCATGAATGACAACATTGATACCGATCAGATTTTGCCCAAGCAGTTTCTTAAGCTGATTGACAAGAAGGGTTTTGGCAAGTACCTCATGTATGAGTGGCGTTATTTGGATAACAAGTACACTGAGGACCCTGATTTTATCTTTAATACGGCACCATATCGTCAGGCAACGATCTTGATTACAGGGGATAACTTTGGGGCAGGTTCGTCTAGGGAGCACGCCGCTTGGGCACTAGCTGACTATGGCTTCAAGGTTATCATTGCAGGTTCCTTCGGGGATATTCATTATAACAATGACCTCAACAATGGCATCTTGCCAATCGTTCAGCCTCTTGAGGTTCGGGAGAAATTGGCTGCGCTGGCACCAACTGATGAGGTGACTGTGGATCTCTACCAGCAAAAGATTATCTCACCAGTCGGAGAATTTGATTTCGAGATCGATGCAGATTGGAAACACAAATTACTCAACGGTCTAGATGATATTGGGATTACCCTTCAGTATCAGGATTTGATTGAGGAGTATGAAAGGAATCGGCCAAGTTACTGGCAGGAATAAAATAAAGATAAGAAAACAAGCAGGTCGCTCTGCTATGAAACAAAAGAAAAGAGGAAATTATTATGACGAAACAAATTCACTGGGATGGCGCACTTTCACAAGAAGGTTTTGACGTTATCAAGGGTGAGGGAGGCGTGATTGTCTGCCCGACGAAGGTTGGTTACATCATCATGACTGCTGACAAGGCTGGCTTGGAGCGTAAGTTTGACGCTAAAGAGCGTAAGCGTAATAAGCCGGGCGTGGTCCTTTGTGGTAGCATGGAGGAGCTTCGTGAGCTGGCGCAGCTGACACCTGAGATTGATGCCTTCTACCAAAAACATTGGGATGAGGACATTTTGTTGGGTTGTATCCTACCTTGGAAACCAGAGGCTTATGCTAAGTTGCAAGCCTATGGCGATGGTCGTGAAGAGTTGATGACCGACGTTCGTGGGACTTCTTGCTTTGTTATCAAGTTTGGTGTTGCAGGCGAGCAGATTGCCAAGGAAATGTGGGAAAAAGAAGGTCGTATGGTCTACGCTTCTTCTGCCAATCCATCAGGTAAGGGAAATCGTGGTAAGGTAGAAGGTATTGGTGAGCGTATCGCGTCTAAAGTAGACTTGATTATCGAGGCGGATGACTATGTGGCATCTATCCAGCCAGACAAGACCATCGAAACCCGCTATGAGCAAGGGGTTATGGTGTCTATGGTAGACAAAGATGGTAAACTGATTCCAGAACAAGGTGCAGATAGCCGTTCTATCAGCCCATGTCCAGTTGTCATCCGTAAAGGTTTGGACATCGATAAAATCATGATGCACTTGTCTGATCATTTCAACTCTTGGGACTACAGACAAGGGGAATATTACTAAGAACCTACATTCACAGTTCAGCACTTCCATCTAAGGCTAGTTTTTCAGCTACTCATCGTTAGTTTTTTTCAAAATACAGTCAGTATTCCCTCAAAAAACTGCTTTGATTAGCGAAAAACTTTCTCTTATATACAAGCACTTCACTTGTAAATACAGGTTCTATGATAGATCGATCCGAAAGGGTCGTTTTTTCTACCAGAAAAAAACTGACCGATATTTCAGTCAGTTTCCTATGTTTATTCAATCACCAGCATGCCTTCTTTAACGGCAAATGGGTGTTCCGGGTCAATGCGGTCGTAGAACATGACACCGTTGAGGTGGTCGATTTCGTGTTGGACCACGATTGCATTATATCCCTTGAGTTTGATGCGGTGCTTTTCTCCGTTTTTGTCCATGTAATCAACAGTCACACGCGCGTGGCGGACTACGTAGCCTTGGACTTCGCGGTCAACAGATAGGCAACCTTCGCCCCCTTCTATAGCCGCTTCTTGGACAGAATGAGCCACGATTTTAGGATTGTACAATACTTCTTGTAGAGAGTAGGCTTGGGCAGGTGGATGTCCTTCCTCGTCCTCTGGGTTTGGTACTAAAACAGCGATGATGCGTTTAGAAACATCCAATTGGGGAGCTGCAAGACCAACTCCGCCACGGAGTTTCATTTTTTCAGCCATGACAGGATCCTGAGAATGTTTGAGGAATTGCATCATTTTCTCACCTAAAATCACTTCTTGATCAGAAAGTGGAAATTGGACTTCCTCTGCAACTTGGCGTAGGGTTGGATGCCCTTCACGTATGATGTCATCCATGTCAATCAAATGGGCAGGTTTTGTAAGGTTTTCAATTATAGTCATACTTCTCTCCTTTGGGTATTATTAAAATAAGTATAGCATGAAATGAGAGAGAATAAAAGCTTCACTCGCCTATCTATTCTGTAGTAAATCTGCTATACTATAGTAAAAGACGAACGTTGAAAGGGAGAATGATGAAAAGAATTTTAGAAAAAGCCAGCCTGTTGGCCTTATCCACCATGCTGGTATCAACATTTGCAGTATCCCCTGCTATTCCACAGATGATTGACCATTTTGCCCGAGAAGGGATTGCGGCCAGTCAAGTAGAAAACTTAATTACAGTTACCTCATTTGCTATTATGGCAGCCCTCTTGATGAATAGTCTAGTTGTTCGATTTATTTCTGAACGGAATATTATCATTCTTGGGTTGTTACTCCTTGCTATCGGTGGTTCCATGCCTATGTTTTTGTCGGCCTTCCCAATGATTTTCTTGGCTAGGATTTTGCTGGGATTAGGGATTGGTCTGATAAATGCACGAGCCATTAACATTATTGGTAATTTTTTCACCGGTCAAGAACGTGTGCAGATGATGGGATTGCGCGGCTCGGCAGAAGTGTTGGGAAGTGCAGGCTTGACCCTATTGGTGGGATGGTTGACTCAATTTGGCTGGCAACCAGCCTTTATGGTCTATCTCTTTGCTTTGGTTGTTTTAGCCCTCTTTCTATTGTTTGTACCCCAAGAAGAGTTTGTGGCACATAGCGAGTTAAAAAATGATAGTGGTTCTAAGGTCAAACTGGATAAGAAAATGTGGCAAATGGGAATCTACCTCGCATTTTTGGCTTTCTTTGTTATCAATGTCAACACTTTCTTGACCATTCGGATTCCACAGATTGTTTTGGACAAGGGAATTGGGACTGCTCAGCAAGCTAGTCTGATTCTCAGTTTGATGCAAATAATGGGGATTGTGGCAGGGACGGTTTTTAGTAGCTTGGTTGGCCGCTTGAAGGACTGGCTTTTAGCAGTTTCCTATGTAATTTTTGGACTCGCAGTTATCGGCATTGCCTTTGCGGATAATCTTTGGGTGTTAGGCCTCGGCGGTATGGTATCAGGATTTTTCTACAGTATCGTTCTGACCATAGTTTTCAGCCAAGTAACGGACAGAGCAACCAAAGCTATTCTTAATACAGTAATGACGATTGTTTTGATGGGCTGTAATATTGGTGGGGCAACATCTGCAATCTTACCAACCTTTCTGGAAAAACTCAACCCAACACCAACTGGTGCCTTTGGTATCTATGCTATCGGTTGCGCTTTGATAAGTGCAGGTTTAATCTATCAACAAATAAAGAAATAGGGAGTGGATTTCCGCTCCTTTTGGTAAATGGTCTTATGTTAGAACACAATCGACTCAATCAATTAATGTTGCGTTTCCCTGAAGATGTCCAGCTGATTTTTAATGAAATGATCCCTTCTTATCAATTGGGTTATGCTGACTATGTCTATCAGACAGACGATGTTGCTACTCAGAACCGACGAATTAAAAATCTTGCTAAAAATTTTCGGAAGATGGATTACTTTTACGTAATGTCTTTACCGCAAGATTTGGCGTTGGAAATTGCCAACCAGTGGCAGTATCCGTCGCCATATGATTTTTATTCAGTGAGCTCTCAATCAGAAACGTATACCCAGTTTATAACGCCAGAGGCGCGTGGAGACCGGTTTTTTGCAGTCATTCGCAATGCAGCCCTCATGGGTTACTTTCAAGTGGAGCAAGTTGATAAGGAACTCAGCCTTCACTTAGGGATGAAGCCGTCCTTGATGGGACAGGGAAATGGCAGATCTTTCTATCAGACGATTGAAGACTACATTGTTGAACATTATCATCCAGAGCAACTTAGCCTAAGTGTAGCCATATGTAACCAACGAGCTCAAGCTCTCTTTCGAGCAGTTGGATTTTCTGTAAGCGGTCATAGTATTCAAGTTTGTGGTGGAAACCACTATGAATGTGTCAGAATGGAAAAGAAATTAGCATGCGATTAGATAAATTTTTGGCAGACTGTGGTGTTGGTAGTCGGACAGAGGTCAAGAAATTCCTGAAAAACAAGCAAGTCACAGTCAACGGCCAAGTAGAGACGTCTCCTAAACAACAAATAAATGAACAGGTGGATCTGGTAGCAGTAGCTGGCGACATTCTCCATCATGAACAATTTGTTTACTATCTTCTCAATAAACCTAAAGGAGTTATCTCAGCAACTGAAGATGACCACCATCGGACTGTTTTAGATTTATTGGATGAAATAGCTCAACATAAGGAAGTTTTTCCAGTTGGACGCTTGGACATCGATACTCATGGCTTGCTCCTTTTGACCAATAATGGCAAATTAGCCCATGCCATGCTCTCTCCTAAAAAACATGTTGATAAACTCTACCGTGCACAGATTGACGGGATTATGACCCAAGGGGATGTCGAGCGATTTGCGGCAGGAATTGATCTAAAAGATTTTACCTGTCAGCCAGCCCAGTTGACTATCCTATCGACAGATGAGGTCAAAGAGACTTCACTGGTTGACATTACCATCCGAGAAGGAAAGTTTCACCAGGTCAAACGGATGGTGCAGGCTTGTGGCAAGATGGTGACAGATTTGCAACGATTATCAATGGGGCCCTTATGGTTAGATTCCGAACTAGCGATTGGAAAATACCGAAGATTAACAGCTGACGAATTGAGGCAATTAGAAGTGTTTGGTGTGAAATTATAGATGATAAGAAAGACTCGCTTCCGATTTTGTACTGACCCCAAAAAGTTAGACAAAAAATATTAGTGAAAGGATTTAGTTCTGTACTGAACAGGACTAAGTCCTTTTAGTTTTGCTTTAATGCGTTTATTGTTGTAGTAATAAAATATAATCAGTGATAGCTTGCTCTAGTTGGTCCAGTGACTTGAAATTCTTCTCAAATCCGTAAAACATTTCTGTTTTCAAAATGCCAAAGAAGGACTCCATCATGCCATTATCCGTGCTAGTTCCCTTGCGAGACATGGACGGACGTATGCCTTTACTGGCAAGAAAACGATGATAAGCTTCATGTTGGTATTGCCAACCTTGGTCGCTATGGAGAATGGTATTTGGGTAAGTTTCCTCAGGAAAGGCTTTATCAAGCATAGTCTTGACTTGTATGAGGTTGGGAGAACGTGACAAGGCAAAAGCAATAATTTCGCTATTATAGCCATCCAGAACAGGTGATAGATAGAGTTTTTCAGAACAAATTGGCAGAGTGAACTCAGTCACATCTGTATAGCACTTCTCAAAAGGCTTAGCTCCTTCAAAGATTTTTTCAATGAGATTGGGAGATTTCTTGCCCACATCCCCCTTGTAAGACTTGTATTTCTTACGTCGACGAATACGAGCAGTCAATCCTAGCTCCTTCATCAGCCGTTGTACTTTCTTATGATTGACAGAAAATCCACGATTTCTTAACTCAAGGTGAATGCGACGGTAACCATAGTTTCCCTTATGTTCATCGTAAATGGCTTGAATTTCAGCTTTTAACTCCTTATCTTTATCTGGTTTATCCAGTTGCTTGACTTGATAGTAATAGGTAGAAGGAGCTAATTGAGAAATAACCAGCAGTATATCTAGTCGGAATCCTTCTGCGACCATCTCTCTAACTGTTTGAGCCTTTCTTGCTCTCTGGCTTCGTCCCTTAAACGAAGCTCCCTCAACTTTTTTAGGTAAGCCACCTCAGTGCGTAAGCGCTCATTTTCCTCCTGAAGTCGCTCTAACTCCGTCATCTCTTCCCAGGTTTTCTTTGGTTTACGCCCCATCTTTGGTGGCCTCCCTCTTGTTTTCTCAACAATAGTATACCCGTTTTTCTTGTATTGTGCTATCCAGTTTGGAAGAGTTCCACGATTTGGCAGGGCGTAGTCAAGCGAGACGGAGAGGACTGACTGCTTATCAAGAAGTACTTTATCAATCATTTCCTGCTTGAGTTCTGGAGAATAATAGGTATTCTTTCCTTTCTTGACAATGTTTATTCCATACCTATCGATCAGTCGAAGCATATATTGGATAACAGATTCTGCAATATTAAACTGTTTTGACAAGTTCTTGATAGACTGACCACTTTGACGTAGTTCATAGATTTCGATTTTGTCTTCATAGCTCAATTTCATAAAAACAGCACCCCAAAAGTTAGATTTTTTCTGTCTAACTTTTGGGGTGCGGTTCATTTTGGAAGCAAGTCTTTTTAAATATCCGCAGGTGCAAAAACAACCTGACCATCTTGGAATTTTTCAATACGAGCGAGTGAAGTAACAGGGACACCTGCATCTATCAAGAGTTGACGTCCGTCTTGGAAGGATTTTTCGATGATGATACCAACTCCTATTACCTGAGCACCAGCCTGTTGGATAATATCAATCAAGCCTTTTGCTGCTTGTCCATTGGCCAAAAAATCATCAACGATTAGAACCCGATCTTCCGGCGACAAAAACTTGCTAGCAATAGAAACGGTACTGCTTACTTGCTTGGTGAAGGAGAAGACTTCAGATGTCAAGATTCCTTCTATCATCGTAATATTTTTATGTTTTTTGGCAAAAATCATTGGCACATCTAAACTTTCAGCGACATAAACAGCTGGAGCAATGCCGGATGCCTCAATAGTGACAACTTTTGTAATTTGCTTAGACCGGTAAGCTTCTGCTAACACTTGTCCCATTTCTTTCATCAATTTAAAATCAACCTGATGGGTCAGAAATGAATCAACTTTTAAAATATTTTCTCCTAACACCTGACCATCTTTTAAAATACGTTCTTCCAAAATTTTCATGATTCTTCCTCCAAATGATTCCTTGGTGTATTATAGCATTTTTTTATTATAAGCAAAACAAAAAACGAATTATTGTTATAAAAACATGTAAAAAAACACGTTAAATGACCAAAAAGCGAACAGAAACAAAAGAATATCGTAGATTGTATTGAAATAAGTGAATTTTTATGATAGACTAAAAAATATTATTTAGGAACAAAAAAGGAGAAACAATGTCTCAGAAAACAACAAATGAACATTCATCAGAAATGCTCTATGGAATTGATGAACAACCGCCAAAAGGCATGGCTGTGTTGCTTGCTTTTCAGCATATCTTAGCAGCTTTTGCAGGCATCATCGCGGTGCCACTTGTCGTTGCAAGTGCTTTGGGGTTATCAGTAGAAGATACTTCTATTATGGTATCGGCCTCAATCTTTGTTGCTGGGATTGCAACTATTTTGCAATCTAAAGGTGTTGGCCCGGTAGGTTCACGTGTCTCTGGAATGATGGGAACGGATTTTACCTTTGCTAATCCAGCTATCAGTGTTGGTAGCCAATTGGGAATTGCTGGTATCGTGGGTGCAACCATTGCGGGTTCATTTGTTGAAATCGTTTTGAGTCGTTTTGTGAAACCCTTGATGCGTTTCTTTCCGCCATTGATTACAGGGACCGTTGTTTCCCTCATCGGTATTACCCTCATGCCAGTGAGTATGGACTGGGCAGCTGGTGGTGCTGGAGCCACAGATTATGCCTCTGTTGAAAATATCAGTATTGCCTTTATCGTCTTGGTCTTTACTCTGGCATTGAATCATTATGGTAAAGGAATGCTGAAGACGGCCTCTGTCTTCTTCGGAATGGTCTTTGGATATGTCCTCTGTATTCTGCTTGGAAAAGTAGATATGTCTGCTGTTGGAGAGGCAGCCTGGTTTGCTCTTCCTAAAATTTTCCATTACGGTGTAAAATTTGACCTATCTTCGATTTTGGCCTTTATTCCTGCTTATGTTGTATCCTTGATTGGTACGGTAGGGATTATGATGGCAATTGGAGAAGCGTCTAACCAAAAAATTTCTTCTGAGCGGGCAGCAAATGGTGTTCTGGCAGATGGTGTTGGTTCCTTGATTGCTGGTATCTTTGGTGCAGGTCCAAATACGGCCTTTTCACAAAATGTTGGTCTCATTACCTTAACAAAAGTGGCTAGTCGTCATGTCATGATTATTGCGGGTGTTATTCTTACTTTACTTGGTGTCTTTCCAAAATTGTCTGCCTTGATTTCCATCATGCCTCAGCCTGTTCTTGGTGGTGTTGGAATTATCATGTTCGGTTTGGTCGCTGCTCAAGGTATTAAGACGCTTGCAACTGTAAAAATTGGTGACCGTGAGCTCCTAATTATTTCTATTGCCTTTGCACTTGGTATCGGTGTGACGGTACGTCCAGAATTGTTGAGCCATCTTCCGTCAGCGCTACAAATGGTCTTATCATCAGGAATTTCTACAGGGACCTTAGCTGCACTGATTTTGAACATGGTTTTAAAAGAAAAATAATATTCAGATAGGCTATCCTCGTGATAGTCTATTCTTATAGATAGTCAAAATTTATTGGTATTGCCCGAGAGAATTTGGTTTTGGTATATTAATAGTTAATGGTGAAAAGGAGGTATAAATGACACACTTTAGAGCAAGTTTTGAGCAAGCTGGGCAATTGGATCAGTTCTATCAGGTACAAAATGCCTCTGTTGCAGGATTTTCGATTGGGATTATCACTATCGATTTTAACTATGTCAAGTTGCCGGGTAATGTAGCTAACGCGACTACTTTTTCTTTTTCAGTTGTCTATGAGGATATTGTTTTGGAAATTGAGGATCTGTTCAATGGTGAGGAGAAACTGTTGGGAATGGTCATTGAGGCAGCTAAGAAGTTAGAGAAAAAGGGTGTGCGAGCCATTGTAGGCGCCTGTGGTTACTTTAACCACTTTCAGGAGCAGGTGCGAGATGCTGTAGCAGTTCCTGTCTATTTGTCTAGTGTGCTTCAAATTCCCTTGATTAAAATGGGACTCAAACCAGACCAGAAAATTGCGGTACTAGTAGCAGATGGTGAGGGAGCGAGTGCAGACTTTTTCGCCAAAACCAACGCTTCCATTTCAGACTGTATTGTCAAGGAGATAGGTAGTCTGGATAGTTTCGCTCCAATTCGTTACAACAAGCCATTTTTGGACAACGGGCGTTTGAAGTCAGACTTAGTAGCAGTTGTTCAGGATTTGCAAGCCAATCACCCAGAAATTGGTGCCATTTTGCTGGAATGCAGTGACCTGCCACCCTATGCAGCAGCCCTTCATAGAGAAACAGGACTACCGGTTTTTGATTTTACTACTTTGATTAACTGGGGCCATTCAGCAGTCGTTCGCAGAGAATTTTATGGATATATGTAACAGAAAACTCCGATTAGAAACATCTAGTCGGAGTTCTTGCTTATTCAGCTTGTTGGTCAGGGTACCACTCTCCCCAGTCTGACATAGAGTCGAGGATTGGTTTCAAGGAACGACCTTATATCCTATTGCCAGTCATTCTGAGCAAGGTGAGATAGAAGGAAAATTTATCCCATATATGAAGTTCTTGACTTACTTGTTCTTATGGTTGATAATAGAAAAAAATAGAGTGAAGCATGTCAATGTTTAAATATCTTCGCGCTGTGCCCCTGATTCTTGTAGTTGTAGCAGTAGTTTATTTTTCAATCATTATCTGTCTGGACAATGGTGACTGGACCTATATTTTTGCTAGAGTGTTTGGCATGGATGCAGAACATGCCAATAATTTGGCCTATATCGCCATAGCCATTCAATCCCTTTTTTTCACCTCAGACTGGTTTTACAAACGAATCCGTACTTTTCTCAATCGTCGATTGGAAAACGCCAAGGGTCTCAATCGGCAAATTTATCTGGGATATAAGGCTGGGATTGAGTTCTTAATGGCCCTTCCTAAACGGACCATCTTATTCAGTTTTTACCTACTTTTGACCATTTTGGAAAACTTAGGTGTGATTAATAGTGCAAAAGACTATGCAGTTGTGGTTATTTTTATTATCGCAGTGGATCGTGTGACTAAAATCTGGCCAGAAGAAAAATGACGAATGGTCGAATTTAGCCAGAAAATCAAGAGACGGATTAAGAGTGTAGAATAAGCAGAGAGGTGCATATATATTTTAAGGAGGCGGTTTTATCTTCTTTTTTTGAATAAAAAGAAGACAAAATGTAAGATATATATTGCATAACGAAAAATATAGTGTATAATAAAGTTATAAAAATGTACAGGAGGATGGCTATGGCATGAAAAATATTCGTTTAAAGTTAGCGCGTGTGGAAAAAGATATGACCCAAGGGGACTTGGCGGAAGCTATAGGAGTGACCCGCCAGACCATCGGTCTGATTGAGGCGGGAAAATATAATCCCAGTCTAAGTCTTTGTTTATCAATTTGCCACTGTTTAGGGAAAAGTTTAGATCAATTATTTTGGGAGGAACTAACTAATGAAAAAAATTGTGACTGATGAGCGTGTTCGACAAGAAGAAAACCAAGTCTTTGCCTGGGTAGGCAGGACCATGAATTTTCTTTTGCCCCTCTCATTTCTAATCAAGAGCCTGGTCTTAAAATGGCCGTTTGATACCTATGTTTTTGAACTGTTTGCCATGTTGGTAGTTTCAGTCTATCTCTTTTACGGTTATTGGAGGAAGGGGCTTGATATGGAACGGGGAACTTCTTGGCAGGGCTACCTTTACATAGGAGTGGTAATTACTGGGACAACGATTTTAATGGCTTGGACCAACTACCAGACCTATGGACAGCATTATTCTGGTGTCTGGAATTGGCATTTTTGGGCGGTGATTTTGATATTCTTTCTTTCTATCACAAGTCTCATTTTCTTATTGGCGAATCTTCTCTCTTGGGCGAATAAGTACCGTCAGAAGCAGGTGGAAAAAAAGCTGATAGATGAACTCGAATAAGCAATCGAGTTCTTATCCTCGCTCTGCCATTTTCCTAAAAAATAAAACTTTTTAAAATTCCTTGCCAAAATCCGAAAGATTATGATACAATACCAAAAGCGTAGGTTTTTAAACTCATCCCGTGAGGTGAGAAAGACAACAGGATAATTCATTAAGGGCCTATGACTATGTAAATTTAGAAAGTCTGGGTCTTTTTGTGTACCCAGAGCGGGAGAATGATGAATACAAAAGCCAACCTTTTGTTTGATGTCCATGAGAAACCAGCTCCTTTTCAAGGGATTTTGCTCAGTTTCCAACACGTGTTTGCCATGTTCGGTGCAACGATTTTAGTGCCTTTGATTTTGGGAATGCCCGTATCCGTGGCCCTATTTGCATCTGGTATTGGAACCCTGATTTACCAAGTAGCTACTCAATTTAAAGTACCGGTTTATCTTGGTTCTTCATTTGCTTATATTTCAGCTATGGCCTTAGCTATTAAAGAAATGGGCGGAGATATCTCAGCAGCACAAACAGGTATTTTCTTTGTTGGTCTGATTTATGTACTGATTGCAGGGCTTGTCAAAGCCATTGGTACAAAATGGATTGATACTCTATTACCACCCGTGGTTATTGGGCCTATGATTATCGTTATCGGTCTTGGTCTTGCCAATTCGGCAGTTACTTCTGCAGGTTTTGTGGCGGATGGTGACTGGAAAAATGTTGTTGTAGCCATTGTCACTTTCTTGATCGCAGCTTTTGTCAATACCAAAGGGAAAGGCTTCGCCAAGATTGTTCCATTCTTAATTGCCATCATCGGTGGTTATATTGTTGCTCTCTTGCTTGGTCTGGTGGATTTCACACCTGTGCTCGAAGCAGCATGGTTTGAGTTGCCAGGATTCTATTTACCATTTGAAACAGGTGTATTCAAATCGTATAATTTTTACTTCGGACCTGAGATGGTTGCTATTTTACCAATTGCTGTAGTTACTGTAGCTGAACATATCGGTGACCATACAGTTCTCAGCCAAATCTGTGGTCGTCAGTTCTTGAAAAACCCAGGTCTCAGTCGTACCTTGATTGGTGATGGTGTAGCGACAGCTGTTTCAGCTTTAATCGGGGGTCCTGCCAATACGACTTATGGAGAAAATACAGGGGTTATCGGTATGACTCGCATCGCGTCAGTATCGGTTATTCGCAATGCTGCTTTGATTGCAATTGCTTTCTCATTCTTGGGTAAATTTACAGCTCTCATTTCTACCATTCCAAGTGCCGTTCTCGGGGGAATGTCCATCTTACTATATGGTGTTATTGCATCAAATGGTTTGAAAGTATTGATTGAAAGTCGAGTAGATTTTGGTCAAGTTCGTAACTTAATTGTTGCAAGTTCTATGTTGGTATTAGGACTTGGTGGTGCAGTTCTGAATATTGGTGCAATTACCCTTTCAGGAACAGCCCTCTCGGCAATCGTTGGGATTATCCTTAACCTCGTTTTGCCCAAAGCTGAAAAAGCCAAGTAATTACACTCAATTTTGAAGTCAGCTCAGGCTGGCTTTTTTGGATTGTGGTATAGTAAAGGGAAAAAGGTGAAGCTCATGAAAGAATTAGCAAAAGAAATGTATAGCAACACTCTTCATATTTGGTATGAGACAGATGTAATGGCAGACCACGAATATGGTCGTATTTTTGATACTAGTTCAGTCAGCTTAAATGAAGTTGCGGTCAGAATACATGGAGATGTTGTGGACAATCCAAGTGTAGAAGCTATCTATTGGTATATGGGGCAAGGGTTGGATCAAATCGTGCTGATGGCTCGTTACCAAAAAGACAGATTGCAGGTTCAAGTGAATCTCAAGGATTTCGATTTTGCCTTGCATGTAGATGCGATTGAAATATGGAAAAATGACTTAATTGAAACAGTTCAAACAGTTCTTTCGGAGAGATAGCAGAGCAGCTCAGCAATTGCTCAAATCAGTTGACAAAAGCACCGTTCCTTGATAGAATGGATAAGGTCCAAAAGGACAAATCTAGCTTTTTCTTGGTCACGGGTCGCCAACCTGTCACTCGGATTGAGCTCAATAAAAAGGAGTATACATTATGGCAATCTCAAAAGAGAAAAAAAATGAAATCATGGCACAATATGCGCGTCATGAAGGCGACACAGGTTCAGTTGAAGTACAAGTAGCAGTACTTACTTGGGAAATCAACCACCTGAACGACCATATCAAACAACACAAAAAAGACCACGCAACTTACCGTGGTTTGATGAAAAAAATCGGTCGCCGTCGTAACTTGTTGGCATACCTCCGCCGCACAGATGTTAACCGTTACCGCGAATTAATCAATTCACTTGGCTTGCGTCGTTAATTAGCAGGTATAGAAACAAAAAACACAGCACCAGTATCTTGTATACTGAGCTGTGTTTTTTTTATCGTAATAATTTAGAAAATTATTATGCATTTCAGGTTTTTATATTACAAATTTTTAATCCAATATCGGAGCATGCGGTCGCCGTCGTCAGGATCGATGCGGGTATCTTCGTAGACGCCGCCGTTGGCTAAAATCGTTTTTTGAGAGCCAATGTTCCAGTCGGCTGCAGTAATGAGGACGCGATTGATGCCCAGAGTTTTGGCTTCTTGCAGAGCGAGGGCCAATTGCTCTTTGGCGTAGCCCTTGCGCCGTTCATTCGGATGAATGGAGTAGCCGATGTGACCGGCGATATGGACCAAAAATTCCTGATTGAGATGATGGCGGATATTGCAAATGCCCACCATTTTTTTGTCCTGCTCGCGAATGCAGATAAAAGTTGAAGAAGGAGCGCGGTTGGGACGACAGGTCGCTGGAGATGCTTCGTTTTCAACGTGCTCCAGCCATTCCTCGAAGTTATCCATTTGCTGAAGATGGCTGCCACCATGCAAGTGTTCGCCTGTGAAGGCTTGCTTATAAGCGAGAATCTCCTCTTTCTTTGCCAGACTTGGTTTTACCAGATACAATGTTTCCATTTTCCACCTCCAGATGTTTTTGATAGTGTACCATGGTGAAGTTTTCTTGTCAAAATCAACTTTCAAGCCTTTATTTCTCTCTAAAATATGATAAAATAAAGTTTAAGCGTGGTTTTGTGCAAAAGAGAGTGAAACAAGCTGTTTGATTGTCTTTTGTAGAAAACACGCAAGAAAAATTTCAGAAAAAAACAGGAGACAATTCATGTCAAAACAAGTATTTGAAACGGTTTTTGCTGGCAAGAAACTAGTCGTTGAAACTGGTCAGGTTGCCAAACAAGCCAATGGTGCAGTAGTTGTTCGTTATGGAGATTCAACAGTATTAACTGCAGCGGTTATGTCTAAGAAAATGGCAACTGGTGATTTCTTCCCCCTCCAAGTTAACTACGAAGAAAAGATGTATGCTGCTGGTAAATTTCCTGGCGGTTGGATGAAGAGGGAAGGACGTCCATCGACGGATGCTACTTTGACAGCTCGTTTGATTGATCGTCCGATTCGTCCAATGTTTGCGGAAGGTTTCCGTAACGAAGTTCAAGTCATCAACACAGTGCTTTCTTATGATCCAGATGCATCTGCTCCAATGGCAGCCATGTTTGGTTCCTCATTGGCATTAGCAATCTCAGACATTCCATTCAATGGTCCAATTGCTGGTGTTCAGGTTGGTTATGTTAATGGCGAATTGATTATTAACCCAGATCAAGCTCAACAAGAAGCATCCCTTTTAGAATTGACAGTTGCTGGTAACAAAGACGCTATCAACATGGTTGAATCGGGTGCCAAAGAATTATCAGAAGAAGTGATGTTGGAAGCACTCTTGAAAGGTCATGCAGCCATTCAAGAACTCTTGAATTTCCAAAATCAAATCGTGGCAGCAGTTGGTAAGGAAAAAGCAGATGTGGAGCTTCTTCAAGTGGACCCGGAATTGCAGGCTGAGATTGTTGCAGCTTACAATGACGATTTGAAAAAAGCGGTGCAGGTTGAAGAAAAATTGGCCCGTGAAGATGCGACCAATGCCGTTCGCGAGACTGTCATCGCAGCTTACGAAGAAAAATACGCTGAGCACGAAGAATTTGACCATATCATGCGTGATGTCCATGAAATCTTGGAACTTATGGAGCATGTAGAAGTTCGTCGTTTGATTACTGAAGACAAGGTCCGTCCAGATGGTCGCCGTGTTGATGAAATTCGTCCTTTGGATGCAGAAGTAGACTTCTTGCCAAATGTTCACGGCTCAGGTCTCTTTACCCGTGGTCAAACGCAAGCCCTTTCTGTCTTGACCTTGGCACCAATGGGTGAAACCCAAATCATCGATGGTTTGGATGATGAGTACAAGAAACGCTTCATGCATCACTACAATTTCCCACAATACTCAGTTGGCTCAACTGGTCGTTACGGTGCACCAGGTCGTCGTGAGATTGGTCACGGTGCTCTAGGTGAGCGCGCTCTTGAGCAAGTCTTGCCTAGCTTGGAAGACTTCCCTTACGCTATCCGCTTGGTGGCAGAAGTCTTGGAGTCAAACGGTTCTTCTTCACAGGCATCTATCACAGCTGGCACCCTTGCCCTTATGGCAGGTGGTGTGCCAATCAAGGCACCCGTTGCAGGGATTGCTATGGGTCTGATCTCAGACGGTACCAATTACACCGTCTTGACCGATATTCAAGGTCTTGAGGACCACTTCGGCGACATGGACTTCAAGGTAGCTGGTACTCGTGACGGTATCACAGCCCTTCAAATGGATATTAAAATTGACGGTATCACACCACAAATCTTGGAAGAAGCCTTGGCACAAGCTAAGAAGGCACGTTTTGAAATCCTTGATGTCATCGAAGCGGCTATTCCAGAAGTTCGTCCTGACTTGGCACCAACTGCGCCGAAGATTGACACTATCAAGATTGATGTGGACAAGATCAAGATTGTTATTGGTAAGGGTGGTGAAACCATCGATAAGATTATTGCAGAAACTGGCGTGAAAATTGATATCGACGAAGACGGTCTTGTGGCGATCTTCTCACCAGACCGTGCTGCAATTGAGCGCACAAAAGAAATCATCGCTGGTCTTGTCCGTGAAGCAAAAGTGGACGAAGTCTTCCAAGCAAAAGTGGTTCGTTTGGAGAAATTCGGTGCCTTTGTCAACCTTTTTGACAAGACCGATGCCCTCGTCCACGTTTCTGAAATGGCTTGGACACGTGTCAATAAACCAGAAGATTTGGTTGAGGTTGGCGATGTTGTAGATGTTAAGGTGATAAAAATTGATGATAAGGGACGTATTGATGCTTCTATGAAAGCCCTTCTACCAAAACCAGAAGGCTACGTGGAACCAGAAAAACGTGAACGTTCAGAAAAACCTCGTCGTCATAAAGAATACAAAGAGAAAAAAGATAATAACTTTGGTGAATTTAAATTTCATAAAGTAGATATAAAATAATGGTGAAGTAGGCAAGTCCCGAAATGGACTTGTCTTCTCGCTAGAAGGAGAAGTCATGGGTTGGTGGAAGGATACCATAGAAATTGTAAAAGAAAAAGATCCGGCGGCACGGAACTCCTTGGAAGTCCTTTTGACCTACCCAGGAGTCAAGGCACTGGCTGCTCATCGTCTCTCTCACTGGATGTGGCAAAATGGTTTTAAATTATTAGCTCGGATGCACAGTCAGTTTTGGCGATTTTGGACCAACATTGAAATTCATCCAGGTGCAGAAATTGCCTCGGGAGTCTTTATTGATCATGGCGCAGGATTGGTAATTGGTGAGACTGCAATTGTCGAATCTGGTGTAATGTTATACCATGGAGTAACTCTTGGAGGAACAGGGAAGGATACAGGGAAGCGCCATCCAACAGTTCGAAAAGGGGCACTCGTTTCTGCTCATGCCCAGGTGATTGGCCCAGTTGAAATCGGAGAAAATTCGAAAGTAGGTGCTGCTGCTGTTGTCTTAGCAGATGTTCCAGCAGACGTGACAGTTGTCGGTATGCCTGCTAAAATTGTCCGTGTTCATGGGAAAAAAGATGAGCAAGCCATTCATGATATGGAAGGCGGTCGTGAATACTACACAACCAAGCTAGCAGAACTAAGAGAAGCTAGCCATCGCTCCTCGCATTTGTAGAGTTGATTTATAGGTTTAAGGGACAAGATTCGGAGGGAAAATGCTACTAGAAGAATTTGAAAATACCTCTGCGGTCATTGAACCGACAGATACCTCTATTCGGGGTGGTGGTGAAACCTGTAATACTTTAATTCTGTCATTTAATGGAGAAATTATTAAGAGAGTTGCCGAGTTAGAAAATGTATATGAGGGTGGAGCTCTTCACAATCTAAATGGCCGGTTGCCATGGTATATTTATGAAGAAAGTGGAGTGAGAGTTGGTGTCATGTTAGCCCCAATTGGAGCTTCTATGATTGTTGGGAACCTAGAAGAATTGAAAGCCAAAGGGTTTCAAAATTTTATTGTATTTGGTACTTGTGGAGTACTGGATCGGTCTATTGCAGTAGATAAGATTATTCTACCAAGTTCAGCCTTACGTGATGAGGGAACTAGTTATCATTATGCACCAGCCAGTGATGAGATTAGCTATCATTCGGAACTATTATTGACCATGGAAGAAGCCTTGGATCAAGCAGGAATTGAACATGTTCGGACTAAGACATGGACGACAGATGCATTTTATAGAGAAACAGCAGCTAAGGTTAAACGTCGCTTGACTGCTGGGGCAATGGTGGTTGATATGGAAGCTTCTGCTATCATGGCCTGGGCAAACTTTCGTCAGGCCAAGGTCTATCAATTTTTCTACACGGCAGACTATGTGGATCACCACAAAAATGAATGGGATGTCCGTCGAGAGGAACGGACGGCTGACAGTATGACCTTCTTTGAAGTGGCCATGGCGATTGCAAGAAAATTAGAAAGTAGATCATGTTAAAAAAATTAGTAAGACAAAATTGGCCTTATGTGTTGACCGCCGTTGCTGGGACAATCATGTTTATCCTTAAATTTTCACAAGGTAATTGGCAGGTTGGGATGATCTGGTTGGCAGCGACAGCTTATTGGCTAGTAAAATTATATCAAAAGTATCAAGTCCTAAAGAATACTCAGAAGTAATGGAGAAACTATGATTAAAATTTACGATACCATGACTCGCAGTTTGCGTGATTTTGTGCCCTTGGAAGAAGGGAGGGTCAAGATGTATGTCTGCGGTCCAACGGTTTACAATTATATCCATATCGGAAATGCTCGGAGTGTGGTAGCTTTTGATACCATCCGCCGTTATTTTGAATACCGTGGGTTCGATGTGACCTACATTTCTAACTTTACGGACGTGGATGATAAAATCATAAAGGCTGCAAATGAAGCTGGTATGACAACAAAGGAACTTTCTGATAAATTTATCGCAGCTTTCAAGGAAGATGTGGCAAAGTTAGGTGTCAAACCAGCTACCAAAAATCCTCGTGTTATTGACTACATGGATGAAATCATTGATTTTGTGCAGGTCTTGATTGACAAGGGGTACGCCTATGAAGCTTCTGGCGATGTTTATTTCCGTGTTGAAAAGGCAAGAAATTATGCCCGTTTGTCCAATAAAACTTTGTCAGACTTAGAAGCTGGAGCATCTGGGCGTGTCGATGGAGAGGGGCAGTTGAAAGAACATCCATTTGACTTTGCCTTGTGGAAATCAGCAAAGCCAGGAGAAGTGTCATGGGAAAGTCCGTGGGGTCACGGGCGTCCAGGATGGCATATCGAATGTTCGGTTATGGCAACAGAGATATTGGGAGACACCATAGATATTCATGGTGGTGGAGCAGACTTAGAGTTTCCGCACCATACCAACGAGATTGCCCAATCAGAATGTAAAACAGGACAGACATTCGCAAATTACTGGATGCACAATGCCATGCTCAATATCAATGATGAAAAAATGTCCAAGTCATTGGGGAATTTTTTAACTGCACATGATATGTTGGAGAAAATTGATGGGCCAGTTTTACGATTTTTCCTTGCTACCCAGCACTACCGCCGACCACTGAACTACACGGAGAAAGCTATCTCCGATGCGGAAACTAATTTAAAATACTTAAAAAACACCTATACTCAACCAGTGCTGAATGTGTCTGAACACACGGTATTGGCTAAACATTTAGCGGCGTTCGAGACCGCAATGGATGATGATTTTAATGCTGCAAATGGCATTACAGCTATTTTCGACTTTGCAAAATGGATCAACTCTGGAAACTATGATGCCATTGTCAAGGAAGCTTTTGGAAAAATGTTGGCAGTATTTGGAATTGTCTTTGAGGAAGAGGTCTTAGACAGTGAGATTGAAGCCTTAATTGAGGAGCGGCAAGTAGCGCGTGCCAATAGGGACTTTGCAACAGCGGACCGTATTCGGAATGAATTGGCGGAGCAAGGGATTAAATTATTAGATACAAAAGATGGCGTGAGGTGGACACGTGACTAGTGTAGTTGATGTGAACCTTATCAACGGAATCGCTCTTGCTTTTGAAGGTGACGCAGTATATTCTATGTATATAAGGCGACATTTGATATTCAAGGGATTGACTAAGCCCAACAAATTACACAGTGAAGCAAATAAATACGTCTCGGCAAAGGCACAGGCCAATCTTATCGTAGCTCTCTTAGAAGCTCAGCTATTAAATGAGAAAGAAGAAGAAATCTATCGAAGAGGTCGTAATGCAAATAGCCATACAAAGGCTAAAAATGCAGATATTGTGACTTATCGTATGTCTACAGGTTTTGAGGCAGTTTTGGGCTATCTCCATATGACAAATCAATTTGAACGACTCGATAAGCTTATCTCTTGGTGTATTGAAACAGTAGAAAACAAATCCATATAAAGAAGATAGTCTGATAAGATTGTCTTCTATTTTTTTATCAGATAAGATTTTGAATAGAATTTACTCTCCCTGCTAACTGAAATTCTCTAGTAGAACCATACTTCTACCACCGTAAAATAAGAAACGAACATAGCTCTAGCTTCAACCAGTAGACATGAACAATGATTACTATAATTCCTACATTACATTACCTACAAAAAAGTTAATACATAACCACTGTTTATTGAATTGTCACAGAATATAATCTTTGCTATGACACTCTGATTTTTCAACTCTAAACGATTTACTGAATCGTTAAAAATAAAAAAGTGAAAAAAACAGGAAAAACTACTTGACAATGATGGATAAGATTTGATAGAATAGTTAAGTTGTCTCGCAAGACTAGTCAGCTTAAAAAAACGAAAAAAGTTTAAAAAAGCAGTTGACAATAGTAAGTGAAGATGATAGAATAATTGAGTTGTCTCTTGAGGTCGATCGATACAAAGGGAACGAAAAAAAGTTTCAAAAAAGTATTGACAAGACCTTGAAGAAGTGATAAACTAATATAGTTGTCGCAAGGACGTGACAACGACAAGACCTTTGAAAATTAAAGAAGACGAACCAAACGTGCAGGGTGATTTATCTAAGGATAAATCGTCAATGACAAAACAAAAAACAATAAAACGGAAAGCTAGCAATAGCTTGAGTTTGAATCAAAACTTTTAATGAGAGTTTGATCCTGGCTCAGGACGAACGCTGGCGGCGTGCCTAATACATGCAAGTGGAACGCATGATTGATACCGGAGCTTGCTCCACCATTAATCATGAGTCGCGAACGGGTGAGTAACGCGTAGGTAACCTACCTCATAGCGGGGGATAACTATTGGAAACGATAGCTAATACCGCATAACAGTATTTATCACATGGTAAATGCTTGAAAGGAGCAATTGCTTCACTATGAGATGGACCTGCGTTGTATTAGCTAGTTGGTGGGGTAACGGCTCACCAAGGCATCGATACATAGCCGACCTGAGAGGGTGATCGGCCACACTGGGACTGAGACACGGCCCAGACTCCTACGGGAGGCAGCAGTAGGGAATCTTCGGCAATGGGGGGAACCCTGACCGAGCAACGCCGCGTGAGTGAAGAAGGTTTTCGGATCGTAAAGCTCTGTTGTAAGAGAAGAACGTGTGTGAGAGTGGAAAATTCACACAGTGACGGTAACTTACCAGAAAGGGACGGCTAACTACGTGCCAGCAGCCGCGGTAATACGTAGGTCCCGAGCGTTGTCCGGATTTATTGGGCGTAAAGCGAGCGCAGGCGGTTTGATAAGTCTGAAGTAAAAGGCTGTGGCTTAACCATAGTATGCTTTGGAAACTGTCAAACTTGAGTGCAGAAGGGGAGAGTGGAATTCCATGTGTAGCGGTGAAATGCGTAGATATATGGAGGAACACCGGTGGCGAAAGCGGCTCTCTGGTCTGTAACTGACGCTGAGGCTCGAAAGCGTGGGGAGCGAACAGGATTAGATACCCTGGTAGTCCACGCCGTAAACGATGAGTGCTAGGTGTTGGGTCCTTTCCGGGACTCAGTGCCGCAGCTAACGCATTAAGCACTCCGCCTGGGGAGTACGACCGCAAGGTTGAAACTCAAAGGAATTGACGGGGGCCCGCACAAGCGGTGGAGCATGTGGTTTAATTCGAAGCAACGCGAAGAACCTTACCAGGTCTTGACATCCCAGTGACCGTCCTAGAGATAGGATTTTTCTTCGGAACACTGGAGACAGGTGGTGCATGGTTGTCGTCAGCTCGTGTCGTGAGATGTTGGGTTAAGTCCCGCAACGAGCGCAACCCCTATTGTTAGTTGCCATCATTCAGTTGGGCACTCTAGCGAGACTGCCGGTAATAAACCGGAGGAAGGTGGGGATGACGTCAAATCATCATGCCCCTTATGACCTGGGCTACACACGTGCTACAATGGCTGGTACAACGAGTCGCAAGTCGGTGACGACAAGCTAATCTCTTAAAGCCAGTCTCAGTTCGGATTGTAGGCTGCAACTCGCCTACATGAAGTCGGAATCGCTAGTAATCGCGGATCAGCACGCCGCGGTGAATACGTTCCCGGGCCTTGTACACACCGCCCGTCACACCACGAGAGTTTGTAACACCCGAAGTCGGTGAGGTAACCATTTGGAGCCAGCCGCCTAAGGTGGGATAGATGATTGGGGTGAAGTCGTAACAAGGTAGCCGTATCGGAAGGTGCGGCTGGATCACCTCCTTTCTAAGGAAAAGGAACCTGTACGTTAGTCTTCTTTAATTTTGAGAGGTTTTGAACCAAGTAATGAGAACGTTAAGAAAACCGTATGAAAATAGGAAACTGACGTAGTGTGTTCAACACACAAGGAAGTTTATCTTTTTCACTAGGATTTTAGTTCGAATAAAATTTGACTTCTCAAAAGTCCCTTAATATTATTTAACAATACAGTAAACACGTAATTATACGTGGGGCCTTAGCTCAGCTGGGAGAGCGCCTGCTTTGCACGCAGGAGGTCAGCGGTTCGATCCCGCTAGGCTCCATTAGGATAGAAATCCTACTAAACTGAATACCAGTGAAGTTGAATTCACGACTAACTTCTTAGGAAAATAGATCATCTTCCTTGTGTGCAAGACACACATCGTCAGATTCCTAATTTTCTACAGAAGTTTCGCAGAAGCGACCGTCGTTCATATCCTAAACTTGTCCATTGAAAATTGAATATCTATCAAACAATCCTTATGTATTTGAAAAGATACATAAAGAAATAGTAACAAGAAAATAAACCGAAAACGCTGTGAATATTTAATGAGTTTTCTAATTTTTAAAAAAATTAGGTTAAAACAAGTTACGAAGACGTTAAGGAAAACGTATGATTTATTTAAATCACTAGTTTTCTAGTCTGAGTACGATTATAAGGTTAAGTTAATAAGGGCGCACGGTGGATGCCTTGGCACTAGAAGCCGAAGAAGGACGTGACTAACGACGAAATGCCTTGGGGAGCTGTAAGTAAGCAATGATCCAGGGGTGTCCGAATGGGGGAACCCGGCAGGTAAAGCCTGTCACTCACTACTGTTAAGGTAGTGAAGAGGAAGACGCAGTGAACTGAAACATCTAAGTAGCTGCAGGAAGAGAAAGCAAAAGCGATTGCCTTAGTAGCGGCGAGCGAAACGGCAGGAGGGCAAACCGAGGAGTTTACTCCTCGGGGTTGTAGGACTGCAAAGTGGACTTAAAGAGTATAGAAGAACTACCTGGGAAGGTAGGCCAAAGAGAGTAACAGCCTCGTATTTGAAATAGTCTTTATACCTAGCAGTATCCTGAGTACGGCGAGACACGCGAAATCTCGTCGGAATCTGGGAGGACCATCTCCCAACCCTAAATACTCTCTAGTGACCGATAGTGAACCAGTACCGTGAGGGAAAGGTGAAAAGAACCCCGGAAGGGGAGTGAAATAGAACCTGAAACCGTGTGCCTACAACAAGTTCGAGCCCGTTAATGGGTGAGAGCGTGCCTTTTGTAGAATGAACCGGCGAGTTACGATATGATGCGAGGTTAAGTTGAAGAGACGGAGCCGTAGGGAAACCGAGTCTTAATAGGGCGGATTAGTATTATGTCGTAGACCCGAAACCATGTGACCTACCCATGAGCAGGTTGAAGGTGCGGTAAGACGCACTGGAGGACCGAACCAGGGCACGTTGAAAAGTGCTTGGATGACTTGTGGGTAGCGGAGAAATTCCAAACGAACTTGGAGATAGCTGGTTCTCTCCGAAATAGCTTTAGGGCTAGCGTCGACATTGAGAATCTTGGAGGTAGAGCACTGTTTGGATGAGGGGGCCATCTCGGTTTACTGATTTCAGATAAACTCCGAATGCCAATGATTTATGGTCGGCAGTCAGACTGCGAGTGCTAAGATCCGTAGTCGAAAGGGAAACAGCCCAGACCACCAGCTAAGGTCCCAAAATAATTGTTAAGTGGAAAAGGATGTGGGGTTGCACAGACAACTAGGATGTTAGCTTAGAAGCAGCTATTCATTCAAAGAGTGCGTAATAGCTCACTAGTCGAGTGACCCTGCGCCGAAAATGTACCGGGGCTAAAACAATTTACCGAAGCTGTGGATAACACGAAAGTGTTATGGTAGGAGAGCGTTCTATGTGTGAAGAAGGTATACCGTGAGGAGTGCTGGAACGCATAGAAGTGAGAATGCCGGTATGAGTAGCGCAAGATGGGTGAGAATCCCATCCACCGTAAGACTAAGGTTTCCAGGGGAAGGCTCGTCCGCCCTGGGTTAGTCGGGACCTAAGGAGAGACCGAAAGGTGTATCCGATGGACAACAGGTTGATATTCCTGTACTAGTGTATATAGTGATGGAGGGACGCAGTAGGCTAACTAAAGCGGGCGAATGGAAGAGCCCGTCTAAGCAGTGAGGTGTGATATGAGTCAAATGCTTGTATCTGTAACATTGAGCTGTGATGGGGAGCGAAATTAAGTAGCGAAGTTAGTGACGTCACACTGCCAAGAAAAGCTTCTAGCGATAAGTATACACTACCCGTACCGCAAACCGACACAGGTAGTCGAGGCGAGTAGCCTCAGGTGAGCGAGAGAACTCTCGTTAAGGAACTCGGCAAAATGACCCCGTAACTTCGGGAGAAGGGGTGCTGACTTTTAGTCAGCCGCAGTGAATAGGCCCAAGCAACTGTTTATCAAAAACACAGCTCTCTGCTAAATCGTAAGATGATGTATAGGGGGTGACGCCTGCCCGGTGCTGGAAGGTTAAGAGGAGGGTTTAGCGTAAGCGAAGATCTGAATTGAAGCCCCAGTAAACGGCGGCCGTAACTATAACGGTCCTAAGGTAGCGAAATTCCTTGTCGGGTAAGTTCCGACCCGCACGAAAGGCGTAATGATTTGGGCACTGTCTCAACGAGAGACTCGGTGAAATTTTAGTACCTGTGAAGATGCAGGTTACCCGCGACAGGACGGAAAGACCCCATGGAGCTTTACTGCAGTTTGATATTGAGTATCTGTACCACATGTACAGGATAGGTAGGAGCCTATGAAATCGGGACGCCAGTTTCGATTGAGGCGCTGTTGGGATACTACCCTTGTGTTATGGCTACTCTAACCCGGTAGGTTAATCATCTACGGAGACAGTGTCTGACGGGCAGTTTGACTGGGGCGGTCGCCTCCTAAAAGGTAACGGAGGCGCCCAAAGGTTCCCTCAGAATGGTTGGAAATCATTCGCAGAGTGTAAAGGTATAAGGGAGCTTGACTGCGAGAGCTACAACTCGAGCAGGGACGAAAGTCGGGCTTAGTGATCCGGTGGTTCCGTATGGAAGGGCCATCGCTCAACGGATAAAAGCTACCCTGGGGATAACAGGCTTATCTCCCCCAAGAGTTCACATCGACGGGGAGGTTTGGCACCTCGATGTCGGCTCGTCGCATCCTGGGGCTGTAGTCGGTCCCAAGGGTTGGGCTGTTCGCCCATTAAAGCGGCACGCGAGCTGGGTTCAGAACGTCGTGAGACAGTTCGGTCCCTATCCGTCGCGGGCGTAGGAAATTTGAGAGGATCTGCTCCTAGTACGAGAGGACCAGAGTGGACTTACCGCTGGTGTACCAGTTGTCTCGCCAGAGGCATCGCTGGGTAGCTATGTAGGGAAGGGATAAACGCTGAAAGCATCTAAGTGTGAAGCCCACCTCAAGATGAGATTTCCCATAACATTAAGTTAGTAAGAGCCCTGAGAGAAGATCAGGTAGATAGGTTGGAAGTGTAAGTGTGGCGACACATGTAGCGGACCAATACTAATCGCTCGAGGACTTATCCAAGAATAAGTAAAGAGAACGTAAAGAAAAGCGTATGATTTATCTAAATCAGTAGCTTTTTAGTTCGAGTACAAATACTCACGAGTCAATATTGACAGCGTTGGTTTTTCTTGTTAGAATATAGATATTCAATTTTGAGTTGACAAGACTCAGTAGTTAAGTGACGATAGCCTAGGAGATACACCTGTACCCATGCCGAACACAGCAGTTAAGCCCTAGAACGCCTGAAGTAGTTGGGGGTTGCCCCCTGTTAGATACGGTAGTCGCTTAGCAAGATTTGGAGAGAAATCTCCATATGGGAGTTTAGCTTAGTTGAAAGTGAGAGGCATTCGAGCTTTCAAGTTGGAGATGAGGAAGACGAAGTTTTCTTCATTGCCCAGCTGAGCTAAGTCCCACCCATTGGGAGTTTAGCTCAGCTGGGAGAGCATCTGCCTTACAAGCAGAGGGTCAGCGGTTCGATCCCGTTAACTCCCATTTAAGCGGGTGTAGTTTAGTGGTAAAACTACAGCCTTCCAAGCTGTTGTCGCGAGTTCGATTCTCGTCACCCGCTTTGAACATTTCGTTCTTTTTACCAAACTTTCATAATGGTTTGGGCGCGTAGCTCAGATGGTTAGAGCGCACGCCTGATAAGCGTGAGGTCGGTGGTTCGATTCCACTCGTGCCCATTTTATATGGTCCGTTGGTCAAGGGGTTAAGACACCGCCTTTTCACGGCGGTAACACGGGTTCGAATCCCGTACGGACTATATTTTTGAGGAGCTAATGCTCTTTTTTTTTTTTTTTAAAACTCGTATTTGCTTTTCTTTTGATATAATAGTTCTATGATGAAATTATCGAATAACATATCTGTATTACCTGGCATAGGTCCAAAATCAGCTGAAAAGTTTAGTAAGCTTGGGATTGATTCAATTGAGGATGCCTTACTTTATTTCCCTTTTCGTTATGAAGATTTTGAAGTTAAATCTGTATTTGATTTGCAGGATGGGGAAAAAGCTGTTTTAAAGGGTCAGGTTGTAACTCCGGCCACGCTCCAATATTATGGGAAGCGAAATCGGTTAAGATTTTCTATTAAGCAGGGAGAAATTGTTGTTTCTGTCTCTTTTTTTAATCAATCATATTTGGCAGATAAGGTTGTTCCTGGACAAGAACTGGTCGTTTGGGGAAAATGGGATAAGGCGAAGGCTAGTTTGACTGGGCTTAAGATTTTATCGCATCAAAGCGAGGACTTACAGCCAGTTTATCATGTCTCACAAGGTATTTCTCAGGCCAGTATTGTGAAATTAATTCGTTCTGCTGTAGATACGGGTTATTTGGATTTGGTTTCTGAAAATATTCCAGAGATTCTATTATGCCATTATCAATTAATGGATAGAAAACGAGCTATTTATGCTATGCATTTTCCGAATGATTTGGAAGAATATCGCCAAGCTCTCAGAAGAGTTAAATTCGAGGAATTATTATATTTCCAATTGCAGCTACAACTGTTAAAACATGATAATCGGAATATTTCAAATGGATTAGAAATTCAGTATGTTGAGGACTCTCTTAAAAGAAAAATAGAAACCTTGCCTTTTTCACTGACAGATGCGCAAGAGAATGCTTTAAATGAAATTTTACAAAATATGAAGCATCCAGGTCATATGAATCGTTTATTACAAGGTGATGTTGGTTCTGGTAAGACGGTTGTTGCTGGTTTAGCCATGTACGCTACGGTAACTGCCGGTATGCAGGCTGCAATAATGGTTCCGACGGAAATTTTGGCAGAGCAGCATTATGAAACTCTTAGTTCTTTATTTCCTGAATGTAAAATTTCATTATTAACTGGTAGTATGAAAGTTGGAGAGAAAAGAGAGGCGTTAGAGCATATTGCTAGTGGGGAGGTCCATATGATTGTTGGGACACATGCTTTAATTCAAGAAGGTGTTATTTATCACAAATTGGGATTAGTTATTACGGATGAACAACATCGTTTTGGGGTCAAACAACGGAAGTTGTTTCGTGAAAAGGGTGATAACCCTGATGTGCTAATGATGACGGCTACTCCAATTCCTCGAACATTGGCAATCACTGCTTTTGGAGATATGGATGTTTCCATTATTGATCAATTACCAGCAGGAAGGAAACCAATTGTAACAAGATGGGTGAAGCATGCTCAATTGCCAGTTTTATTGTCATGGCTTGAGAAGGAATTGAAAAAAGAGGCTCAGATTTACTTTATTTCACCTTTGATTGAAGAATCCGAGATGCTCGATTTAAAAAATGCCATTGATCTAAAAGTGGAGTTGGAACACCATTTTGGCTCAAAAGCATCGATTGAATTATTGCATGGAAAAATGAAAAATGATGAAAAAGAAGCAATCATGCAGGAGTTTAAGCATGGCAATGTGGACATATTGGTTTCAACTACAGTTATAGAAGTTGGTGTCAATGTACCGAATGCTACGATAATGATCATTATGGATGCGGATCGTTTCGGCCTGAGTCAATTACACCAGTTGCGGGGTCGTGTAGGTCGTGGAGTGAAGCAATCTTACGCCATCTTGGTCGCGGATCCTAAAACAGAATCTGGTAAAGAGCGTATGGCCACAATGACCGAGACAACGGATGGTTTTGTTCTGGCAGAAGTTGATTTGAAAATGCGGGGTTCAGGTGAAATTTTCGGAACACGACAATCGGGCTTACCGGAATTTCAAGTTGCTAATATTATTGAGGATTATCCTATTTTAGAAGAGGCTAGGCGTGTGGCTCAGCGGATTGTCACGGAAGAAAATTGGCGGAACAATCCAATGTGGTTCTGTTTACTGGAAAATTTAGAACATCAATCGATATTGGATTAAATGTTTGAGGAACCTTAGGGGTTATATATAGTGCAAATATGTTCTCTTTCTCAATCTGAAGATAAAACCTTATTAGTCTTTTGTTATATAGCCATTGACTGAAAGTAGTTTGTTGGAGCCGTACCTTTTTCATGAGGCTTACCATGAAAATGGTTGATTTTTAAGAATATCTATTTTTAACAAAAAACAATAGGTGCATGAAAAAACGTGCACCTATTGTTTTATCCTTGAATATAATCAGCTAAATCCTGCCCGTTCAAGCCAGCATTTACGGCAATCAGTAATTTGATACGTGCTTTTTGGGAATTCAGTTCTTTTACAAATAAGACACCTAATTCTTCCAATTGTATTCCGCCACCATCGTAGGCATATACTGGTTCTGCAATACCATTGAAGCAACGTGACACGAGCACGATAGGAAGTTGCTTATTGATAAGTTTTTTAATGGCTGAAATACTTGCTGGTGGTAGGTTTCCAGCTCCTAAGGCTTCAATTACTAAGCCAGAAATGGGGCCCTCTACAAGTGCATCCAGTAAGATAGTATCCATATCTGCGTATGATTTGATGATTGGGACAACACCATTGATGGCCTGTAAATCAAAGCGGACACGTTTGTCGGCTGCCTTGAAAAAGAGTATTTCTCGTTTTGTTACAAGGCCCAAGGGTCCATGAGTTGGTGTTTGAAAGGTTGAAACATTTGTTGTATGTGTTTTTGTTACATACTTCGCAGCATGAATTTCATCGTTCATGACCACAAGAACACCTTTGTCAGCAGATTTTTCATCAGCAGCAACACGAAGTGCAGTTCTATAATTATAGATTCCATCGCTTCCTAATTCGTTAGAAGAGCGCATAGCACCTGTCATGACTATTGGCATTTTTGGAATAGACATTGTGTCCAAAAAATATGCTGTTTCCTCTAGGGTATCAGTTCCATGTGTGATGACAAACCCGTCAAAATGGGAGGCTTCTTCTCTAATTTTTTTATAAATCATCATCATGTGGTCAATTTGAATATGAGGACTTGGAAGATTCAAAAAATCAACGGACACTACTTCAATGTTCTCTAATGGTGAAGTGACTTGGGTCATTGGATTAATGGGACTTGATTCGACAGCGCCGTTTTGATCTGCTTGCATGGAAATTGTTCCGCCAGTATGGAGAACGAGAATTTTTTTCATAAATTTTCCTGATTCTTTCAAAATATGCTATACTTAATTGTAACACAATTCTAATGAAAGTAGGCGAGATGGTTGACAGTGAAGGCAGTTTTTTTTGATATCGACGGAACCTTATTGACGGACCACCGAACTGTGAGTAAGTCAACTATTCTTGCCATTAACCAGTTGAAAGCAAGAGGAATCTTGGTTGGTTTGGCAACTGGTCGAGATCCGCGCTTTATCTTACAATATATGGCTAGTCTGGGACTTGATATGGCAGTTGCTTACAATGGACAATATGTTTTTACAAGAGATGAAGTGGTTTTCAGCCAGCCAATTGAAAAAGTGGACATCGATAAAATGATTGCGTACGCCGAAAAATTCCAACGTGATCTTTCATTTGGTACTGCATTAGGGGTAGTTGGTAGTGGCATTATGAGTATGGGGACTGGGAATTTTGCTTATCGATTTTCACGTATGGTCCCTGAAGTTTGTGCGGGCTTTGTAAACTTTATTTTTAACCATATTATCCGTATTGTGAGACCGCAAAATAAGGGGAGCTTCAATCATTTGATTACTCAACCCATTTACCAAATGATGCTATTAACGATGGAAAAAGAGGCGCAGCGATTAGCGGAGCATTTTCCACAATTAACTTTTACTCGTTCAAGTCCTTATGCGACGGATATTATTTGTAAGGGGAATTCAAAACTGATTGGTATCAAACGGTTAGGAGATTTTTATCATTTTTCGACCGATGAAGTGATGGTTTTTGGAGACTCAAATAATGATATTGAGATGTTGGGGGAGGTTCGGTATTCTGTTGCCATGAAAAATGGGACAAAGCAAGCAAAACAAGTGGCTTCTTATATAACTGATACTAACAATAAGGATGGTATCTATAAAGGCTTACGTCATTTTAATCTAGTAGAGGAACAAAATGTTTAAAAGTAAGGATCAACATTTTAATCGTGTAAAAGAGTTTCACCACCTGATGGATGGTCAAACTCAAGAATTTCCAAAGGAGTTTGATTCTGAGACAGCCGTTTTCAGGGCAGGGTTTAAGATAGAAGAAATTGTTGAATTTGTTCATGCTTCCTCACAGAGTGAGAGTGGTTTTAGAGAAGGGATTGAGCGGCTGCACTCTGAATTAGATAAGGCTGCCGCCAAGGTAGAAGGTAAAAAAGAGGCAAAGGTTTCTTTGCATGACCAAGTAGATGCTTTATTGGACCTTTTGTATTTTACCTATGGTTCTTTTGTATTAATGGGAGTGGATCCAGAACCGATATTTCAGCTAGTCCATGAAGCTAATATGGGCAAAAGATTTCCGGATGGACGTGCTCATTTTGACCCAGTCACTCATAAAATTTTAAAGCCAAATGATTGGGAGGAACGTTTTGCTCCCGAAAGAAAAATTGAAGTAGAGCTAAAGAGACAGATGAAAGGACTTGATCACTAAAATCAAGTCCTTTATGATTTTATAAAATTTTCTCGCCTTCTCGTACAATCAATAAGTCAATCGTTGCATGACGCATGATATACTCTGAAGAGGAACCAATGAGCAATCTTTCAAAAGCATTTAACCCAGTTGCACCAAGTAGCATTAGGTCAGCACCGGTTTCCTTTGGAATATCTATCGCCAAGAGTGTTTTTGGGTTACCAAATTCTATACGGATTTGAACATCTTCTATACCGGCATTCAGTGCTTCCTGTTTATAATCTTCTAGTAATAGTTCAGCTTCACGTTCTAAAGACTCATAGACTGTTGCATCAAAAGCAACAACGTTATGTAACGCTCGTGTATCAATGACATGGGCAATTATCAGTCGTGCTTGATTTCGTTTTGCGACGTGGATAGCCTTGTGTAGTGCTAGTTCAGCACCGGCTGAACCATCAACAGCGACTAGAATTGTTTTATAAGATTGAGACATACCAATCACTCCTTTCAAGTGGAGAACACAAATAAACAGTGTACTTGCTTACATTTTTATTATAAGTCTTTTTTGAAAAAATGTAAAGTATTCTTGTGATTTTTTTACTTTTACAGTACAATATAAACCATAAGAAAGTCGAGGTGACTTATGAGAAAATTTGAGAAGTCAATGAAATTAGATGACGTTGCGTACGATATTCGTGGTCCTGTCTTGGAAGAGGCTATGCGGATGCGTGCTAATGGTGAGCAGATTTTAAGGTTGAATACCGGAAATCCTGCTGAATTTGGTTTTACTGCGCCAGACGAGGTCATTCGTGATTTAATCCATAACGCTCGTAAATCAGAAGGTTATTCGGACAGTCGGGGGATTTTCTCAGCTCGTAAGGCGATTATGCAATACTGTCAACTCAAGAAATTTCCAAATGTTGATATTGATGATATTTATCTTGGTAATGGTGTAAGTGAGTTGATTGCCATGTCTATGCAGGGCTTGTTGGACAATGGTGATGAGGTGTTGGTACCGATGCCTGACTATCCTTTGTGGACAGCAGCGGTAAGCTTAGCTGGTGGACATGCAGTTCACTATGTTTGTGATGAGTCTGCAGACTGGTATCCTGACTTAGCGGATATGGAATCCAAGGTGACATCACGGACTAAGGCTATTGTTCTTATCAATCCTAATAATCCAACGGGTGCTTTATATCCAAAAGAAGTGTTGGAAGGAATCGTTGAGATTGCTCGGAAACATGAGCTCATTATTTTTTCTGATGAGATTTATGACCGTATGGTATTTGATGGAGCGGTTCATATTCCAATTGCGACCTTGGCACCGGATTTATTTGTTGTAACGATGAATGGTCTATCAAAATCACATCGTATCTGTGGTTTCCGTGTTGGTTGGATGGTGTTATCAGGCCCTAAACATCATGTGAAAGGGTATATCGAAGGCTTAAACATGCTGTCCAATATGCGTCTATGTTCCAACGTATTAGCCCAGCAGGTGGTGCAGACATCATTAGGTGGCGTACAATCTGTTGATAAATTGTTGACTCCAGGTGGGCGACTTTATGAACAACGTGAGTTCATTACAAGGGCGATTCAAGATATACCTGGACTGTCTGCTGTTAAACCCAAAGCAGGTCTGTATATTTTCCCTAAAATTGATCGAGAAATGTATCGAATTGATGATGACGAGCAGTTTGTTCTTGATTTTTTGAAGCAAGAAAAAGTATTGTTGGTTCATGGACGAGGTTTCAACTGGAAAGAGCCAGATCATTTCCGTATTGTCTATTTACCACGTGTTGACGAACTAGCAGAAATCCAAGAAAAAATGACACGATTCTTAGCGCAATATCGACGTTAGGAGCGAAGGAAAGTCGGGGGTTCTCCGACTTTTTTGATGTCAGAGTGAGAAATTGTCAATATTTTAACAACAATAGTAAATTTTCTGATAATTATTGAAATTTAACTCAATTTTTGCTATACTGAAAGCAATTACAGTGTAAAGAGGAATTTATGACAACATTATTAGAAAAAACACGGAACATTACATCGATTTTGAAACGTTCCGAGGAGAAATTGGCAGAAGAATTGCCTTACAATGCAATAGCGGATCATTTGTCTGCTATCATCGACTGTAACTCTTGCATCATTAACAGTGAAGGTGAAGTATTGGGTTACCACATGAATTATGAGACAAATAATGATCGTGTGGAAGAATTTTTCCAAAACAAACAATTTCCAGAAAGTTATGTTAAAGCAGTTGCACAGGTTTATGATACACAAGTGAACTTGCCAGTAGAAAGTGAATTGACGGCTATCCCTGTTGAGTCACGTTCGGCTTATCCAAATGGTCTGACTACGATTGCCCCTATTCATGTGACAGGGATTCGTTTTGGATCACTTATTATTTGGCGGAATGATCGTCAGTTTCTTGATGATGATTTAATCTTGGTTGAGATTGCTGCGACTGTGGTTGGAATTCAATTGTTGAACTTCCAAAGAGAAGAAGATGAAAAAAATATTCGTCGACGCGCCGCTGTGAATATGGCGGTTAATACACTTTCATATTCAGAGATGAAAGCTGTTGCAGCTATCTTGGGTGAGTTAAATGGCAATGAAGGTCAGTTGACAGCATCTGTTATTGCAGATCGTATCGGTATTACACGCTCTGTTATTGTGAATGCGCTACGTAAATTAGAGAGTGCAGGGATTATTGAAAGTCGTTCCTTAGGAATGAAAGGTACTTATTTGAAAGTACTGATTCCAGCAATTTTTGATGAAATAAAGAAACGTGATTACTAATATGACAAAAGCACTGATTTCAATAGATTATACGATAGATTTTGTCGCAGATGAGGGAAACTTAACTGCAGGTAAGCCTGCACAAGCCATCTCAGAACGGATTGCTCAGGTTACATCTGAAGCATTTGAAAATGGAGATTATATTTTCTTTGCGATTGATGGGCATGAAACAGGGGATGAGTTTCACCCTGAAAGTAAGCTTTTTCCGCCTCATAATATCATCGGTACGTCAGGTCGGAATTTGTATGGTCCATTAGCAGACTTTTATCTGGAAAATAAGGATCATGAGCGTGTCCGTTGGATGGACAAACGGCATTATTCGGCCTTTTCTGGAACAGATTTAGATATTCGTTTGCGGGAACGTGGTGTGGATACGGTTGTTCTAACAGGTGTATTGTCTGATATCTGTGTCCTCCATACGGCTATCGATGCCTATAATAAGGGGTATCGGATTGAAGTAGTTGCGTCAGCAATTGCTGCATTGACGGAGGAGAGTCATCAATTTGCACTGAATCACCTACGTCATGTACTCGGTGCGACGGTTATTGAATAATGTTTAGGAACCAGTCTGTGGACTGGTTTTTTTGCTGAATAATCTTACATACTCAGTTATTTCAACCTTTGTTGTGGGTTAGAAATATGATATAATGAGAAGATAGATTTCCATTAGGAGGAAAGTTAGAATGAAGATTTCTGAAGCTGAAGTCCGTCATGTTGCCAAGCTGTCTAAGCTAGAGTTTTCGGATCAAGAAACTGCGGAATTCGCGACTACTTTGAGTAAAATTGTTGATATGGTTGAATTGCTCAATGAAGTAGATACAACTGGTGTTGCAGTAACAACAACTATGGCTGATCGTAAGAATGTTTTGCGAGCAGATGTTGCTCTACAGGGTGAGAGTCGTGAAGAACTCTTTAAAAATGTACCTGAATCTCAAGATCATTATATCAAGGTACCAGCAATTTTAGATGGGGGAGGAGATGCCTAATGACTTTTAACAATAAAACTATTGATGAATTGCATGACCTCCTTGTCAAAAAGGAGATTTCTGCTCTTGAATTGACCAAGGCAACCTTGGAAGACATTAAAAGCCGTGAGGGAGCAGTGGATGCTTTCTTGACTATTACGGAAGACAAGGCTTTGGCTCAAGCTGCCGCCTTGGACGAAAAGGGGATTGATGCGGACAATGTTATGGCAGGGATTCCTTTGGCAGTCAAGGATAATATCTCTACTAAGGGGATTTTGACCACTGCCGCTTCAAAAATGCTCTATAACTACGAGCCGATTTTCAATGCGACATCGGTTGCTCAGGCATACGCAAAGGATATGATTATTGTCGGTAAGACCAATATGGACGAATTTGCAATGGGTGGTTCGAATGAGAACTCTGCCTTCAAACCAACGAAAAATGCTTGGGATCAAACAAAAGTTCCTGGTGGTTCTTCAGGTGGTTCAGCCGCTGCAGTTGCGTCCGGTCAAGTCCGTTTGTCATTGGGTTCCGACACTGGTGGTTCGATTCGTCAGCCAGCATCCTTTAATGGGATTGTCGGGATGAAGCCTACTTATGGTACAGTGTCACGTTTTGGCTTGATTGCCTTTGGCTCATCACTTGATCAAATAGGTCCATTTGCACAGACTGTTAAGGAAAATGCCCAATTATTGAATGTTGTTTCTGGTCATGATGTTAAGGATGCTACATCTACTATTAATGAGATTGCAGACTTTACTAGCAAGATTGGTCAAGACATTAAAGGCATGAAAATTGCTTTGCCAAAAGAATACATGGGCGAAGGGATTGATCCACAGGTCAAGGAAACCATTCTTAAGGCTGCTAAGCACTTGGAAAGTTTGGGGGCGATTATTGAGGAAGTCAGCCTGCCACATTCTAAGTATGGGGTTGCTGTTTACTACATTATCGCATCATCAGAGGCATCTTCTAACTTGCAACGTTTTGATGGTATCCGTTATGGTTTCCGTGCAGAAGATGCGACAAACTTGGATGAGATTTACGTGAAAACCCGTAGCCAAGGTTTTGGTGAGGAAGTCAAACGTCGTATTATGTTAGGTACATTTAGCTTGTCATCTGGTTACTACGATGCCTACTTCAAGAAGGCTGGCCAGGTGCGGACTTTGATTATCCAGGATTTTGAAAAAGTCTTTGCGGACTATGACTTGATTTTGGGTCCGACAGCTCCGACAGTTGCCTTTGGTTTGGACACGCTTAACCATGACCCTGTGGCCATGTACTTGGCGGACTTGTTAACAATTCCTGTAAACTTGGCAGGTTTACCAGGGCTCTCTATTCCTGCTGGTTTTGTAGAAGGCTTGCCAGTTGGTTTGCAGTTGATTGGTCCAAAATACTCAGAAGAGACCATTTACCAAGTAGCTGCTGCCTTTGAAGCGACAACAGACTATCACAAGCAACAACCAGTGATTTTTGGAGGTGCTAACTAATGAACTTTGAAACGATTATTGGTCTAGAAGTCCATGTGGAGTTGAATACCAACTCGAAAATTTTCTCGCCTTCATCTGCTCATTTTGGTGAGGATCCAAATGCCAATACCAACGTGATTGACTGGTCTTTCCCAGGCGTCCTTCCAGTTCTTAACAAGGGTGTTGTGGATGCTGGTATCAAGGCTGCCTTGGCCTTGAACATGGATATTCACAAGGATATGCACTTTGACCGTAAGAACTATTTCTATCCTGATAATCCTAAAGCCTATCAGATTTCCCAGTTTGACGAGCCGATTGGCTACAATGGTTGGATTGAGATTGAGCTAGAAGACGGTACGACTAAGAAAATTCGTATCGAGCGTGCCCACTTGGAAGAGGATGCTGGTAAGAATACCCACGGAACAGACGGTTATTCTTATGTGGACCTCAACCGTCAGGGCGTGCCATTGATTGAGATTGTATCAGAAGCCGATATGCGCTCGCCTGAAGAGGCCTATGCCTACTTGACAGCCCTTAAAGAAATTATTCAGTACACTGGTATTTCAGATGTGAAGATGGAAGAGGGTTCCATGCGCGTGGATGCTAACATTTCCCTTCGTCCCTATGGTCAAGAAAAATTTGGTACCAAGACTGAGTTGAAAAACCTCAACTCCTTCAACTATGTTCGCAAGGGCTTGCAACACGAAGTAGAACGTCAGGCGAAAATCTTGCGTTCAGGTGGTCAAATCCAGCAGGAAACTCGCCGTTACGATGAATCTACTGGTGAAACCATTCTCATGCGTGTCAAAGAAGGTTCAGCTGACTACCGTTACTTCCCTGAGCCAGACCTGCCACTCTATGAGATTGATGATAGCTGGATTGAGGAAGTGCGTGCAGAATTGCCAGTCTTTCCAAAGGCTCGTCGTGCTCACTATGTGGAAAACTTGGGCTTGACCGCCTACGATGCAGGTCAGTTGACGTCTACAAAGGCACTGTCTGACTTCTTTGAAGCAGCAGTGGCAGCCGGTGGTGATGCTAAACAAGTGTCTAACTGGTTGCAGGGCGAAGTGGCTCAGTTCCTCAATGCAGAAAGCAAGACCATTGAGCAAATCGCCTTAACACCAGAAAACTTGGTAGAAATGATTGCCTTGATTGCGGATGGAGCCATTTCATCTAAAATCGCTAAGAAAGTCTTTGTTCACTTGGCTAAGGAAGGTGGTTCTGCTAAGGCTTATGTTGAGAAGGCTGGTTTGGTGCAGATTTCAGACCCAGCAGTCCTCATTCCGATTATCCACCAAGTCTTTGCGGATAACGAAGCAGCCGTAGCTGACTTCAAGTCTGGCAAACGTAATGCCGATAAGGCCTTTACAGGCTTCTTGATGAAGGCAACCAAGGGACAAGCCAACCCACAAGTTGCTCAACAACTCTTGGCTCGGGAATTGGCTAAGTTGTTGGATTAAAATTGAATAGAAGAAACCCGAGAGTTCGTGTTGAATTCTCGGGTTTTCTTATGCACTTTTAGTATGAACTCTCCCGTATAACCAGCTGGGTACCTAGTTTAATCTTACGGGGATGGTGGGGCGCTGGACTTGTTATGATACGGTCCAGCAGCTGCATGGCCTCCTGCCCCATTTCGTCAGTAAAGACACTGATAGAAGATAGGGCTGGATAGACCTGGCGCGTGATGGCTGTATCATTAAAGGTGATGAGCTGGACCCGTTCTGGCACTGCGATTTGACGCTCTTGAAGGGCTCGAAGGGCACCGACAGCTAGAGTGTCATTTGCCATGAAGAAGGCTGGGGGCAGTTGATCGCCCAGATCGGAAATAGCCTGGCTCATCAGCTCATAGCCTGACTGGGTGGAGAATTTCCCTTGGTAGATGTAGTCTTCTTGGAGCATGCCCAAGGAGACTAGATAGGTCCGAAAGGCAGTCAGGCGGGGATCTGTTGGCAGTTGGTGTCCGTCTTTGGTTTCTTCCTGTCCGACTAGGAGGCCAATATCAGTCAGACCTTGTGAACGGAAGTGGTCAATAACTGTCTGAACAGAGTGTTCAAAGTCAGTCGTGACGCAGGAGAATCCCTCGGTCAGTGTGTCAGAGTCCACAAAAATCAGCTTGGGAGATAGGCTGGCCAGCTCTGCTATTTGCCCAGAAGAAAATTTACCAACTGCGATGATGCCGTCCAATCCTTGAAGGAGGGGATTGGTCAAGTCGTTGAAGGAGCGGATGATTTGATAGCCGAGAAGGCTGGCGGTCTGCTCGATGCTAGCACGGATGGAATAGTAGTAGAGGTCAGCCAGCTCTTCGCTCTCAGTGTACCACTGGACAATACCGATGGTGCCTTTTTGTTGAGGTGCTTGCTTTTTAATGTGCTTGGTGTAGCCCAATTCCTGTGCCGTGTGGAAAATGCGGTCGCGGGTTTCTTGGCTGACGGATAGGGTCAGGTCTCCCTTGAGTACGCGGGAAATGGTGGCAGAGGAAAGGTGGGCTTGTTTTGCTATGTCTTTGATTGTAACCATGTTTTTCTCCTGTTTATTTGTCTCTAGTATAGCATAAAAATTAAAATTAGTAAATTTTTAGTAAATATATTGACTTTTTATTTAGAGAGTTGTACAATGATAGAAAACGATTACAAAATCTAGGAGGTTCTTATGAATAAAGAACAACTCAAGCAGGCCTTTCTCGATGTGTTTGGTCAAGAGGCAGATGCGACTTTCTTCTCACCAGGTCGGATTAATTTGATTGGTGAGCATACGGATTACAATGGTGGACATGTTTTTCCTGCGGCTATTACCTTGGGGACCTTCGGGGCTGCTCGCAAACGGGATGACCAAGTTTTGCGCTTTTATTCCGCAAACTTTGAAGAACTTGGAATTATCGAAGTGGATTTGAACAATCTGATCTTTGATAAGGGGGATAACTGGACCAATTATGCCAAAGGTGTTCTTAAGTTCTTGCAAGAAGCAGGGCACAGCATTGAAACAGGTATGGAAGTCTTTGTCTATGGTAACATTCCAAATGGTTCAGGCTTGTCATCATCAGCTTCTCTAGAACTCTTGATTGGAATCATCGCAGAAGAATTGTATGGTCTAGAACTGACTCGCCTTGATTTGGTGAAAATTGGGAAACAAACGGAAAATCACTTTATCGGTGTCAATTCTGGTATCATGGACCAGTTTGCTATCGGTATGGGAGCAGACCAACGTGCCATTTATTTGGATACCAATAGCTTGGAGTATGAATTGGTGCCACTTGACTTAGGTGACCATGTGATTGTCATTATGAACACCAATAAACGTCGTGAATTGGCAGATTCTAAGTACAATGAGCGTCGTGCGGAATGTGAAAAAGCAGTCGAAGAATTGAATGCAGTCTTGAATATTCAAACGCTGGGAGAATTGGATGAGTGGACTTTTGATCAATATAGTTATTTGATTAAGGATGAAAATCGTATCAAGCGTGCCCGCCATGCTGTCTTAGAAAATCAACGGACCTTGCAGGCTCGTAAGGCCTTGGAAGAAGGAGATTTGGCAACCTTTGGTCGTTTGGTCAATGCTTCTCATGTTTCCTTGGAACATGATTATGAAGTGACAGGTTTGGAATTGGATACCTTGGCTCACACAGCTTGGGAGCAAGAAGGCGTTCTTGGTGCTCGGATGACAGGTGCAGGCTTCGGTGGCTGTGGTATTGCCATTGTCCATAAGGATAAGGTTGAAGCCTTTACTGAAAATGTTGGTAAGACCTATACTGAAGTGGTTGGATATGAACCAAGCTTTTATGTAGCGGAGATTGCTGGAGGCTCTCGCGTCTTATCTCGCAAATAGATTGGAGAAATGATGACAGGATTGGTGGATCGTTTTGTTGAGCAGGTCATTGCCAATAGTGGCTTTGAGGAAATGGATGCTCTTTACCTGCGCAATCGGGTTCTAGCCTTAGTTGGGGATCAGGTGTTGGAGGTTGAGACAGAGCTAGAAGAATTGATTGAATTAAAAGACGAACTTTTGGTTCATGGAGTTCAATCTGGTTTTGTTGGAGAATTGCTGGAAGAACAGGATATGGTTGGGGCTTGTTTGATGGATTTGATGACACCAAGTCCAAGTCGGGTCGATCGTAATTTTTGGCAGACCTATCAGAACAGTCCAGATCAAGCGATTAGTGACTTTTATGAATTGAGCAAACGTAATGACTATATCAAGATGGCTGCGATTGCTAAAAATATCTATTATCAGGTTCAAACGGAGTATGGAGATTTAGAAATCACAATCAATCTGTCAAAACCCGAGAAAGATCCAAAATCTATTGCAGCTGCGACGAAGGTAGAAACTAGCAATTATCCGAAATGTCTGCTTTGTATGGAAAATGAAGGCTATCAGGGACGGATTAATCATCCCGCACGCGCCAATCACCGCATTATTCGCTTGGATCTTGGCAAGGAACAGTGGGGCTTCCAATATTCGCCTTATGCTTACTACAATGAACATGCCATCTTCTTGAACCAAGAGCATGTGCCCATGGTCATTAGTCCGCAAACATTTGAACAGCTGTTGGACTTGCTTGACATCTTTCCAAATTATTTTGTCGGCTCTAACTCAGACCTTCCCATCTCGGGTGGCTCTATCCTGACCCACAACCACTATCAAGGTGGGCGGCATAGTTTTGCCATGGATCAGGCGCCGATAGAACGCCAGCTGGTCTTCGACGGCTTTGAGACCGTCTCGGCAGGCATTGTCAAGTGGCCCATGTCAGTTATCAGATTGAACTCCGATGACAAGCCAGCGCTTTTGAGCCTAGCGGCTAAGATTTTAGAAAAATGGCGGAGCTACTCAGATGATAGCGTTCAGATTAAGGCTGAGACAGATGGAACTCCCCATCATACCATCACCCCAATTGCTCGGAAACGAGGCGATTTGTACGAGCTGGATTTGGTTCTCCGCGATAATCAAACTTCAGAAGAGTTTCCAGATGGCATTTATCATCCACATCCAGATGTGCAACATATCAAGAAAGAAAATATCGGCCTGATTGAGGTCATGGGCTTGGCGATTTTACCTCCACGCTTGAAAGCTGAGTTGGCTGAAGTTGAAAAATACTTGTTGGGTCAAGAAAGTCATGTTGCTACTTACCATCAGCTATGGGCAGAAAACTTAAAAAACAATCATCCTGATGTGACAGAGGAAACTGTCGAACAAGTCGTACGTGAGTCAGTGGGGCAAATTTTTGCGCGTGTATTGGAAGATGCAGGGGTCTACAAACGTACTCCAGAAGGACAGGCAGCCTTTCTACGATTCGTAGAATTTGTAGGTTTAGCAACATAAATGTAAGAAAGAGTGGGACGGTGTCCTGCTCTTTTGGTATAATGGAAGTATTCACAGTGTGAGAAGGAGATATGATGGCGGAAAAGAGATTGGGGACACTGATTACATTAATAGCAGGTATAGCCTGGGGCTTGTCTGGAGTGAGTGGACAGTACTTGATGTCTCGTGGTGTTTCAGTGGATATGATTACCTCCCTGCGTTTATTGGTATCGGGATTCTTTCTCGTTGGCCTGGCATATGCTACAGCGAAAGAACAGCTGTTGATGGTGTTGAAAAATAGAAAAGCCTTGTTGGGAATTTTTATTTTTGCGATGTTGGGTCTGTTTCTTAACCAGACGGCTTATTTACAAGCCGTCTATCATACCAATGCGGGAACGGCTACGGTTTTACAATACCTTTGCCCTATCTTAGTCTTAGCTTATACCTGTTTGAAAAATAGGGAAAAACCATCAGGGATTGAGTTGATTTCAATTATCTTAGCTGTAGCAGGAACATTTTTGATTGCGACTCATGGCAAATTAGATGAATTGTCAGTGGCTCCAATCGGTTTGTTCTGGGGAATCTTCTCAGCCTTTACTTATGCGCTATATATTATTTTGCCAGGTAAATTGATTCGTCAATACGGCAGTATAACGGTGATTGGTTTAGGGATGTTAATGGGTGGTTTTGTAGTCACGCTTGGTTTGCAAACTTGGCAGCATCGACTTCCTATTGATGGTGGCAGTTTACTGGGCCTGCTAGGTATTGTCGGAGTCGGGACGATTTTCGCCTATACAGCCTTTTTGAAGGGGGTCAGTTTAGTTGGTCCGGTAAACGGGAGTCTATTGGCTTCGATTGAGCCGATTGCATCAGTCTTTTTTGCGGTATGGTTGGTCAATGAACAATTTTATACTATTGACTTTGTTGGGATGTTGTTGATTTTACTCGCAGTACTTTTGATTTCCTTGAAAGATTTAATGATTAGTAGAAAGAGTATTGGTTAATATACTCTTTCTTGTTGTACTAAAGGAAAAAGACTTGAAAGGAATAAAGATGATTAAAGAATTTTGTTCCGAAAATCATGTAGCTGTGGTGAAAGCTCTTTCTCTGGGTGCTCAAAGAGTTGAACTGTGTGATAATTTAGCGGTTGGAGGAACGACCCCTAGTTATGCAGTGATCAAACATGTTTGTCAACTAGCTCATGAACAGAACGCCACAGTCATGACCATGATTCGTCCACGTGGAGGGAATTTTTGTTATGACCAAACTGAAATTGAGATGATGGTTGAGGATTGCAGAATCGCCATAGAGCTGGGGTCAGATGGTTTGGTATATGGTGTTTTAACTGAGGAAAATTGGTTGGATGAGGTAGCTTTAGAACAATTGCTGGCTGTTTCAACAGGTCAGCAAGTTGTCTTTCATATGGCATTTGATCAGATTCCTCGTAGTCGTCAATTTGAAGCAATTGACTGGTTGGCAAGTCACGAAGTAACACGGATTTTGACGCGTGGAAGTCTGACAGGTTCAGCATTGCAGAATATCGATTGGTTACGAGACATTCAAACCTATGCGGATGGAAAAATTGAAATTCTTATTGGCGGTGGATTAACTACAGAAAATGTTCCAACTTTATTAGAAGCATTACCAATCAATCAAATACATGGAACGAGATTATTTTGGTAAGGTGCATTGAACCTAATAAAAATTATAGGATAATAATCGTGCGTCTTTTAGAAGTATTTTAAGTTAAGGTTTGTTTAAGCATTGGAAGATACAATATTTTTATTCTTTTTCATATAATCTCCATGAAAGCAGTCGACACAGTCGGCTGTTTTCATTTTTGGTTGTTAAAGTCCTGTATTTAGCCTAGAAACAGCTAATGAAAAGACTCGAGAACTTTTCTACGAGAATACATATTTATCCAACGAACATATCTTTTATTGATAGCGCTTGACAATAGTTTTTTTATGTGAAATAAGCAGGTAGATTTCCGAGTTGAAAATGTTTACAAAAAAAGTAAATTTGCTAGAATAGCAGTATAAAGTAGCAGGAGGATATCATGGGAACAGCTAGACTTCAAGAAATATTGGACAAGATAGTATTGCCAGAAGTGTATTATGAAAAACTTCTAGAATATGCTAAAGAGAGAAAATCCGGTTTCGATGCTGAATTGAAAGGCTTGGTGAACAAGGATTACTGCTTAATATTTATAAAGGAAATGAAGAAGATCGAAATATTATCTTGCCAAATATTAAAAATGTAGACAAGGACATTAGTGAAGAATTGGCTCAATATGCTGCGTCTCTCTTGAATCCCCTGCGTAAAGAATTAGAAACTGTGGCTGTTGAAGTGAGTGATTTAGCATTGGATTATGCCGTTCGCTTAGCTCAAACATTGAATAGTACTTTGCGCTATCATAATTATGACAGTCTAATTGCAATTGCAAAAATGACAGGTGTGGAGCCGAAAGGGAAAGATTGTCAGTCATTTTCGGAATACCGAGAACAATACAGTCTCTGTGATGCTAAAAAATTAATATATCGTGCTCTGATATGGCGATTGTTTGATGATAGCCATGCGGATTACGGACATGCATTGACTATTTTAGGGTTAGATGAGGATGAGAGCAGATTGGTTTTGCTTTTTCAAAATTTAATCTTGACATTGACTGGTTACTGACCCATATGATTTTTATTCCAAAGGATTGGATTTTGGAAAAAGGTCAGATTTAATTGAGATACCAAGATGATTCCATTCAGAGAGCACTCGGTTTATCCTAGTGTTTTCTATTATCGGTTCGCATTTTTCTAAAAAAAATGGTATAATTACCTGATAAAAACCTTTGGAGACGATAGTGAGTTTAGAGAATTATATGCCAGATTTTGCCTTGGAAAAGGCTTATGATGTGACAGTTGATAGCTTGAAAAAACATGGAATTAAGGTTGTGCTTGTTGACTTGGATAATACTTTAATTGCCTGGAATAATCCTGATGGAACGCCAGAAATGCGTCAATGGTTACATGACTTACGTGATGCGGGAATTCCTGTAGTAGTTGTTTCCAACAATAAATATGAGCGTGTCAAACGGGCAGTTGAAAAATTTGGGATTGAATTTGAAGCCTTCGCTCTCAAACCGTTCACCTTTGGGATTAACCGTGCACTGAAACGCTTTAATGTCCAGCCACATGAAGTTGTCATGATTGGCGATCAGCTGATGACAGACATTCGTGCGGCTAAGCGAGTTGGACTTAAGTCGGTATTAGTCAAGCCCTTGATTCAGACAGATTCTATTAATACACAGATTAACCGTTGGCGCGAACGACGGACAATGAAAAAAATCATCGCTACATACGGAGCGATAGACTATAGGAGGGAGATGTAAGTGGAAGAATTATTTTGTATTGGTTGTGGTGCTCATATTCAGACGACAGATAAAGATGTTGCAGGATTTACTCCTCAATCAGCCCTAGAAAAAGGTTTAGAAACTGGTCAATTATACTGCCAACGTTGTTTCCGTTTGCGTCATTACAATGAAATCTCCGATGTCAATATCTCCGATGATGATTTCTTGAAACTTCTCCATAGTGTGGGAGAGAGTGATGCCTTGGTGGTCAATGTTATTGATATATTTGATTTTAATGGTTCAATCATTCCTGGTTTGCCTCGCTTTATTTCAGGAAATGATGTGCTTTTGGTCGGCAATAAGCAGGACATTTTACCCAAGTCTGTCAAGACAGGCAAGGTCACTCAATGGTTGACCGAACGGGCGCATGAAATCGGGATGCGACCAGTCGATGTAGTCCTGACTTCTGCCCAAAACAAGCAGGCTATCAAGGATTTGATTGAAAAGATAGAACAATACCGCAAAGGTCGGGATGTCTATGTAGTCGGCGTGACCAACGTCGGCAAATCAACCTTGATCAATGCTATTATTCAAGAAATCACAGGGGACAAGGATGTTATCACAACTTCACGATTCCCAGGGACAACTTTAGATAAGATTGAGATTCCTCTGGATGATGGTTCTTTCATTTGCGATACGCCAGGAATTATTCATCGTCATCAGATGGCACATTACCTGACGGCTAAAAATCTCAAATATATCAGCCCTCGGAAGGAAATCAAGCCAAAGACCTACCAGCTCAATCCAGAACAAACCTTGTTCTTGGCAGGTCTTGGACGATTTGACTTTGTGTCTGGCGAACGCCAAGGTTTCACAGCGTTTTTTGACAATGAACTTGAACTCCATCGGACCAAGTTACAGGGTGCTAGTGATTTTTACCAGAAACATGCGGGAACTTTGTTAGTTCCGCCAACTAGTAAGGAACTAAAAGAGTTTCCAGAGTTGGTCCGCCATGAATTTACTATTAATGAAAAGACGGATGTTGTCTTCTCAGGTCTTGGTTGGATTCGTGTCAATGAAAAAGCCAAGATTGCCGCTTGGGCTCCTAAGGGTGTTGATGTTGTAATCCGCAAGGCCATTATTTAATGAAGTCTAAAATGGAGTCACTTATGAAAAAAGTAGTTGGTATGCTGGCCATTGTTGGTTTGTGTGTTCTGGCCTATTGGTTTTGGCCAGGGGAAGAACCAAATCTTCCCAAAGCCAGTGAGGTCCGGGAAATTCGTTTGGTCCAAGGTCAAGTAGTTGTCACAATCGACCAGTCAGAAGAGATAGCAGTCTTTTTGGCAGAACTAGGAAATGCAAAAAAGACCAATCAAGATAGTGTTCAAGATGCACCTTTGATTTCACCCCATGTGCGGATTACATTTGTCATGGCAGAAGGTGAAACCACAGCATTTGCCTATGAGGGAATACTACGAAGCTATCTGGAGTTTCCCTACACTGGTATCTACAAGCTGAAAGAGCTCCCTCAAGTGATTCAGAAAATGCTAGCAGACTAGGTCTGATTCGTTTAACAAAGAAAAGAGAAATTATGTCATTAACTTCAAAACAACGTGCCTTTTTGAACAGTCAGGCACACAGTCTCAAACCCATTATTCAGATTGGGAAAAATGGTCTCAATGACCAGATTAAAACCAGTGTTCGTCAGGCGCTTGATGCACGTGAGTTGATAAAGGTTACCTTATTACAAAATACAGACGAAAATATTCACGAGGTCGCAGAGATACTGGAAGATGAAATTGGGGTAGATACAGTTCAAAAAATTGGTCGTATCTTAATTTTATTTAAACAATCTAGCAAGAAAGAGAACAGAAAAATTTCTAAAAAGGTTAAAGAAATCTAAGAAGGAGAGCCTATGGCTATTGAACTCTTAACACCCTTTACCAAGGTTGAATTAGAGGTTGAAAAGAAAGAAACCAATCGTAAACAAGTTGGAATTCTAGGTGGGAATTTCAACCCTGTCCACAATGCTCATTTGATTGTAGCTGATCAGGTGCGCCAGCAATTGCAACTGGATGAAGTGTTGCTGATGCCTGAATTTATTCCACCACATGTAGATAAAAAAGAAACAATTGATGAGTATCATCGCTATTCCATGCTCAAGATGGCTATTGCAGGTATTGAGGGCTTGGGGATTGAAACCATTGAATTGGAGCGCCGAGGTGTCAGCTATACCTATGACACTATGAAATTGTTGAAGGAAAAAAATCCAGACACAGATTATTATTTTATCATTGGTGCGGATATGGTGGATTATCTTCCAAAATGGCATAAGATTGATGAACTCGCTACTATGGTTCAGTTTGTTGGCGTACAACGTCCACGTTATAAAGCTGGGACTTCCTACCCGGTTATCTGGGTAGATGTGCCGCTCATGGATATTTCTTCTAGCATGGTGCGTGATTTTATTAAACAAGGTCGAGTACCAAACTTTATGGTCCCACACGAGGTGTTAGATTATATTGAGGAAAAGGGGCTTTATCAATGATCAATTCAGATTTAGACTTCAATCGTGAAGCCTTGTTAGAAAAAATAAGTGCCGCTATGAAACCGAAACGATTTCAACATGTTTTGGGTGTGGAGGAGGCGGCTCTTGAATTGGCTGACCAATATGGCTGTGACCCGAAAAAAGCTAGTCTGGCAGCACTCTTGCATGACTATGCCAAGGAAGTGGAAGACAAAGTCTTTCTGGACTTGATTGCTAAGTATGAATTGGATAAGGACTTGCTCAACTGGGATAATAATATCTGGCACGGTGTAGTAGGAGTCTATAAAATCGCAGAAGATTTTGGTTTGGAAGATGAGGAGATTTTACAAGCCATTCAACGGCATACAGTTGGTGCGCGAGAAATGTCCTTGCTGGATAAGGTGCTCTATGTAGCGGACTACATCGAACCCAATCGGGATTTTCCTGGAGTGGACGAGGCACGACGGATTGCAAAAGAGTCTTTGGACAAGGCAGTAGCTTTTGAAACTGCCCAAACTATTTCTTACTTAGCTAAGAAGGGGATTCCCATTTATCCCCAGACCTTTGAAACGTATAATGCTTATGTCGGAGAGTTAGGAAGGCAAGATGCAGTCAGCACTTTTCGTCATTGATGTTCAGAATTCGGTAGTGGAGGGTAGCCATATGCTATTGAAGAAAGGCTCCAGCTTTGACAAGGTAGTCTTGCACTGGTTCGACAATCAGGTGTTGAGGTGATTTATATTCGCCATCACGATTAAGAATTGGTCAAAGGTACGCATGATTGGGAAATTCATCCTTTGGTTGCACCCTTAGAAAATGAAATGATTTTCGATAAAACTTTCAATAGTGCTTTCAAAGAGACAGAGCTTCATTCTTACTTCCATAAACAAAAGATAAACAAGCTTATTATGGGGATGGCGACCAATTTTTGTGTTGATACGACGATTAAAGTAGCCTTTGAACTAGGCTACAAGGTAGCTGTGATTCAGGACGGAACGACGACAGGTTATACAGGGAAATTGGATGCCAAAGACTTGATTGGCCACTACCAAAACATCTGGTCATGTAATTTTGCCCAGGTAGATACATTAGAAAATATTATTAGAGGATAAAATGAAAGAACTAGATTTAGTAAAAGTTGTGGTTCAAGCTGCTGATGACAAGCGAGCTGAAGACCTTGTTGTGGTTGATGTTCAGGGTGTGACTAGCTTGACAGATTATTTTGTAATTGTCAGTTCAATGAATAGTCGTCAGTTGGATGCTATTGCGGAAAATATCCGTGAAAAGGTTGCAGAAGCTGGTGTTAAAGGTGGCCGTGTCGAAGGTGATAGCACTGGTGGCTGGGTCCTTTTGGATCTCGGTAGCGTTGTGGTGCATATTTTTTCTGAAGAAATGCGAGACCTCTACAACCTTGAAAAATTATGGCACGAAGGTAGCTTCTTGGAAGTCGCAGACTTTTTAGACGAGGAATAGTGAAACAGTCCGGTGGGCTATCCGTACCTGACTTATAATAAAGTAAGGAAGCGCTCCAGCTGGTCACATTGAAACTCGAAAGTGACCATAGAGAGTTTAAGTTTATTTGAGTAGAAGTGATGGACTTCTGGAAAAAGTGTGAAGATAGATTTTGATTTGGGTGTACTATTTTAAACTTTAGTCAACATCTCAGCGCAGTGGTTGATTGGCAGCTTTGTTCGTGCTTCCCACTCCAAATCTGACCTATACGGCTGATGCGAACGAGTTCACTATTATGTGATTAGAAGTGATAGACTTCTTGAATAAAGTGTGAGTTAATGAAGCAGTCGATTGGCTGCTTTTTATGAAAGGAAAAATGGGAAAATATGGCAACTTATGAAACATTTGCGGCGGTCTATGATGAAATCATGGATGACAGCTTGTATGATAAATGGACAGATTTTAGCTTGCGACACCTGCCTCAAGAGACCAAGACAATTTTAGAATTGGCCTGTGGGACAGGGATTCAGGCTGTTCGTTTTGCTCAAAAGGGTTATGAAGTGACTGGTCTGGACTTGTCCTATGAAATGCTGGAGTTGGCCCAGAAAAAAGCAGAAGCTGCTGGTGTCATGATGGAACTGGCCCAAGCAGATATGATGGCTCTGGAAGGTATTGGAGATTTCGATGCGGTGACTTGTTACTCAGATAGTCTTTGCTACATGGCTGACCAAGAAGCTGTTTTGCGGGTCTTTGAAGGCGTTCATTCTGTTCTCAATCAAGGTGGTACTTTCCTTTTTGACGTTCACTCCATTTATCAAATGGAGGAAGTGTTTGCAGGCTATAGCTACCATGAAAATTATGAGGATTTTGCCTTTGTCTGGGACACCTATGAAGGGGAGCATGAGCATTCCATTGTTCATGAATTGACTTTCTTTGTCAAAGATGAGGATAGTCATGAAGAGCGGTTTATCCGTCGGGATGAAGTTCATGAAGAGCGGACCTATCCGATTGAAACCTATGTGGAATTATTGAAAGAAGCTGGTTTTGCATCTGTGGAAGTCTTTGCGGACTTTGAAGAAGAAGCTCCGACAGAAACCAGCCAGCGGTGGTTTTTCAAGGCGGTCAAGGCATGATTTCAGGGATTATTGCAGAATACAATCCTTTTCACACGGGACATAAATACCTGTTGGAACAAGCGGAAGGATTGAAAATTGTGGTTATGTCTGGCAATTTTATGCAACGGGGTGAGCCAGCCATTGTGGATAAGTGGACACGGGCTCAGATGGCTTTGGAACACGGGGCAGATCTTGTTGTCGAGATGCCCTTTTTGGTGTCGGTCCAGTCGGCTGACCATTTTGCAAAGGGAGCAATCAGCATTTTACACAGGCTAGGTGTGGAAAAACTGGTTTTCGGTACGGAAGAAATGCTGGATTATCAGAAAATCGCAGATATTTATGTGGATAAGTCGGAAGAAATGGAAAATTTTGTGAAAAACTTGCCAGACAATCTCTCTTATCCACAGAAGGCCCAGGCCATGTGGCAGGAATTTGCAGGTCTTACCTTCACAGGTGATACGCCCAACCATGTTCTGGGTTTGGCTTACGCTAAGGCAGTGGTGGGAACAGGTATTCAGCTTGATCCGGTTCAGCGGCAGGGGGCTGGTTTTCACTCGGAAGAGGTGGAAACGACTTACGCTTCGGCGACGGCTATTCGCAAGGGTGCTGACCAGCTGGACTTAGTGCGAGCCTTTTTGCCGTCTGCCAGTCTCTTTGAAGAGGCGACCAAGGTAAGCTGGAGAAATTATTTTCCGCTGCTCCGCTACCAGGTTGCGACCCACCGAGATCTCAGTCTGGTCTTTCAGGTCAACGAAGAACTAGCCAGTCGTATCCGCTCTGCCATTGGGAGTGTAGCGACCGTGGAGGAATTAGTGGATGCCGTTGCGACTAAGCGCTACACCAAGGCGCGGGTGCGGCGGGTGCTGACCTACATCCTGGTCAATGCGGTGGAAACTCCCTTGCCAGATGCGGTCCATGTCCTAGGCTTCTCGGCTCGAGGCCAGGCCTATCTCAAGACCGTCAAGAAGCGGGTGGAACTGGTGACGCGGATCGGCAAAGAGCCCTGGGACAGCCTGACCCAGCAGGCAGATGCGGTCTATCAACTGGGAGCTGACGCAATAGCAGAGCAAACCTACGGGCGCGTGCCGGTGAGGGTGGAGTGAGAATCTGAGTTGAAAAATAGAAAATTTTTATAATTTTCCCCTTGACTCTAACGCTGGGTCATAGATTATACTGCTATTTATGAGAGGAGATTACCTATGAAAACAGTAAAGGAAATGAGTCAGCTTTCAGGTATCAGTGTGCGCACACTTCATTATTACGATGAAATAGATTTGCTGACACCTAGTTTTATTGCGGAAAACGGATATCGTTATTATGATAATGAGGCGTTTGAAAAGTTGCAAGAAATCTTACTTTTTCGTGAATTGGAATTTCCTCTCAAAGAAATTAAAAAAATTGTAGGGAATGTGGCGTATGATAAAGAAGCAGCCTTGAAGGATCGGATTCGACTATTGGAGTTGAAGATGAAACGCTTGGAAAGAGTCATAAAACATGCCAAATCTCTACAGCAGAAAGGAGACAATTACATGAACTTTGAAGTGTTTGATAAGTCAGATTTGTTGGCTTTCCAGGAAGAAGCAAAAGAAAATTGGGGACAGACCGCGGCCTATGCGGAGTTTGAAGAAGGTTACGATGCCAGTAAGAATCGGGTGTTTGCCCAAGAGATGCAGGCTATTTTTGAAGCTTTTGGAAAATACAGGTTCTTAGAAGTCAGTCACCCTGAAGTGCAGGCTCAGGTAGCGAATTTGCGGGCCTATATCACGGAACATTTCTACACCTGCACAAAGGAAATTTTGCAAAATCTGGGTTTCATGTATGTTGAAGATGAGCGATTTTCAGCCAATATCGACCGAGCAAGTGGACCAGGCACAGCAGCCTTTGTCAGTCAAGCTATTGCGATTTATTGCCAAGAATAAATAAGGAAAGTCTAGTGAGAACTAGGCCTTTTTGGTATACTAGATGTAGCTAGAGTGTAAGGAGGCACCCCATGATTAAACCTATTATGAAAGATATTTTCTTCCTGCAGCAGAAGTCTGAGCCTGCGACTCAGCTAGATGTGCAGGTAGGTCAAGATTTACAGGATACTTTGGTAGCCAACGCTCACGCATGCGTGGGCATGGTGGCCAACATGATTGGCGTCAAAAAGCGGATAATCATCGTCAACATGGGCTTCACCAATCTGGTCATGTACAATCCCGTTCTCATCAGCAAGACCAAGCCCTATCAGACAGAGGAAGGCTGCCTGTCGCTAGTAGGTATTCGCCCGACCACTCGCTATCAGGAAATTGAAGTAGAGTTTTTTGATGCTTCTTGGAAAAAGCGGAGACTAAAACTGACTGACTTCCAAGCCCAGATAGTTCAGCATGAACTAGATCATTTGGAAGGGATTGTTATCTAACTTTCTTTTTAAAAAGTTTGCAAAATGTTAACAAATCTATTGACCTTTACTGACTAATTGTGTATAATAAGATTCGTAAGGTAAATGCCTTGCGGAATTTTTAATCAAAAGGTCAGTAAAGATCAAAAAGTCAAAAAGTCAAAAAGTCAAAAAGTCAAAAAAGTAATGATTTTTATTTTGAACCATTGGTCAGTAAAGAGCAAACTTATAAGGAGGTTGTTATGAAAGACAGGATTATACCCTATTAGCGTCATTTAGTTTATCTTTTATTACTTTGACGTACGAGGAAACTCCATTTCCCTATTTCCAGCTTCAAATACTCCACTGGATTGTTTGAACTCGCTTTGCCGTACTTTACGAATGTTACTTACTATCGTAAGTGCGAATTCCAACCTTCAATAGTTCATTGGACTATTGAAGCTACCTGCAGCTTTTGATTCGAACTTTGTTCGCTCTATTTTCCACCTCCAAAGGTTCCCTAAACCTTTAGAGCTAGTACTAAAAGCAAACTGAAAGACTAAGTCAATTTTTTTAAAACAAAGGTCAGTAAAAGTCAAAAATATATGAAACTTAAACGAGGTAACTACTATGAACAACAATTTCAATAACTTTAACAATATGGACGATATTTTCAATCAACTCATGGGCAACATGGGTGGTTACAGTACAGAGCGCCGCCGTTATTCTATCAATGGGCGTGAAGTAACACCGGAGGAATTTGCTATGTACCGTCAGACTGGTCGCCTGCCACAGACCGAAGAAGTGGCACAAGCACCATCTAAAGGTCAGATAAAGTCAGATGGGATACTAGCAAAATTAGGTCGCAATTTGACTCAAGAGGCTCGCGAAGGGAAATTGGATCCTGTTATTGGGCGAAATAAAGAAATCCAAGAAACATCTGAAATTTTGGCACGTCGCACTAAGAACAACCCTGTCCTAGTTGGTGATGCTGGTGTTGGTAAGACTGCAGTAGTTGAAGGTTTGGCACAAGCTATAGTTAATGGTGATGTGCCATCAGCCATTAAGAACAAGGAAATCATCTCCATCGACATTTCGGGCTTGGAAGCTGGGACTCAATACCGTGGAGCTTTTGAGGAAAATGTACAAAACCTGGTTGATGAGGTTAAAAATGTTGGAAATATCATTCTTTTCTTTGATGAAATTCATCAAATTTTAGGGGCTGGTAGTACTGGTGGAGATTCAGGTTCTAAAGGTCTGGCAGACATCCTGAAACCTGCTCTGTCACGTGGTGAACTGACTGTGATTGGAGCTACAACACAGGATGAATACCGCAATACAATTCTTAAAAATGCTGCATTGGCACGTCGCTTTAATGAAGTGAAGGTTAATGCTCCATCTGCAGAAGATACCTATCTTATTTTGAAAGGCATTAAACCACTTTATGAAGCCCATCATAATATTGAATTGCCAGACGAAGTCTTGCGTGCAGCGGTTGATTATTCTGTCCAGTATATTCCACAACGCAGCTTGCCGGATAAGGCTATTGACTTGATTGATGTGACCGCGGCTCACTTGGCTGCTCAACATCCAGTGACTGACATAAAGACCTTAGAAGCAGAGATGAGAGAAGCTAAAAAATTACAGCTTGAAGCGGCAGAAAAAGAAGACTATGAGAGAGCCTTGAATGAAAAAGTAAGGATTGACCATTTGCAAGAACAAATTAACAATCATACAGAACGTCAGAAAGTTGTTGCGAATGTGAATGACATTGCTCAAGCAGTAGAAAGAATGACAGGTATTCCAGTCTCACAAATGGGGGCTTCAGATATTGAGCGTCTTAAAGGACTCAAAAATCGTTTAGCTACAAACGTTATTGGTCAAGAAGATGCCGTTGAAGCTGTATCTCGTGCGATTCGTCGTAATCGTGCTGGCTTTGATGATGGCAATCGGCCAATTGGTTCCTTCCTTTTTGTTGGACCAACGGGAGTCGGTAAAACTGAGTTGGCTAAGCAATTGGCGCTTGAATTATTTGGAAATAAAGAGGCAATCATCCGCTTGGATATGTCTGAATATAGTGATCGGACAGCTGTTTCAAAATTGATTGGTACGACCGCGGGTTATATAGGCTATGACGATAATTCACATACACTTACTGAGCGCGTGCGTCGTAATCCCTATTCAATTGTCTTGTTGGATGAAATTGAGAAAGCTGATGCACAAGTCATCACTCTACTTTTACAAGTTCTTGATGATGGTCATTTGACTGATGGACAAGGTAATCAGGTCAATTTTAAAAATACCATCATTATTGCAACATCCAATGCTGGGTTTGGCTACGATATTCCAGAAGATGAGGAAAAACGTGATATCATGGAACGGATTACGCCATATTTCCGTCCTGAATTTCTCAACCGTTTTAATGCGGTAATTGAATTCAAACACTTGGACAAAGAAGATCTTAAGGCGATTGTCGAATTGCTATTAAAACAGGTCAATAACACCTTGGCGAAAAAAGGTATTCATTTGGTGGTAACGGAAGCGGCTAAGGAATTACTGATGGAAGAAGGCTATGATAAGGCCATGGGTGCCCGCCCACTTCGTCGTGTAATCGAAAGCCAAATTCGGGATAAGGTTACAGACTTCTATTTGGATCATATTGAAGCTAAAAATTTAGAAGCTGATGTGGTAAATGGAACCATCCAAATCAAAGAGCAAAGCTTTGCTTAAAAAATATAAAAAAAAGAAAATTGGAATTTTTAATGCCAATTTTCTTTTTTTTGTTACTCGCTAACAAATGCGATTAAACAGGCACTTTTTTGATAATTAGAAACTTTTTTTATAAAACACTTGACAGATGCAAACGTTTGCGTTAAACTAATATACGTAACCGACAGAAAGGAAAACGTTTTTATGACAAATCGTACCAGCGGAATATTAATGCATATTACCTCACTTCCAGGTAAGTTTGGTATTGGTACTTTTGGACAATCAGCCTATGATTTTGTTGATTTCTTGGTAGAAACAAAGCAAACTTATTGGCAGATTTTACCACTAACAACCACAAGCTACGGAGATTCTCCGTACCAGTCTTTCTCTGCAATTGCAGGAAATACACACTTGATAGACTTCGACCTTTTGGTAGAAGAGGGGTTGTTGGCACCAGAAGATTTCCAAGATGTCAATTTCGGGGACAATCCTGAAAAAGTAGATTATGCACTAATTTATCAAGCACGTCGTCCAATTTTGGAAAAAGCTGTTCAAGCATTTTTACAAGATGATAAGAAAAAAGCGGCTCTTCTAGAGTTTGAAAAAGCCAACTCATCTTGGTTAACAGATTATGCTGAATTTATGGCTATCAAAGAATACTTTGGCAATAAAGCACTCCAAGAATGGGAAGATAAAAAGGTGGTCGCTCGAAATGAAGAAGCACTTGATAAATATCGCTTAGAATTAGCCAATCAAATTGACTACTACAAAGTCACACAGTATTTCTTCTTCAGCCAATGGAAACAGTTGAAAAAATATGCGAACAAACACCATATCAAAATCATCGGAGATATGCCTATTTATGTTTCCGCGGATAGCGTTGAAGTGTGGACAAAACCTCAACTATTCAAATTGGATAGTGGACGCAAGCCACTTTATGTAGCTGGTGTGCCTGCTGATAACTTCTCAGCGGATGGTCAATTATGGGGAAATCCTATTTACGATTGGCCAGAACATGAAAAAACTGGCTATAACTGGTGGATTTATCGAATTCATGAAAGCTTTAAGCTGTATGATGTCCTTCGAATTGACCACTTCAAAGGTTTCTCAGACTTCTGGCAAGTCGATGGTAAGGCTGAGGTGGCAAAAGTAGGTACTTGGGAACCAGGTCCTGGCTACAGTTTATTCAAAGCTGTTAAAGAGACACTTGGAGACCTTCCAATTATCGCGGAAGACCTTGGAAATATTGACGCCAAAGCTCGCAAATTGCTTGCAGATTGTGGCTATCCAGGGATGAAAATTTTAGAATTTGGTTTCTTTGACGTGACAGGTAAGAGTATTGATGCACCGCATCGTTGCATTCCTAATTCGGTTGCCTACACTGGAACTCATGATAATGAGGTTGTCAACGGATGGTACAATAATCTTGAACCGGAGCAACAAGAATATGTAGATGCTTACAGCAATCGTAAACCGATTGAAAAAGTTAGTCAAGCAATGCTCCGCATGTTATTTGCAACAGTAAGTGATACTGCTATTGCAACCATGCAAGACATCCTAGATTTGGGTGAAGAAAGTCGAATGAATATGCCATCTACTATCGGTGGAAACTGGGAATGGCGTATGAAAGCAGAAGATTTAACGCAAGAACGTAAAGACTTCTTGACAAAAATGACATTACTATATCAAAGAGGAAATGAACAACATGACTAAATTTACAAAATTTGCAGAAACAAATACTTCGAAAAAATTAGCTGATTTAACAAACGAAGAAATCTATCTTCAATTGTTAAACTACGTAAAAGAAGCTGCAACTACAAAACCAAAAAATACAGGAAAACGTAAGGTTTACTATATCTCAGCTGAGTTCCTTATCGGTAAACTCTTGTCAAACAACTTGATTAACTTGGGTGTGTACAAAGACATTCAAGCAGAATTGGCAGCGGCTGGTAAGTCATTGGCTCAAGTTGAAGACGTTGAACCAGAACCATCACTAGGTAACGGTGGACTTGGTCGTTTGGCTTCATGTTTTATTGACTCTATGTCAACACTTGCTATCAACGGTGAAGGTGTGGGTCTTAACTATCACTGTGGTCTTTTCCGTCAAGTATTTAAGAAAAATGAGCAAGAAGCAGAACCAAACTTCTGGATTGAAAATGATTCTTGGTTGATTCCAACAAATATCAGCTATGATGTTCCATTCAAAAACTTCACTTTGAAATCAAAATTGGACCGTCTTGACATTCTTGGTTATAAAAAAGAAACTAAGAATTACCTTAACTTATTTGATATTGAGTCAGTAAATTACAACTTGATTACAGATGGTATTTCATTTGACAAGACTGATATTAAAGAAAACTTGACACTCTTCTTGTATCCAGATGATTCTGATAAGAACGGTGAATTACTCCGTATCTACCAACAATACTTTATGGTATCAAATGCGGCTCAGCTTTTGATTGATGAAGCTATTGAACGTGGTTCAAACTTGCATGATTTGGCTGAATACGCGTTTGTTCAAATCAATGACACTCACCCTTCAATGGTGATTCCTGAGTTGATTCGTCTTTTGACTGAAAAACATGGTATTGAATTTGCGGAAGCTGTTGCGATTGTTAAGAATATGACTGGTTACACAAACCACACTATCTTGGCGGAAGCACTTGAAAAATGGCCACTTGAGTTCCTTGAAGAAGTGGTGCCACACTTGGTTGATATCATCAAAGAATTGGATGCCCTTATTCGTGCAGAAATCAAAGACCCAGCAGTCCAAATCATTGATGAATCAGGTCGTGTACACATGGCTCACATGGATATCCACTTCTCTAACTCAGTGAACGGTGTAGCTGCGCTCCATACAGAAATTCTTAAAAACTCTGAATTGAAAGCTTTCTATGAGCTTTACCCAGAAAAATTCAACAATAAAACAAACGGTATCACTTTCCGTCGTTGGTTGGAATTTGCGAACCAAGATCTGGCTGATTACATCAAAGAATTGATTGGTGATGAGTACTTAACAGATGCTACTAAACTTGAAAAATTGCTTGCATTTGCTGATGACAAGGAAGTTCATGCTAAGTTGGCAGAAATCAAATTCAATAATAAATTGGCTTTGAAACGTTACCTTAAAGACAACAAAGGTATCGAACTGGATGAAAATTCTATTATTGATACACAAATCAAACGTTTCCACGAGTACAAACGCCAACAAATGAATGCCTTGTATGTTATCCATAAATACCTTGAAATCAAGAATGGTAACCTTCCAAAACGTAAAATCACTGTTATCTTCGGTGGTAAAGCAGCCCCAGCTTATATTATCGCTCAAGACATCATTCATTTGATTCTTTGCTTGTCAGAGTTGATCAATAATGATCCAGAAGTAAATAAATACCTCAATGTTCATTTGGTTGAAAACTACAATGTAACTGTAGCTGAAAAATTGATTCCAGCAACTGATATTTCAGAACAAATCTCATTGGCTTCTAAAGAAGCGTCAGGTACTGGTAACATGAAATTCATGTTGAATGGTGCATTGACACTTGGTACCATGGACGGTGCAAACGTTGAAATCGCAGAACTTGCGGGTAGTGAAAATATTTACACATTTGGTAAAGACTCTGATACAATTATTGATCTTTATGACAAAGCAGGCTATGTTTCAGCTGACTACTACAATGGCGATGAAAATATTAAACGTGCAGTTGACTTTATCGTAAGCGATGAAGTGAAGGCGCTTGGTAACGAGGAACGTCTTGCACGCTTGCACCATGAATTGATTTCGAAAGACTGGTTCATGACCTTGATTGACTTGGCTGAATACATCGAAGTAAAAGAACAAGTCTTTGCAGATTACGAAGATCAAGATTCATGGAACAAGAAAGTTGTTCATAACATTGCTAAAGCTGGATTCTTCTCTTCAGACCGTACGATTGCACAGTACAACGAAGATATTTGGCACAGCAACTAATTTAAATTAGCAAAGAGGAAAGTTGATTGAACCACTCCAACAATTTATCAGATCAACCTATTCCTTGATATGAAAATCAAACTGCTTTGGACCTGACAGCTTTGATTTTCAAAACTACTTTTGAGCCCTCCTTATATTATATTAATGAAAAGAAAGAATGTTTCGAAAAAGAGACATTCTTTTTTTCGAGAAAGTACTGACTAGTTTTTAATAATTGCACAAAAAAAGGAGCTAGAATGCTAGTTCCTTTTACCGTTTTGCCATTGAGACAAAGCTGACTTTGTCTGGACGGTAGCTAATTGTTCCATATTGAAAGGCTTGACCGTTTGAGAGATAGGTAACGCTGGTAACCACGACCACCATCTCATAGTCGGCTAGGTCCATTAATTGCTTTTCTTCTTCATTCGCAAAGCGGAAAGAAATTTCCCGTCGAGAATGAGAGATTGTTAACTTTAAATCTTCCTCTAAATAGCGATAGATAGAGCTTTCAGCAATTTCTTTACTGAGATAAGGGACGACTCTACGATCAAAATAGGAAATTTCATATTCCAAACGCTCACCATCTATCGTTCTTACTCGACTCACTCTATAAAAATCTACTTTATCATCAACTTCAAAGGTAGACATTAAATCATCTTGCCCCTGAACGATATATAGAGAGGTAAGTTCTGTTTGAATCTGGTGTTTAGAACGATTGTTCAATTCTCCGGCGGTCTTAATTTCAGAAAGATACTGTTCCTTCATTAACCCGTGTTCGATTACAATTGAAGATTTCCCTTGTTTTTTTTGAATGTAGCCATCCATTTCAAGAAGGGACAGAGCCTTTCGAATGGTGTCTTTAGAGTAAGAGTAGATCTCCATCAATTCATTCTCAGTTGGTAATGCTTGTCCTGTTGACCAGACTTGATCCTCTATCTTTTTCTTGATATCTTGATAAACTTTCTTATATTTACTCATTGTATTTCCATCTTTCTATTCATTAGTGTACCATAAAAGGCTTGGAATAGGGAAATACAGCTGTATTTTTACTACCTTTATTAAATTTTACGTAAAAGTTTAAAATATTACGTAAAAGTTTAAAATATTACGGAAAAGCTATTGACTAATGCAAACGTTTACGCTATACTATGGATATAAAGAAAACGGTTACGTGTTATCTAGGAAAGGAGAGTCATGAAATTACTGACAGTAAATGTCCATGCTTGGTTAGAAGAAAATCAGGATGAAAAACTAGATATTCTAGCTCAAACAATTGCCGAAAAGGCTTATGATGTCATTGCTCTTCAGGAGGTTAATCAGCTTATAGCTTCTAAATTCGTCACAAGAGAATTGAAGATGGATAATTATGGCTTGATTTTATTAGAAAAATTAAGAAATCTTGGGCAGTTTGATTATTCCTATCATTGGAGTCATTCTCACATTGGCTATGATCGTTATGAGGAAGGGATTGCCTTTTTGACGAAGCTCCCTGTCTATGAGGCTGATTCATTTTATTGCAGTCAAAATAAAAGTATTCATTCTATCTTATCTCGAAAAATTATGGGGTTGACAGTTTTCTATCAAGACCAGTTAATTGATATCTATTCGTGTCATATTAATTTACCAGGTAGTGAAGAAGAGGATCAGCTGGACAATATTCGAACAATCTTCGAACGTACGGGTCATCAGCGGTTTAAAATTCTGATGGGGGATTTTAATACTGATGCAATCTCAGACCGGGATGCCTACGATGCAATCAAGAATCTTGGGCTCCATGATACCTATGAGTTAGCGCTAGAAAAAGATAAAGGAATAACTGTTGAAAAAGCAATTGATGGTTGGGCAGGTCATAGCCAAGAGAAACGGTTAGACTATGTTTTTTTCAACCAAGAAAAAACAGTTTTTACAAGTAAGGTTATCTTTAACGGACATAACCGTCCTATCATTTCAGACCATTTTGGTGTGGAAGTTGAATTTAGTGTATAAATGGCGTAAGGCCGAAAAATAAAGGAGAAAAAATGAAAAAATTTCTTAGTTTCGAATTTTGGCAAAAATTCGGTAAGTGTTTGATGGTCGTGATTGCAGTTATGCCTGCAGCAGGCCTCATGGTTTCTATTGGGAACTCTATCCCATTGATCAGTCCTGAGTCAGAAATATTGATTCGTATTGGGAATATTATTGCCCAAATTGGTTGGGGTATTATTGGGAATTTACACTTGCTTTTTGCTTTAGCAATCGGTGGTAGCTGGGCTAAAGAAAAAGCTGGCGGTGCATTCTCGGCAGGTCTAGCCTTCATATTAATTAACTTGATTACAGGTCACTTTTTCGGTGTGAAAACGGATATGCTCGCTGATGCTGCTGCAACAGTAACAACTGTTTTTGGTACTGAAATTCCTGTTTCAGGTTACTTTGTAAACATCTTAGGACAACCAGCACTTAATATGGGTGTTTTCGTTGGTATTATTGCTGGTTTTGTGGGTGCTACAGCATATAATAAATACTACAACTATCGTAAATTACCAGATGCATTAACATTCTTTAATGGGAAACGTTTTGTACCATTTGTTGTTATTTATCGTTCAATTTTGGTGGCACTCTGTTTAGCGATTTTCTGGCCAGTTATTCAAACAGGAATCAACAGCTTCGGTAAATGGATTGCAAGTTCACAGGATACAGCACCAATCTTAGCACCATTCGTTTATGGTACCTTGGAACGTTTGCTTCTTCCATTTGGTCTTCACCATATGTTGACTATTCCGATGAACTATACATCACTAGGTGGTACTTATGACATCTTGACAGGTGCACAAGCGGGTACACAAGTATTTGGACAAGATCCACTTTGGTTGGCTTGGGTTACAGACTTGATTAATCTAAAAGATGCTGGCGATATGACTAAATACAATGATCTTCTTGCAAGCATCACACCAGCTCGTTTCAAAGTTGGTCAAATGATTGGTTCTTCAGGGATTTTGATGGGCTTAACTTACGCGATGTATCGTAATGTTGACGAAGACAAGAAACATAAGTATAAAGGGATGTTTATTTCAACTGCTTTAGCTGTATTCTTGACAGGTGTAACAGAACCAATTGAATTCATGTTCATGTTTGCGGCTATGCCTCTTTATCTAGTCTATGCATTCGTACAAGGTGCTGCTTTTGCGATGGCCGATGTTGTTAATTTACGTGTGCATTCTTTTGGTAATATTGAATTCCTTACTCGTACACCAATGGCTATTAAAGCCGGTATCGGTATGGACCTTGTAAACTTTATCTGGGTATCAGTACTCTTTGCTGTTCTTATGTACTTCATTGCTAACTTTATGATTAAGAAATTTAATCTAGCAACAGCAGGACGTAATGGTAACTATGATACTGATACAACAGATGTAGTTTCTAACTCAAATGTAGATACTGCGGATGCAAATTCACAAGTGGTGCAAATTATCAACCTACTTGGTGGCCGTGATAATATTGAAGATGTTGATGCTTGTATGACTCGTCTTCGTGTTAGTGTGAAGGATGTTGCACAAGTCGGAGATGAGAATGCTTGGAAACAGGCTGGTGCCATGGGCTTAATTATCAAAGATTCAGGTGTTCAAGCTGTCTATGGACCAAAAGCAGATATTCTCAAATCAGACATTCAGGATTTATTAGAATCTGGTGTTGTAATTCCTGTTACAGAAGTGGTTTCTACTGATACAGTGACAGTTGAAACTAAGTTCAAAGGAATCACTGAAGCTGTTTACTCAGTAGCAGATGGACAAGCTGTATCTATTACTGAAGTGAATGACCCTGTTTTTGCACAAAAAATGATGGGTGATGGGTATGCAGTTGAGCCTGTAAATGGCAATGTCTACGCACCAGTTTCTGGTATTGTAACCAGTGTTTTCCCTACAAAACATGCTGTCGGCATTTTGTCAGACCAGGGTGTAGAAGTTTTGGTACACGTTGGATTAGACACTGTTGCGCTTAGTGGGGCACCATTCTCAACAAAGGTGGCAGATGGACAACATGTTCAAGCTGGTGACTTACTCCTTGTAGCAGATTTGGATGCTATCCGTTCAGCTGACCGTGAAACAACAATTGTGGTAGCCTTTACAAATTCTGCAGAAATTAAATCTGTCAGTCTTGTAAACCTTGGACAAGTAAGTAAAGATAGTCAAGTTGCAACTGTAGAATTATAAGATTTGAGAGACAAGTTCATTTTGAGCTTGTCTTTCAATTTTAAAAAAACTTCTCAATCCTTGTTATTTGTGGTATAATAAAGCGATTTTATAAAATGTAGGAGGTTCCCCATGGGACGTAAATGGGCCAATATTGTAGCCAAGAAAACCGCAAAAGACGGTGCTAACTCAAAAGTTTACGCCAAATTTGGTGTTGAAATCTATGTAGCAGCGAAAAAGGGTGACCCAGATCCAGAAACAAACTCAGAGCTGAAATTCGTTATCGACCGTGCTAAGCAAGCGCAGGTTCCAAAACATATTATTGATAAAGCCATCGACAAGGCAAAAGGGAATACTGACGAAACCTTCGTGGAAGGGCGTTACGAAGGTTTTGGACCAAATGGTTCAATGTTAATTGTTGATACACTTACTTCAAATGTAAACCGTACAGCTGCTAATGTTCGCTCTGCCTTTGGTAAAAACGGTGGGAACATGGGTGCATCTGGTTCAGTATCATTCATGTTTGATAAAAAAGGTGTTGTAGTTTTTGCTGGTGATGATGCAGATGCCATCTTCGAATTGCTTCTTGAAGCAGATGTTGAAGTCGATGATGTAGAAGAAGAAAACGGAGCAATCACTGTCTATACAGCACCAACTGATTTGCACAAGGCCATCGTTGCACTTAAAGAATCTGGAATCCAAGAGTTTAACGTGACTGAACTTGAAATGATCCCACAATCAGAGGTATCACTTGAAGGTGATGACCTCGCAACATTTGAAAAACTCTACGACGCCCTCGAAGACGACGAAGATGTACAAAAAATCTACACGAATGTAGATGGGTTCTAGGACGTGGGACGTCCTAGAAGGTTGGAGATTGGAACTGCCGGCAGGCAGTTTTCTTTATACTCAAAAGTCCGGGGGACGGTCATTTTTATCAGAAGGTTGTAGATTGGAACTGACGGTAGGCAGTATTCTTTGTGAATTTGAGAAAAATTGATAGAATTAGGTATTTGATATAAAGATAGACTATAACAGGTCTTTAAAAATATCTATTTGAACGGTTATGGTTTTTCTGTTATGATAGAACGGTAGTAATATAAGGAGGAAGAATGTCGAATAACTTACTTGTTTTACAATCAGATTTTGGATTAGTTGATGGTGCGGTATCAGCTATGATTGGTGTAGCACTTCAAGAATCAAGAGATCTTGTTGTTCACAATCTGACGCACTATATTACTCCCTACAATATTTTTGAGGGCTCATATCGTCTCTTCCAGACAGTGGAATACTGGCCGGAGGGAACAACTTTTGTTTCGGTTGTTGATCCAGGTGTGGGCTCCAAGAGAAAAAGCGTTGTTGCCCTAACTAATAAAAATCAGTATATTGTCACACCAGATAATGGAACCCTATCTTTTATTAAGAAACATGTTGGGATAAAAGCTGTTAGGGAAATCTCAGAAGTCGCTAATCGTCGTGCGAATACCGAGCATTCTTATACGTTCCATGGACGAGATGTTTATGCTTATACGGGTGCAAAATTAGCGTCAGGGCATATTAGTTTTGAAGAAGTTGGACCAGAACTTAGTGTGGAACATATTGTCGAGATCCCAACTGTAGAAACAGAAGTCGGTTCTGATTTTGTCAAAGGTGCTATTGATATTCTTGATGTTAGATTTGGATCTCTTTGGACATCAGTCACTCGTGAAGAGTTTTATACTCTTTTGCCAGAATTTGGAGATCGCTTCGAGGTAACGATTTACAATAATGATATGCTTGTCTACCAGAATCAGGTAACATATGGAAAATCATTTGCGGATGTGCGCATAGGTCAACCCTTGCTCTATATCAACTCACTTTATCGTGTTGGACTTGCAATTAATCAAGGATCGTTCGCCAAAGCTTATAATGTCGGTGTCGGTCAGAACTGGCATATTGAAATTAGACGTATTGTCAATTAATTACTTTATTTTACAAGGAGACTTATAATGAAAAATAATTCGATTAAAACTGTTGTTGCAACTGGTATTGGTGCTGCTCTTTTCGTTGTAATTGGCTTGGTAATCAATATTCCAACCTTTGTACCAAATACGAGCATCCAGCTTCAATATGCTGTTCAGGCTCTTCTATCCATTCTTTTTGGTCCTGTTGTTGGATTCTTTGTTGGATTTATTGGTCATGCTCTTAAAGACTCTATTCAGTATGGTCCATGGTGGTCTTGGATTTTAGCTTCAGGTGTATTTGGGCTTGTTGTGGGTGTAGCAAAAAGTCGTCTGCGTATCCAAGAAGGAATTTTTGAAGGCAAAGACATCCTTGTGTTCAATGTCTTCCAGATTGTGGCAAACATTGTTTCTTGGGGTATCATTGCTCCAGTACTAGACATCGTTATTTATAGCGAACCTGCTAATAAAGTTTTTGTACAAGGTTTAGTTGCGGGCATTGCAAATAGTGTTACTGTTGCTATTGCAGGTACGATTTTATTGGTTGTGTATGCGAGAACACAAGTAAAATCTGGTAGCCTATCAAAAGTCTAATAAAATAGGATGAGCTGTTACAAAACAGTTCATTTTTTCGTTGTGAAATATCAATATTGTTTTTTGTTGTATCAAAACAGGTTTCAGTTCAGATTTTTGTAATATTGACTGGTACACGATATAATCTTAGAGAGTCATTTATTAGAAATGATAGAGTTTTATCATCTATTGCAAAGATTGAGAAGGAGAAATTATGTCAAAAGACATTCGTGTATTACTTTATTATAAATATATCCCAATTGAAAATGCGGAAGCCTATGCTGCTGAGCATCTAGCTTTCTGTAAGTCTATCGGACTCAAAGGACGTATCTTGATTGCTGATGAGGGAATCAACGGTACTGTCTCTGGTGATTATGAAACAACACAAAAATACATGGACTATGTTCATGCAAACCCATTGTTCAGCGACTTGTGGTTTAAGATTGACGAAGAAAATGAGCAAGCTTTCAAGAAAATGTTTGTTCGTTATAAAAAAGAAATTGTTCACCTTGGTTTGGAAGACAACGACTTTGACAACGATATAGATCCACTTGTAACAACAGGTGCCTATTTGTCACCAAAAGAGTTCAAAGAAGCTCTCTTGGATGAAGATACAGTTGTATTGGATACGCGTAATGACTACGAGTACGACCTAGGGCATTTCCGAGGTGCGATCCGCCCAGACATCCGCAACTTCCGTGAATTGCCACAATGGGTCCGTGATAACAAAGAGAAATTCATGGACAAGCGCGTAGTTGTATACTGTACTGGTGGTGTTCGCTGTGAGAAATTCTCAGGCTGGATGGTTCGTGAAGGTTACAAGAATGTCGGTCAGCTTCACGGTGGTATCGCAACCTATGGTAAAGACCCAGAAGTTCGTGGTGAATTGTGGGATGGTAAGATGTACGTCTTTGACGAGCGTATTGTGGTTGATGTTAACCATGTTAACCCAGTTGTCGTTGGTAAGGACTGGTTCGATGGCACACCATGTGAGCGCTATGTCAACTGTGGCAATCCATTCTGTAACCGTCGTATTTTGACATCGGAAGAAAATGAGCACAAGTATGTTCGTGGCTGTTCAGCTGAATGTCGTGCTCATGAGCGTAACCGCTACATTGTTGAAAATGGTTTGACACGACAGGAATGGGCAGAACGATTGGAAGCAATCGGGGAGAGTTTGGCGCCTGTAAATGCTTAAAAAATAAATTGCATTGAGAAATCAGTGCAATTTTTATTATAAATGACATTTCTGATTGAGAAATATTGACAGAACATCTTCACAAAGGTGGAATCTAGTGATTCTCCCTTTTTTTCAAAGCCAATTTACGTTATAATGGTTCTATGAAAAAAATCATTGAATTTAAAGATTTTACATTTAAATATCAGGCACAGCAGGAGCCAACTTTAAAGGATATTCAACTATCCATTTATCAAGGGGAGAAAGTCTTAATCATTGGACCTTCTGGCTCCGGAAAGTCAACGTTAGGGCAGTGTCTCAATGGAATTATTCCCAACATTTATAAGGGAGAACACAGTGGGAGCCTGATTTTGGATGGTCAGGAGGCTTTTGATTTATCAGTTTATGATAAATCTTTACTAGTATCAACAGTTCTTCAAGATACAGATGGACAGTTTGTTGGTTTGTCGGTTGCAGAAGATCTTGCCTTTGCCCTAGAAAATGATATGGAAAGTCAACAGATCATGCATCAAAAAATAGGGGATTGGGCAGAAAAACTGTCACTTACAGACTTATTGGCCCATCGGCCACAAGATTTATCTGGAGGTCAAAAGCAACGTGTCAGTTTAGCTGGAGTGTTAATAGATGAGAGCCCTATTTTATTGTTTGATGAACCACTTGCTAATTTGGATCCTAAATCAGGTCAGGATACGATTGATTTGATTGATCGACTGCATCGACAAGAAGGCACCACAACGATTATTATTGAACATCGTTTAGAAGATGTCTTGTACCGTCATGTAGATCGGGTGGTATTGATAAATGATGGTCAAATTTTATTTAACGGAAACCCAGATCAATTATTGAAGACTTCCTTGTTACAAGAAAATGGGATACGTGAACCTCTCTATATTTCTACTCTTCGAGCGTTGGGTTATCCAATTGAAGACGCAGAGCATCTTGCTTCAGTATGGGAGGTTGATGTAGCATCCTTGACTGTTGGTCAACTACCAGCTTTGCATTTTGAAAGTGAGTCAGAGGAAGCATTATTAGAAACAAACCATCTACATTTTTCCTATCCAGAGAAGCAGGTGTTAAAAGATATTAACCTTACCATTCATCAGGGTGAGCGGTTGGCAATTGTCGGAAAGAATGGTGCTGGCAAATCTACCTTAGCCAAGGCACTTTGTGGCTTTATTCGGCCAGAGGGAGAACTTCTTTGGAATGGTCAATCTATTCAGGATGATTCTATTAAAGAGCGTGCGGGGCGTATTGGATATGTTCTTCAAAATCCTAACCAGATGATAAGTCAAAATATGATTTTTGATGAGGTGGCACTTGGCCTCCGTTTGCGTGGAGTAGATGAGGAAGTAGTTGAACAGCGCGTTCTCAATATATTAGAAGTTTGTGGTTTATACCCACTCCGTAAATGGCCTATATCGGCACTTTCCTATGGTCAGAAAAAAAGGGTGACGATTGCTTCTATCTTGGTTCTCAATCCGGAAATCATTCTACTGGATGAGCCGACAGCCGGGCAGGATCAGCGACATTATCGAGAAATGATGGATTTTTTGGACCAATTAAATGCTAAAGGGCATACCATTGTCATGATTACCCATGATATGCAACTCATGCTGGATTATTCAGACAGAGCAGTTGTAGTGGTGGATGGACAGATTATTGAAGATGCTAGTCCAGCAGAAATATTATCAGATGTTGCTGTGATAGAACAGGCCAGTTTGAAAGAAACCTCTATATTCCATTTGGCAGAACGTCTTAGAGTGAATCCTTTAGAGTTGACGATGTTTTATATGCAAGAAGAGAGGAGGAACTGATGAATCGCCAGTCATTAATTGGTTATCGTAATGGACAAGGTTTTATCTACAATCTTTCAGCGGTCAGTAAATTATTGTTCTTTCTAGCATTTTCCGTCGTTGCGATGGTTACCTACGATACTCGTCTTATTTTATGCATTGCCGTGTTTTCCCTCAGCCTGTTTAAATTATCGGGCATTCGTTATCGGGATGTTTCCTTTGTTCTATTGTTTACAACAGTATTTGCCTTGCTGAACGCATTGATGGTGTATCTATTTGCCCCAACTTATGGTGTGACTTTATATGGAGCAGAGACCGTTTTGTGGTCGGGGATTGGGACTTATTCTATTACGAGTCAGCAACTATTTTATCTGCTCAATTTGTTATTGAAATATTTTTGTACTGTTCCTGTTGCCTTGATTTTTTTAATGACCACTCATCCCAGTCAGTTTGCATCAAGTTTGAATAAAATTGGGGTTTCATATAAAGTCGCTTATGCAGTAAGTCTGACTATGCGGTATATTCCAGATATCCAAGAAGAATTTTATACGATTCGGATGTCTCAAGAGGCACGGGGTCTAGAGTTGTCTAAAAAAGGGAGATTAGTGGATCGGATAAAAGGGAATTTATCACTTGTAATCCCATTGATTTTCAGTTCTTTGGAACGAATTGATACCATATCAACTGCCATGGAATTACGGCGCTTTGGAAAAAATAAAAAGAGAACCTGGTACACCTACCAGCCTCTGAAACAAATGGATTACATCGTCTTAATTATCATTTTCTTCCTCATAGGCATTACCATTACCCTCTTTATTGCAAATCAGGGGAGATTTTATAATCCATGGAAGTGAAATGATGAAGTTTATCAAATGATCAACCTTTATTGTTGACAAATGATGATTATCCTGTTAAAATAGATAATGTAAATAAGTTTAGAGTTTAAGTATCAGTTTCATCTTTTGTTTTTCTCTTGATTCGTTTTACAAATAAATAAAAAGAGGTAACAAAAATGGTACAAGGTACAGTCAAATGGTTTAATGCAGAAAAAGGATTTGGTTTTATTTCACAAGAAAATGGACCAGATGTATTTGCACACTTTTCTGAAATTCAGTCTAATGGTTTCAAATCTTTGGAAGATGGTCAAAAAGTGAATTTTGAAGTGGAGCAAGGCCAACGTGGTCTTCAAGCAACCAATATTACAAAAATTGGATAATAAAAGAGCGGGTTTCTTAGAAAACTCGCTTTTCTTATGTTTAGAGGGGTCTTTTATTTGGCATACCAGCTTTGCGTGGAAACTTGTTTGGAGTTTCCTTTTTCTTTTCAACAATTGTCAATGTTCGTGGGTCGCCGTTCGGAAGGGTGTAATCATGGTTTTCAATTACTTTTGCAAAAAGAAGATTCAGAGCGTTTTTGGCTTGAGCTAACTCATCTTCCGAACTGGAGGCTTTGAGCGCGATTAATTTTCCGTTTAGTTTAAGGTATGGAATTGTCAGCTCGGACAAGATTTGCATACGAGCGACAGCGCGTGCTGTTACCAAATCAAATTGTGCTCGAAAATTTTTATCGTGTGCATAGTCTTCCGCACGACCATGGTAAAAATGAACGCCTTCAAGTCCTAGTTCTTCTGAAAGAACTTGTAAAAAGTTGATTCGTTTATTAAGAGAATCGATGATAGTAACCTCTATTTGAGGGTAGATAATTTTCATTGGTAGGCTAGGGAATCCAGCTCCAGCTCCAATATCCAAGAGCTGAATTGGCTCATTTTGAATATGACCTTGAAGGATTGGTGCGATAGAATCATAGAAGTGTTTCAGATAGACGTCACTTTCCTCTGTAATAGCTGTCAAGTTAATTTTCTCATTCCATTCCACTAACAGTTGAAAGTAGCGATGAAATTGTTGTTTTTGTTGGTCAGTTAATTGAATGCCTTGGTCTGCCAAGGTTTTATAAAATAATTCAGGTTTCATATTTCTATCTTATCACATTTTTGAGAAAAGAAAAACCCAGAAGAATCTGGGAATCTCTTATTGGTTTGTATTTTCAGTGTTACCATTATTCTGTTGGTTTGATGAAGTATCTGAAGTCGATGTACCATCAGAAGTGGAAGTTTCAGTCTGTGTACCATTATCATGTGTTCCAGAAGCTGGTGCACTTGAAGAAGAACTGCTTGACGTTGAACTACTTGATGATGATTGTGACAAACTATTATAATAATTTATATAAGCATTTTTAAGAGAAGAGCTATCTCTTAAATAGTAATTTCCACCAAAGTTAACAACTCCACTTGGAACTTCCCAATCGGTTGCAGTGTAATCAGAGTGCATAAAGGTCATCATATTATGGTAAACATCTGATGCAATCCGCATGCTATTATCTAAAATTGGGGTCATGCGGTTTGTATATCCTGTCCAAACCGCCATCGCATACTGACTAGAATATCCTACAAAGTTCTCGTCTGGGACCACCGTGGTGTTATAGGCTGCTTCTGGAATAGCAGCGATAATTGATTCCATTTCAGTATCGGTATAGTTTGAGGTACCAGTTTTCCCAGCCATCGGAACGCCAGCAACAGAAGCATTTAGTCCATATCCAACTTCCATTACGGACTTCATCATATCGGTCATCAAATAGGCTGTCTCTTCTGACATAACACGAGTTCCTGTTTGAGGAAATTCTTTTACGGTTCCATCTGAGAATACGATTTTATTGACGTATTGAGGTGCATAATAAGTTCCTCCATTTGCGAATGCGGCATAGGCAGCAGCCATTTTCTCACTGCTTGCCCCATATTCTCTACTTGTATCAGAAGTGTTACTTGAAATCGCATTAGAGTAATGAATTTCTGGGTAATTAATTCCAACTGAATTTAGGAACTTCAGTGAATTTTCTAGTCCAGTCGCTTCTAGTGCCTTGACGGCTGTAACGTTACGAGAATATTGTATTGCAGATTTGACAGTGAGACTACCGAAATATTTTTTGTCCCAGTTATTTACGGGTATTGAGGTTCCCGGATAATTGTAGGGTTCATCAACAATGATATCTGCGGTTGAGCTGTATACCCCATTTTCGAAAGCCGGGGCATAATCTGTTATTGGTTTCATAGTTGATCCGAAATCACGGTTTGTTTCGACAGCCTGGTTTATTCCGAAAGAAACATTGCTTGGTTGGTTTCGAGCCCCTAATTGAGCGACCACCTTACCATTTGATACGTCAATAATAGTTGATGCAACTTGCAATAATTCATCTGGGTACGATACATACATATCCGTATTATAAATGTTCCACAACTGTTGTTGAGCAGCTGAATCAACGTTTGTGTAGATATCCATCCCTGTAGTTAAGAGATTATAGCCTGTATTTTTTTCAACTTCCTCAACGACTTGTTTGAGGTAATTATCCATGTAAGCAGGATAGGCAGCATCGTTGGAAAGTGGAAGGAGACCGTCTGTTATAGGCGTTAGAATGGCTTGTTCATACTGACTATTGTCAATATACTTCTCAGCCAACATTTCTGAAAGAACGAGATCTCGTCTATTTTTTGCATCTTCAGGGTAGGAATATGGATCGTACTGGTTTGGTGCTTGTGGCATACCCGCTAACAATGCCAATTGGGCAAGGCTAAGTTCTTTTAATTCTTTACCATAAAAAGTTTCTGATGCAGTTTTCATGCCATATGTCCTATTTGACATATTGACTTTATTTACATAATAAGTAAGAATTTCCTGCTTGGTCTTCGTCTGCTCAAGCTGTAATGATAACCAAGCTTCCTGTACTTTACGCTTGAGAGTCTGGTCTTCTACAGACGTAGAGAAGTAGGTCAACTTGATAAACTGTTGATCAAGTGTAGACCCCCCTTGCAGATTTCCGCCTGCAAGGTTATTAAGCAAGGACCCCGCAATCCGAATAACATCTATCCCTCTATGGTTATAGAAGCGTTGGTCTTCAATTGCGACGATTGCATTTGCAAGATCAGTCGGAATTTCTTCAGTCGTTGCATTCGACCGTTTCTCAGTTCCTAAATCTGCAATCAATTGGCCGTCCATATCATATATTTTACTGGAAACAGTCGCAGTTAAATCTTCTTCTGTTAATTTAGGAGCACTTAAGATATAGGATCCAACTAAAACTGCAGCAGCAACTATGCCCACTAATGCAAGAGCCAATAAGATATTTACCAAACCTAGTAAATATTTTTTAAAGGTTGTTGTTTTCAAATGATTTACCACCTAATAGTTTTTTTTCAATCACTGAAAGATAGGGAAGAGATGGAAATGAGTTCATCTCGATAACATATCCGAATTCTCTAATATATGTCAAAGGCATTGATTTTGTACCTTGATCAGAATGATAGTAGTGAATTAGATGAATTGCAGGTAATAAGTAGGTTTCCTTCAATGTTGAAAAGTGAAGAAGGACGAAACAAATCCCACCTTGCTCTACAACTTGTCGCATGTGCTCAATCTGGTGAGCATGGAAGTTTTTTAGAGGCATTGATTTTTTTTGGCGCGTTTCTTTTGCTTCAAAATCTATATAGTGTCCCTTAAAAACACCAGAATAATCTGTCGTGGATGCTTGACGGAAATAAGCTTCAACAATTTTAGCTCGGCTTCGTTTCGGATAATCGACTTTTACAATTTGCACCGGAGTAGGTTTTTTATGAATCACTGCTAATCCATGAGCAAGGTAATATGCATTGCTTTCGTTAATTGCAGATTCAAAAGACATCCCACGATTTGCAAAGTCAATATGCTGAGATATGTTAGAGCTAGTTCTAGTGATTTTTTTTCCGATTTTATGTGGATAATTGACCATAGAACCCCTTCTTGATAAAATAAATATCAGCATATTATATCATAATTGAAGAAAAGAGTACAAGAAATGCATACTAATACCTTGTTGGTAAGTGGTTACAAGCACACAGATTTAGGAATTTTTAAACAGAAGGATCCCCGTCTTCCAATTATTAAGGCTGCAATCAGAAATGATCTTCTTCATTTTTTAGAGGAAGGAGTTAAATGGTTTGTCTTTACAGGAAATTTAGGATTCGAATATTGGGTTTTGGAAGTTCTACAAGAGCTTCAATTAGAAGGGCACGAATGTAAATTAGCTTGTATATTTTTATTTGAAAATCATGGAGACAATTGGAATGAGTCCAATCAGGCAAAATTAACAAAATTTAAAGATGTTGATTTTGTGAAATACACTTATCCAAACTATCAATCTCCAGCTCAATTTCGTCAGTACAATCAATTTTTGATTGAAAATACAGATGGTGTATATTTATTTTATGATAACGATAATGAAACAAATTTGAAATATTTTGTTCATCAAGCTTTAAAAGAAGAAGAATATACTGTTAAAAAACTGACCTTCGATGAACTAAATGAAGTGGCTGAAAATTTTTCGAATTTTGAGTGATTTAACTTGCTTTTTCCATGTTTTTTTTAATATAATAGAATCAGTGACGTTTAAGGGTAAGGGAGAGAGAGATGGCAAGCATTAAGTTGACTACTAAAGATATTTTTGAACAAGATTTTAAAATTGGTTTTCGTGGATATGATCAAGATGAAGTAAATGATTTCCTTGATGATATCATGAAGGATTATGATGCGTATGAAGCGATTATAAAGGAATTGAAGGGTGAGATTGCCCGATTAAAAGCTCAAGCAGCCAATAATTCTCGTTCAGTGACAACAGTCGCAGAGGAAACTACTGCTGTATTGCGAACAGAACGTCAATCTTCAGCGACTAATTTTGATATTTTACGACGTCTTAACCGATTAGAAAAAGAAGTTTTTGGGAAACAAATCGTTCAAGATCAGTAATAAGGTGGAAATTGCAATTTTTGGATAATCGCGTGGTAGGATACTATCATGAGGAAAGTCCATGCTAGCACTGGCTGTGATGCCAGTAGTGTTTGTGCTAGGCGAACAAATAAGCCTAGGGACATCTTTGTATGTTACGGCGGTCAAACGAGCTAAGTCATTGATATGCTTTAGTAGGCCTGAAAGTGCCACAGTGACGAAGTTTTTATGGAAACGTAAAAAATGGAACGCGGTAAACCCCACAAGTTAGCAACCCAAATTTTGGTCGGGGCATGGGATGGATGGAAACGAACAGAAATCCTGACTGTTTTGACAGTAGACAGATGATTATCGAAGGTGGCAGTACCTAGTGCCACTGGAACAAAACATGGCTTACAGAAAATTGCATATTATAGGTGGCTAGCTTTGCTAGCTTTTATTGTAGAGGAAATATATGAAAAAACAATTTGAATTCATTGCGACTGCAGCAGCAGGTTTGGAAGCAGTAGTTGGTCGTGAAATTCGTAACCTTGGCTATGAATGTCAAGTGGAAAATGGTCGTGTTCGATTCCATGGTGATGTAAAATCAATGATTGAGACAAATATTTGGTTACGTTCGGCAGATAGAGTAAAAATAGTCGTTGGACAATTTCCAGCTAAAACTTTCGAGGAGCTGTTTCAAGGAGTTTTTTATCTAGACTGGGAAAACTATTTACCACTTGGCTGTAAATTTCCAATTTCAAAGGCTAAGTGTGTCAAATCTAAATTGCATAATGAACCTAGTGTACAGGCTATATCTAAGAAAGCCGTAGTAAAAAAATTGCAAAAACATTTCTCCCGTCCAGAAGGAGTCCCTCTGCAGGAGGTTGGAGCAGAGTTTAAAATAGAAGTATCTATTTTGAAAGATGTAGCAACAGTCATGATCGATACAACAGGTTCTAGTTTATTCAAACGCGGGTACCGTGTTGAAAAAGGTGGTGCCCCTATTAAAGAAAATATGGCGGCTGCTATTTTACAATTATCAAACTGGTATCCAGATAAACCGCTTATTGATCCTACTTGTGGATCGGGAACTTTCTGTATTGAGGCAGCTATGTTAGCCAAAAATATAGCACCGGGATTAAAGCGTTCATTCGCCTTTGAGGAATGGCCCTGGGTAGAGACTCAACTGGTTGCAGCATTACGCAAAGAAGCGCAAGCTTCTATCAAATCAGACTTGGTGTTAGATATAACTGGTTCGGATATCGATGCCCGTATGGTTGAGACAGCAAAAAGGAATGCCTTTGCGGCCGGAGTTGAACAGGATATTGTTTTCAAACAGATGCGAGTCCAAGATTTACGTACGGATAAACTAAATGGAGTTATTATTTCAAATCCACCATATGGTGAACGATTATTAGATGATAAAGCCATTGCTACATTGTACAAAGAGATGGGGCAAGTGTTTGAACCTCTCAAAACCTGGTCTATATTCATTCTAACGAGTGATGAACAGTTTGAAGTTCGTTATGGTCGGCAAGCAGATAAGAAACGGAAATTATATGATGGTACTTTAAAAGTTGATTTGTATCAATTTTTCGGACAACGGCTGAAACGCTCTACACAAGAAGTGCAGGCTTAGGAGGATATTGTGGTAGAAAAAAATAGTCATCACCTACCTCTAGATGAGGAAAATGTGTTGGATTTCGAGGTGGCGAAAGATTTAACGATTGAAGAAGCCGTCAAAAAACAAAAAGAAATAGAAGCAGGAGTAACAGAAGACGATGGATTGCTAGATCGTTATATTAAGCAACACCGTGAAGAAATTGAGTCTCAAAAATTTGAAACCCAAATTCATTCTGAGCCGTTACTTAAGACGATTGAAAATGATGTTGAAAATAAAACGGAAACAACAAATTCAATTCTAACTGAAAAGTCAGAAGAGGTGGAACATCATCCATTATTATCTAGCGAAGACGATACTGCTGAGTATCAGAGAGAAGTATTGGATGAAATTCCAGTTGTGTCAACAATATCAAACATTGAAACAAATGGGGTTTTGGAAGACAAGGGATTTGAACTAGCTCAAGAAGATGAAAATCAAGTGGATCTTTCAGCCAAAAAACAAAGAAAGGCAGTTTATTTTTGGTCAGCAGCTGGTTTATTATTTGTTGGTGTGGTAGCGACTGCTTTAGTTTGGATGAATTCCGCCAATCAACCATCATCAAATACGGATGCTAGTTCCACAAGTACTAGTCAAACCACGACCTCATCATCAACAGATGCAAATATTACTGCTTTTGAGCAACTGTATGCTAGCTTCTTTACTGACAGTCGTTTGACAAAATTGAAGAATTCAGAATTTGGTAAGTTGACTGAGCTAAAAGCGTTACTAGATAAGCTAGATAAAAGCTCTGATAGCTATAAGAAAGCAAAAGAGCAGTACGATGCACTTGAGAAGGCAATTGCAGCTATCCAAGCGACCAATGTCCAATTCGATAAAGACGTCATAGTAGATGGTGAAATCGATACAACCGCAACTGTTAAAGCAGGAGAAACACTTTCTGCAACAACAACAGGAATTAGTTCAGTAGATGCATTATTGGCTTCAGTTGTCAATTTTGGACGTTCACAGCAAGAAATTGCTTCATCTACTGTAGAGACAGAAGCGAGTGTTGTAGCAAATAATCAAGGTGCAGAAACAGCAGTTGATACAAGTACCTCAGATGCAGCAACAACAGCGGGAGAAGAAGTAACAACTGCAATTTCAACTTCATATGGGATTCCGATTCCAGCTGGAGTTACCTTGCAACGCGATCGTAGTCGAGTTCCGTACAATCAAGCGATGATTGATGATGCAAATAATGAGGCTTGGAACTTTACTCAGGGGACTTTAGAAAATATTGTGGCCATTTCACAACAACGTGGCTATATCACGGGCAATCAGTACATTTTGGAAAAAGTAAATATTATCAATGGTAATGGCTATTATAATATGTTTAAACCAGACGGCACCTACTTGTTCTCAATTAACTGTAAAACAGGTTATTTTGTTGGGAATGCTGCCGGTAATTCTGATGCTTTAGATTACTAATTCTTTCGAAAATCAATATTATCTGTTGTCAAGCGCTAGTTCTAAGTTTTTGTATAAAATATCTCAACGAAAGGACTGGAGTGAAAAAATGGAACAAATTGTAGTTGCTTCAGCCCGAGTCTAGAAACTAGGAAATGAGGAAAAAATTTGAAGATGCAAGTCTCCACGATTTGTAATTCAAACTCAAAATCTGGCTACAATATCGGTTGGTTTTCATTGAGTAAAATAATGAATAATACAAAAAGGTTTACAACCAGATTCGATGGAATAGCTGTAAACCTTTTTTATTAGATGATGTTTCTCTCAAAAGCATCAGTAGAGATTCCTTGAGATAAAATTAATTTTGCCCACTCTTTTGCAGAGTGGAGGCTGTGGTCTTTGTAGTTTCCGCATGACTCAATTGTTGTCCCTGGAACATCTTCCCAAGTAATTCCTTCAGCAATTTCCTCTAAACTTGATTTGATGACCTGAGCGATTTGAGTCGGGTCTTGTTTCCCCCACATAATCATATGGAACCCAGTTCGGCAACCGAATGGAGAACAGTCGATGAGCCCGTCAATACGTTGGCGAATGAATTTTGCCAAGAGATGTTCAATAGTATGCAAACCAGCGGTATCCATTGCGTTTTCATTCGGTTGAATCAGACGAATATCAAAGTTGGTAATGATATCTCCTTTTGGTCCAACTTCTTCGGAAATTAAGCGAATATATGGCGCTTTAACAATCGTATGGTCTAATTCAAAACTTTCAACAACTACTTCTTTTTTCATAGGATCCTCCATAAAAGTGATAAATTCATTATAACATATTTATGATTTTGGAATTGTGAAATCGTTTCAAATGTGGTAAAATAGAAACAGATTTTGTGAAAATCGAAAATTAAGTCTATGTTAGATGCTGTTAGAAATCGATGAGTCGTATGGTTTTGACAAGTGATGAAAAGAAGCAAAATAACATGGCTGAAAGAGGTAGAATATGGAAATCATTACAGTTGTAGTGACTCTTGTTTCTGCTGTCATTGGTTTAGTAATTGGTTACTTTGCCATTTCTTTGAAGATGAAGTCTGCTAAAGAAGCTGCAGAATTGACGCTTTTGAACGCGGAACAAGAAGCAAGTAATGTTCGTGGTCGTGCTGAAGATCAAGCTGAAGCTATTCTACAAACAGCAGAACGTGATCGTAAAACTTTGAAAAAAGAGTTGCTTTTGGAAGCAAAGGAAGAGGCACGCAAGTATCGTGAAGAAATTGCAGAAGAATTTAAATCAGAGCGTCAAGAATTAAAACAAATTGAGTCTCGCTTAACAGAACGAGCAAGTAATTTGGATCGCAAAGACGACAATTTAACCAACAAAGAAAAGACTTTGGAGAAAAAAGAACAGAGTCTGACTGATAAATCTAAGCACATAGATGAGCGTGAGCAAGAAGTTGCAAAGTTAGAAGAGCAAAAAGCACTAGAGTTAGAAAGGGTAGCGGCCTTAAGTCAGGATGAGGCGAAGGAGATTATCTTAGCAGATACGCGTGATAAGTTATCTCATGAAATCGCTACGCGTATTAAGGAAGCAGAGCGTGAAGTAAAAGAGCGATCTGATAAGATGGCGAAAGACCTATTAGCTCAAGCTATGCAGCGTATTTCTGGTGAATATGTTGCTGAACAAACGATAACCTCTGTCCATTTGCCAGATGATGCAATGAAAGGACGTATCATTGGTCGAGAAGGTCGAAATATTCGTACATTTGAAAGTCTAACAGGGATTGATGTGATTATCGACGATACTCCAGAAGTGGTTGTTCTTTCAGGATTTGATCCAATACGTCGGGAAATCGCTCGAATGACAATGGAGACATTGCTGCAAGATGGTCGTATTCATCCGGCTCGGATTGAAGAATTAGTAGAAAAACACCGTATTGAAATGGACAATCGCATCCGTGAATACGGGGAAGCGGCTGCTTATGAAGTAGGTGCTCCAAATCTGCATCCAGATTTGATAAAAATCATGGGTCGACTTCATTTCCGTACGTCCTACGGTCAAAATGTTCTTCGACATTCAGTCGAAGTTGCAAAATTGGCAGGCGTGCTTGCAGCTGAATTAGGTGAAAATGTGAATTTGGCTCGCCGGGCTGGATTCTTACATGACGTTGGAAAAGCGATTGATCGAGAAGTTGATGGTAGTCATGTCGAAATCGGAACAGAGTTAGCTAAAAAATACAAGGAACATCCCGTTATTGTTAATGCAATTGCAAGTCATCACGGTGATGTTGAAGCGACAAGTACGATTGCAGTTATTGTCGCTGCGGCTGACGCTTTGAGCGCAGCCCGTCCGGGTTCACGTCGCGAATCAATGGAGGCTTACATTAAACGACTTCAAGATTTGGAAGAAATTGCTAATAGTTTTGATGGAATCAAACAAGCTTATGCCATCCAAGCTGGTCGTGAGATTCGTATTATTGTGCATCCAAATAAGGTTAGTGATGATAAGATCACCATTTTGGCACACGATATCCGTGAGAAAATTGAAAACAATTTGGATTATCCAGGAAATATAAAGATAACAGTCATTCGTGAAACGCGAGCAACAGATATTGCAAAATAAAGTCTAAAAATGAACATGAAAGAGTCTGAATGAGATACCATCAAATGTTAGAGAAAATCTGGTAGTTGAAGGTGAATCAAATAGGCTCTTTTCTAGTTCTAAAATGTGTTTAAAGATGAAAAAGGAAAATGTATGAACTACATTTAAAAGCAGTTGAAATTCAGACCAAATTTTGTTACACTAGAATGAAAGATTTAAAAGGAGATATCATGCAAGAGCGAGGGTTACTCATTGTCTTTTCTGGACCATCGGGTGTTGGAAAAGGGACTGTTCGAAAGGAAATTTTTGAAAGCTCCGATAATAAGTTTGAGTATTCTGTTTCCATGACGACACGTCCTCAACGACCAGGAGAGGTGGATGGCGTTGATTATTTCTTCCGTAGCCGAGAAGAATTTGAAGATTTGATTCGCCAAGGTCAAATGTTGGAATACGCTGAATATGTCGGTAATTATTATGGTACACCTTTAACATATGTCAATGAAACTCTCGATAAGGGAATAGATGTCTTTTTAGAAATTGAAGTTCAAGGTGCTCTTCAAGTGAAGAAGAAGGTTCCAGATGGAGTTTTTATCTTTTTGACGCCACCTGATTTAGAGGAATTACAAGATCGCTTGATTGGTCGTGGAACGGATAGTGAAGAGGTAATCCGTCAACGAATTGAACGTGCAAAAGAAGAAATCGCCTTGATGCGCGAGTATGATTATGCAGTTGTCAATGACGAAGTACCATTGGCGGCTGAACGTGTCAAACGGATTATTGAAGCAGAACATTTTCGTGTAGATCGAGTAATTGGTCGCTATGATGAAATGATTCGCGAGCAAATAGCAGAACGATAATAGAAAGAGAAGAGAATCGCATTATGATGTTAAAACCGTCTATTGATACCTTGTTAGACAAGGTACCATCTAAGTATTCTTTGGTTATTCTTGAGGCTAAACGTGCTCATGAATTGGAAGCGGGAGCGAAAGCAACCCAGGAATTTACTTCAGTTAAATCTACCCTTCGTGCTTTGGAGGAGATTGAATCTGGAAATGTGGTCATTCACCCAGATCCAAAAGCAAAAAGAGAAGCTGTTCGTCGCCGGGCTGAGGAAGCAAAGCGTTTAGCTGAGGAAGAAGAACGTAAAATCAAAGCTCAGATTGCTAAAGAAAAAGAAGTCGGCGAAAAAATTTAAATATAAAACTCGGTTGGCACTACCATCCGGGTTTCTTTTCACTTTCAGATTGATAGACATTTTGATAGAAAGGAGGTAGGTCATTTAGTTTATCTTTTAATATTTGTTCCAATTAATAGTTGGAGTTTATACATAAAGTGAACCTTGTTCGCATCAATCGTGGTATTAGAAGGTAAAACAAATGGAGATGGTATGTTAGCACAGATTATTGTAGACGTCCCTTTGATGCAGACAGATCAAGCTTATTCCTATCGAGTTCCAGCTGAGTTGGAAGAGGGGCTCAAGGTTGGCGTGCGTGTCCATGTACCCTTTGGTAAGGGAAATCGGCTGATTCAAGGGATTGTAGTTGACTTGATTGATGAAGATGACGAAAATAACTTACAAGACTTGAAAGAGCTTGCTGAGGTTTTGGACTATAGTCCTGTTCTCAATCAAGAGCAATTTTGGTTGGCAGACCAGATGAGGAAGTCGGTCTTCTCCTATAAAATTACCCTCTTAAAATCTATGTTGCCTAGCATGCTCAATTCGACCTATGACAAATTGCTCCGCCCAGGGCTTGGTTTGGAAATGGCAGAGCAGCTTAGTCTGTTTGGTAATAAGGAGCAGATTCGTTTTTCTGACTTGGACGTGACAGAGCAAGGAAAAATCATGCGTCTAGCCCAGTCAGGAAAAATCTTGGTAGACTATGTGGCCAAGGATAAGAAACAGATTAAGACAGAAAAATGGTACCGAGTTTGTCTGGAGAGATTACGAGAAGCAGACATTAGCAATCGAGCAAAAAAACGGCAGCAGTTAAGGGAATTTCTTCTGGAACATTCTGAAGACGAGCTCCTTTCAAACCTAAAATCGGACTATCCAGCTGATACGCTCCGCTATTTCCAAGAAAAAGGCTATATAGAAGTCTGGGAAGAGGAAGTATCGCGGACTCAGGGAGTTTTTGATAAGGTGGAAAAAACGCAGGCCTTGGATTTGAATCCAGAGCAGTCGATCGCGGTTCGTGAGATTGTGGCCTCTATTGGTCAGGAAAGTCAGACATTTCTACTGCAAGGAGTGACAGGTTCTGGGAAGACGGAGGTTTATCTCCAGGTCATTGATAGGGTTTTAAAAATGGGGAAAACGGCCATTATGCTGGTGCCTGAAATATCCTTGACCCCTCAGATGACTAATCGTTTTATCTCTCGTTTTGGTCAGCAGGTTGCTATTTTGCACTCAGGCTTGTCTGAAGGTGAGAAGTATGACGAGTGGAGAAAGATTGAGACGGGGAATGCCCAAGTGGTTGTTGGGGCACGTTCGGCTATTTTTGCACCATTGACAAACTTGGGCGTTATCATCATTGATGAGGAGCATGAGGCGACCTACAAGCAGGACAGCAATCCACGCTACCATGCGCGTGATGTGGCAAAGTTGCGGGCAGACTATAATAGAGCGACTCTGGTCTTGGGGTCTGCTACGCCGAGTCTTGAAACACGGGCTCGGGCTAGTCGAGGAGTCTATGGGAGACTGACTCTTAATCAGAGGGCCAATCCCTTGGCTCGTATTCCAGAAGTGGAAGTTGTGGATTTTCGAGATTACATTGGTCAGCAGGAGTCCAGTACCTTTACCCCTGTTTTGGTTGATAAAATTAAAGAAAAGCTAGCTCGTAAGGAACAGGTCGTTCTTATGTTGAATCGGCGGGGTTATTCTTCTTTTGTCATGTGTCGTGATTGTGGGAGTGTTGACCAGTGTCCCAACTGTGATATTTCCCTAACGCTCCACATGGACACAAAGACGATGAATTGCCACTACTGCGGTTTTCAAAAGGGGATTCCTCAGACCTGTCCAAACTGCCAAAGTCGTTCCATTCGTTATTATGGGACGGGTACGCAAAAGGCCTACGATGAATTGCAGGAGATCTTGCCAGAAGCTAGAATTTTGCGTATGGATGTGGATACTACCAAGAAAAAAGGTGCTCATGAGGATTTGCTCGAACGGTTTGGTCGAGGCAAAGCGGATATTCTTCTGGGAACCCAGATGATTGCCAAGGGCTTGGATTTTCCAAATGTGACGCTGGTCGGGGTGCTCAATGCTGATACGGCCCTCAATTTGCCTGATTTTCGGTCTTCTGAGCGGACCTTTCAGTTGTTAACTCAGGTAGCTGGTAGGGCCGGTCGAGCTGATAAGAAAGGGGAGGTCCTGATTCAGACCTACAACCCCAATCATTATGCCATTACTTTTGCCAAGGAGCAGGATTATGAAGGTTTCTATCGTTATGAGATGGGCATTCGGAAAAATCTTGGCTATCCACCTTACTATTTTACGGTTGGCTTAACCTTTTCACACAAGTCAGAAGAATTTGTCGTGAAAAAAGCCTATGAAACTGTAGCCTTTCTCCGTCAACACTTAAAGGATGCAATTCAAATCTTGGGACCAACGGCCAAGCCTATTGCCAGAACCCATAATCTCTACCACTACCAGATTATCTTGAAATACCGGCATGAAGACCGTTTGGAAGAAGTCTTGAACCAGATTTTGGATTGGACACAGGAGAGAGAAAATCAAGATTTGCGGCTGATTATTGACAATGAACCGCAGAATATGATGTGAGGTCACTATTGATCTTGCATTTTTTTATTCCAAATTTATTTTCATAGAACGTTATTAATTTAAATAAACCTTGAATTAAGGAAAAAATAAGTATAAATGGTATAATTAGGAGATAGTATAATCAAAAATTAGTACGAATGAAAGGGAGATGAGTAAGGAAGCATGACAAAGTTGATTTTTATGGGAACACCAGCGTTTTCGGCTACTGTCTTAAAGGGGTTATTAGCGGATAATAATTATGAAATACTTGCTATTGTAACCCAACCGGACCGAGCTGTTGGACGAAAAAAAGTCATCCAAATGACACCTGTGAAAGAAGTAGCCTTGGAATACAATTTACCAGTCTATCAACCAGAGAAGCTATCAGGAAGCCAAGAAATGGATGAGCTGATGAATTTAGGAGCAGATGGGATTGTGACGGCAGCTTTTGGGCAATTTCTACCAATCAAATTATTGAACTCAGTTGACTTTGCAGTCAATGTTCACGCTTCTCTTCTTCCTAAATACCGTGGCGGTGCCCCCATCCATTACTCTTTGATTAACGGTGATGACCGTGTCGGAGTAACCATCATGGAAATGGTCAAGGAAATGGATGCCGGTGACATGATTTCCAGCAATAGTATTGCTATTGAAGAAAGCGACAATGTCGGTACCTTGTTTGAAAAGTTGGCTGTTGTTGGTCGGGACTTATTGTTAGAAACCCTACCAGCCTATATTGCTGGTGACTTGAAACCAGTCGCTCAAAATCCTGAACAGGTAACCTTCTCGCCTAATATTCAGCCAGAGGAAGAGGTGCTGGATTGGAATAAGACAGCTCGTCAACTATTTAATCAGATTAGAGGTATGTACCCATGGCCTGTTGCCCACACCTATTGGCAAGGGGAACGGTTTAAAATTCAAGAAGCTGTTGAAACAGGAGGTGAAGGTCCAGTCGGCCAGGTTATTGCTCGAAGCAAGAAAGAATTGGTTATTGCGACAGGTCAGGGAGCACTTTCTCTGAAAACAGTCCAGCCGGCTGGTAAGCCAAAAATGACAATTGCGGACTTCTTGAATGGAGCTGGTCGAGATATCAATGTGGGAGATCGATTTGGTGGTCAATAAACAAGAGTCAGCAAGAAGTCTAGCCTTATCCGTATTGGAACAAGTCTTTGATCAGGGAGCTTACTCGAACATCGCTCTCAATAAGGCCCTAGAATCTTCTCGTTTATCAGCACAGGACAAGGGCTTGGTGACCGAGTTGGTTTATGGGACGGTTTCTCGTAAAATTACCCTAGAGTGGTATTTGGCACGTTTTATTGAGGATAGAGAAAAGTTAGATACATGGGTTTACTATTTACTCATGTTGAGTCTGTATCAGCTACTCTATTTGGATAAACTGCCTATTCACGCTGTAGCCAATGAGGCTGTACAAATCGCGAAAAGAGGCCGTGGAACAGACAAGTTTGTCAATGCAGTTCTTCGTAAAATCAGTCAGACTTCGTTGCCAAGTCCATCTGATATTAAACGAAAAAACAAACGGTTATCTATTCAATATTCTGTACCTGTTTGGCTGGTCCAGACCTTAATTACGGAATACGGTGAGGACCGCGCAGAGAAGATTTTACAAAGTCTGCACACTCGAAACAAAGCCAGTGTTCGCGTGACAGATAGTAAACAAGTAAATCGTTTAGCAAGAGAATTAGGTGCGGATGTTTCAAAATTATCACCTTTTGGTCTGGTAAAATCTCATGGACACTTTGCAGGAACAGATTATTTTAAAGACGGGCTTTTAACGATCCAAGATGAAACCAGTCAACTTGTCGCTCCAACGTTGAAACTACAGGGGCAGGAAACAATCTTGGATGCCTGTGCAGCTCCGGGTGGAAAAACCTGTCATATAGCGAGTTATCTTACAACTGGTAAAGTCACTGCATTGGACCTTTATGATCATAAGTTGGCGTTAATTGAAGAGAATGCTCATCGATTAGGATTGACAAATAAAATAGAAACAATGCGATTGGATGCAAGCCAAGTTCATGAAACATTTGATCCCGATAGCTTTGATAAAATATTGGTGGATGCTCCTTGTTCCGGAATAGGGCTTATCCGTCGTAAGCCAGATATTCGTTACAATAAAGCTGCTATGGATTTTGATTCGTTGAAACATATTCAATTGCGAATATTAGACAGTGTTTGCCAAACTCTTAAAATAGGTGGTATAATAACCTATAGTACTTGTACGATTATTGCCAAGGAAAACCAAGAAGTGATTCAGGAGTTTTTGGCCAATCATCCGAATTTTGAGCAGGTGCCTCTTGAGCATCCTCTGCCGGATATTGTAGTGGATGGTTGTTTATTGATTACACCGGAGCTATATGAGACAGATGGATTTTTCATTAGTCAAATAAGAAGAAAATCCTAGAATAAGAGGAGGAAGTTGCGTAGCAACTGTATAATAAATATGGAAATTGCATTATTAACTGATGTGGGACTTAAACGTTCAAACAACCAAGATTACGTGAATCGCTATACCAATAGAGCTGGGATTGATTTAATTGTATTGGCAGATGGTATGGGTGGGCATAGAGCGGGGCATATTGCTAGTGAAATGACAGCAACTGATCTCGGAATCGCTTGGGTTGATACTCAATTATCAACATTGAATGATGTTCGCGAATGGATGGTCCATGTCATTGATCAAGAGAATAAAAAAATCCATGAATTGGGAAAAATCGAAGAATACAAAGGGATGGGTACAACTTTAGAAGCTGTTGTCATTATCGATAATCAAATGATTTTTGCTCACGTAGGAGATTCACGTATTGGATTGATTCGTAATGGTGAATATACTCGCCTTACAAATGACCATTCTCTAGTTGGAGCCTTGGTAAGAGCAGGTCAATTGACGGAGGAAGAAGCTCAACACCATCCGCAAAAGAATATTGTTACTCAATCTATTGGTCAAGCGGATCCAGTTGAACCTGATATTGCTTTAAAGACGTTAGAGGCGGGTGATTTTATCATTGTTAATAGCGATGGTTTGACCAATATGGTTTCAGTCGAAGATATACGAGATATTGTGCTTAGCGAGGTTGCGCTGGAGAGTAAGGTTGAGACCTTGATTCGATTTGCGAATAATGCCGGCGGTTTGGACAATATTACAGTTGCTCTTCTACATATAACGGAGGAGGCGCACTAATGATTCAAATCGGTAAAATTTTTGCCGGTCGGTATCGAATTATTCGGCAAATTGGTCGCGGGGGAATGGCAGATGTTTACCTTGCAAAAGATTTGATATTAGATGGTGAAGAGGTTGCTGTTAAAGTTCTTCGCACCAACTATCAGACTGACCAAATTGCGGTTCAGCGTTTTCAAAGAGAAGCACGAGCGATGGCAGAATTGGATCACCCGAATATTGTTCGTATCTCAGATATTGGCGAGGAAGATGGCCAACAATATTTGGCTATGGAGTATGTCAATGGATTAGACCTGAAACGCTATATTAAAGAAAATGCACCTCTTGCAAATGATGTAGCTGTTCGTATTATGGGACAAATTCTATTAGCAATGCGTATGGCACATACTAGAGGAATTGTTCACAGAGATTTAAAACCTCAAAATGTACTTTTGACAACGGATGGAGTTGCAAAGGTGACAGACTTTGGTATTGCAGTTGCATTTGCTGAAACAAGTCTGACTCAAACAAATTCAATGCTTGGATCAGTTCATTACCTCTCTCCTGAACAAGCTCGTGGTGCAAAAGCGACGATTCAAAGTGATATCTATGCAATGGGGATTATCCTTTTTGAAATGTTGACAGGGCGAATCCCATATGATGGAGATAGTGCAGTTACTATTGCATTACAACATTTCCAAAAACCCCTGCCATCAGTTAGAGAAGAAAATGCTAATGTTCCACAAGCTCTCGAAAATGTTGTGTTAAAAGCAACGGCAAAGAAGCTTAGTGAACGGTATAAATCTGTTGCAGAAATGTATGCGGATTTAGCTTCATCACTTTCAATGGACAGAAGAAATGAGCCTCGAATTGTTTTAGAAGGCAATAAAGTCGATACCAAAACCTTACCAAAATTATCACAGGTAAACGTTGAGAACAAGAGTAAGGAAGACAGCGAAAAAAATTTCAAGGAATTGCCTAATAACCAGACCTCTCCTTCAAAAAACGTATCAAAGCAGGCTTTGAAACCACGACGCGGGATGAGGACGCGATACAAAGTTTTAATTGGAGCGATTATTTTGACAATTGCGGCTTTGGGATTTTTGATATATAGTACCCCTTCTCCAGTACAAGTTCCTGATGTAGTTGGTGAAACCTTAGATGTTGCAAAGGAAAAAATTGAGGTAGCAGGACTGGTTGTTGGAGATGTAAAAGAAGAGGCCTCGACAGAATATAAGGAAGGAACTGTTATTCGGACTAGTCCTGGGGCCAATACTTCTAGGATGGAAGGTAGCAAAGTTGACATTGTTGTAGCTAGGGTCGCTATGGTCACTATACCAAATTTAATTGGAAGCGATGCAGACTCCGCTCAAAAAGAATTGGAAGATTTCGGGTTTAAGGTAACGCTTAAAAAAGAATATAGCGATACTGTAGAAGAAGGCTATGTCATTAAGACAGACCCTGTAGCAAATAGTTCAAAAGAAAAAGGCAGTACAATTACGGTGATAGTGTCTAAAGGGGTACAACCAAAAACAGTTCAGGATGTTACCGGAAAATCACAAGACACTGCGAAACAACTTCTTGAGGCAGCTGGATTCATTATAGGTACTATTTCAGAAGAGTATAGTGATAGTGTTGCAGAAGGAAATGTTATTAGTACAGATCCTCAAGCAAATGTAGAATTAGAGAAAGGTTCTATTGTTAATATGGTAGTTTCTAAAGGGAAGGAAATTATCATGCCGGATCTTGTTTCTGCAGGTTATACTTACTCCGAAGCTCGAAATCAGCTACAATCCTTAGGTGTTACCACAATAGAAAAACAAGAGGATCGCAGTTATACAACCACAACTAGTGATATTGTCGTAGGTCAGTATCCTGCTGCGGGCACTGTCATTGATGGACCAGTGACATTGTATGTATCAGTCGCGACTACGAGCACAAATTCTACCAGTACGACAGGTCCCTCCTCAAGTACTTCTACTAGTAGTAGCGAATAGTTTTCATATTTAGTATTATTTATAAAGAGAGAACGATAATGTTCTCTCTTTTAATGTTAGTAAATATACGTATATTTTTGTTTTATAGACATAATTTAATTGGGTATCTTGGTTTTAAATATTCCATCTAAAGAAGGAGTTATTTTTCTGAAATTTTGATAAAATAATATAGAAAGGAAGTAATGATATGTGGAAAATTAGAATATTTCTACTTTTAGAGAGTGTTCTGTTCACTCTAGCCTTGTTCGATGTGGTGGCAAATGAAGCAAGTAGAACACTATTATTGATGGCTATACTGCTACTTGTGATTTGGAATTTTTTAGGAAGAGAGCTCAGTAGTATCCTATTAATTAGTGCAGTCTCTTTAATATTTTTAGTATTTGTACTAAACCCGTTCTTTATCATTGGCATAATGATGCTCGTGGTGTATATGTTGGTGAACTTCTTTTCACGATATGAAAAACGAAATCAGTATACTCATATTATTTTTGATGACCATGCATTGGTTGCCCAAAAAGAAAAAAATAGGTGGTTTGGTGGCCAAAACCATTCGCAGGATCGGTATGGATTTGAAGATATTAATATTGTCCGTCTCTTTGGTAACGATGTAGTTGACTTAGACCAAACAGTACTTGTTGGTCGCGATAATATTGTTGTTATACGCAAAACATTTGGAAAAACAAAAATTATTTTGCCTATCGATGTTGAAATTTCTGTATCTGCTTCAAGTATATATGGTCGTGTTCAATTTTTAGATCTCTCTTTTTGGGATTTGCGAAATGAAAGTATTTCTATAGCTAGCCCAGGTTATCGTGATTCACATAAACGGGTAAAAGTAGTAGTCAATAGTTTGTTTGGTGATGTGGAGGTAATCCGCGTATGATCAAAAGAAGAACCTATTTTCTGCTTGTTTGGCTATCAGCACTGATTGTATTAGTTGTCATTGCATCCGTATTACCATTGTTGAATTATTCGTTATTGAATCCGTCTCTCTGGGTTTCTACGAATCAATTTATAATGACAATCGTTCTATTGATTATTGTGCTGAGCCTTTTTTTGGGAATTTTGGTCCAAACAGTATCCCTCGTATCCACTCAAGTAATACGCTTAAAATTGCAGGCAATTTTGAAAAACAAGTCGATTAAGGACAACCATGAAGAAGATCCCCTTTTATTACAATTATCTGATAAAGTTAAAACTTTAACTAGACAGGTTCAATTGTTAGATAATCAAGACTTAGTAAATCGTGAAGAGATTGTCGAGGGGGAAAGAAAAAGGATTGCAAGGGATTTGCATGATACGGTTAGTCAAGAATTGTTTGCGACGAGTATGATTTTGTCTGGTCTTTCATCTAATATTGTCTCGCTTCCACAAGAAACAGTTCAGGAACAGTTGATTTTAGTAAAGGATATGATTGAGTCTGCTCAAAGAGATTTAAGGATATTATTGCTTCATCTACGTCCAAGTGAACTTGAAAGTAAGACCTTAGTAGAAGGATTAGAACTTATATTACGTGAAGTGAGCGATAAAAGTAGTATTGTTGTCCATTTTCAACATGACGTAAATGAATTACCAAAGTTAATAGAAGAACACCTTTTCCGTATTGCACAGGAAATCGTTAGTAATACTTTGCGGCATGCTAAAGCCAAGCATTTGGATGTGTACTTATTGCAAAAAGAGACAGAGTTACAGTTGAAAATGACTGATGATGGTATTGGTTTTCAACAGGGTGCTGATGATAAATTGAGTTACGGATTACAAAATATACGTGAGCGGGTTGAGGATATGGCGGGGACGATTAAAATTCGCACGGCTCCGAATAAGGGGGTTGCCATTGATATTCGTATCCCTCTATTGAAAGGAAAAGAAGATGAATGCGATTCGAGTGATGTTGATTGATGACCATGAAATGGTACGTTTAGGATTAAAAAGTTACTTAAACTTACAGCCAGATGTTGAGGTAGTAGCGGAAGCTGGAGACGGTGAAGAAGGTTTAACAAAGGCACTCGAGGTCAAACCAGATGTCGTTGTGATGGACTTAGTTATGCCTAAAATGACTGGTGTCGAAGCTACTTTAGCATTGTTGAAGGAATGGCCTCAAGCACAAATTGTGATACTAACATCCTATTTAGATAATGAAAAGATTTACCCAGTGTTAGAAGCAGGTGCACGAGGCTATATGTTAAAAACATCGAGTGCAGATGAAATATTATCTGCGATTCGTAAAGTTGCGCGTGGAGAATATGCAATCGAAACTGAGGTTGAGAAAAAAGTGGAGCATCACAAGCGTTACCCAGATTTACATGAAGACTTGACGGCTCGCGAACGTGAAATATTAACCCTTTTAGCAAAGGGGTATGATAATCAACGGATTGCTGATGAATCCTTTATTTCTTTGAAGACGGTCAAAACTCACGTATCTAATATTTTATCTAAGCTAGCGGTCAGTGATCGGACACAAGCAGTTGTTTATGCGTTTCAGCATGGTCTTGTAGCACAAGATGAAGAATAGTGATATAATAGAAAAATAGTTAGTTAGCTTCCGGAAAGGATATCGAATATAGTGGATGCAAAATTAAAATATAGAGCCAAAAAAATCAAGATTGTCTTTTTTGATATTGATGATACACTTCGGGTTAAAACCACTGGATATATGCCAGAATCTATTCGGCAGGTTTTTAAATCCTTGAAAGAAAAGGGTATTCTAACAGGAATTGCCTCTGGTCGTACACCATATGGAATAGTGCCAGAAATTAAGGCATTGCAACCGGATTATTTTGCCATGATTAATGGCTCATATGTTGAAAATGCCAAAGGGCAAGTGGTCTACCATCAACCAATGTCTTCTGAGTTGGTGAAGTCTGTAATAGACTGGACGAAGGAAGTTGGTATTGAATATGGATTGCTAGGTAGTAAAAAAGGAACTCTATCAGCTCGGACCAATCGGATTAGTCAAGTGATTGATTTGATTTATGATGGCCTGGAAACCGACCCTGAATTTTACAAGGGGAATGATATTTATCAAATGTTGACCTTTGAAAATGATGGACAAAAAGTCGAATTGCCAGCTAAATTGCAGGAAGATTTGCGAACGGTTCGTTGGGATGCTATTTCATCAGATATTGTTTTAAAAGATTCCTCTAAGGCAGCTGGTGTGGCTAAAATAGTTGAAAAACTTGGTTTAAAACCAGAGAATGTTCTTGTTTTTGGGGATGAGCTCAATGATATTGAATTATTTGAGTATGCAGGGATTGCAATTGCAATGGGGCATTCACATCCAGAATTGCAAAAACGTGCTGATTATATTACGAAAAAAGTAGAAGAAGATGGCATTTTTGATGCCTTGGAGAAATTAGGTATGGTCGAGAAAGAAAAAAAATATCCACAATTAGACGTGGTTAAGGCTGAAGGTCCAGTTGCACATATTAAGACGAATCATGGAGTTTTAAATGTAAAACTTTTCCCTGAGATTGCTCCAAGAACAGTAGCAAACTTTGTAGCTCTTTCTAAGGATGGCTATTATGATGGTATTATTTTCCATCGGATTATCAAAGATTTCATGATTCAAGGTGGAGATCCAACTGGAACTGGTATGGGTGGTGAATCAATCTATGGTGGTTCATTCGAAGATGAGTTTTCTATGGAAGCCTTTAACCTTCGTGGGGCCCTCTCAATGGCGAATGCCGGGCCAAATACCAATGGCAGTCAATTCTTTATTGTCCAAAATCAAAATTTTCCTTATAATGCAAAAGAGTTAGAACGTGGTGGATGGCCAAAACAAATTGCTGAAGCATATGTTGACAATGGTGGAACACCGCATTTAGATCAACGGCATACAGTATTTGGACATTTAATGGATACAGCGTCATTTGATGTATTAGATACCATTGCAGCGGTGGCGACGGATTCAGCAGACCGACCGCATGAAGATGTTGTGATTGAGACAATCGAGATTGAGGATTAAAATGAAAATCGGTGATAAGGTTAAAGGGACAGTCACGGGTATTCAACCATACGGGGCCTTTGTAGATTTGGATAATGGTCAAACTGGGCTCATTCATATTTCTGAAATTAAGACTGGATTTGTTGATAATATATTTGATTATCTTAAACTAGGTCAGGAAGTGTTTGTACAGGTTGTTGATTATGATGAATATTCAGGAAAAGCGAGTTTATCTACTCGCACACTTGAAGAAGAACAACAAAAAATTCCTCGTCATCACCGTTTTACGAATGAACGTCATAAAATAGGTTTTGCTCCGTTAGCCAAACATTTGCCAACATGGATTAAGGAAACAAAAGAATTTTTAGATAAAACGAAAAAGGCTTAGGGATTTCCCTTAGCCTTTTTGAAATAGTATGTTTTTCGCAATCTACATTATCAGTTGTCAACAACCATGACAAGCGAAAAGCTCCAAGAGGAGCTTCTGGTCTGTTCTCTAAAAATAAGAATATAGTAGAGTCCAATCATTGACTCTTTTAATTTTCATTGAAAATTAGTCATTAAATTCGTAAAGTGCAGTTGATAAATAGCGTTCGCCATTATCTGACAAAATTGCTAAAACTTTTTTACCTGCACCTAATTCCTTGGCAACTTCAATAGCTGCGTGTATCGCTGCACCGGATGAAATACCAACAAGGAAACCTTCTTGTCCACCGATGGCACGTCCAGTAGCTAAAGCATCATCAGATTTTACTCGAATAATACCGTCGTATGAATCGGTATCCAAAGTATCTGGAATGAAACCAGCTGAAATTCCCTGAATCTTATGTGGGCCAGGTGCTTCGCCGGAAAGAACAGCGGACTCATCAGCTTCTACAGCATATACAGCAATGTTAGGATTGGCAGCTTTCAAAACATGAGAAACGCCGCTTACTGTACCTCCGGTACCAACGCCAGATATAAAAGCGTCTAACCCAGTTGGACCAAAATCTTCCAAAATTTCCTGTCCTGTTGTATCTTCATGAATTTTTGGATTTGAAGGGTTGGCAAACTGGAATGGGACCCAACCATTTTTTTCTTTAGCAATTTCTTGTGCTTTAGCAATTGCACCTTTCATACCTTCGCTACCGGGAGTAAGTACTAAATCAGCCCCATAAGCTTGGATGATTTTTCGACGCTCAATACTCATTGTTTCAGGCATAACAATAATCACTTTATAACCTTTTGCCGCACCAACCCATGCAAGTCCGATTCCGGTATTACCACTTGTTGGCTCTACAATTGTATCACCTGGTTTGATAGTACCAGCTTTTTCTGCATCCTCAATCATTGCCAAAGCAATACGATCTTTAACAGAAGAACCAGGGTTAAAAGCTTCCAACTTAACATAAACATCTGCCGCACCTTCAGGTACGATATTGTTGAGTTTAATTATTGGTGTGTTTCCTACTAATTGCGTAATATTTTGATAAATAGCCATAAGGCACCTCCATTTAAAGTTACTGATTATTATATAGTAGAAAATGAAAAAAGTATAATATAAAAAAACTATCTCAGTGATAGTCTTTTTTTAATAGATTGGGATCTCAACAATTCGAGAGTAGGTTTTTTCTGCGGTTATTTTTCCATGGTAAAATTCAATCAGACTTGCCAAGGTTTGCTCTAAACAATCCTTATCCACAGAAACCATGGTTGAAACTTCTGTAGTAAACTGGGTATCAAATTCTTCCAGGCACTGCTCTGCTCGCCAATTGGCAAACTCTTGATATTGGGCGTAGGACATGATAATAGAAATTCCTTCTTGTTCCTTGACTTTTACTACTCCGATATTTTTTACTGCATTAGCCACTGCTCCAGCGTAGGCACGAATGAGACCACCCGCCCCTAATTTTATGCCTCCGAAATACCGAGTGACAACAGCTACGACATTTGTCAACTCGTGGTTTTCTAAAACGGTTAGCATGGGTACGCCGGCTGTTCCAGAGGGCTCCCCATCGTCTGAGGAACGCTTGATTTCCATACTTTCTCCAAGAATGAAAGCTGAGCAGTTATGGTTAGCTTTGTAGTGTTCTTTTTTTATCTTGTTGATAAAGTCGCGAGCTTCGTCCTCGCTAGTCACTCGTTTCATAAAGCAGATAAAGCGGGATTTCTTAATTTCTTCCTCAACCAGACCATCTTCTATAATTGTCTTAAATTCTTTCATAATCAAATTGTACTAATTTTTTTACAAGCTGACAAGAATTTCCGAATAAATAAGTGATGAATGAACTAGAGAATTACCATGGAAGACTTTTTACTAAATACCAATTAACGTCAGAAGAAAGAAAAAAAGCAAAAACAATTTCCAGTGTAGTAGGAAAGAATTCTTGTTTCCGATGCGGTACATCGTTTGAGGAAGAAAACAAGCTGCCAAATGCTGCGTATTATTGTCGGGCTTGTCTCCTTTTGGGGAGAGTTCGAACAGATGAGAAACTCTACTATTTTCCACAGAAAGATTTTTCAATGAATGCTTGTCTTCTGTGGAAGGGGGCGCTGACCGATTGGCAACAACGAATATCAGATGGACTAGTTGCGAATGTGGAAAAACGGCAAGCAACTCTTGTTCATGCTGTAACAGGTGCGGGCAAAACGGAAATGATGTACCATGCTGTTGCATCACTAATTAATAAAGGAGGTGCTGTATGTCTAGCCAGTCCAAGAATTGATGTTTGTATTGAACTCTACAAGCGACTACAAAATGATTTTTCGGTCCCAATTAGTCTGCTACATGGGAAATCAGACCCATATTTCAGAACGCCACTCGTTGTTGCGACCACTCATCAGTTGTTAAAGTTCTACCAGGCATTTGATTTGGTCTTGATCGATGAAGTAGATGCTTTCCCCTATGCAGACAACCCTATATTATATCGAGCAGCAGATAATGCAGTTAAAGTAGACGGTGTTTTAGTATTTTTAACAGCAACCTCTACGGATGAATTAGATAAAAAAGTCAAATCAGGTAAATTGCAAAAACTCAGTCTCCCTAGACGTTTTCATGGAAATCCGCTTGTGGTTCCGAAAAAGGTCTGGTTTTCCAAATTCGATACATATTTGAAGAAAAATAAATTAGTTCCAAAACTCAGAAATGCCATTCAAAAGCAAAGAGAAACAGGCTATCCATTACTTATTTTTGTACCAGAAATTTCGAAAGGATTGGAATTTGCAACCATAATGGAACAAATCTTTCCAGAAGAAACAATTGGTTTTGTATCGAGTCAGACAGACAATCGGCTTGAAATAGTGGAAGGATTTCGCAACAAAGAAATTACAATTTTAATTTCTACTACAATCTTAGAGCGTGGTGTAACATTCCCAGGAGTAGATGTCATTGTTGTTCAAGCCAATCACTACTTATACACGTCATCGAGTCTCGTGCAAATTTCAGGTCGGGTCGGAAGAAGTATGGACCGTCCGACGGGCTTACTTCTGTTTTTTCATGAAGGAAGTACGCGGTCAATTGAAAAGGCAATTGCAGAAATCAAACAAATGAATAAGGAGGCAGGTTATGTCTAATTGTTTGCTCTGTTCCCAGAACCTGAAAAACCAGATAAAATTTTCGGAAATATTCATTTTTTGTAGAAAAAAATCAGGTATCTGCTCAGATTGTTCAACATCTTTTGAAGCAATATCGGAAAAACATTGTCCGTATTGCTATAAAAATGGAATTATCGAACGTTGCACGGATTGTCAGTATTGGTTAAGTAAGGGAATGTCGGTTTCCCATACTGCATTATTCAAATACAATAAAGCGATGGCGAATTATTTTAGTAAATACAAATTTCAGGGGGACTATATTTTAAGAAATATTTTTGCAAAAGAGATTAAAATAGCACTAGGTCAATTCCCTGGTTATACAATTGTTCCAATTCCAATTAGCGAAAATCGAAAAGAAGAACGTGGTTTCAATCAAGTAGAAGGGATATTGACCGCAGCTAATATATCCTATGAATTACTTTTGGGAAAACAGGATAGTAAAAAACAATCATCGCAAAATAGGAAGGAGCGTTTAGAGATGCACCAACAGTTTTTTCTCCAAGATGAAAAAAATATCCCCGACAAAATTTTATTGATTGATGATATATACACAACAGGCTCAACATTACAATCAGCAAAACACACGATTATGAAAACAGGAAAGAAAGAAATCAAGACATTTTCACTAGCAAGGTGAGAAAACGGTTGCAATTTTGTAGTAATATGGTATAATAATAGAGAAGAAAGGCGAAAGCCAAGAAAGAGGTACTAATATGATTAAATTCAGTATTCGTGGAGAAAACCTTGAAGTGACAGATGCTCTTCGTACTTATGTTGAAGAAAAAGTTGCAAAAATTGAAAAGTATTTCACTGAAGAGCAAGAATTGAATGCAAAAGTAAATCTCAAAGTGTACAGAGATAAACGTTCAAAAGTTGAGGTGACTATTCCCCTTGGAGGTATTACTCTAAGAGCAGAAGATATATCTCAAGATATGTATGGTTCAATTGATTTAGTGGTTGACAAAATTGAACGTCAAATCCGTCGCAATAAAACAAAGATTGAAAGAAAACATCGACAAAAAGTGGCAACTGGTCAAATCTTTACAGATGAATTAGTAGAACAAGTAGAAGATGAAGTAAAAGTTGTTCGTACAAAGCAAGTTGATTTGAAACCAATGGATATGGAAGAAGCAATCTTGCAACTTGAGTTACTCGGTCATGATTTCTTTATCTATACAGATGCAAATGACGGAACAACTAATGTATTGTATAAACGTGAAGATGGTGATTTAGGACTACTTGAAGTTCGCTAATAATATAAAATCTAAAATACAGTTGAGTCGCAAGAGAACTTGCGGCTTTTACTATTTCTATATTCAAGTTTATACTAATCATCGATCGCATCTTATCAAATGTCCTTCATTGATGAGTTAAAATGAGCAGGAGTTAGGACGTAAATTTGAACCCAAATTTCAAGAAAAAAAACGAAAAAAGTTTAGAAAAGCAGTTGACAATAGTAAGTGAAGATGATAGAATAATTGAGTTGTCTCTTGAGGGCGATCGATACAAAGGGAACGAAAAAAAGTTTCAAAAAAGTATTGACAAGACCTTGAAGAAGTGATATACTAATATAGTTGTCGCAAGGACGTGACAACGACAAGACCTTTGAAAATTAAAGAAGACGAACCAAACGTGCAGGGTGATTTATCTAAGGATAAATCGTCAATGACAAAACAAAAAACAATAAAACGGAAAGCTAGCAATAGCTTGAGTTTGAATCAAAACTTTTAATGAGAGTTTGATCCTGGCTCAGGACGAACGCTGGCGGCGTGCCTAATACATGCAAGTGGAACGCATGATTGATACCGGAGCTTGCTCCACCATTAATCATGAGTCGCGAACGGGTGAGTAACGCGTAGGTAACCTACCTCATAGCGGGGGATAACTATTGGAAACGATAGCTAATACCGCATAACAGTATTTATCACATGGTAAATGCTTGAAAGGAGCAATTGCTTCACTATGAGATGGACCTGCGTTGTATTAGCTAGTTGGTGGGGTAACGGCTCACCAAGGCATCGATACATAGCCGACCTGAGAGGGTGATCGGCCACACTGGGACTGAGACACGGCCCAGACTCCTACGGGAGGCAGCAGTAGGGAATCTTCGGCAATGGGGGGAACCCTGACCGAGCAACGCCGCGTGAGTGAAGAAGGTTTTCGGATCGTAAAGCTCTGTTGTAAGAGAAGAACGTGTGTGAGAGTGGAAAATTCACACAGTGACGGTAACTTACCAGAAAGGGACGGCTAACTACGTGCCAGCAGCCGCGGTAATACGTAGGTCCCGAGCGTTGTCCGGATTTATTGGGCGTAAAGCGAGCGCAGGCGGTTTGATAAGTCTGAAGTAAAAGGCTGTGGCTTAACCATAGTATGCTTTGGAAACTGTCAAACTTGAGTGCAGAAGGGGAGAGTGGAATTCCATGTGTAGCGGTGAAATGCGTAGATATATGGAGGAACACCGGTGGCGAAAGCGGCTCTCTGGTCTGTAACTGACGCTGAGGCTCGAAAGCGTGGGGAGCGAACAGGATTAGATACCCTGGTAGTCCACGCCGTAAACGATGAGTGCTAGGTGTTGGGTCCTTTCCGGGACTCAGTGCCGCAGCTAACGCATTAAGCACTCCGCCTGGGGAGTACGACCGCAAGGTTGAAACTCAAAGGAATTGACGGGGGCCCGCACAAGCGGTGGAGCATGTGGTTTAATTCGAAGCAACGCGAAGAACCTTACCAGGTCTTGACATCCCAGTGACCGTCCTAGAGATAGGATTTTTCTTCGGAACACTGGAGACAGGTGGTGCATGGTTGTCGTCAGCTCGTGTCGTGAGATGTTGGGTTAAGTCCCGCAACGAGCGCAACCCCTATTGTTAGTTGCCATCATTCAGTTGGGCACTCTAGCGAGACTGCCGGTAATAAACCGGAGGAAGGTGGGGATGACGTCAAATCATCATGCCCCTTATGACCTGGGCTACACACGTGCTACAATGGCTGGTACAACGAGTCGCAAGTCGGTGACGACAAGCTAATCTCTTAAAGCCAGTCTCAGTTCGGATTGTAGGCTGCAACTCGCCTACATGAAGTCGGAATCGCTAGTAATCGCGGATCAGCACGCCGCGGTGAATACGTTCCCGGGCCTTGTACACACCGCCCGTCACACCACGAGAGTTTGTAACACCCGAAGTCGGTGAGGTAACCATTTGGAGCCAGCCGCCTAAGGTGGGATAGATGATTGGGGTGAAGTCGTAACAAGGTAGCCGTATCGGAAGGTGCGGCTGGATCACCTCCTTTCTAAGGAAAAGGAACCTGTACGTTAGTCTTCTTTAATTTTGAGAGGTTTTGAACCAAGTAATGAGAACGTTAAGAAATCCGTATGAAAATAGGAAACTGACGTAGTGTGTTCAACACACAAAGAAGTTTATCTTTTTCACTAGGATTTTAGTTCGAATACAATTTGACTTCTCAAAAGTCCCTTAATATTATTTAACAATACAGTAAACACGTAATTATACGTGGGGCCTTAGCTCAGCTGGGAGAGCGCCTGCTTTGCACGCAGGAGGTCAGCGGTTCGATCCCGCTAGGCTCCATTAGGATAGAAATCCTACTAAACTGAATAACAGTGAAGTTGAATTCACGACTAACTTCTTAGGAAAATAGATCATCTTCCTTGTGTGCAAGACACACATTGTCAGATTCCTAATTTTCTACAGAAGTTTCGCAGAAGCGACCGTCGTTCATATCCTAAACTTGTCCATTGAAAATTGAATATCTATCAAACAATCCTTATGTATTTGAAAAGATACATAAAGAAATAGTAACAAGAAAATAAACCGAAAACGCTGTGAATATTTAATGAGTTTTCTAATTTTTGAAAAAATTAGGTTAATAAGGTTAAGTTAATAAGGGCGCACGGTGGATGCCTTGGCACTAGAAGCCGAAGAAGGACGTGACTAACGACGAAATGCCTTGGGGAGCTGTAAGTAAGCAATGATCCAGGGGTGTCCGAATGGGGGAACCCGGCAGGTAAAGCCTGTCACTCACTACTGTTAAGGTAGTGAAGAGGAAGACGCAGTGAACTGAAACATCTAAGTAGCTGCAGGAAGAGAAAGCAAAAGCGATTGCCTTAGTAGCGGCGAGCGAAACGGCAGGAGGGCAAACCGAGGAGTTTACTCCTCGGGGTTGTAGGACTGCAAAGTGGACTTAAAGAGTATAGAAGAACTACCTGGGAAGGTAGGCCAAAGAGAGTAACAGCCTCGTATTTGAAATAGTCTTTATACCTAGCAGTATCCTGAGTACGGCGAGACACGCGAAATCTCGTCGGAATCTGGGAGGACCATCTCCCAACCCTAAATACTCTCTAGTGACCGATAGTGAACCAGTACCGTGAGGGAAAGGTGAAAAGAACCCCGGAAGGGGAGTGAAATAGAACCTGAAACCGTGTGCCTACAACAAGTTCGAGCCCGTTAATGGGTGAGAGCGTGCCTTTTGTAGAATGAACCGGCGAGTTACGATATGATGCGAGGTTAAGTTGAAGAGACGGAGCCGTAGGGAAACCGAGTCTTAATAGGGCGGATTAGTATTATGTCGTAGACCCGAAACCATGTGACCTACCCATGAGCAGGTTGAAGGTGCGGTAAGACGCACTGGAGGACCGAACCAGGGCACGTTGAAAAGTGCTTGGATGACTTGTGGGTAGCGGAGAAATTCCAAACGAACTTGGAGATAGCTGGTTCTCTCCGAAATAGCTTTAGGGCTAGCGTCGACATTGAGAATCTTGGAGGTAGAGCACTGTTTGGATGAGGGGGCCATCTCGGTTTACTGATTTCAGATAAACTCCGAATGCCAATGATTTATGGTCGGCAGTCAGACTGCGAGTGCTAAGATCCGTAGTCGAAAGGGAAACAGCCCAGACCACCAGCTAAGGTCCCAAAATAATTGTTAAGTGGAAAAGGATGTGGGGTTGCACAGACAACTAGGATGTTAGCTTAGAAGCAGCTATTCATTCAAAGAGTGCGTAATAGCTCACTAGTCGAGTGACCCTGCGCCGAAAATGTACCGGGGCTAAAACAATTTACCGAAGCTGTGGATAACACGAAAGTGTTATGGTAGGAGAGCGTTCTATGTGTGAAGAAGGTATACCGTGAGGAGTGCTGGAACGCATAGAAGTGAGAATGCCGGTATGAGTAGCGCAAGATGGGTGAGAATCCCATCCACCGTAAGACTAAGGTTTCCAGGGGAAGGCTCGTCCGCCCTGGGTTAGTCGGGACCTAAGGAGAGACCGAAAGGTGTATCCGATGGACAACAGGTTGATATTCCTGTACTAGTGTATATAGTGATGGAGGGACGCAGTAGGCTAACTAAAGCGGGCGAATGGAAGAGCCCGTCTAAGCAGTGAGGTGTGATATGAGTCAAATGCTTGTATCTGTAACATTGAGCTGTGATGGGGAGCGAAATTAAGTAGCGAAGTTAGTGACGTCACACTGCCAAGAAAAGCTTCTAGCGATAAGTATACACTACCCGTACCGCAAACCGACACAGGTAGTCGAGGCGAGTAGCCTCAGGTGAGCGAGAGAACTCTCGTTAAGGAACTCGGCAAAATGACCCCGTAACTTCGGGAGAAGGGGTGCTGACTTTTAGTCAGCCGCAGTGAATAGGCCCAAGCAACTGTTTATCAAAAACACAGCTCTCTGCTAAATCGTAAGATGATGTATAGGGGGTGACGCCTGCCCGGTGCTGGAAGGTTAAGAGGAGGGTTTAGCGTAAGCGAAGATCTGAATTGAAGCCCCAGTAAACGGCGGCCGTAACTATAACGGTCCTAAGGTAGCGAAATTCCTTGTCGGGTAAGTTCCGACCCGCACGAAAGGCGTAATGATTTGGGCACTGTCTCAACGAGAGACTCGGTGAAATTTTAGTACCTGTGAAGATGCAGGTTACCCGCGACAGGACGGAAAGACCCCATGGAGCTTTACTGCAGTTTGATATTGAGTATCTGTACCACATGTACAGGATAGGTAGGAGCCTATGAAATCGGGACGCCAGTTTCGATTGAGGCGCTGTTGGGATACTACCCTTGTGTTATGGCTACTCTAACCCGGTAGGTTAATCATCTACGGAGACAGTGTCTGACGGGCAGTTTGACTGGGGCGGTCGCCTCCTAAAAGGTAACGGAGGCGCCCAAAGGTTCCCTCAGAATGGTTGGAAATCATTCGCAGAGTGTAAAGGTATAAGGGAGCTTGACTGCGAGAGCTACAACTCGAGCAGGGACGAAAGTCGGGCTTAGTGATCCGGTGGTTCCGTATGGAAGGGCCATCGCTCAACGGATAAAAGCTACCCTGGGGATAACAGGCTTATCTCCCCCAAGAGTTCACATCGACGGGGAGGTTTGGCACCTCGATGTCGGCTCGTCGCATCCTGGGGCTGTAGTCGGTCCCAAGGGTTGGGCTGTTCGCCCATTAAAGCGGCACGCGAGCTGGGTTCAGAACGTCGTGAGACAGTTCGGTCCCTATCCGTCGCGGGCGTAGGAAATTTGAGAGGATCTGCTCCTAGTACGAGAGGACCAGAGTGGACTTACCGCTGGTGTACCAGTTGTCTCGCCAGAGGCATCGCTGGGTAGCTATGTAGGGAAGGGATAAACGCTGAAAGCATCTAAGTGTGAAGCCCACCTCAAGATGAGATTTCCCATAACATTAAGTTAGTAAGAGCCCTGAGAGAAGATCAGGTAGATAGGTTGGAAGTGTAAGTGTGGCGACACATGTAGCGGACCAATACTAATCGCTCGAGGACTTATCCAAGAATAAGTAAAGAGAACGTAAAGAAAAGCGTATGATTTATCTAAATCAGTAGCTTTTTAGTTCGAGTACAAATACTCACGAGTCAATATTGACAGCGTTGGTTTTTCTTGTTAGAATATAGATATTCAATTTTGAGTTGACAAGACTCAGTAGTTAAGTGACGATAGCCTAGGAGATACACCTGTACCCATGCCGAACACAGCAGTTAAGCCCTAGAACGCCTGAAGTAGTTGGGGGTTGCCCCCTGTTAGATACGGTAGTCGCTTAGCAAGATTTGGAGAGAAATCTCCATATGGGAGTTTAGCTTAGTTGAAAGTGAGAGGCAATCGAGCTTTCAAGTTGGAGATGAGGAAGACGAAGTTTTCTTCATTGCCCAGCTGAGCTAAGTCCCACCCATTGGGAGTTTAGCTCAGCTGGGAGAGCATCTGCCTTACAAGCAGAGGGTCAGCGGTTCGATCCCGTTAACTCCCATATCATGTTACTAAAAGCGTTAATAAATCCGAATGAAAATAGGAAACTGACACAGAGTGAATGACTCTAGAAAGTTAATTTTTTTCACTAGGATTTTAGCTTGAGTACAGATAGGTCCCGTAGTGTAGCGGTTATCACGTCGCCCTGTCACGGCGAAGATCGCGGGTTCGATTCCCGTCGGGACCGTTCGGATTGTTTGTGGTACAATTCAAAGAAAGATATAAGACTCGTTAGCTCAGTTGGTAGAGCAATTGACTTTTAATCAATGGGTCGCTGGTTCGAGCCCAGCACGAGTCATATGCGGGTTTGGCGGAATTGGCAGACGCACCAGATTTAGGATCTGGCGCTTTCGGGCGTGGGGGTTCAAGTCCCTTAACCCGCATAGAAATAGAGATAGGCCGGCTTAGCTCAGTTGGTAGAGCATCTGATTTGTAATCAGAGGGTCGCGTGTTCAAGTCATGTAGCCGGCATTCAGAAGAATTGCGAACGTAGTTCAGTGGTAGAACACCACCTTGCCAAGGTGGGGGTCGCGGGTTCGAATCCCGTCGTTCGCTTTAAGAGCCGGGGTGGCGGAACTGGCAGACGCACAGGACTTAAAATCCTGCGATGGCAACATCGTACCGGTTCGATTCCGGTCCTCGGCATGGACTACATATATAGTTAGCACCCTTAGCTCAATTGGATAGAGTACCTGACTACGAATCAGGCGGTTAGAGGTTCGACTCCTCTAGGGTGCATCACTCGCTTAATGGAGACGTTAGGGGAGCTTTATTTTTAATGATATCGGGAAGTAGCTCAGCTTGGTAGAGTACTTGGTTTGGGACCAAGGTGTCGCAGGTTCGAATCCTGTCTTCCCGATTAATCCAGAGAACTCAAGGTTCTCTTTTTTTTTATTTTTAAATTTTATGCTCTTTGTCAACTGTAGTGGGTAGATGAAAAGCTAACACCTGGAGAGGACGAACTTCGCTCTCTCTTTCTTTATCTCTTTCTTGTTTTTAGGAGATAAAAGGTGTCGCAGGTTCGAATCCTGTCTTCCCGATTAATCCAGAGAACTCAAGGTTCTCTTTTTTTTTATTTTTAAATTTTAGGCTCTTTGTCAACTGTAGTGTGTAGATGAAAAGCTAACACCTAGAGAGGACGAACTTCGTTCTCTCTTTCTTTATCTCTTTCTTGTTTTTAGGAGATAAGCTGAAAAGGGCTCTCCCCAGCCCTTTTCACTGTTCAAAGCAATCAAAATCCGTTTTTTAAAGTTTTCAAAGTTCCTGAAACCAAAGGCATTTCTCTTAATGACTTTGATGAGATTATTTGTAGCTTCCAGTTTGGCGTTGGAATAAGGCAATTCCATGGCGTTTAAAACCTTATCTTTATCCTTTAAAAATGTCTTAAATACCGTCTGGAAAATAGGATTAACAGTAGCTATTTCCTGTTCGATGAGGTCAAAGAAATGGTTTGAGTTCTTCTCTTGGAAATGGAATAAGAGCAATTGATAGAGTTCATAGTGCTGTCGTAGTTCCTCGGAGAAAGACAGGAGTTTTTCCAGTATTTCCTTGTTAGTCAAATGCATTCGAAACATAGGGCGATAAAATCGTTTATCGCTGAGTTTACGGCTATCTTGTTGTATCAATTTCCAGTAGCGTTTCAAGGCTCGGTATTCCTGCGATTTTCTGTCGAATTGATTCATAATTTGAATACGGACACGGTTCATAGCTCGACTAAGATGTTGCACGATATGAAAGCGGTCGAGTACAATTTTTGCATTGGGGAGTGAAACAGTCTGGGAATAGACTGTTTCAGCCTGAGCTCAGAAATAGAAGAGCGAAGGGGTTAGCAAGTTGATAATAGGGACTAAACATATCCATGGTAATCACTTTGACCCGATTTCTAACCTTTCTAGGATAGCGTAGAAAGTGGTTTCGGATGGTTGCTTGGGTTCTTCCGTCGAGAATGGCGATGACATTTAGTGAGTCGAAATCTTGAGCGATGAAGCTCATTTTCCCCTTCTTGAAGGCATACTCGTCCCAACTCATCACCTCAGGTAGGATATTCCAATCCGTTTCAAACTTGAACTCATTGAGCTTTCTCATAACTGATGATGTTGAGATAGATAGCCTGTGTGCAATATGTTGCATTGCTTGATTTTCGATGAGTAATTGTGCGATTTTCTGGTTAACAGCGACAGAGATTTGGTGGTTCTTCTTGACAAGAGGAGTTTCAGCGACCGCCATTTTTCCGCAATCTTTACACTTGAAACGACGCTTTTTAAGGTGGAAAAGGAGTGGATAGCCAGCTGTTTCTAGGTAGGGGATCTTAGAGGCTTTCTGGAAATCATATTTAGCCATTAGTCCGACATTTAGGGGCTGTGTAATCCAAGTGACCGTGGAGTTCTAAGTGAGTTCCCATATCATATTCATCAGTGATAGTGATATTTTGGTCTTTAATTCTAAGAAAATTTGTGATAAGATTTAGTTGTTCCATATGAGTCTTTCTAATGATTTAGTTGAACGCTTTTCATTATAGGTCATATGGGACTTTTTTTATTTTTAAATTTTAGAGAAAAAAGTCCGAATAGTGGCATTCGGACTACATGATGATGAGTTACTCGGTTTTTGTTAATTTCACAACCGCCTCTGTTCTAGCGGTATGAGGGAACATGTCAACAGATTGAATATATTCAACCTGGTAGGATTTAGTTAATTCAACCAGGTCTCTTGCAAGTGTTGAAACATTACAAGAAACATAGACCATTTTTGATGGTTTGTACTTAAGGATTGTTTTTAGGAGTTTTTCGTCTATTCCAGTCCGTGGAGGATCAACAATGAGTGCATCTGCGTGATATCCTTCTTGATACCATTTTGGAATTATGTCTTCTGCTTTACCGGCTTCATAATGTGCATTCGTTAGGCCCATTTGTCTAGCATTTGCTTTTGCATCTTCAATTGCTTCGGGAATAATATCCATACCACGTAATGATTTGACTTTTCTGGCAAAGGCAAAGCCAATCGTACCTACTCCGCAGTAGGCATCAATGAGGTCTTCGTCTCCAGAAATATCCAAGGCTTTTACTGCTTCATTGTAAAGTACTTCGGTTTGCTGGGGATTTAATTGGTAAAATGCCCGAGGTGATAGAGAAAATTCATAGTCCAAAACAGCCTCATCAATAGCTTGTTTCCCCCACAGTATTTCAGTTTTTTCGCCATAGACTTCACTTGTTTTTTGTCTGTTCCAGTTTAAGGCTATTGTAACGATACTTGGAAACTGACTGATGAGTTCATCAATTAGTTTGATTAGATTAACTTGACAAGAGGTGATAAAAATTAGTTGGACTTGTCCCGTCTGACTAGCTCTACGTACCATGACAGTGCGAACACCTTGTTCCTTGCGTTCGTTGTAAATTGGGATACGGTGCTTAGCGAGGAGTTCCGCAACACTGTTAATAATTCTCTGTGTTTCTTGATCCTGGACATAACAGTCAGTAATTCCAATTAGACGATGTGAATTTTCTGCATATAATCCAGCTTTGACGCTGCCTTTAGTAGTACGAGTTTGAAATTGTAATTTAGCACGGTAGTGGCTGGGCTGATCCATTCCAATGGTTGGATGGATGGTGTATTGTTCGTAGCCAGAAGGTTTGAATTTTTTAAGTGCTTGCTGTAGCAAGTCTTTTTTAAAATCCAATTGCTTATCATAGCGGAGGTGCATGATTTGGCAACCGCCACAGGCTTCATAAATAGCACAAGGTGGTGTGACACGGAATTTGGATTGCTTGTTGATTTTCAATAACTTTGCCTCAACAAAATTCCGTTTGATTGAGGTAATTTGACAATATATTTCTTCACCTTTAAGAACACCGGGAACAAAGACAAGCGTTTTTTGATAAAAACCTATTCCTTCTCCATTGATGCCCATTCGTTTAATTTTTAAGGGGATTCGTTGATTAACTTTTAGATTCATATTATTATTTTACCGAAAATTCCTGTATAATGAAAGAATGAGAATAACAAAAATTGAAAAGAAAAAAAGACTATATTTATTAGAGCTTGATGGTCAAGAGTCTTTGTATATTACTGAGGATACCATTGTTCGTTTTATGCTAAGTAAGGATAAGGAAATCACAGAAAATGAACTTCAAGAAATTCGTGATTTTGCTCAATTCTCTTATGGAAAAAATATAGCATTATACTTTCTATCTTTCAAACAACGAACAAAAAAAGAAGTGTTGAATTATTTAAAAAAATATGAAATTAAAGAAGCAAATGCTGTAAAGATTATTACCGCGCTAGAAGAAGAGAGATGGATTGATGATAAGAGTTATGTGGAAACCTACGTTCGTCAAAATGGGTTGAATGGTGACAAGGGTCCGGCTCTGATTCGGCAGAAATTAATAACGAAAGGGATTTCTAAATCTGTTATTGATAGTTGTTTAGTTGAGGTAGATTTTTCTAATCTGATTGAAAAGGTTGCTGAAAAATTGCTTAGAAAGTATCAGGATAAATTACCTATTCGAGCTCTGCAGGATAAGATTGTTCAAGGATTAATGAATAAGGGTTTTACCTATGACTTGGCAAGAAAAACGGTTGGTCAGTTAGATATTTCTGCAGATGACAATATGGAAGCCGATTTAATTAGTAAGGAATTAGAGAAACTGTATCGAAAATATAGTCGAAAATATGATGGATATGAGTTGAAGCAACGTTTGATTCAGGCTTTAGCAAGGAAAGGTTTCGAGTTTGATCAGATTCAGGCAGTCCTTAGGAATTATCTGTGATGAAATATTTTCACATGTGTCAAAAATATGATATAATAATGAAGATAAATTGAAATTGTAGAAAGTTGGTAACAGTGTGAAATTACCAAGAGAAGGTGACTTTATTACAATTCAAAGTTATAAGCATGACGGAAAAATCCATCGCACTTGGCGTGATACCATGGTATTAAAGACAACAGAACATGCAATCATTGGAGTCAATAATCATACTTTAGTGACAGAAAATGATGGCAGACGTTGGGTAACAAGAGAACCAGCTATCGTATATTTTCATAAAAAATACTGGTTTAATATCATTGCAATGATTCGTGAAAATGGTGTATCTTATTATTGTAATCTTGCTAGTCCGTTTGTATTAGACAACGAAGCACTCAAATATATTGATTATGATTTGGATGTGAAAGTCTTTGCAGATGGTGAAAAAAGATTACTTGATGTGGATGAATATGAACGACATCGCAAGGATATGAAGTATTCAGATGATATTGATTATATTTTGAAGGAAAATGTAAAAATATTGGTTGATTGGATTAATCATCAACGTGGGCCATTCTCTCCTGCCTATGTAAATATCTGGTATAAGCGCTATTTAGAACTGAGAAGTCGATAAAGTTATTCAAGAAAAACCTGTTTAGCAGGCTTTTTTCTTACTGTGAGGTAGAAAGATGGCATTTGATAGGACGGTAGGAAGATATGCAAGTTTTGGTATTGTCACTTCGCTCCCAGGTGAAGTGATTGATAGTTTCTGGTACGTCATTGATAACTATTTAAAGGGAGTTATCCCTTTGAAAAGTGTGATTCAATTTTCCATTAAAAACCGAGGTGGTAAAATTACCCTAGTTTTCTCACAAGAGCGGTATAAAAATGTGTTGGCGGTTGATTTGTCAAGTCGTTTCGATCCATTTTATCCTTCTACAGTATTAGTTGTAGATAAGCAAGGACAAGAAACTATAACATTGCCTGATGAAGTTAGTTTTATTTAATGAACAAACATACTCGTCATGCAAGTTAAAGTATTTCCAGTGGAAACTAGATTCCTCATCTGAATGAACATTTTATGGTTTGGAAAGTCTATTTTATTAAAAAATGATATAATAACAGTATAATATGATATACCTAGTTGAAGTGAGGTTGCGCTATGTCAATTAATGGCCAAGAAAAACCACTCTATTTACAATTAGTGGATGAGTTGGAAGTGAAAATTCGAGAAAGCATGGTGCCAAATGAAAAATTGTTTTCGGAGAGAGAATTAACGCATTTATATGGTGTAAGTCGTATTACAGTTCGGCTTGCGTTACAAGAATTAGAAAAACGTGGTTTGGTCTATAAAAAACATGGTAAAGGGACCTATGTTTCGGAAATTTCAGAACCAGCTGTTGATTTATCTCAGGTTTATAGCTTTACCGAGCAAATGAAAGTGATGGGTAAGGTGCCACAAACTATTATTCTTTCATTTCAAGAAATAGAAGCTTCGGAATATATTTCACAGCAGTTGATGATTGATATTGGTGAACATGTTTATGAATTAGAACGACTACGTTTGGCAGATGGTATTCCGATGATGTTGGAGCGCACCTACATTCCTGCCTATTTATTTGATGGCCTAACTATTGCAGATTTGGACAATACAGCATTATACGAGGTATTCTCTAAAAAATATAATCAATTTATTCGAATGGCTGTCGAAGAGTTTTATGCTAGTATTGCCTTGGATAATGAAGCGAAGCTCTTGGGGGTAAGGGGAAACAGCCCTGTCCTTCATTTGTTACGAAAATCATACAATGATAAGAATCGTATTATTGAGTATACGTTTAGCATTGCGAGGGCTGACCAATTTCGGTATCGGATGGTTCATAAGCCAATGAATGAGAACTAACTCTGTAAATGATGTAAATAATAAAAAGATTGTATATAAAGTCAGATTAATGACCATTATATGCAATCTTTTTATTATTTATTGGAAGCAAAGTGTTTGTTTCAATAGGAATTATCGGTTATTCGCTGAGATTTCAAATTTATAGTATTTCCAATGTTTATAAGTTTCAGTATATTCGATAATTTCTCCACTAGCACTATTGGTTGTCAATTTATTCTGCAAAATAGTTGGTTGATTTGGATCAGTTTCTAACCCCTCAGCAATTTCCACGGGTGTTGGGAAGCTTACTTCGTTTGTTTCAACAAAGGGTTCTTCGAACATGTGGATATTAAAATCAATTTTTAGACGCTGATAGATCGATTGGAAATGTTCAAGGGGAGCATCAGGCGTTTGAATATAACGTTGAGGTATATAAGAATTATGATAAATAAATGGAATTCCGTCGGCTTTACGAATACGAACGATTTTATAATAGTAGTCATTCTTATCTAAGTTCAATTTCTCGAGAATTCGTGTATCATTTCCCTTCTGACAAGCAAGAACAATTACTTGCTCATTTTCAAGTGGGAAAATTTCAACATCTGAAAATTCAACCAAACGGCCCTTACGCGAACGGGAAACAAACGTACCCTTCCCTTGTTGGCGAATTAAATAACCATCTTTAACTAACTCATTGACAGCCCGAATAACAGTAATTGAACTTACATTGTATAACTTCGTTAATTCCGCTTCTGTATAAAATTTATCACCATTTTCAAATTTTCCCGAAATGATTTGTTGACGAAGACTATTCTGGATTAGTTGATATTTAGGGACTTTCATTTTATACCTCCTTTCTGTGATTAGTATACTAAATTATCTAACAAAAATCAAAAGATATTAGTATGATTCCGGAGCTTTTTTAGCAAAAATACCCATTTATTATTTTACATCTATTTGCTTAAAAAAATATAAAAATTTTTTCCAAAAGTACTGGACATAACCGCAAGAAAGAGTTGATATACTGATAGAAAAAATAAACGATTACATGGAGGTAGAAATGAGTGATTTTCAGATAAAAGATCAATTCTATTTAGATGAAAAACCATTTAAAATATTATCTGGTGCAATTCACTATTTTCGAGTACATCCAGATGACTGGTATCATTCTTTATTCAACCTAAAGGCTCTTGGGTTTAATACGGTTGAGACTTATGTTCCTTGGAATTTGCATGAGTCTAAAAAATGACATTTTTGTTTTGACGGAATTCTAGATGTTGAACGATTTCTAAGAATTGCTCAAGAACTAGGGCTTTATGCAATTGTACGTCCTTCCCCCCTATATTTGTGCAGAGTGGGAATGAGGTGGACTCCCCGCTTGGTTGATGAAGGAAGAGCTGAAAGTACGTTCGAGTGATCCTACGTATTTGAAGCACTTAGATGAATATTACGCTTCTCTTCTTCCTAAATTAGACAAGTTCCAGCTCGCATAAGGAGGAACCATTCTCATGTTTCAAGTTGAAAATGAGTATGGTTCCTATGGTAAAGAAAAAGACTACTTAAAATCGGTTGCGAATTTGATGCGTAAACATGGTCTGACTGCTCCGTTCTTCACATCAGATGGTCTATGGAGAGCTTGTTTGCGTGCAGGTTCACTCATTACTGATGATATATTGGTCACTGGAAATTTTGGTTCAAGAGCGAACGAAAATTTTCAGATGATGCAAGCTTTCTCTGATGAATATGAAAAGACTTGGCCACTGATGTGCATGGGATTTTGGGGATGGATGGTTCAATCGCTGGGGTGATGAAGTGATTCGTCGTGAGCCAGAAGAACTAGCTCAGTCAGTCATGGATTGCATTGAACTTGGTTCGATTAATCTCTACATGTTTCACGAAGGTACGAACTTTGGTTTCATGAATGGATGCTCTGCGCGAGGTCAAATTGATTTGTCTCAGGTGACATCTTATGATTATGGTGCAATTCTAGATGAAGCTGGAAATCCAACGCAGAAGTTTTATATTCTTCAAAAGCTGATGATGGAAAGATATCCAGAATTAGACTATGCAGAACCAATAGTGAAAAAAGCTAAGGCGTTTGAGCCAGCTGAGTTAGTGAATAGAGTTAGTTTGTTTGAAACCATTGATACCATCAGCGAGTGTTATCATTCATTCTATCCTAAGAATATGGAACAATTTGATCAATCCACTGGCTATATTCTCTATAAAACCTAATTGGAACAAGATAAGGAAGAAGTAGAACGTTTTCGTGTGATTGATGGTCGGGATCGGATTCATGTTTTTGCTGATGGGTGTAAGGTTACAACACAATATCAAACGGAGATTGGTGAAGGCATTACGCTAGATTTCAAAAGCAAGCAATTGGATTTAGCTATTCTTGTGGAGAATATAGGACGTGTCAACTACGGCCACAAACTAACAGCTCCAACTCAATCTAAAGGATTGGGAAGAGGAGCGATGGCAGACCTGCACTTTATTGGAAACTGGAAAATCTATCCACTACCACTTGAGTCAATTTCAGCTCTTGATTATAGTAAGACTTGGCAAGAAAATCAGCCTGCATTCTATCGCTATACTTGTAACTTGTCAGATTTGTCGGATGCTTACATATAAATTATAGTCTTTGGTAAAGGTGTTGTATTTGTAAACAATGTAAATATTGGACGTTTCTGGGAAAAAGGACCGATTCTCTATCTCTATATTCCAAACGGATACTTAAAGAAAGGAGAGAATGAAATAGTCGTCTTTGAGACGGAAGGAAAATATAGAGAAAGATTATCTTTTTCTCAAGAACCCATCTATAAAGATTTAAAATAAAGGAGAAATGAGTATGGCAATTATTGCTACACGTATCGATGGTCGTTTGATTCATGGTCAAGTTGCTAACTTATGGACGACTAAATTGAATATTAGTCGTATTATGGTAATTGATGACGCAGTTGCTCAAAGCGACTTTGAAAAACAAGGATTGAAGTTGGCTTGTCCTCCAGGGGTAAAACTTTCTATTTTACCGATTGATAAAGCTGCAAATAATATTAAAGAAGGAAAATATGATACTCAACGCTTGCTTATTGCAGCACGTCGTCCTGAAAATTTCCTTCGCCTAGTGGAGTATGGTGTAAGCCTTCCTGAACATAACGTTGGGAATATGTCTCAGACTCCTGAAACACGGTCTGTCACACGTTCAATCAATGTGGTAGATAAAGATATTGCAGATTTTGATGCATTGGCAGCTAAGGGTGTGAAGCTCTTCGCTCAAATGGTTCCTGGCGATTCACCTAAAGGCTTTATGCTATTATTGGATAAGGTTAGATAACATTCGGATTTTTTGAAAAATTTTAAAGGAGGATCACTATTATGCAATGGTGGCAAATATTACTTTTAACACTCTACTCTGCTTACCAGATTTGTTGGGGGGAACACCAGCTAATGTAGTTTCTCGGAAATTACTCGATGGTGGTCAATTTGATCTATATGCAGGTATGAACATGCCTATGGTCATTGGTTTCTTGAACGGCGTTCTATTAGGTGAAGCTGTAGACTATGTGGAGTTTGGTAGAAGCAATTTAGTTCATGTCAATTCCTTATTAACAAGTAGCGAAGATGATGAGGAGTGAAACAGTTCGGGGAACTGTTTCAGATGGTCACCTTGAAATAAGAAAGTGACCACAGAAAGCCCGAGCCCAGAAATAGGAGAGCGAGGGAAGTTCAAGTGACTGTTTCAGCCCGAGCCTAGAAACGGGAGAACGAGGAAAGTCAGAGACTGTTTCGGTTGGAGATTATCTTCGTCAAGTAAAAATAATACTGTAGTCAAATTTGCTTTAAGTATCCTGAGACTGGAGAAACCTGGTCTCTTTTTGTATGGAGTATCATTTATCATATTTCTTGATACATTGCTCTATCCTATCATGTTGTGAAACCCCTTCCTACCATTCTTAATCTATGGAGAGGAATAATGTGCCAGTGAATGAATCCATTCACAGAGAGATCAAAAACAAAAATGACCAAATTTTCTGAAAATTTATTGACATTCACTTTTAAAGTGGTAACATGTTATGTGAGGAATCATTTTAAATACAAGGAGAATCCAATGAGAAGTGATATGATAAAAATCGGGATTGATAAGGCTCCTGCGCGTGGCTTATTATACGCGACAGGACAAGTGAAGTCTGCAAAGGATTTTCAAAAACCCTTTATTGCGATTTGCAATTCCTACATCGATATTGTACCTGGACATGTACATTTGAGAGAGTTGGCGGATGTGGCAAAAGAAGCGATAAGGGAAGCTGGTGGGATTCCGTTTGAGTTTAACACCATTGGAGTTGATGACGGTATTGCCATGGGGCACATTGGAATGAGATATAGTTTGCCTTCAAGGGAATTGATAGCAGATGCGGCTGAAACAGTCATCAATGCGCATTGGTTTGATGGAGTTTTTTATATTCCAAACTGCGATAAGATTACCCCTGGAATGATTTTAGCAGCTATGCGAACCAATGTTCCGGCAGTATTTTGTTCTGGAGGACCTATGAAGGGTGGTGTCGATATGACAGGGCATCATGCCAGCCTTTCTAGTCTATTTGAGGCAGTTGGTAGCTACCAAGCTGGGGAAATGTCAGAACAGGAGTTTGAATTTCTAGAAAAAAATGCTTGTCCGACTTGCGGTTCTTGTTCGGGAATGTTTACAGCCAATTCAATGAATTGTTTGATGGAGGTATTGGGACTTGCATTGCCAGGGAATGGTACAATTCTTGCAGTGTCGGATGAACGACGAGAACTTGTTCGCCAAGCTGCCAAATACTTAATGGAAAATATTAAAAAGAATATTAAACCTAGAGACATTGTAACGAAAGAAGCAATAGATGATGCGTTTGCTTTGGATATGGCAATGGGAGGGTCAACGAATACAGTATTACACACGCTAGCCATTGCCAGAGAAGCTGGGATTCCCTATGATTTGAAAGATATTAATGAAATCGCTGAAAAAACACCTTACCTCTCTAAATTATCTCCGTCATCAGCTTACACTATGCATGATGTACATGAGGCGGGAGGGGTTTCAGCGATTATCAATCAATTGATTAAGAATGGTTCTATCAAAGGGGATCGCATAACTGTAACCGGTAGAACTTTGAAAGAGAATGTTTCAGGTTGTGAGATTAAGAATGAAGAGGTTATTCATCCATTAGATCATCCATACTCACCAGTTGGTGGCTTATCCATTCTTTATGGGAATATTGCCCAAGATGGTTCCGTTATTAAGGTAGGTGGGGTAGACCCTTCTGTAAAAACATTTAAAGGTGAGGCTCTTTGCTTTGATTCTCAAGATGAAGCGCTTGAGGCAATTGATAATGGTACAGTTCAGAAAGGTCATGTTGTTGTGATTCGTTACGAGGGGCCACAAGGCGGACCTGGGATGCCAGAAATGTTAGCTCCTACTTCAAAAATTGTCGGTCGAGGTTTGGGGAAAGATGTTGCACTTATAACGGATGGTCGTTTCTCTGGTGCAACTAGAGGGATTGCGATTGGTCACGTCTCTCCAGAGGCAGCTGCTGGTGGAAATATTGCTTTGATAGAGGATGGAGATGAGATAGCGATTGATTTGATCAATCGCACGATAGATGTTCTTGTGGATGATGAAGTACTTGCTGAACGTCGTCGTCACTTAAAATCATTCAAGCCTAAAATAGCAAGTGGTTGGCTGCGTCGTTATACACGTTTTGCTTCTTCGGCCAACTTTGGTGGTTCGATGATGACCGATGAGGAGTTTGCAGAACGCCAAGCAGAGCGCTAGAGTAATTAGTATAAAATGAAAAAGGAATTCTTGTAGATTCCTTTTCCTCACGTTTAAAGTGGTTAGCCCTCTTTGTGATTTTTACATACTTTTTTGTATGATATTTTGCTTAGAGGGCGGAATACTTTGCAAGCATAAATCAACTCAAAAGATTTCAAAAAGTAATTAAAAAGTATTGACAAGGCCCCCTCCTCATGTTATACTAATTCTTGTGTTGAGCGGGGATGGCGGAATTGGCAGACGCGCAGGACTAAGGATCCTGTGACCGCTTTAGGTCGTGTGGGTTCAAGTCCCACTCTCCGCATAGTAGACTAGCTGAGGCTAGTCTTTTTTTGTTTTGTAATAATATGAGTGGTTACACTACCCCCTTTTCTACCGTTTGTTGTCCAATTTGCAGGGAGTTTCATGAAAATACATGTGAAAGTTTTCTCAAAAATATGGTTTCAACTAGCATTTTCAAAATAAAAATGGTAGAATAGAGGAGTATGAGGTGCAACCTCAAAAAATATTAGGAGGCTTTCGAAATGCCATTAGTTTCAGCAGAAAAATTTATCCAAGCAGCGCGTGAAAACGGTTATGCAGTTGGTGGATTTAACACAAACAACCTTGAGTGGACTCAAGCTATCTTGCGTGCAGCAGAAGCGAAACAAGCTCCTGTTCTTATCCAAACTTCAATGGGTGCAGCTAAGTACATGGGTGGTTACAAAGTAGCTCGTAACTTGATTGCAGACTTGATTGAATCAATGAACATCACAGTTCCAGTTGCTATTCACCTTGACCATGGTCACTACGAAGATGCTCTTGAATGTATCGAAGTTGGTTATACTTCTATCATGTTTGATGGTTCACACCTTCCAGTAGAAGAAAACCTTGCAAAAGCTAAAGAAGTTGTAGAATTGGCACACGCTAAAGGTATCTCAGTTGAAGCTGAAGTAGGTACTATCGGTGGTGAAGAAGATGGTATCGTTGGTAGCGGTGAATTGGCTCCAATCGAAGATGCAGTAGCAATGGTTGAAACTGGTATTGACTTCTTGGCAGCAGGTATCGGTAACATCCACGGCCCATACCCAGCAAACTGGGAAGGTCTTGATCTTGACCACTTGCGTAAATTGACTGAAGCTGTACCTGGTTTCCCAATCGTATTGCACGGTGGTTCTGGTATTCCAGATGAGCAAATCCAAGCAGCAATCAAATTGGGTGTTGCTAAAGTTAACGTTAATACTGAGTGCCAAATCGCATTCGCAAACGCAACTCGTAAATTTGCAGCAGCTTATGAAGCAAACGAAGCAGAATACGATAAGAAAAAACTCTTTGACCCACGTAAATTCTTGGCAGACGGCGTGAAAGCTATCCAAGCTTCTGTTGAAGAACGTATTGACGTATTCGGTTCAGCAAACAAAGCTTAATCAGTTTATAAAACATGATTAAATCAAGGTTTATCCGAAAGGGTAAGCCTTTTTAGTATGATTTTGCCCCCAATTTGCCCCCATTAATACTTTGATGAGTTATTGCTGAGTTAATGAATCAATTAGAGGTGTGATTGTGTCTTTTGTCTTTTGAGTTACATGGAGATATATATTAGTAACTCTACTTCCTCTATTATGCCCTACTCGATCTTGAATAGCTTCAAGTGGAACGCCTTGTTCTGCAAGAAAACTTATATGAGTATGCCTGAAGATATGAGTTGAAATATGTTTATTAAAACTTATCTTTTCATCAATATTTATACCGACACGTCTTTGATTGCCTTTTTTATTCTTCTTCCCATTTTGAGAAGAGTTTAGAAAATTATTTAGAACACTATAATGTAAAGGGGATCCATTGAAATCTGGTTTGTTTTTACTTTTAGATGTAAAAATCCAACCGTTATCTTTGTAGTCAGGGTTGAATTGAATATGCTTAATGTTTTCTTCAATTTCTTCACGAAGTATCTCAATTGCTCTATCTGAAAGTTGAACCTTTCTATAGCTTTGTAAGTTTTTTACATTTCCTTCGTAATTAGATTCTGAAGCTCCAGAATGAGTAGCTCGACTTCTAATTACAGAAGCTATTTTTTTATCAAAATCAATAGTTTCAATTTTTAAGCCTAAAACTTCACTAATTCTCATACCAGTAAGTGCCTGGAACTCAAATATTCTTGCGTATTGTTCGTTATATTTTTTAACTATCTCTAAGACCTCCCTAAGTTCCGATGACTCTAAGTAATAATCTTCAATATTTTTCTCCTTAAGAATTTTAATCTCTTCCTCAAGTCCTTTTTTGCCAATTGTAATGTAGGGCATAGGATTCTGGTCTGGAGAGATAAAGTTATTAGCAATTGCGTATTTAAAAATAGATGATAAATCTGATTTTACACTTTGAGCTATTCTTTTGTGACTTCCGATAGGATATAAAGAATCGATAAAGTTTTTAATTAAATTTGTAGGGATATTTTTTATTAGGGTCTCTTGAGGAATATACTTTTGAATATGATTTCTATACCTACCCTCCTCACCTGCTAATGTTTTAGGTTGAACCAACTTCTGATTTAATCTTTCTTGATGCCATAAGGTCCAAACTTCATTTAAAGTTATATTTTCTTTATCTTTGAGTGATTTTTTTGTTATTTCTTCAAACGTTTCATTTGCTTTAATTTGGAGCTCCTTATAAACTAAAGATTTTATTTGAGGAGATATTTTTATTTTTCCATTTTCATCTGCTTTATTTGGAACAGTATACCATTCTGAGAGAATTTCACGCCTTTTTTCTGTTAGAGGGTTAATAAAGCGGGTCCTGAATTTAACATCTACATAACCTTTTTTAGATGATTTTTTTATACTCTTCTGAACAATAGAGTGGAGGCGGATATTATTCATCAACTTACCTCCTTATATCTTTTGTTTTGTCTAAATCGCAAAAACATCAAAAAACCATTGAAGTTTATCCACACTGTTCTATGTCCAGAGTTAATGACATATTCTGCAAAAGTTGGATGTAGTCTCATTTCAGTTAGTAGATTATTAAGGGTTTTTAATTTTAATCCTTCAAATCGTTTTATTAAAGCCATTTTATCTCCCCATTCTGCTTCACAGTTTTCCACAGGTACATATTTTATTTTTAGCATATTAGTTCCTTTCTAATTTTATTTCCCAATCACATAAGTGAATTGTTTAGCTATTTGTGCATCAAAGACTCGATACGAGATAACCCCCAGACCTTGAACATTTGATTCAGAGATTAATATTGAACCGTCAGGCTTGACTTGCTCCACAAAGGCGATGTGTCCATAATACGGATGAGAACCGCCTTCACCAGGTGAAAAGCAGATTGCTGAATGTTTGGTTGGTGTTCTAGTGGTCTGATAGCCTGGTTTGTATTTCCAATCCCCACCGTTTCCCATGTATGGATCAAAAGTAATTCCGAGTTCTCGTCCTCGATTCCAAACAAACCAAGTACACTGCCCCCAAGGGTATGAACTCGTGATATAGGATGAACTATCAATCGCTTTAGTAAGATTATAACCAGCAGGGATATTACCAGAAGTTACTCCACCTCCAGTTCTTGAACCAGACGTTTTAGGTGGTTCTGGAGTTCCACCATGTTCATCTATCCATTTATCTAATTTTTCCATCACCTCAGCACGTCCTTTTCCAGAACCAGAGGTGTCCGTAAAATATACCCCTCCGTCTCGAGCGACGTTCACAGTACCATTGGCATTTTTCTTTGCTTTTTCATCTTGGATTTTAAAGGTCTCATTACGATTATTAATAATGGATACTCTTGTTAATGCAACAACCGCTGTTTCATCATTATAGTTTGAAGCATTGTCAGGATTTGAGTCAAAGGCTCCATAACCAAACATATTAGCTCCAGGTTTAGTTGCTACACCAGCAGTCCCAAATGAACTTTCCATCTGAGCGATAGCAACTATAGCACGAACATCTAGTCCTGATTTATTAGACCACTCTAAAAGTTTTGTACCGTTGATACGGGTTTTGTCATAGGCAATTCCAGTTGAATCTAGAAATCCATCAAGTTGTTCGGCAGTAATACCATATCGATGGATTAAAATGTTGTGAGTATAGGCATCACCATTTGACCAATGGTCTACATACTGAACTCCGTCTAGAGTGGAAGCTGACCCACTGTTTGAAGTTGAACCAGCACCTATAAAAAGAAAAAGCACCGCTAATAGTGGTGCTAGTAATAGAGTAAGACAGCCAAAACGTTTAACAAACCACTTCATAATTAAACCTCCTGCTTTCTAAAGCTTCTAGGTTTTATCTGAGCGAGTTGTTCCTTGATGGCGGACTCTTTTTCAAGATAGGTTTTAAATTGGCTCTGAGGCCTATTCTGTCTGTTTAGACGCTGTGCTTGAAGCCTTTCTTTAGACTTCTGATTATAAGCAGATTGTCTCAATTGAGAGACTCTCTCTCGTTTAATTTGAATCGCTTGACCTAACTCATCTGAACGGTTTTTAGCTTCACTTGCTTTCACTTTATCACGATTATCGCCTGTTGAAATGGACTTGGCATAGTAGATACCATGCTCTGCATTTTTAAGGCCTTTTTTGACATTTAGGACTGCACTTGAAACTTGTTCAGATCGGTGAGCTTGATTCGCTTTTTCTTCTTTAAACGTAACTGCATAGCTTTCCCCTAAGGACTCAGCACGTCTAGCTTTAGAATGCGCTAGAGAGTCTGAAATGGCTTTAGATGAGGATTGATACGCAGTACCAGCAACTTGTCTTGATTTCGTTTTGATTGCTTGTTTAGCAAGTGTCGTAGAACCGGCTAGAACACTGCCTGCAACTGCTAATTTGGCCTGAGAGTTCTTCTGAACTCTGCCTAAAGTATTCTCTTGTATCTTTCGTCCAGCCTGATCAACACGCTGAGTGAAACGATTTGAGATATGGCGAATACGATCTGCTGTTAAAATAGAAAGGAAGTAATTCCGCTTTTTCCAAAGGATAACCAAGACAATAGCTTTTAAAACATAACCAACAATCATATTGTCAAAGCCAATAGCTGTTGTGATAGCTGTAAGGACACTATTGAAGTAAAGAGCAATGGTTGCAATAAATGTCATTAATCCACTTAGGACGATTGTTCCTCCAAGCTTTTTAATGATATTGAAGAGAATCTTTTCAAAGGTTGGAATCATTGAAAAGATTAAGGTAAATGGTGTAAAGACTAATAGTATCAGAATAGCGATATTCAGAATAAATTGCATAATCGCAAAGAAAACTAAGATAAGTCCCATTAGTAAAGCCTCTAAAACCGCTACAAAGGCGTATGAGAACATAGCACCCCAATTGGATTTTAACATGTTATTCTTAGGTTCTTTTTCACTGCCTGCAATCTCAGAAATTTTAGTTTCTTCAGATCCATCACTGACTTTATAATCATCATCGCCATCGTTATATGCGACTAAGCTTTTAAGTTGCTCTTCGGACAATTTAAACTTTCCGTCAGTTCCTGAAGTATCTGAATTCATGTAGGTATAGGGTACCCAAATAGCAGACTTTGAGTATTCAGTTAGTGCACCATCTGTATTAGGTGCATCTATGGCTGTCCCATTTAAACTTTTAGTAACTGTAGATGATAAGTTTGTCGTGATAGAAGCTGTATTCGTGTAAAAGCGAGAAACAACATAAGATCCATCACTATATTTTGAAAAGAAGAGTATACCACAAGTAAAGACCAATAAGAGTCGAATCAACGTTCTAAAGAAAGAACCGTGTTTAACAAAATAAACATAGGATAAATATAGTGCCATACTTGCACCAATAAACGGTAACATCGCTCCTTGTAAACTTGAAAAAATAGAAGCCGTTGCTGTGATGATATCTGATACATAAGTTGCAAAAAGTTCAGCAGAGTAAACCAATTTTTCATAGATAGACGAAAAGATGGTGAAGAAGAATTTAGCTAGCCAAAAGACTGATTGGACCAGTTTGTTAATAAGATATAGCATTGTTGTGTCTAAACCGAACCAAGAATCTTTGAACCAAACTTTACTAGTAATTTGTGACAGATTCTCTTTGACATACTGGTAATCAATTTCAGAAGCAAATACACTTATTCCTGTAACAAGCGAGGTTAAGATAGTCGATAGAAAAATAATAGGTTTTATTCTTTTTGGATTCATTGTACTCCTTTCTAGTTAAAATAAAAAGCACCTTGTATGAAGGTGCAAATAAGTTAGTTATCCATATAATTCAATTTTAGTAGGCTCTATGAAATCTTCATAAAATGATTTAATAGATGTTGAAACATACTCAACTGACGCTAGAGGTGTTTGTTCTAATAAAAGAGTGTGGGAAGACATCGACTCGATTACCTCAAAAGCAACATCAAACTCTTTTTGTTCACAAATTTTCAGGAAATCTGCTACAAATTTCTTTAATTCAGAAGGGATCTCACCCTTGAAAACATTCTTAGAAATACGAATTTCTAGGTTGTAGAGTTCATCTTGAAGATTATCTAGCAATTCTTGTGTGTCCATAAAGGTAAACTCCTTTTATATTCAGTATTAGATGATTGTAGTCAATCATAAATTTAAATAGCCTTCAACTTTGTTTCGACAGTATCAAAGAGTTGGGTGATTTCAGGGAACATGCCATCAACCGTAATTCGTTCTTTTCGACCAAAGGTATCTAGAAAAATACATTGAGCCATGGTCATATTGCCTAGCCATTCAGATGTTGTAGTGTTTTTCGGTATCTTTAGATACTCTAACACTGCATCAATTTCAGTGTCCTCTAAGAAAGCAAAGACAGAACCAAAACCAGTACCATCTTCTTCACTAGATAAGTCATGGACGGATTGGGTGATAAATACTAGGAAGTTGTTTTCAGATCGGCCAACACGTTTCATCCGTTTTAGAATTTGTTTTCCAACTGTAGTTGAATTGAAAAACCATGCTTCATCGAAAAACTCAATCGTTTCAACTGTTCGATCTTGCTTTCCAAATTTGGTACAGTAATACCCTAAAGCGTACATAATTGTTAGGCTTTTCTTATCATCAGGCGTTAGGTCAATATTGGATTTATCATTAGGTAGGTTAAGGCCATTGATTTCTAAGATTGTAATTTTTGAATTAACTGAAATAGCCTCATTTTGACCATTTGAGAATCCAAGCGCTAGAATAGATTGATTGACTGCTGTTAAGAGGAAATCCCCAGCCTCTTGAATAGATTTGTCATCATGTTTCATTAGGTCCTTAAAGACATGAATCATGCCAACCTTTTCGCCACGTTCCCGTTTGGCAAGGTATTTATCCAAACTCTTTAAATAAGCATTTCGGATTCGTAAGCTATTGTCTTTGCCTAGAAGGGTATCGATCATAGAGTCTGCTAGGTCACGAGCCTCTTGACCTTTTAGAAAGACAATTGGATCTAAGACACCGTGGTTCTTTTCATAGCGAGCATCCAAAGTAATAAAGTTAATTGATTTGATGTAATTCTGAAGTTCTTCAAAATCGCCTGATTCCTCATGTTCTTTTAGAACTTTTTCATATTGTTTCCGCATTTCTGCTTTGGGATCAATGTAGAGGATTTTCGTTTTTAGAAATGAATGATAGGTGAATAGTAATTTGGTCAAGAAGGACTTTCCTGTACCTGTTTCACCGATGATGGCTACATGTGGGTTATTTGTAGACTTATCTTTGACTCCTAATTTATTGGCTTGAAGAAGGTTTGTAAAGACAGGTATTGAAGATGCTTCAATAGCTTTTTTGTAATCTCCTTGCCAGGAATCGATTTGGTTGTCGATACGCCCAATAGAAAACCCAATATCTGTACCTACCTTCTTTGTCATAAAGAAAAGATTTTCGCAAAAAGCTTCCAAGGACATCGCCTGGAGGAAGTTTCTATCTTCACTGGATAAAGTTTCAGTCATTCGATTCTTATAAAACAGATAGACTTGATCTGCATTTGCCCGAACAACTTCAACAGAAAGTTGGTTTAAAGTCGCATAGAGAAGGTCGTATTTGGCTCTCAACTCATCTAAAGTAGAAGCAGTGATTGTTAGAGTGTGTAAATAAGTTACTAATGGTTCGTTCTTATCAAATTTTCCTTGTAGGTCTTCTAAGAGGAATTTACTCTTAATGACAGATCCTTTTTGAACGTCCTCAACTTCCTCTGCTTCTGAGATAGTGTTTTTTAGTCGTTGTCTTGCACGCTTTGCCTTTCCTAACAGTGAGAAGACGCCTTTAGGTAAAGAGAATTGAATTTTAAAATCCGACTCAACCGGAAAGCGAAGTGCTTGTAACTCTTCTTGAAGGTGTAAGTAAGACATATTCTCAGGCAGACTGTTGATTGGCAAAAAAGCGACATAAGAACTTTCTCCTAGGTTGTTTAACTTGAGGATATTGATATGTTCAAACTCAATGTTGGTCTCATCAAGATTTTCTATAGAGTTAGTGGTTCTGTTGCAAAGTTTTAAATAAAGAATAAAATCCCTTACGGTATCTATGATTTAAGCTGGGATTCCCAATAATACCTTGATTTCAGTACATACCGAAAACCCGAAGAGAGTGCCTTCTTTTCGGGTTTTCTTATATAATCCTCGAATGGCTTCCATGCCTTTAATCGTGGTAGAGGCAGTGCGTAAACTTCGATAGAATTTATTGCGTCTCTTTACTGGACGATGGTCTTGTTCAATCAAATTATTCAGGTATTTAATGGTACGATGTTCTGTCCCTTGATAAAAGCCGTATTCTTTTAGTTTCTTAAAGGCACTTGTAATAGAGGGGGCTTTATCTGTGACTACAACCTTCGGTTCATCAAACTGCTTCACTAACCGCTTAAGAAAAGCATAGGCTGCTTGTGTGTCCCGTTTTTTACGTAACCAAATATCCAAGGTTAAACCATCTGCATCGATGGCTCGATACAAATAATGCCATTTTCCTTTAATTTTGATGTACGTTTCATCCATTTTCCATGAATAAAAGGATTTTTTATTTTTCTTTTTCCAAATTTGATAGAATAGTTTGCCATATTCTTGCACCCAACGATAAATCGTCGTATGAGAAACGTTAATGCCACGATCATATAAGATTTCTTGAACTTCACGATAGCTAAGGTTATAACGAAGATAGTAGCCCACGGCTACAATAATCACATCCTGCTGAAATTGCTTTCCTTTAAAATGACTCATCGTCATTCCTCCTGCTATCTTTTTCTATTATTCTACCTTATCTGATAGTAGATTTAAAACTTTGCAACAGAACCCATAATAGAGCGTGGCGTAAGGTCTACCAGTTGGGCAAGATATTCCTGTGTCCACCCTTTTGCTTCCCGAGCTTTTTTTATCGCTATACCTAACGGCTTAAAATCAAGTTTTCTTTCATCTTGGTACATTTTAATATAACCCTATATCATTGTACATTTCGGGTGATGATATTTGAACGAAGTATGATTTTATGTTTAGTAGTGTATAATTTCGTATTAGTGGAGAGAAACTTGCTATTATTCGTCATTCCGTATATAATAATTATATACTCTTTGCGAAAGGAAGTTGATATTATGGATTACATTTCTGTGAAAGCCGCTTCTGAAAAATGGGGCATATCGGAAAGACGGATACAAAAATTATGTGAGGAAAATCGCATTGACGGAACTGAAAAATTTGGTCGTGCATGGATGATACCAAAAGATGCAGAAAAACCCGTTGATGGACGTATGAAAACAAGGAACAAACAGGAGGAGAATCATGGAATTTAATGAAAAGCTACAACAGCTTAGGACTGGAAAGAACTTAACGCAGGAACAACTTGCGGAGCAATTATATGTATCAAGAACAGCCATTTCAAAATGGGAAAGCGGCAAGGGTTACCCTAACATTGAGTCGCTCAAGTGTATTTCTAAATTCTTTTCTGTGACCATAGATGAACTACTATCGGGCGAAGAACTGATTACACTTGCCGAAACTGAAAATCGTTCCAACTTGAAAAAGATTTACAACTATATTTATGGAATATTGGATATGATGGCAGTTGCGTTTATATTTCTTCCGTTATATGGAAACTCTGTTGGCGGTTATGTTTATGCGGTCAATCTACTATCATTTACAGCCACCACACCATTCAATCTTGCAGTCTACTGGAGTGCTTTTGCCGCCTTGATTGTAATAGGGATTGCTAAAATAATACTTACCCATTTAGATAAAGAAACATGGGGCGGCATTGCTACAAAATGCTCCCTTGGACTCACTGCTTTGGCTATCTGTTTCTTAGCAGCAGCAAGAGAACCATATATAACAGCACTTATGTTTCTGCTGTTTGTCGCAAAAATAGTTGTTTGGATTAAGCAGAACGGAACAAAGTAAAAACGATATAAATCCCTTGAAATAGGCTCTGACACGATAAGTGTCGGGGCTTTTTTTCATGTTGACATGATAGATGTAGGCGATGTGACGGTAGGTTTCTTGGCTTTTGATATAGCTCCTGTGATAATAAAATTGTGGTCAGTGAAAACAAGAACAGCAACCAACGGAAAGGAAAATCAAATATGGATTATATCATTGAAACAGAAAATCTTACGAAGCGATACGGAACAGCCACCGTTGTCGATAAGGTCAATCTTCATGTGCCAACGGGCAAAATTTATGGTTTGCTCGGCAGAAACGGAGCAGGCAAAACCACAGCAATGAAAATGATGTTGCAGCTTGCTCTCCCAACGGATGGAACGGTACGCTTGTTTGGCACAAACTATAAGGAAAATATCCATACCCTTTATAGCAAAGTAGGCTCTATTATCGAAACACCGGGATTTTACAGTAATTTAACAGGGTATGAGAATTTGCAAATTCTCGCTAAACTGCGAGGGGGAGTATCTAAAAGTGGAGTAGAAAAAGCTCTTGAAGTTGTGGGGCTGCATAAAGAGAAAAGAAAAGTCTTTTCCGATTATTCCCTCGGAATGAAGCAACGGCTTGGTATTGCCGCCGCCATTATGCACGAGCCGGAGCTTTTAATACTTGACGAACCGATTAACGGACTTGACCCCATTGGAATAGTTGAAATACGCTCATTTTTATCTGAACTTAGTCACAATCATGGCATTACCATTTTTATTTCAAGCCATGTTTTAAGCGAGATTGAACAGATAGCAGATATTATCGGCGTTATGCACGAGGGGCATTTAGTAGAGGAAGTGAATATATCCGAGCTTCACAAAAGGAATCGAAAATACATTCAATTTGATTTATCTGACAGTGAGATAGCTGGAAAGATTTTAGAAAGCCACTACCACATGACGGATTTTACAGTGCAGGACGGTACGGTGAGAATTTATGACTTTAGCCAAAGTGTTGGAGAAATCAATCGAGAATTTGCACGAAATGGACTGCTCGTGACAAGGATAGATGATAGTGAGGAAAACTTAGAGGACTACTTTTCTAAACTGATTGGAGGTGGCGGTATTGCTTAATCTTATTTCTTGTGAATTATTAAAACTAAAGCGTTCAAAAATGGTGCTAATTAGTGTGGCAGGGGTATTATCTACCCCACTTTTGATGTTAATAGAAGCCTTGCAAACACATTTTGATAAGCCGGAGATTATCTTTACCTTGTCTGACATATACAGCGACAGTGTACTGTATATCATGCTGCTGGTAAACATTATGATATATGTGGCAATTGCAGCTTACTTGTTTAGCAGAGAGTACACAGAAAGCACACTCAAAACCATATTGCCCATACCCATTTCAAGGACAAAACTATTAATTGGAAAATTTTGCACCCTGCTTCTTTGGATTGTTATGCTCACCCTTGTAACATGGGCAGGTATATTTATCGCTTGTGGGCTATATCACGCTGTCTTTACATTGGAGGGATATAGCTTACTAGTGGCAATAGTATGGCTCCCCAAGTTTTTGTTTGGCAGTATCCTGATGTTTTTAACAGTTTCTCCTTTTGTGTTTGTTGCTATGAAAACAAAAGGATTTGTCGCCCCGATGATTGGCTCTGCCGTGATTGTCATGGGAAGTGCCGCACTTTCAAATCAAGAATGGGGAGCGTTGTATCCGTGGACAGCCACCTATTTCTTGGTGCAGGGTAAACTTCAGAGTACCGGCTATCCTACACTGCTGTCTGTATCTATTATTATTCTTGTATCAGCAGTTGGTTTTCTTATGACCTTTCATCATTTTAAAAAGGAGGATTTGAAATAATGGTACTTGATTTTATAGAAATTTTAAAAGTTATTTTTCTTGGAATTGTTGAGGGTATTACTGAGTGGCTACCTATCAGCAGCACAGGACATATGATTCTTGCGGACAAATTTATCACACTTAATATGAGCGAAGCATTTAAAGAAATGTTTTTTGTTGTTATTCAACTTGGAGCTATACTCGCAGTGGTTGTAATGTTTTGGAACAAGATGTTTCCATTTCAGCTAAAGGATAAATCGCAGCCACTTGTTAAAAAGGATACTTTCTCGTTGTGGTTCAAGGTTGCAGTGGCTTGTATACCGTCAGGTATTATGGGGATTTTATTTGATGATTATTTGGATGCTTACCTCCAAACCCCCATTGTGATTTCAATCATGTTAATCTTTTATGGTTTGTTATTCATTCTCATAGAAAATTGGAATAAAAAGCGTACTCCTACTACTATGGCACTTTCTGACATCAGCTATAAAACAGCAATCTTGATAGGGGCATTTCAAGTGTTATCACTTATACCCGGCACATCACGGTCGGGAGCAACGATTATAGGTGCTTTACTCATAGGAGTTTCACGAGTGGCAGCAGCAGAGTTTACTTTTTTCCTCGCAGTACCTACTATGCTTGGAGCAAGTGCTTTTAAGCTGTTAAAATTCGGGTTTGATTTTACAAGTGCAGAACTGCTCGCTCTTGTTCTCGGTATGGCTGTGGCATTTGCGGTATCTGTCTTAGTAATTAAATTCCTAATGAACTTTATCAAAAAACATGATTTTAAGGTGTTTGGTTGGTATCGAATTGTGCTTGGTATACTTGTTGTACTTATAACAGTAATGTGATAGAAAAACAATTCCATAAGCAATAATCTGCCGCACGACGGCAAAAGAAAAAAGCCGTCGTACAGCAGACATATTTTCACGCCTATGAAACGGTGGCTTTGATTTTCAGAGCCGCCGTTTCTTTGCGTTTACACAAACCAATGGGTTCTGTTGCAAAGTCTCAAAAAGGTCATTAGTTTTTCAAGATGATTCTTATTTAAGCAGGGATTCCTAATAGTCCTTTGATTTCTGTACAGACGGAAAAGCCAAAAAGAGACCCTTCTTTTCGGCTTTTTTTATAAATTCCTCGAATCGCTTCCATGCCTTTAATCGTGGTTGAGGCTGTTCGCAAACTTTGGTAAAATTTGTTTCTTCGCTTAATTGGACGATGGTCTTGTTCAATCAGATTATTCAGATACTTGATTGTTCGATGTTCTGTTGTTATATACAGTCCATTTTTCTGAAGCTTTCTGAAGGCACTCTTAATAGAGGGTGCTTTATCCGTTACTAGAACCTTTGGTTCTCCAAACTGGTTCTTCAGTCGTTTTAGAAAAGCATACGCAGCCTGTGTGTCGCGCTTTTTCCGTAACCAGATATCTAAGGTTAAGCCATCTACATCGATAGCGCGATATAAATAATGCCACTTTCCTTTAATTTTGATATAAGTCTCGTCCATTTTCCATGAATAAAAGGACTGTTTGTTTTTCTTTTTCCAAATTTGATAGAGTAGTTTGCCATATTCTTGCACCCAACGATAAATCGTCGTATGAGAAACGTTAATGCCACGATCATATAAGATTTCTTGAACTTCACGATAGCTAAGGTTATAACGAAGATAGTAGCCCACGGCTACAATAATCACATCCTGCTGAAATTGCTTTCCTTTAAAATGATTCATCGTCATTCCTCCTGCTATCTTTTTCTATTATTCTACCTTATTTGATAGTAGATTTAAAACTTTGCAACAGAACCAAAACTATTAATATTAGTTCTGTTAGTATTAGTTCTGTTAGTATTATAGATGTCCTGTTTTTGAATGTCCTGTTTTTGAATGTCCTGATTTTTACTGAACGGTAGGATTGGCTTAATATCAACCTTTACTCGTTTTTTAGCTATTTCTTTAGCAATTTCTTCATCTGGATTTTCAGTTAAATAATAATCATTTACTCCTAATCTTCCGTTTATTTGTCTTTGTTCAACTTCAATATAATTAGCTTTCACTAATTGATTGTAGTATTTATAATATGTCTTTTCTGATATTTGAAGATGATATAAAATATTTTTTAGTTTAGGGAAAGCACTATTCCCACTACCTGCAAAACCACAAAAATAAACATAAATTCCTTTTGCTTGAATATCTAATCTTCTATCTAACATTACAGCTTTAGGTACTGTTCCATAACCTAAAGATTTCATTCCACTATTTCTTATTCTTGAATGTCCTTTATCATCATCATTTTCCTTTAATGCTTGTTCTTGAAACTTTTTAGGATTTGATATTAAAGTATAAATATTATTTCCTAAAACCCACTTCTTTTTTTCTTCATGATAATATCTTTCTCTTTCTGTTGTTATATATCCTTCTTTTAGTAAAAGGTTATAGTGATTATAATATCTATCTTTACTTATGTTTAAATCACTAAGTATTTTACTTCTGGAAGGAAAGGCTGTATTGCCACCACCTGCAAAACTTGAAAAATATCCATAGATTGCTAATGCTTCTATGGTTAAATCTGTATCTGTTGCTACAAATTTAGCGATATGACCGAAGCCTTTAGATAATATTCCTTCAATTCGTAATTGATCTTTAAACTCTTTATCTATCATTTTAAAAACTCCTTTCTTTATTTTTGGTTATTTTTTAAAATGTTTCTTAAAATATTTAATCTCTGTTTACCTAACTTTCTTTGAACAGTTATGTTTAATTCATCTTCATCAAATAACTTGTCCTTATTGTTATCAGCATAGAAAAGAATAATTTCTTCAATTTCTCGATTATCTAATTTACCTTCTCTGTAATCATCAATAATTACTCGTAGTTCTGATGTTAAAGTTAATACTGTTGCAGGATAAGCTACATATTCATATTTATCAAAAATACTAGACAAAATAATCACTCCTTTTTTTGTATATTTACATGGTATCATTTGCCACACACAAAATCAACATTTACTTAACATTTTTATAACATATCTCAAAAATATATGATTACATATTATTATCTGGGTATATTTATATAAAAGCTTTCTATCTTGTCGCTATAACAAGATAGAAAGCTTTTTAAGGGGTATTAGCACTACTGATACACTAAATACTATACAAGCTATAAAAAGCTCTTAAAACCGAAATAGAAGCCTTAAAAGTTGCAATTAATAAAACTAGCACTTTATGATATAATGGCGTTGTTATAGCGAAAAATAATAGGAAGGAAAGGAAGGCAGATGAGTAAAGATGTTTTAGTAGTAAAAATACCAGAAGATCTAGATAAACAATTTAGAGAAGAAGTAAGAAAACAAGGCAAACAATTTAATTTATCTTTAGAAGAAGCTATAAGATTATGGTTAAAAGAAAAAAAAAAAAATAAGTATAAATAAAAAAAAGAAAACTCGTTTTTTTTTATTTATACTTAAAGCTATTTAAAGCTATTTAAAGTTATTTATGGTTTTTTAAGTCCAGAAGTGATATAATATAGTTATAAGGAGAGATCTATATGTTAGAAAAAATAATTTCTTTAATTTTACAAGAAAAATTATTATCCTTTTCTTTGTTTTTTATTATTTTATTAATCATAAAAAATTATAGGTTAAAAAGAAAAAATCAACTCTTAAAAAATAAAATCTTCTGGCTAGAAGTTAAAGATCAGCAAGAAGAAAATACAAAGTTAAATCAACTTACAAGAGAATTTAAAGAAGTTACAAGAAAAAAGAATTCTGTAAATAATGAAGATCTTCAAGATTCTAACTTTTATTAATAGGGGGGATATTATGAAAGAAGTAAAAGAAGTAAAAAGAACTTTTACAATAAACAATAAATTATTAGATGAATTTAAATTGATCTCTAAAAAAAATAGTAAAACTTATAAGCAGTCGGTTAAAGAAGCTATTGAACTATGGTTATCTAAACAATCATAGAAAGGAGTGTAACTAATGAAACGAAAAGCGATAATAGGATCAGCACTAGCATTAATATTATTAACTTCTTGTTCCACTTCCACTAAAACATACCCTTCACTAAAAATACCTTATGAAGTGGTTAATGAAGAAATAGTAAAAATAGAAAACATTAGCACTAAAGAAGAACATAAAGATAATCAAACATTAAGAAATATAGAAGTTCGTGATCTAACAGATGAAGAAAGTAAAAGATTTTCTGAAAGAATAAAAACAACTTCTAAAGTTGCTTTAGAAGAAAATTATTCAGCAGTAGAATTTGATTTTGGAAAAGTTGAAAGGGTGTTTAAAAATAAATCCTTTATAAAGTTTGATGAAGATAATTCTTATTTTATTTTAAATGATGAAAAAGTTTTAGAAAAACTATATCAAATTTTAAATTATGAAAACAAGACTAACCTTATAGGAAAAAAAGAAGGTACTGATGAAGATATAATTTATGGAGAAACATACGAAGATCTTAAAATTATAACAATAATTAGAAATGATGTTGTAAAAAAGGGATTGCAGTTTAGAACTGTGATAAATGGAGATGAAGTTTATTTTGATATTAAATAACAAAACATATAAAAGATAGTGGGTGAAATAGTGTATATAATGGCTACATGGTGGAAGCCTTGGACTGTGCTCGATATCAGAAAGTTTAGTGAAATATGTGTGATGATGTATTACTTTGCATTAGATAAGAATTTATCTTTTTCTATTGAGAGTTTAGTGAATAAACTGGTACAATTTTTTTCGACTGATATCATGGGACTACAAACGTCTGAGCTTTCAAAGCGGACGATTGAACAAAGTTATCAGGACTTACGAACAAGACTTGAGCTTGTCCAAAATGGTGATATAACTACACTTAAACAGCTGAACCGGGATCAAGATTACCTTAATGCACTTTTTGAATTTTGTAATAATGAACAATCAACAAAATCCATGCTGACATTCTGTCTGTATCTATCGATGTACTATGCTATTGCTGGCGGTCTTCCTATTGAAATGTCAGGTGCAATCAGTAGCTATTACGGAAATCGCTTTAGTTCTCTGAGAAAAAGAGAAGAGTCCGTTGCTATGTATAACAGTATTTTGGAGCATTTCGCTTTAAGTACTGCAGATTATAGAGTATCTGGTGTCTCTTCAGACATAGCAAAAGCAGTCAGGATGATTAAAAGAAATATCAACCGTCAGCTCACCATTCAGTCAATATGCACAGAAATTGGTCTAAGTCAGTATCACTTCATGCGTAAATTCAAGATAGATATAGGTATGACTGTTGGTGCATACATTAAGAAGGAGAAAATAGCATATGCCAAATTTCTATTGGTATATACGAATCAGTCAATATCAGAAATTAGTGAATATCTTATATTTAACTCACAAAGTTACTTCACATCCGTGTTTAAAAAAGAAACAGGAAAAACGCCTTTTGAATATAGAAAGAGTGATTTGTAAAGCTGATGGCTAATGCAAAGAATCAATTGCGGCAATCCTTTTGTATCTTTTTCCAGTGTGGCTGCGGTTTCTGTTGACGGGAACAGCAGGGTTTATCGGGAATCTGGTGCCAGATGAGATAACAGATCAGTTACTTTACTTTTACCAGAAAGGGTGTAAGCTAAAACTTAGGCTAGCCATTGCGCTAGCGACTTGGTACAATAAGGTGGCAATTGAATTATATTAATAATCGATAGGAGGTAGAAGCAAATGAAATCTACAACTATAGTAACATTTAAAGAACTCCATGTATAGGTGGCTGTGACAAGCTTTACATGGAGTAGAATAATTATTGTCCAAAGCCACCTTTGCAATTGCTAGTACTAACGCAAAGGAGGATATGAAAATGCAATACAAAATAATTAATGGTGCCGTTTACTATGATGGTAATATGGTGTTGGAAAACATCGGTATTGAAATCAATGATAATGAAAAGATTGCTATTGTTGGTAGAAATGGATGTGGAAAAACAACCTTGCTAAAAGCTATTATAGGCGAAATTGAATTAGAAGAAGGAACTGGTGAAAGTGAGTTTCAAGTAATAAAGACCGGTAACCCTTATATTAGCTATTTAAGACAGATGCCTTTTGAAGATGAAAGTATATCAATGGTGGATGAAGTCCGTACGGTATTTAAGACGCTTATTGATATGGAAAACAAGATGAAACAGCTGATAGATAAAATGGAGAATCAATATGATGATAAAATCATCAATGAATACTCTGATATCAGTGAAAGGTATATGGCTCTTGGAGGTCTAACCTACCAAAAAGAATATGAAACGATGATTCGTAGTATGGGTTTTACTGAAGCAGATGATAAAAAACCCATTTCTGAATTTTCAGGTGGTCAGCGAACTAAGATAGCTTTTATAAAAATACTTTTAACAAAGCCAGACATTCTATTACTTGATGAACCTACTAACCACCTTGATATAGAAACAATACAATGGTTGGAGAGTTATTTGAGAAGTTATAAATCTACATTGGTTATTATTTCCCATGATAGAATGTTTCTTAATCGAATTGTGGATAAGGTTTATGAAATCGAATGGGGAGAGACCAAATGTTATAAAGGTAATTATTCAGCCTTTGAGGAGCAAAAACGAGAAAATCATATCAAACAGCAAAAAGATTACGACTTGCAACAGATAGAAATTGAAAGGATTACACGCTTGATTGAACGTTTTCGTTATAAACCTACGAAAGCTAAAATGGTGCAATCTAAAATTAAATTATTACAGCGTATGCAAATATTAAATGCACCAGACCAATACGATACAAAAACTTATATGTCTAAATTTCAACCGAGAATCAGTAGTTCAAGGCAAGTATTAAGTGCTTCAGAACTTGTGATAGGCTATGATACTCCTCTTGCAAAGGTTAATTTCAACCTTGAAAGGGGACAGAAGCTTGGAATTGTTGGGAGTAATGGTATTGGTAAATCCACGTTGCTTAAAACACTTATGGATGGTGTGGCAGCATTGTCTGGAGATTTTAAATTCGGATACAATGTTGAAATTAGCTATTTTGACCAACAGCTTGCTCAAATCAGTGGAGATGATACACTATTCGAAATTTTTCAAAGCGAATACCCTGAGCTAAATGACACAGAGGTCAGAACTGCTCTTGGCTCATTTCAGTTTAGTGGAGATGATGTTTTTAGACCGGTGTCCTCTTTGTCAGGTGGAGAAAAGGTTAGATTGACATTATGTAAATTATTATATAAACGTACTAATGTTTTAATCTTAGATGAACCGACAAACCACATGGATATTATTGGAAAAGAGAATTTAGAGAATATCTTATGCAGTTATCAAGGTACAATTATTTTTGTGTCACATGATAGATATTTTACTAATAAGATTGCTGACAGATTACTTGTTTTTGATAAGGATGGTGTAGAGTTTGTACAATCTACTTATGGTGAGTACGAGAAAAAAAGGATGAATTCTGAAAAGCCATTTAATAACATTAAAGTTGAGCAGAAAGTAGAGAAAAATAACACAGTAAAAGGCGATCGTAACTCCATTGAGAAGGAGAAGGTTAAGAAGGAGAAACGAATTGAAAAGCTTGAAGTGTTAATAAATCAATATGATGAAGAATTAGAAAGATTGAATAAAATCATTTCTGAACCAAACAATTCTTCTGATTATATAGTACTGACGGAAATACAAAAATCAATTGATGATGTTAAAAGGTGTCAGGGTAATTATTTTAATGAATGGGAACAGTTGATGAGAGAATTGGAAGTTATGTAATTTTTGAGTTATGCAATAAGGATGTAAAAGTGTTAATGATACATTCTGGTTGTTGAAAATGTAAAAAAATTAATGAATTTTTATTAGATATAATCGCTATGTGAAGACCTTTTGAGTTTGCCGCATAGCGGTTTTTATTATCTATACTTTGGAATTGTCAAGAAAAGTGTAGTCGTATAAACTCACTAAATTTCCTTTGATTGTTATGCTGCCAGAAGTTGTTCTTCCAGTAGCCCTCTGTATATAACAGGAGGATTGAGCAGGTGGTTTCTGTCGTTGCAGAACCAGATTCTAAATATGGGACTGAAGTATTTGATGAATATGTCATAAGTAAAGAATTTGAAAATGTTCAAGAGGTTATGACGTCTCAAATACAGCAGAAAGGAAGGTTAAGATAAGAGAAACTGAAGTTCAACAATAGTATTTAGATATAGGGTGATAAATCAGATTATATTGTGATTTGTAGAATTGCTTGCCTTGGTGCTAAATAGGTATGGTAATAATGTACTAATCGATTGTTTTGTAGTAAAAAAGCAACAGATAATTAGGATATTTTTCTTGTATTGTTCGTTAAAAAGAGCCAAACGAAGTATATTTTCTCATAGAAGTTGAACATAGTAGACTGATTATTGCCACTGTAAAAAATGAGGAATGTATCCTGTGTTACAGTTATTCCATTAATGAGAGATGAGGATAAAGATAGATTTGTACAGGGAATTGAGAAATTTAACGTTTAAACAAAATCTAGTTCATCCTTTACACTATCCGTTGGGATAGTATACGTCACAAATGTGCGTACTTACATTTTGAATTTTCTTAAGTATAATACTCATTATGATGACACCTAGATAACAATTCAAACCCGATGCAAGTGTAACTGCATCAAAAATCAATTTTGAATCCTAATTAGTTAAAGAGAGGTAGCAGAAATGACAATTTTGTATTTTACCGCAACAGGAAACAGTCTTTATGTTGCGAAAAGACTTGGTGGAAAACTAATATCCATCCCACAAATGATAAAAGAGAATAAATATGAGTTCTCAGACGAGAGGATAGGTATTGTATTCCCGGTTTTTCACGTTAATATCCCGCCATATATTAGAGATTTTTTAGAACGCTCTATTTTTAATTGCAAATATCTATTTGTTATTGCAACATATGGAGAATATGCAGGTTCAACTGCAGATGAAGTGAAAAAGATTTTAGACAAACGTTCAATACCAGCCAATTATATAAATAATATACAAATCGTTAAGTATATGAAAAATTCTATAGAAACTTCTCTCAATTAGGCTAATTTTATTGCAATAACAGGTGCCTACTTTTAAAACAACCGATTTATTAATAAATATTGAAAATTTTTAGGAAGAATAAAGCGTTCTCTTGTGAAATTAGAGAACGCTTTATTACTTTAATTTACTGAAACAATTTGTAACTATTGAAAATAGAAAGAAATTGTTCCTTCGATAGTTTATTAATATTAGTGACATTTGCATGCTTCAAAGCCTGTCGGAATTGGTTTTTAGTAAAAAGAACGCGATATTCACGGTTTACCCACTTATAAACAAAAGATTGATACTCTTTGTAGTCCTTCTTTAAAATCAATGGTTGATGTCGTTCAAGAACAATCAATACAGAGTCTACATTCGGTTTAGGGTGAAAATATGCTCGTGGCACTTTTTTGAGAACTCTTATGTCCAATTCCACCATCAATAGCAAACCTAAAGCTCGTTTCGTATTTTGTAATCTTTTTGCAAAACCATTCTCCACAATAAGGTAACTATATTTCGAATTGCTTTCAAAAGCAATTTTTTTGACAATATCAGTACTGATGTTAAAGGGGATATTACCAAATATTTTATAGTCTTTGTTTTTGGGGAAGTTAAATTTCAGAATATCCGTATGGATAACTTTTATATTCTGAAAAGGCTTCACGACTTTTTGGGTGACTTGACACAAGTCCTCATCAATTTCTATAGAATCCACCCACCGACTCATTTTGACAAGTTCTTTGGTAAAATGACCTTTTCCTGATCCAATTTCTATTACATTATCTTGTTTATTTATATTCGTATGATTCAATATCTCTTTTACATGCTTTTTAGAAGTAATAAAATTTTGAGTGTCCTTTGGGTTTTTCTGGTTCATTATAACCTTCTCCTTGCCATTTTTTTCATTATGAATGAGATAAAGTAATATCTACTACTGCGATACTAGTGCACATACTTGAAACCTCCTTACGTAACTGATTATATCATTTCTGTTTACTTTTTAGAATAAAGCTCTATATGTAATTTTGCACTTGACACTTCAGTTGGACGTTTTCTTCAAAATAATATGTTTTGAAACTTGATAAGAGAAGCCACTGTCTTTACTAAAAAGTAAAGGCTGCGATAAAGGACAGTGACTTTAATAAAGTTGCACTGTTGTATTGTCTTTGGATAAAATTGTCTAAAGGGAAGTTTTATCCCCAACGAAAAAACATCTAAAGTGGTAAGTAATGAAAGAATGTCGATAAAGTAGGAATGGGGGATCTTTTTGAATACAATAGAATCACAGTTTGATAAGGTTGCAGAAGATTACGATTTCGTGAATGAGCTTTTGAATGATTATTCATTCTTTGTGTCTAATATGTCTCCAAAGAAAGGCAGAGCATTAGATATCGGATGTGGCTCGGGTTTGTTAGTGGAGAAATTAGCAAGTTATTATGATGAAGTGGTAGGGATTGATATTTCTAATCAAATGCTCGATCTTGCCAAATCTAAACGTCAACTAACAAATACGGTCTATCTGAATATGAATGCAGAACAACTTAATTTTAATGAGAAGTTTGATTTTATTGTAAGCCGAACAACCTTTCATCATTTGGATGATATAGCCAGCGTAATACAGCAAATGAAGGAACTGTTGAATGAGGAAGGAAGAATAGTTATTCTTGATAATGTATCTGAAGTCGAGACACCGCCTACCTATGTTTATAAATTAGGGGCAATCCAAGAGTTTTTACCGCATTGTTTCAAATTTGGAATAAAAAATGCGATTAGAATTTATAATCACAACACATCTAAATCATGGCTTGAGCATTTAGCTTCAGATAAGTACCTATCTGAACAAAATTATTACGATTTATATGAAAAGTTGTTGCCTGGATGCCAATTCCATAAAATGGGTTGGGCAATGGGGGTTGTCTGGACAAAATAACTTAAAGCTGTGGCTTTGAAAAGTTGAATTTGTGATTGTTTTCAGAGCTATCGGGTGCTTTAGTATAAATAACAATGAATAAAAAATCAGCCTGTATCTTATGTTACTATTAAGTAATTTAAGATACAGGTTTTACTATTTTTGAAATAAGTACCTTCCACTTCAAATACATGTATTCAAAGTGAAAGTATTGATTTAAATGATTCTTTTGTAATTTACTCTTGATAAAATCCTGCACCTAGTAATGCAGATAGAAACATAACACATAGACTAGAAGAAGTAGCAAAAGCTTTAGATAAAAAAATAATAGATCATATTATCATTGGAAGAAATGACTATTATTCATTTAGAGAAGAAGGGGATATAACTGTAAATTATGAAATAGAAAAAACAAATACCTTATCACATAAAAATATATTAAAAAAAGATACAGATCAGCATATAAATCTTTTAAATAAATTTACTAAGATTACTAAAACTGAACTGAAAAATATTTTAAAAGATACTTCTATTAAAAATTTTATTAAAAATCCAGAAGAATATATTAGCGATAAAGATAATTTGCAAAAAATAAATAAATTAAAAGAACTGCAAAATCAATATTTTAGCAAGGCAAATAAATTTAGTATAGAAAATACCAGAATTAAAAGTCCAGATGATATACAAGACTTCATAATGACAAGATATGATAATTATGATAATATTAATGTGGCTTTATATTTAGACACTAAAAATACTATTATAGAAAGTGAGATCTTGCCAGAAAACTTAACTTCAAAAGAAGAAGCTAAACATATCATTGAAAAAGCTATATTACATGATAGCAAGTCATTTGCTTTATCGACTAAAACTAATGCTTCACACATAAGATATAGTGAAGAAAGTATTGATAGAGTTTCTAATATTAAACAACTTGCTGATCTAGTAGGCATAAATTTAATTGATAATGTTGCAGTTAATAATCTTTCTAGCTTATCTTACAAAGGTAGCCATTTATTAGAGCCTAAAGAAAAATATAAAGCTAAAACTAGAGAAAAAGTAAAAAAAGAAAAACCAAAATTTAATGTAGAAGAATTAAAAAATAAAACAAAATCTTCTACTCAAAACAAACAAGTAGAAAAAAGAAAAAAATCTCGTTCTCTCTAGTAAAAAACACAAAAATAAACATAATAAACTACCAGTAAAGATAAGAAATTCTTTTTTCCTTATCTTTGCTGGTAGTCAAACAACCGAAGGGCGTTCAGTTGTTTTGTGTCATTATGTTAAGCCAAGAGCTAAATAGTTTTACTTTTGAAAAGTTTATTAGTTGCCAGACTAATAAGCTTTTTTTCTTTAATAAAAGTTTGTTCTTCCATTTCCAAAAGTCCTTTCTATGTCTGATGTCATTTTAATATCTCCTACTAGCAATGCGTTCCATATTACTGATTTCATGTAATTTAATGGACTATATATTTCTTCTTGACTTGAAGCTTCTCTATAATCTGTTATTGAATTATCCAATACACTACCTATACTCATATAGTTTTCGTTTATTTCTATTCCTTCAACTATTCTATCGTAAATTTTAGAGTAAGTTACTACTGATCCTTTTAAAAACATATTGCCTTGTGTTGTTAGCATTTCTGAAAGTGCTTCATTGAATAGCTTTAAAGCTTCTGTATAAAAACTATCTGTATTTCCATTATCTTTGTTTTCTTTATACCAATTCATATGGCGATCATATTCAGTTAAAATTTTAATAGTTGCTTCCATAACTCTATTACTTTGAGTATATCTGTAAGGTATTGTTCCTTTTTCTTTTAAATCTTTTTTAATAAATTCTTTTAATTTATTTGGGTTCAGTCTTTCAATCTCTCTTATATCAAGTTCTTTTTCTTCCAGATGATCTTCATCTACTGTATTTAGATTTTCTTGCTCTTGATAGAATGAATGGTTCTGTTGCAAAGTTTTAAATAAAGAATAAAATCCCTTACGGTATCTATGATTTAAGCTGGGATTCCCAATAATACCTTGATTTCAGTACAGACCGAAAACCCGAAGAGAGTGCCTTCTTTTCGGGTTTTCTTATATAATCCTCGGATGGCTTCCATACCTTTAATCGTGGTAGAGGCAGTGCGTAAACTTCGATAGAATTTATTGCGTCTCTTTACTGGACGATGGTCTTGTTCAATCAAATTATTCAGGTATTTAATGGTACGATGTTCTGTCCCTTGATAAAAGCCGTATTCTTTTAGTTTCTTAAAGGCACTTGTAATAGAGGGGGCTTTATCTGTGACTACAACCTTCGGTTCATCAAACTGCTTCACTAACCGCTTAAGAAAAGCATAGGCTGCTTGTGTGTCCCGTTTTTTACGTAACCAAATATCCAAGGTTAAACCATCTGCATCGATGGCTCGATACAAATAATGCCATTTTCCTTTAATTTTGATGTACGTTTCATCCATTTTCCATGAATAAAAGGATTTTTTATTTTTCTTTTTCCAAATTTGATAGAGTAGTTTGCCATATTCTTGCACCCAACGATAAATCGTCGTATGAGAAACGTTAATGCCACGATCATATAAGATTTCTTGAACTTCACGATAGCTAAGGTTATAACGAAGATAGTAGCCCACGGCTACAATAATCACATCCTGCTGAAATTGCTTTCCTTTAAAATGATTCATCGTCATTCCTCCTGCTATCTTTTTCTATTATTCTACCTTATTTGATAGTAGATTTAAAACTTTGCAACAGAACCAGATTAGCAAAGATTATTAACCATAAGCAAGGGGTGTAAATGTATGGAAAGTACTGATGTTATAAATGAAATTAGAGGTATATTACCTCGTAACTCAATTGGAAAATATGATTTACTAACTATTTTTACACATAAAACCGTTTTTGATAAAATTGTAAAAGTACTATCATTGGATTTTCAAAATAAAGTAGATTATGTGGCTGCCCCAGAAGCAATTGGATGGATACTAGGCACTGCCATAGCCAAAGAACTTGGAGTGGGGTTTATTGGAGTAAGAAAAGGTGATAAGCTGCCATACGCAAAAGAAGAGATTATTTCGACACATTTTACCGACTATTCAGGTCAAGATAAAAGCTTTGAAATATCTAAGAGTTCTATTGTGAGGAACAAAAGAGTTTTGATTGTAGATGATTGGATAGAGACAGGTTCTCAAATGAAGGCTTTAATAGCTTTGTTAGAGAAATTGGATTGCAGCATTATTGGGTTGGCTACTATTGGGATTGATATAAATGAGGTTACTCAAAAATGGATAGACAGCAGTTTTGTAGCTTATATTGGCTCAAACATATAATAAACCGAAAGAAAATCTTGAATCAAAATTTTGGATGGCGTTAATTTACAATACAACGAAAGATGTTTACTCTTTTTTTATAAATTTTAAGAGGCGTTAAAAAACAGTTTTCAGACGAAAGGAGATCGAAGTTGAGTATAGATTTAAGTAACAAAAAAATTCCGAAAGAAGCAATTCAAGCATTAAAAACTATAGCGGAACTACTTGATAATATGTTAATTGGGGTGTATTTGTATGGTTCGGCAGTAATGGGTGGTTTACGTATGAATAGCGATGTAGATATTTTGGTAATAACAAATCAAAGTTTATCTGAAAAAACTCGAAGGAATCTTACAAATAGGTTAATGCTTATATCTGGGAAAATAGGAAACATAAAAGATATGAGGCCTCTTGAAGTTACGGTCATAAATCAAAAGGATATTGTCCCTTGGCATTTCCCCCCCAAATATGAATTTATGTATGGCGAGTGGCTAAGAGAGCAGTTTGAAAAGGGAGAAATTCCTGAGTCGACTTATGATCCGGATTTAGCAATACTTTTAGCACAACTAAGAAAAAATAGTATTAACCTTTTGGGACCAAAGGCAACAGAAGTAATTGAGCCTGTGCCAATGACAGATATTCGAAAAGCAATTAAAGAATCGTTGCCCGGGTTGATAGCTAGCATTAACGGTGACGAACGCAATGTGATTTTAACTTTAGCCAGAATGTGGCTGACAGCATCTACTGGTGAAATTCGCTCAAAAGATCTGGCAGCTGAATGGGCGATACCTCAATTACCCGATGAGCATGCTACTTTACTCAACAAAGCGAGAGAGGCTTATTTAGGAGAGTGTGTTGACAAGTGGGAAGGAATGGAATCTGAGGTGGCTGAACTCGTTAATCATATGAAAAAGTCTATAGAGTCTTCCCTTAATATCTAAAAGGCTGGTGTTGAGAATTCCATTGATAGGTTCTCTCATACCGAAATTTCTTAAAATGGTCAAAAACCGCTGGATATGTTCCCGTCTACCGATAGTTCCAAAAATGCTGCTGATATGTTTCCACAGACGGGCAAAGTAATATGACATCAATGCCATCAACTCGAGCCATGTGGAGACGATTTGTTTGTTAGAGCGTAAATAGACATAAAGTGAATAAGTAATAGAAAGAGCTTCTAGTCAAGTGGGGAAATCCATTTTTTTAGAAGCTTTTTTATCAATTCTAGAGCTAGATAGATGAGCATATCGAGTTAGCACGGTAAAAAAGTGGGTAATAAACTAGTAAGATTAATGTGGGGGAGATATAGAATGAATAATTTTGTTTTATAAAGGGAGCGAACATGAAAAAAATGAATTTTAAATATAAAGTCTACATATTGTTAGCAATCATCGGTGGTTTCTCACTCATAGCAGATATTTTTGATATCCTTGAGTTAAATCGCTATAATGCCCTAGTTGTAATATTGTTGCTTACGATCCTTTTTTGCGTCATCCAATACCGTGCAGCAATGAAAGGCTTGGATACCATGTTTAGTATTAGCCGAGATTATAAAGTGCGTAAAATCTGGGGTGTGGAGAATCTGTTTGATTGGGAAAAAGTAAGAGAACGTCAGCTAAGGTGGGCTCCTGTATGTACCGGAATAAGTCTGATGGAATTATTTATACTATATGTTAGTAAGCATCAATATATTGTTATACTTATGATTATTTGGGCAATCAATCTGTTGTTATATGTTATTCTAACCCGGCCATTAAAGTACTAATTGGTATAATGACTCATTATATATCAACAATAATAATGTCTAACCAAAATGAAAATTGTTATTTTAACTAAAATCGTCTAATTATAGTTAGCTTTAACTGCTAACACGAAGTAGGTAAATTACGCCAGTTGAAGAGGAATACTTTTCACAAGAGATAAGGGGAGTTTTATGACACAAGAATTTTAGGATAAAGAATTGAAAAGTCAACTGACTGGTCATTCAAAAGAAGCAGAGCGATTACTGAATGATGAAGATAAGATGGAAAAATTCTTAGAGCACATGGAGCGAAAGCTTCAGAAAGTACCGATGGTAGGTAATAAACTATCGAGTATTCCGATGTTAATTTCGCTAGTTCGAGCCTATATTAAAAAAGAATACCGCGAGATCCCCATCGGTAGTATGATTGCGGTTGTAAGTGCACTGCTTTATTTTGGTTCACCAGTGGATTTAATTCCTGACTTTATCCCGGTTACGGGCTATTTAGATGATGCGGCTATCATTGCCTTGGTCTGGCAATTGGTAGAAGATGATGTAGCAGAATATAAACAATGGCAAAAAGCTAATGGGAAACGTGTTCTAGAGGATGAGTAATTAAATAAGACGTACAAAGCTAGATGGCTTTGTGCATCTTATTTAATTTAATGTTTTTGATAACGCTGGTATAAGATAAATGGTTATAGTATGATTAAACTGCATTTACATAAAAAGTAATATAGGAATTATTAATTGTTCAGAAGGAGGAAATACATGAACAAGCATTCTAAGTTGTTGATGGTCATTGTGGCAAGTCTCATTATTTTGGTTACTAGCATTTTCTTTTCTGATATGAGAGCGCTATTTAATCAAGCGAGATATCAAGAATTACTAGAAACAGTTGAAGAGGAAATACTATCTGCCAATATCAAAATCGTTGCTCTTACTAAAGGTACCAGGGGCTTAGCGGGGGCAAGTGGCGTGATCTTTAAAAGGGAAGGTCAAACATATTATGCTTTAACAGCAAACCATGTTGTGACAAGTGAAACTGATTTAGATCAAACAACCTATGTCGTTTTAGGTCATGATACTTTAGATTTTAGTGATGTTGTTGAGGAGAAAGGTTTCGTTATGGATGTCGCCGACTATTATAAATCACTTCCAAGCATGTCTATCGAATACACCAGTAAGATTCATGATTTAGCTGTTGTAAGTTTTACAACGGATAAGGAATATCCAGTTGTTGAGATAAGTAACGAATCACCTATGCATAAAGATATGGCTGTAACAATGAGCAATCCACATGGTGAACGAAATAAAGTCACAGCCGGAAAAATAAAGAGTAAAGAATACGTAACTTTTAGTGATAATGAGGAAAGTACGGTGGACCTAGTCGTTGAACATACCGCCCTGATTTCCGTAGGAAGTAGTGGGAGTGCTCTGCTGAATGAAAAATTAGAGCTAGTTGGTATCGGTTCTGTTGCGAAGTTTGAAAATCAAACTCGCCCTTTCTGAACTCCAAATATCTTAGGCTGGTATTCCCATTAATACCTTGATTTCAGTAGACACCGAAAAGCCGAAGAGCGTTCCGTTTCTTCGGTTCTTTTTATATATTCCTCGAAGGGTCTCCATGCCCTTAATCGTGGAAGAGGCTGTACGGAGACTTTGATAAAATTTATTTCGTCGTTTAATAGGTCGATGGTCTTGTTCTATTAAATTGTTAAGATACTTCACAGTTCTGTGCTCTGTTTTGGTGTATAATCCGTTTCTCTGTAACTTTCTAAATGCAGATCCTATAGAGGGTGCTTTATCTGTTACGATGACTCTAGGTTGTCCAAATTGTTTATGGAGTCGCTTTAAGAAAGCATACGCCGCCTGAGTATCTCTTTTCTTTCGTAACCAGATATCTAAGGTTAGGCCGTCCGCATCAATTGCACGATAAAGATAATGCCAACGTCCCTTAATTTTGATATAGGTTTCGTCCATTTTCCATGAATAGAAGGACTGTCTATTTTTCTTCTTCCAAAGATAATAGAGGACTTTGCTGTACTCTTGCACCCAACGATAAATCGTAGTATGACAAACATTTATTCCACGATCATATAACAATTCCTGAACTTCACGATAGCTTAGATTGTAACGCAGGTAGTAACCAACAGCGACAATAATGACGTCTTTTTTGAATTGTTTGCCTTTAAAATGATTCATTACTCTGTCCTCTCTGTCTTTTTTCTCAATTTTACACAAAAATAGATTTTTTGGAAAACTTTGCAACAGAACCGTTTTATGTTATAATTGTCTTAAATAAATGAACGAGGTAAGGTCTATTGAAAATCTAAGTTTTGAACTTTAAAAATATTCGTAAATATCGAGTGTTTTTGTTGTATTCATAACTTAGATAAAATAGGCTTTTATTATGTTTACAGATTGGGCGATTTGTCGAAATTTGTATCTTTTAAAGCTCTGTTCACCTAAGTTGTGAAAAGAGTTTTTTTAATTTAAGGAGAAAATAATGAATCAAAAACAAAAAGAAATGCAAGCTAAACTAGAACAAATTAAGAAAAATAAACCGCAATTTGCTGGGAAAAATACTAATGGGATGACAGCGGTAAAAGCAACCAAGCAAAATCAACACGGAGCAAAAATTAATGCTCCAAGAAAAGCGGGAATTTGAGATTTATGAACATTTAGAGGAACTCACTCTGAGTTTTTCTACTCAAATTAGATTTCATAATTCTCACAAATGAGAGGAGAATTAAATGTCAAATATTGAATTTAAAGACTTAACCTTTGGCTATGGGGATAACCTGATTTTCAATCATGCCCAAATAAATATTGATGACCGTTGGAAATTAGGATTAGTAGGTCGAAATGGACGTGGAAAATCAACCCTTTTAAACTTATTACAAGGAAAACTAACTACTGACAGCACGATACTTACTGACAAAAACTTTGTTTACTTTCCGCAGTTACTGACAGAGGAAGAATTAATTGATGAAAATAACTTCAAAAATCAAAATGTCCATGATGACCCTTCTGTAGAAAGTCTGTCAGTAAAAATTACTGACAGAAAGTCACAATTAACTTATTATGTGCTAAATGAATTAGCTGAATTTGAACAATGGAAATTAGAACGTGAATTATCTTTATTGAAAGTTGATTTAGAAATCCTTTGGCGCCCTTTTGAAAGTTTATCAGGTGGGGAACAAACCAAGTGTCTCTTGGCAATTTTATTTTTAGATGAGGCCAATTTTCCACTAATTGATGAACCAACAAACCATCTAGATATGGAAAGCAGAAAAATAGTTGCGGCCTATCTTAAAAAGAAATCAGGATTTATCGTTGTATCGCATGATCGACATTTTCTTGATCAGGTTTGTGATCATATTTTAGCGATTGAACGTCAGCAAATAATTCTTTATCAGGGGAATTTTTCAACTTATGAACAAGAAAAACAGTTGCGTGATGATTTTGAGCTCGCTGAAGATGAAAAATTACGTAAAGATATATCACGATTGAAAAAGTCAGCCAGAGAAAAAGAAGATTGGTCGAGAAATCTAGAAGCTACAAAATCTAGAAAAAAACGTGGTTTTGATAGTGAAACTAAAGGCATTGATAAAGGGTTCGTCGGTCGAAAAGCTGCAAATATGATGCAAAAATCCAAAAATTTAGAGAAGAGGATGAATCAGGAAATCTTTGATAAAGAGAAGTTACTCAAAAATATCGAAAAAACTGAACCTCTATCTTTGAAATACCATGCTTCACACCATAAAATACTGATACAATTTGAAAAATTTTCGCTTGTATTTGATAAAAAACCACTATTTCAACCGATTGATTTTTCTTTGAAAGAAGGAGAAATTGCGGCTGTTGTTGGACCAAATGGTCAGGGAAAATCAAGTATTATCAAATATTTGTCTGGAAATTTTGGGGGTAAACACAGCGGGTTTGTTCAACTTCCGCAAGGGATAAAAATATCAATTGTTCGTCAGATTTATGATAATCGCGGATACCTAAAAGATTTTGCAACTGAACATCAGTTGGATTATGAGTTATTTCTTTCTAATCTCAGAAAACTAGGCATGGAACGTAAGCAGTTTACTCAAAAAATAGAAACAATGAGTCAAGGGCAGCAGAAAAAAGTTGAATTAGCACGAAGCTTATCACAAGAAGCAGAGCTTTATCTTTGGGATGAACCTCTTAATTATCTTGATGTTTTTAATCATGAACAGATTATTAAACTTCTAGAAACTAGTCATCCCACAATGCTTTTAGTTGAACATGACCAAGACTTTATTGAAAGAATTTCTAACCAAATTATTAATCTAAAAGATACATAACTTTAAAAAATAAAAGTAGAGTGATTTTACTCTACTTTTTTAGAATACTATCATATAATAGGAAATAGTAATTCATACCCGAATTGCTAGTTGATTATTTAGCCATGACTTGATACCCGATAGAATATCTTAAAGTCTCTGGTTCCAGTGATTTAGCTGATTTTAACAGTAAAGAATACGCTAAAAGTATCATCTCTAATTTCAATTGAAAACCTTGAGGCGAACGACTTTTACAACGCTCAGCTCCTAGATTTGTCAAAAAAGAGAAAACTCGCTCAATCACTTTTCTACGTTTTGAAAAATTAGGGAAAAGGATTTTCTTTTGCTTCATGTTCTTCCTGACAGGTGTAATTAGATCAATCCCTTTTAATTCCAGCCTATCATGCAGTGACTGACCTAAATATCCCATATCTCCAAGGACTGTTGGTGTCCCAAATTGACTCAACACTTCCTCGGCCATTGTACTGTCAGCTATTGAAGCAGGAGTAATTGTGTAGTCTATGACATAGCCTGATTCACTGACTAAAGCATGACATTTACATCCATAGAAGTACTGTCCCTTTGTAGCATTGTAGCCAACATTTGCATAATCTCCAAGAACTTTGCTTCTGAAATTACGAATAGGCTGACACAAAGGAATGGGGAAGCTGTCAATAATGGATACACTAATTCCTTCAACCTCTTTAAAGACGAGTGCTTGGCGAATGACTTGGATACTCGGTAAGAGGGCATTACAACGGCGGACAAAGCGAGAATATTCTAGGAAATTAAGAAATAAACTTTGAGCCAATTGGTGCTTAGCTTTAAGCGTTTCACTAAAATGCAGTACGCCCCAGAGGTAACAAGCGATAACTAAGCAATCTGATGTTGCGAGATGGACGTTCTTTCGGTTTTGAACCTCAAGGGGAACACTCGTTTGATAAAGCGTCTCAATGGTTGTCAGTAAATAAACAAAAACTTTTGGAAGTGTGCTATTATAAGTCATATAAGTCGTGCGCTTTCTAATGCTTAGTGGTTTAAGATTAGGATAGCACGACTTATTTATTTTCCAATGAAATTAACTAGCAATTCGGGTTTATAGTATATAAAAAAATAGCCCATAACTGTTAAGTTATGAACCTTTTCTTCCCAAAACTTGTAATTATAACTTAGAATAGAGATATAAATTAGATTTGAAGTGAATGCGTATAGAATATAGGGCACCTCTAAAAACGTATGAAAAGAGGTGCCCTTAAGTCTTCACTACTCAAAATAGAATAATTTTTCAAATTCTATATCCAACGCTATACAAAGTAATAATGCTAATTTAGCAGATGGAACGTACTCATAGGTTTCTATATTGCTAATTGTCTGTCTCGAAACACCAACAATTTTAGCCAAATTACTCTGGTTTATTTGTTTTTCAGCACGAGCCACTTTTAACCTATTCTTTAACTCAAGTTTTCCTTTATCCCTCATTTAAAAATTCCACTCATTAAATTCCAGCCCATCACAGAAACAGCAACTAATAATACTACAATTACTATGATGTTAGTCATCGACCTCTTCTTTGGACTAATGTCAAATAATTAGACACAAAATGAGATACATCTTCTTAGCCCAATGTTCTTTGATATTTTAGTGTTCAGAAAATGGTCATTTTCTGGACACTTTTTATTTTCTACAATTTTCGTCAATATCTTTTATATTTTGTGTTCATTAACCCATGATTTAATCTATGTCCATTTATATATATTGTTTTAAGTTATGGTACAATTAAACTAACGGAGGTACAGAAATTTGAATATTGGATATGCACGAGTTTCAACTGGACTACAAAATTTAGATTTACAAAAAGACAGTCTTGGAAAATATGACTGTGAGAAAATATTTACTGATCACATGTCTGGAAGTAAAAAAGATAGACCAGGGTTAAAATCAGCAATAGAATTTTCTCGGCCCGGAGACACAATTGTCGTTTGGCGATTGGATCGATTGGGAAGAAATATGGAGGATTTAATCAGCATAGTCAACTCACTAAACGATAAAGGAGTAAGTTTCCATAGTTTGCAAGAAAATATCACGATGGACAAATCAAGTTCTACTGGACAGCTTATGTTTCATTTATTTGCAGCATTTGCGGAGTTTGAACGTAACCTTATTCTTGAACGCTCGGCTGCGGGGAGAGCTGCAGCACGTGCTAGAGGAAGATTAGGTGGTCGACCTGAGAAATTCTCTGAGAAAGATATAGAGCTACTTAAAACACTTGTAGATAGTGGAACACCAATAAAGAATATTGCGGAGTCTTGGGGTGTTTCGAGAACAACTATTTATCGATATATTAATAAATAGTATATATTTAAAGTAAAATCAGGAGATGATGATAAATATCTTACAAAAAATTTCAGATAAACTTATGATTCCAGAATATAAAATTGAAGGCAAACTATTCAATGATTTCTTCATTTTATCCGAGGAATAAATAAAGACAATCTAAAGGGTTATCTGTACCAAGCATTATTTATTATAGAAAATTATTTAATTGATAACACAGAGTAGTACGATTAAGGGCATAGAAGCATTGAGAGGCATATACAAAAAGAACCGAAGAATGTAGTGACCTCCGAAATATAGACTTTTCAAATCTATATTTCGGAGGTCTTTTCTTATGGTCAAATATTCCATAGAATTAAAACAACGCGTTATTCAAGATTATTTATCTGGCAAGGGAGGCTCTACCTATCTTGCTAAACTGCACAACGTAGGTTCATCTAGTCAGGTTAGACACTGGATTCGCAATTATCGAGCAGAGGGACTTCCTACAGCTCACTCCAAAGTCAATAAAAATTATTCTATGGAGTTGAAAGAAAATGCGGTACAATGTTATTTAACAACTGATTTAACGTATGAAGCTGTGGCAAGAAAATTCGAAATTACTAATTTTACCTTACTTGCAAGCTGGGTTAATCATTTCAAAATTTATGGAGAAGTCCCAATAAGCAAAAAGAGAGGACGTCGTAAAAAACTAGAAAGCATTGCATCGTCTATGACTCAGAACCCAAATGATTCTCAACGAATTAAAGAACTTGAACAAGAATTACGTTATGCGCAAATTGAGGTAGCTTATTTAAAAGGACTTCGGAGATTGGAGAAAAATGCTCTAATGAACAAAAATCAAGACTCATCTACAGTCTCCGTAAAACCTTCAAACTCAAAGAAATCTTGAAAGTTACAGGATTCCCTAAAGCCACTTATTATTATTGGGTTAACTGTTTTGAACGGGTAAACAAAGATGAGCTTATCGAAAAAGAAATGCTTAAAATACGTCAAGAACATGCCAATGCAGGTTATCTTCCAATGAGTGAATTACTTAAGCAACGTGGCTATCACGTCAACCACAAGAAGGTACAGCGCTTAATGAAGAAACTAGGGCTTCGTGTGACGTCTTATTGGCACAAATCACGTAAATATTATTCATATAAAGGAAAAGTAGGGACGGTAGCTAAAAATAAATTGCACAGACGATTCAGAACTTCCATTCCTCATCAAAAAATCACAACAGATACGACAGAATTCAAATATTATGAAGATGGAATTCAGAAAAAGTGTTATCTCAATCCTTACATTGATTTATTTAATAGCGAGGTGATTAGTTATCATATCTCTCAACAACCCTCTTATCAATCCATTGATATTGCTCTAAATCAAGCCGTAGCTGTGACATCTGATTGTCCTTATCGACGTACTTTCCACTCAGATCAAGGATGGGGATACCAAATGAGAGACTATGTTTCTAAATTAAAATCTCATAGAATTTTTCAGTCTATGAGCCGTAAAGGAAACTGTCATGATAATTCAGTTATGGAGAATTTCTTTGGGCTACTTAAACAAGAAATTTACTACGGACATATCTTCTCGTCTTTCGAAGAACTTGAACAGGTTATTGTAATCTGGATTAGGTACTATAATACAAAACGAATCAAACAAAAATTGAACTGGATGAGTCCAATTCAATTTCGCTTGAATTACCAAAACAATTAAAAAAATCCAAGTATTTGGAAAGTCAACGAAAAACTAGACACGGAGTTAAGAGAATTTAAGAATTATATTTTTCAAAGTCTTTTGGAGACTTGTAATCAAGACCTGAATGCATCCTTTTTGTATTGTAATAGGTCTCAATGTATTTAAATATTTCTTGAGTAGCCTCAGCTCTTGTCTCAAAATGAGCATCATTAATAAGCTCCCTCTTTAGCGTCTTATAAAAAGACTCCATCATTGCATTGTCATAGGGATTTCCTTTACGACTCATGCTAGATTGAGCACCGACTTGACGAAGAGTAGATTGATAACGAGAGCTTGTATATTGACTCCCTTGATCAGTATGGACAATCAAGCCAGGCTGAGGATGTTCTTTCCCACAAGCTTGTAAGAAGCAATCCCTCACCAGTTTATCTTGCATCCGTGAAGACATTGACCAGCCTACAATCTTACGTGAAAAAACGTCGATATTCACGGCTAAGTATAAGGTGCCTTCTTTGGTAGGGATATAGGTCATGTCTCCCAGCCATACTTTATTAGGAGCTGTTGCTTTAAAGATCTGATTAATTAAATTGGGTCTTGAAAGCGAAGCTCCTTTTCTGTTGTAATGTTTATATCTATAACGGCTTCCCTTGGCATAAAGTCCCATCAAGTGCATCAGTTTTCCAACACGTTTCGTGTTGGTCATAATACCAGTATTATGAAGTACCTTGGTAATTCTGACCGCACCATAGCGTCCCTTATGCTCATGAAAGACAGCTTTTATCTTCTCTGAGAGAATTTCTCTCTCCACTTGTTGTTTTGAAGGACGACGATGCATGTATTCATAGAAACCTGAGCGAGAAACCTTAAGAACTTTTACTGCATGCTTAATTTTTATCTTCCCATGATGTTTCAAGAGAAATTCAAAACGTTTTACTTGCTTCGCTTCAAGAAGACCCGGAACTTTTTTAGAAGTTCAAGTTCCTCCTGAAGATAACGATTTTCTTTCTCTAACAATTTAATCTTATGTTGGGCATTAGCTAGGGCTGTCCCATTGCCTGGAAAAGCACTTTCTCCATATTCTTCAACTTCTTGAACCCAGCGATAAAGACTATTGGCATGAACCTCAAGCTCTTGGCTGACTTCTTTAACAGAGTAACCCTCTTCAAGAATGAGTTTTACTGCAGAATTTTTAAATTGTTTATCGAATTTTCTTCTTGCCATAATAAACCTTTCCACGATTTCTCTTAACTTTGTGTCTAGTTTATTATAACCTTTCCAAAGTTTGAAAATCAAACGAGCCCTCTCTGAACTCCAAATATCTTAGGCTGGTATTCCCATTAATACCTTGATTTCAGTAGACACCGAAAAGCCGAAGAGCGTTCCATTTCTTCGGTTCTTTTTATATATTCCTCGAAGGGTCTCCATGCCCTTAATCGTGGAAGAGGCTGTACGGAGACTTTGATAAAATTTATTCCGTCGTTTAATAGGTCGATGGTCTTGTTCTATTAAATTGTTAAGATACTTCACAGTTCGGTGCTCTGTCTTAGTATATAAACCCACACTCTGTAACTTTCTAAAGGCTGATCCAAGAGAAGGTGCTTTATCGGTCACAATTGCTTTCGGCTCACCAAACTGTTTATGGAGTCGTTTTAAGAAAGCATAGGCTGCTTGCGTATCCCGTTTCTTTCGTAACCAGATATCTAAGGTTAGGCCGTCCGCATCAATTGCACGATAAAGATAATGCCAACGTCCCTTAATTTTGATATAGGTTTCGTCCATTTTCCATGAATAGAAGGATTGTCTATTTTTCTTCTTCCAAAGATAATAGAGGACTTTGCTGTACTCTTGCACCCAACGATAAATCGTAGTATGACAAACATTTATTCCACGATCATATAACAATTCCTGAACTTCACGATAGCTTAGATTGTAACGCAGGTAGTAACCAACAGCGACAATAATGACGTCTTTTTTGAATTGTTTGCCTTTAAAATGATTCATTACTCTGTCCTCTCTGTCTTTTTTCTCAATTTTACACTAAAATAGATTTTTTGGAAAACTTTGCAACAGAACCGACAGGTTAAAAGCCCCGAAAAATTGCATGCCAAAAGAATTGAAGCAACAGATGAACGTAAAAAACAAAGTCATCAACAGGCTTTGTCACATATTGGCCTTGTATCGCTGATTTTATGTTGTGGTATCGTTATATTTTCAATAAATGAGGAAACAGTGATCATACCAGTGGCTTACATTGTTGGTTTACTCGCACTGTTTGTCCTCTATCTTGCCTATCGCATCAGAAAATAAGAGGATCAGCCAGTTAAAGTCTGGTATCTTCAGAAAATTGTGATAAAATTGAATTGTTATTATAAGTATTCAAATGATCAGTAGGGGGATGGCCTTGTGTTGGCGTTGCTAAGCAACTAGAGTTAAGAGGAGAGTAGATGTGTTAAAACTAGAAAACCTCACCAAACAATTTGGTGATAAAATCGCTGTTGATCAGCTAGACATGACCGTCAAACCGGGCGAGATTATGGGGCTGATTGGTCAAAATGGTGCTGGGAAGACGACAACTTTTCGGATGATTTTGGACTTTATTAAACCGGATAGCGGTCAGATTACGTGGCAGGGCGCGCCCATTACTCAGGAGATTAAGCAAAAAATAGGCTTTCTACCTGAAGAGCGTGGCCTTTATCAAAAATTGACGATTGAAGAACAAATCTTGTATTTTGCTGAACTCCATGGCATGAAACGGGCTGAGGCAAGAGATGAGCTCGTGCGCTGGATGGACAAGTTAGAAGTTGTCGGAAAAATTACAGACAAGGTGCAGACCCTTTCCAAAGGGAACGCCCAAAAAGTACAGTTCATCGCGACCTTGATTCACCGCCCTGATTTTCTGATTTTGGATGAACCTTTTACAGGCCTTGACCCAGTCAATACCAGTCTCCTGATGTCGGAAATCAAAACGCTCAAGGCAAATGGTGCAGCGATTATTTTCTCCAGTCATAATATGAGTGGGGTAGAGTTGCTCAGTGATCAGTTAACCATGCTCAAAAAAGGTAAAGTTGTCTTGCAAGGCGACATTTATGGGATTCGGGATAGTTTTGGGCGCACCCAAATCTATGTTGAAAGTGATGTGCCAGATGCGGATTTGTCAGCCATTTCAGGTGTTGAGACGATTGAGAAACAAGGTGCTGGCCGGATGATTCATGTCAATGATGCAGCTGTTGGTCATGAGATTTTCACACGCGTGAGTCAATCTGGCTATGTCCAAGCTTTTGTTCAAGCGCCACCAACGCTCGATGAAATTTTCCGTAAGGAGGTCGCTGAAAATGTTTAAACAAATGAAATTAGTCGCGGGTCAAGTTTACCGGACAAAAATTAAGACACCGAGTTTCTGGTTGACGGTGTTGACGCCACTCTTATTGCCATTGGTTGGGTTAATCATTGGTTTCGTAATTGCTAAGACGAGTGATGATTCACCGGCGCGATTGGCTGTTGTTGACAATGCAGCTCTGGTTCAAACCCTTAAAACCGATAAAGTCTTAGACGCTAAAATCTCAGCCGTGGCAGATGTTAAAACGGCTAAGCAAAAGATACTGGATGAGAAAATAGATGGCTATCTCGTCAAAGAAGATGGCAAATATACCTTAGTGGCGTCGACGGATAGCACGACAAAATTCAATGAGACGACGGTTAAAACCGCCTTGTCGCAGATTGAACTAGCAGAAAAAGCCACGCATCTTAAATTAAGTCCTGAGGAATTGATCAGTCTGCAAACGCCTGCTGATCTGACCATGAAAACCCTGAGCAAAAAAGGGGAATCTAGTGGGGGTGAGGCTAAAAATGCGGCCAATTCTCTCGTTTCTGTTGGTGTGGCCATCGTTATCTTCATGTTGCTGATGATTTACTCTAATATGTTGGCGCAAGAGATTGCCAATGAAAAATCCAATCGGATTATGGAGACCTTGCTAGCAGCAACCAGCACCAAAGTCCAATATTTTGGTAAAATCCTAGGGATTGGTTTATTGGTTCTGACCCATATCGTTTTTTATGTCATCTTAGGGGTGGCTGCAGCCATTGCCCTAAAAGGCAACGACATGGTCGAAAGCGTCAAGGGCATGGTCGGTGGCGTCGATATGAGTTTCTTGGTCTATGCGGTCTTGATGTTGATCGTGGGACTCATGGCTTACCTCTTCTTGACAGCGATTATCGCTAGTTTGGTTAATGACCAAAGTCAGGTTCAGCAAGCCATCGCGCCGATTTCTTATCTTTCTTTGGTTGGCTATATGGCCAGTATTTTTGGGGCCAATGTACCCAATAATATCGTGATCAAAATCTTGAGTTATCTGCCTTTTGTTTCGCCAACCTTGATGCCGGGCCGTTTGGCCATGGAAATGTCGACGTTGACACAAGCTTATATCGCGCTGGCCTTGCAGCTGGTTGCGCTTGTGTTCGTGGCCAAATTCGGCGAACATATTTACGCCAAGAATGTTTTAAGTTATTCCGATGAAAAAATCTTTAAGCAATTTATTCAAAATCTTAAAAAATAAGCAAAATCCCTGTGACAAACGGGGATTTTTTGCGTATATATAAGTGAGGTGAAAATATGAATTGGCAAACAATAATCGCACAGTTAAAAGAACACGTGAAACTCGTGATTGGCATCGGGCTTATCCTGATTTTGGGCGTCTTTTTTTAGGGCACCTCTAATAACTACCAATTAATTCACCTCTAAATGAAATTAGAAAAAAACACAGAAAACTAAGCATAGTCTACTGTGTTTTTCTTTATGTTACAGACGCCGCTTGACTGTTTATTCTTATTTTAGACAGATTACCGCCATGTTTTGAGATTTAAACGTTTAACTTGTTCGTACCTCAATAAGTTATAAGTCAGATTTGTAAGGTCAGTATTTAAAACAGCTCGATCGAATCCAATAGAACGTAAACTAGAACCATGCATTGAATTTTCAACAAAGCCAAATACATGTTCAATACGGACACGTATTTTCGAAATGATTTTATTAAACATTTTAGCCTGATTCACTGACTAAAGCATGACATTTACAGCCATAAAAGTACTGACCTTTGGTAGCATTGTAGCCAATATTTGCATAGTCGCCCAAAACTTTGCTTCTAAAATTACGAATCGGCTGACACAAAGGAATGGGAAAGCTGTCAATAATAGACACATCAATCCCTTCAACTTCTTTAAAGACGAGAGCTTGGCGAATGAGTTGAATACTCGGTAAGAGTGCATTACAACGACGAACAAAGCGAGAATATTCTAGAAAATTAGGGAATAGACTTTGAGCCAATTGGTGCTTTGCTTTAAGTGTTTCACTAAAATGAAGCACTCCCCACAGGTAACAAGTAATCACTAAACAGTCAGATGTTGCATGATGGAAAGTTCGATTTGTGTTTCTTTGGTCTTACGCGTGATGTGTGATATGCGTGTCATAACAGATTCTCCTTAGTTTTTTTAAATATCAAATGATGTAATCGTGCGACTGGATACAGCGTTTGGTCTTTCGCTACTTTTTGTTCTAACTTAAGCATGGGTTGATACCAGTTGTCTGTTTCTTTGATTTCTGCGTTTTGTGAAATACCGTAAAAATGACGAATTCCAAATTTTTCTTGGAGTTTCAGTTTGTAATTTGCCACAAAATCTGTCAGCCAATCATCGTCATAAACTAGGATATCGCCGTGGTTGTGAGAAGCGACAGATTCATTTTCATAAACATCAAGCGCTGCCTGCGGATTATCACGTCCTGCTGCCATTTCTATCATGCTACCGTACTTACTGTGCTTGACAATAGAAAGCGTGCCGCCATCTGTCAAAAGTGGCAAGAGTAATTCCAACACGACTTTTCGGTCAGGGACGTATTCTAGGACATTGTGAATGAGAATTACGTCGTAACGCTCATTTTTAACAGTTTCTGCAAAGTCGTCAAAAGTTCCTGTCAACTGACGAAAAGTTTGGTCAGACATCATCTCGAGTTTTTCTACGTCAGGCTCATAGCCCGTGACTTCAAATCCCTGTTCCATCAAAAATGTTTCAGTCCGACCAAATCCAGAGCCGAAACTCAGAATTTTTGAATCTTTTGTCAAATTTGGTAGGAGCTGTGGAAAAAGTAAGTCATAGAACATCCGACCCCATGGTTTTTCGAAAACTTCTGCGTAATAATTTTCTTGTTTTGTCATGTTTTTCTACCTACTATTTTTCTTATTCAATATTTTAAAATCCATGTGGTTCCTCACGCCTTGACCAATAAATTTTGAAAATCTTGTCTCAAGTATTACATTTCATCAAATCTCACAGAAATTGATTTAGCATGAGCCGTCAATCCTTCTGATTTTGCAAATGTCTCAACATCCTCTTTAAAGTCAGCCAAAACTTCTTTAGGATAATAGCTATAAGTTGAACCCGAATTGCTAGTTAATTTCATTGGAAAATAAATAAGTCGTGCTATCCTAATCTTAAGCCACTAAGCATTAGAAAGCGCACGACTTATATGACTTATAATAGCACACTTCCAAAAGTTTTTGTTTATTTACTGACAACCATTGAGACGCTTTATCAAACGAGTGTTCCCCTTGAGGTTCAAAACCGAAAGAACGTCCATCTCGCAACATCAGATTGCTTAGTTATCGCTTGTTACCTGTGGGGCGTACTGCATTTTAGTGAAACGCTTAAAGCTAAGCACCAATTGGCCCAAAGTTTATTTCCTAATTTCCTAGAATATTCTCGCTTTGTCCGCCGTTGTAATGCCCTCTTACCGAGTATCCAAGTCATTCGCCAAGCACTCGTCTTTAAAGAGGTTGAAGGAATTAGATGTTTGCTCTATATAAAATACCATCATTACTTTTGAAAGTAGAGATGGTGCTATGTTTTATTAATTTAATCACAGTTGTTGCGACATAGGGCAGATTTATGATATATCTGACTCGCATTAGTTTATTTTCTAGAAAAATTTACCCTATTTAGTTGAAACTTTGTAAATAATTGGTAGTTAATAGTGACTTGATTAAAGGTATTTGAGCTAGTTTAGTTAGTAGGTTCGACAAACCAAGTCTTAAGAAATGAAGTATCCATAACTAGGATTCTTGCCCCGAATTGGCCCCCAATTTTGAGGAAACATGAAGAATTTTAGTGATACTAAGTTATATTACTAATAATTAAGAATCCTTTAATAATGGGTATTAAGATGCTTAAGGAAGAACCAAGAATATTTAAATTATATTCAGCAAACAAAGCTTAATTCGTTTTACATCTCTAACCTAGCGAAATGCTAGGTTTTTTTGTTGCGTGGCGTGTATGTTGTGTATCAAAGGCGAAAGTCCTCCATGGCCACCTGCCTACAGGGGAAGTCAATAGAACTTTCTAACAAGCCTGATTACTATTGTCGATTGAAACAAGAACAGGACAGAAGTGCCTCAAGAAAAGTATCGCAATTTGGCAATACTTTTCTGAGGTGTTTTTTGATTTGAGCCCATGTTTTCTCAATAGGATTATACTCAGGTGAGTAAGGTGGAAGCGGTAAAAGTCTATGACCCCGCTCCTTGCATAACTCTTTTAGCTTATTCATCCTATGTTGCATTATACATAATGATAACAGATGGTTTATCTAAAGTGGGTAGTAAAAATATTTTAAACCAAACTTCGAAAAAGTCACTAGTCATGGTTTCTTTGTAGGTCATCGGGGCTATAATCTCACCGTTTATTAGACCTGCAACTAAAGATATCCGCTGGAATATTCTTCCAGAGATTTGACCTGTGATTAACTGACCTTTCAAAGATCGACTATATTCTCGATGAAAATATGTCTCAGACCCTGTTTCGTCAATATAAACATGTGTCAGGTGACTTAAGTTATTAAATTCTTTAAGAAACTGATTTACTTTCTCAGGGTCTTGTTTATAGTAGGTGCAGCTCCTTTTTTTCGAGTATATCCCATAGCTTTGAGAGCGTAATGAATAGCTGTTGGATGACAGCCAAATTCGGAAGCTATTTCAGTCAAAAAAGCATCTGGATGAGCATCAAGATAGTTCTTTAATTTTTCTCTATCAACTTTTCTCGGTTTGGTTCCCTTAACTTGGTGATGAAGCTCGCCTGTAGTCTCCTTTAATTTTAGCCATTGATAGATGGTGTTGCGTGAAATATCGAAAACAACAGATGCTTCAGTAATACTGCTAGTTTTCTCATAGTATGCGAGAACTTTTTTACGAAAATCTAATGAATATGCCATAAGTACATTATACCACAGATGTACTGTTTTTGTTTCATTTTACTATAAATGAGACCTTGACATATGAGGTTGATCAAATAAGAGTTGTTTTTCCGACAAATTTAACCGATTTGGCGATGGTGAATGATGAGGATTATTGTACGTGGGTAACTTGTACTCCTTATGAAATTAATGCTCACCGACTGCTAGTTCGTGGTCATCGTATTTCTAATGTCGATGGGGATGTGAAGCTAGTAGCTGATGCTTTACAAATTAAGCCACTTCTTGTAGCACTGATTTTAGCGATACCTGTTTTGCTCGGTTTGATTTTGTTTACCTATGTTTCGACCAGTTCATTTATCCAAAAGCGGAAAGTAAATTTTGAAGAATATGATGGGCTAAATTATAGAATGGATGGACTTCATGCACAGGTAGTATCTGCTATGGGAGAGGATATGAAGAGGATATAAAGAAAGAAAAGATTTTGAGGAGTGAAAATGAATAGCAGATTAGATCATTTCCATCGTTTTCCTTTACAAGTAATGAGAGATATGTTAGAATGTTAGGAGTTAATAATGAGAAGGGGGGTTGGCGTTAGTCAACCCTTTCCCTATACACTGATTTCTACATGTAAATAGAAGGTGTTGTGTGTGTATAGGGTGTGGTAAACAAGGAATATGGTTATCCAATGGTAGAGATGATTATTTGGAAACCTATTTCTACCTACTGCAGAAATAGGAGGTGTTTATGTCATCAATTATTGATTTGGTCACAGCAGCAATTACCCCCGCAATTCAAGCTCCGCATGAGTTGGTAGATGTGGAATATGGTAAGATGGGCGGTGACTACATTTTATCCATTTTTGTCGATAAAGAGGGAGGGATTTCTCTTCAAGATACGGCAGATTTGTCAGAAGTCATTAGTCCAATTTTGGATACGATTAAGCCGGACCCATTTCCGGAGCAGTATATGTTGGAAGTAACAAGTCCAGGTTTGGAACGTCCTTTAAAAACGGCAGATGCTGTTAAAAAGGCAGTTGGAAAGTACATCCATGTCAAGCTCTATCAGGCAATTGATAAAATCAAGGTTTTCGAAGGGACTTTGCTCTCCTTTGATGGAACAGACCTGATTATGGAATATATGGATAAAACCCGCAAGAAGGAAGTGACGATTCCTTACCAGACGGTGGCTAAGGCCCGATTGGCTGTCAAATTGTAATAGGTTGCGATACTCAATCGTATTAGAGTATGTTAATGGATTTTAGACTTTAAGAAAGGACCTTTTGAGCGCAAAAGGAAAACAACATGAGTAAAGAAATGCTAGAAGCCTTCAGTATTTTAGAGGAAGACATGGGTATTAACAAAGCGGACATCATTGATGCTGTAACAGAATCACTTCGTTCAGCTTATAAACGCCGTTATGGTCAATCAGAATCAGCAGTGATTGAATTTGACGAGAAAAAAGGCGATTTCCATGTATTTACTGTTCGTGAAGTAGTAGATGAAGTATTTGATAGCCGACTAGAAATTAGTCTAAAAGATGCCTTGGCTATTTCATCAGCTTATGAAATGGGTGACAAAATTAAATTCCAAGAAGACCCAGCGGAATTTGGGCGTGTGGCTGCTCAATCAGCTAAACAAACCATCATGGAAAAAATGCGCAAACAAAAGCGTGCCATTACCTTCAATACTTACAAGCAACATGAAAATGAAATCATGTCAGGTACGGTAGAGCGTTTCGACAATCGCTTTATCTATGTCAACCTTGGTACAATTGAAGCTCAGTTATCAAAACAGGATCAAATTCCTGGTGAGGTTTTCCAATCTCATGATCGCATCGAAGTCTATGTCTACAAGGTAGAAGACAATGGTCGTGGTGTTAACGTATTTGTCAGTCGTAGCCATCCAGAAATGATCAAACGCCTCATGGAACAGGAAATTCCAGAAGTATACGATGGAACAGTTGAAATCATGAGTGTTGCCCGTGAAGCTGGAGACCGTACGAAAGTGGCTGTTCGTAGCCATAATCCAAATGTAGATGCTATTGGTACTATCGTTGGTCGTGGTGGTTCAAATATTAAGAAAATCACTAGCAAATTCCATCCAGCTCGTTATGATGCTAAGAATGACCGCATGATTCCTACTGAGGAAAATATTGACGTTATCGAGTGGGTAGCTGACGAAGCTGAGTTCATCTACAATGCGCTTGCACCTGCTGAAGTTGATCAAGTATTGTTTGATACTGAAGATGGAAAACATGCTACAGTCGTTGTACCAGATGATAAGTTATCATTGGCAATTGGTCGTCGTGGCCAGAACGTTCGTTTGGCAGCACATTTGACAGGATTCCGTATCGACATCAAGTCAGCATCAGAATACGAAGCATTTGAAGCTGAGCAATATGCGACGGACGAAGTTGTAGAAGAAGTCGCAGAAGAACAAGAATAAGGCAAAAGGAGCAACCATGGCAAAAGCTAGAAAAATACCCTTGCGCAAGTCTGTGGTGTCCGGTGAAATCATCGACAAACGGGATTTGCTCCGTATTGTAAAAAATAAAGAAGGCCAAGTATTTATCGATCCAACTGGCAAGGCAAATGGGCGTGGAGCCTATATTAAGCTCGATAATGAGGAAGCAATTCAGGCGAAAAAACGTCATGTTTTCGACCGTTCCTTCAGTATGGAAGTAGCTGAGGAGTTTTATGATGAGTTGATTGCCTATGTTGATCATAAGGTCAAGAGGAGAGAACTTGGACTCGAATAAGAGATGGAAAATCTTAAATCTATTGGGATTGGCGCAGCGTGCTGGTCGTCTCACCTCTGGTGAGGACTTGGTTGTTGAAGCAATCCAAAAAGGGCAGGCAAAGTTGGTGTTTTTAGCCAACGATGCGGCTGAAAATTTAAGTAAAAAAGTAACAGATAAAAGTCATACCTATCAAGTAGAAGTTGTAACAATGTTTTCAACACTGGAATTGAGTGCAGCTGTCGGCAAGGCTAGAAAAGTCATTGCAGTGACAGACGCTGGATTTACAAAGAAGATGAGGTCTATTATGGAATAGAACAGGAGGACAAGGCATTGTCTAAGAAGAGATTGAATGAAATCGCCCGAGAAATAGGCGTCAGTAGCAAGGAAGTTGTTGCTAAGGCTCAAGAATTGGGATTTGATGTAAAAAGCCACGCTTCTAGTGTGGATGATGCAAGTGCAAAGCGTCTGGCGGAAAGTTTTGGAGCGAAGCAACCAGTCCAAGCTAATTCTGTAGAAGCAGTTACTCGAGTTGCGGAAGCACCAAAAGTAGAAACTGCAAAAGTAGAAACTGCAAAAGTAGAAAAAGTCGCTACTTCAGAACCAGTATCAAAAGAAGTGCCTAAAGTAACAGGGACACAAACTACTGCGCACCGACCACAGAGTCGCAACTTTAAAGCTGAGCGTGAAGCACGTGCCAAAGAACAGGCAGCTAAACGAGCTCAAGGCCAACAAGGAAAAGCTGGTCATCAAGCTAAGAATGGTCAAGAACGTCGTGATAACCGTCAACAGGGTCAAGGACGACCAAATAATGATCGAAATGAACGAAATGATCCCCGCGAACCACGTCGCGACAAGCGAACAGAAGATCGGAAGGAAAACCGTTTTGCTGACCGACGTGAAGGACGAGATAACCGTCGTCAGGACAACCGGTCCGGTCAACAGAATGGGTTTGGCCGTAAACAAGAAGTCAAAAAGGTTGAGAAACCTAAGATTGATTTCAAAGCCCGTGCAGCTGCTCTAAAAGCAGAGCAGAATGCAGATTTTGCTCGTACAAGTGAAGAACGATTCCGTCAGGCTCAAGAAGCTAAGAAGCAACCTAAGAAGCCAAAAGAAGTTAAGTTCGAAGAACCGGTTGTAGAAAGCAAACCATTTGTGAAACCTACACCAGTTGCAACAGTATCAGAGCAAGTGGCAGAAACTACTGTAGATACCCGTCCTAAGAAACATGCTCGACCAAATAAAAAACGTGACTTCATTGGTGACGAAGAAGATGGTCCTAGAAAACAACAAAGAAATCGAAATAGTCAAAATCAAGTGAGAAATCAAAGAACAAGTAACTGGAATAACAACAAGAAAAACAAAAAAGGCAAGACAAATCAGCCTATTAAGCCTGTCACAGAACGCAAGTTCCATGAATTGCCAACAGAGTTTGAATATACAGCTGGCATGACCGTTGCTGAGATTGCTAAACGGATCAAACGTGAGCCTGCTGAAATCGTGAAAAAGCTCTTCCTTATGGGCGTAATGGCAACTCAGAACCAATCTCTTGATGGAGATACTATTGAGCTCCTCATGCTTAATTATGGTATTGAAGCGAAAGAAAAGGTTGAGGTCGATAACTCAGATATCGAGCGTTTCTTCGTAGAAGAAGGCTATCTTAATGAGGACGCAATGACAGAACGTCCACCGGTTGTGACCATTATGGGACACGTTGACCATGGTAAAACAACCTTGTTGGATACCCTACGTAATTCTCGTGTGGCTACAGGGGAAGCTGGTGGCATCACACAGCATATCGGTGCCTACCAAATTGAGGAAGCTGGTAAGAAAATCACCTTCTTAGATACTCCAGGACACGCGGCCTTTACTTCTATGCGTGCGCGTGGAGCATCTGTTACAGACTTGACTATTCTAGTCGTTGCTGCAGATGATGGTGTTATGCCACAAACGATTGAAGCAATCAATCACTCAAAAGCTGCGAATGTTCCAATTATTGTTGCCATCAACAAGATTGATAAACCAGGTGCTAATCCTGAGCGCGTGATTGGTGAATTGGCAGAACATGGAGTTATCTCAACTGCATGGGGTGGTGAATCTGAATTTGTAGAAATCTCTGCCAAATTCAATCAAAATATTGATGAGTTGTTGGAAACAGTTCTGTTAGTTGCTGAAATTCAAGAACTGAAGGCAGATACAACTGTACGCGCAATCGGTACAGTTATTGAAGCTCACTTGGATAAAGGAAAAGGTGCGGTTGCTACCCTACTAGTCCAACAAGGAACATTGAATGTGCAGGATCCAATTGTTGCAGGGAATACCTTTGGTCGTGTTCGTGCCATGACCAATGACCTTGGACGTCGTGTGAAGGTTGCTGGTCCATCTACACCTGTCTCTATCACAGGATTGAATGAAGCACCAATGGCTGGTGATCATTTTGCAGTCTATGAAGATGAGAAATCTGCTCGTGCAGCTGGTGAAGAACGCGCAAAACGTGCCCTTCTCAAGCAACGTCAAGCAACACAACGTGTTAGTCTTGAAAACCTTTTTGATACACTTAAAGCAGGTGAAGTTAAGTCTGTTAATGTTATCATTAAAGCTGACGTACAGGGTTCTGTAGAAGCACTCGCATCATCACTTCAAAAAATTGAAGTAGAAGGTGTCAAAGTGAATATCGTCCATTCAGCAGTTGGTGCCATTAATGAATCAGATGTCACTTTGGCTGCGGCATCCAATGCATTAATTATTGGTTTCAACGTTCGTCCAACCGCAGAAGCGCGCAGTCAAGCCGAAACTGACGATGTTGAAGTACGCCTTCATAGCATTATCTACAAGGTCATCGAAGAGATGGAAGATGCGATGAAAGGGATGCTTGATCCTGAATACGAAGAAAAAATCATTGGTGAAGCGATCATACGTGAAACCTTTAAGGTATCCAAAGTTGGAACAATCGGTGGTTTCATGGTCATTCGTGGTAAAGTTACCCGTGATTCAAGTGTTCGTGTTATTCGTGATGGAGTTGTTGTATTCGATGGTCAATTAGCAAGCTTGAAGCATTATAAAGATGATGTGAAAGAAGTCGGTAATGCTCAAGAAGGTGGATTGATGATTGAAAATTACAATGACTTGAGAGTTGATGATACGATTGAAGCCTATATCATGGAAGAAATCAAAAAATAAGATCATTGAAGAACAGTTCATGATTTATTCATCTTGATTTTTATTAGACTGAGCTTCTGCCTAGCCTCGTCTTACTTGGATTATTCAAGCTGAGGCAACTCAGATTTTCTATCCTGTTAGAAAGGAAAAAAATATGGCAAACCATTTTCGTACAGACCGTGTTGGGATGGAAATCAAGCGTGAAGTCAATGAGATTTTACAAAAGAAAGTCCGTGATCCCCGTGTGCAAGGTGTAACCGTCACTGATGTTCAGATGGTTGGTGATTTATCGATGGCCAAAGTGTACTACACAATAATGAGTGATTTGGCTTCCGATAATCAAAAAGCACAGATTGGTTTGGAAAAAGCAACAGGAACGATTAAAAGGGAACTTGGTCGTAAGTTGACACTTTATAAGATTCCTGATTTGGTCTTTGAAAAAGATCAATCAATAGAGTATGGAAACAAAATTGATCAAATGCTCCGTGCTCTCGAACAGAAAGATTAAGAAAGTCGAATGGAAACATTCGGCTTTTTTGGGCTCTACTGAAATGATTTCAACGACCTAAAATATTTGAAGAAAATTAAAATAGTTTGCCGACAACCATTTATACTCAATGAAAATCAAAATATGACTTGCTCCAAAGGTTCGGGGAACCTTTGGAGGTTGGAAATAGGCGAACGTAGTTCATTTCGCTCTGATGCAGATAGAACCCTGTTACTATTTTGTTTCAAGGTAATAAGGCTGAGGCTGGACTTTCTGCCCAGCCTCTGCGGTTTCTGGTTTTAATAAAGTATCGGATAAAATTATTGAGACTTTTTTACCAAAGATAATGAAACGATTGAAGAAGCTAAAGCTCGTTTATCTGCCGCAGCTAGTTCAAAAAATTCTTCCTTATCTAAGAGTGATGAAGAATAAACAGAGCACGATGATTGAGATAAAATTCACATCGAAAAATGAATTGTAGAAAGAGGATACAAGATGAAAAAAGAGATTTTATGAGTTTGATTGCCTATACCGTTAGTTTATTAGTCTTGGCATTAGGAATGTGTTTTTATACCTTGCCAGATTGGGGGATGGCTTCTATTGGGATGCCACTGGCTATAGTTGGACTTGAGCTTGTTCTGCTATCATGGGTTTTGCAAAGACGGTTAGCTGGTAAAGGAGCACCAAATATTGATTTTCGGTTCGTTGCAAAAGTTGTATATAGTGTCGTTGCCTTATTAATCTTTGGTGGGGGCTTTGCCCTTATTACAGCTGGAAACTTTGTACTTGGTCTGGCATTGGGGCTAATAGGACTTGTTTTGATAATTGGGATTATTCCAGTAACTGTGGGCTTGAAAAATTAAAAAAAGCTGAGAGAGACTCAGTTTTTCTGCGATTTATATCAATGAAAATCAAAAGTAACTTAGCTTCGACTATCTGGGAGATAGGTGAAGGCTGGAAATATAGAGGGCTGTGTTCGCGACATTAGACCAAAGATAGAACTCTGTCACTTTCTCAGTTCAAGGTATCAGTCTGAAATCTTCATTGGATCTTTTCACTCATCAAGGCTGAGACAAGGGATAATTTTGATTTTCGAAGAGTAGTATAGTCGAATGAATTAGCTTTCAGACAAGGAGCTGAGGTGCAGGTAGCTAGAACAGCCTAGAGGTTGCTCTAGGTTGGAAATAAGACTTGCGAAACAAGTCATTTCGTAGAGTACGGCATGCCGAAAGTGATGATGTATCAAAGCTAATTTAAATGACTATATTTTTTAGGGATACAGGTTTGTATAATATCGGATATTTCTTCAATGGACTTATCACAATCATTCCTCAACCATTTGGAAATCACTTGCGTGATTCCCGCTAAGAAGAAACTAGACATATAGGCAATGCGGGTTTCATCTTGGATGCCCTGTGCCTGGTAACGCGGTGTGAAAATCCTACTCACTAAGCTGTCAAAGCGTTCCTGATGATGAAATTCCAATTCATGACTCAGATAAATCTTGTAAATTTTTTGATAATCTTTAACAAATTGCAAGTAAGGAATGAGGTGAGTATTACTCAGCAAATTGCTCTCAAGATACGCAGAAGAATTTTCATGATAAAGTTGAAATTCTGCGAAAAACAGTTGGGTCAGGTATTGATAGGTATCTTCTAATAAATCAAATTGATTATCGTAATAACTATAGAAAGTCGAGCAGTGAACGCCGGCTTCTTTACAAATTTTACTGACAGAAATGCGGTCGAATTCCTCTTTGTCTAAAAGGAGAATCAATGCTTGTTGTTGTTTTGTTTTGGCAGAATCATTCATGGGTCAGCTCCTTACTCTTTTCATTATATATTACCTAAAAACGCATTATTTTTTTAGTAGTAATATAGTTCTAATTGTATACTAGATAGAGCATGGTTTCGACTAATCGAGATGGGAAAAAAATGGTGAGCGTTTACAAGCTTTTCTAAAGATGATATACTAATATAAAAGAGATTGCGTAGGAGGAAGTTATGAAAAAGCTTATTAGTCGTATAATGTTGGTATCCACGGTTGTGTTATTAGCAGCATGTCAATCCACTCAAACCAAGGAAGACGAAACTTCCCATACTAGTTCATCGAGCCAAGTTACAACTAGTTCGGACCAACAATCTATCCCAGAGTCTTCCTCAGAGCCTACATCTAGTTCAGATTCACAAACCGAAGCATCGTCTACAAATACTCAGACGATACCGACTGTGTACCAGTCCGTTATCGATCGTTACCAAGCTAATTTAGGTCAGGTTTCTGAAGCGATCAATCAGGACGAGGTTAGTAGTTATCTAAGTTTACTGACGAGTCAAGGCCAAGAATACAGCGGAGCATTTTATAGCCTATACGATATTGATCAAGATGGGACAGAGGAATTGCTCTTAGCCTTGAATAAATCTGGTGACTATACCCTCATTGATCTTTACACACAGCTAACTGGGGAGAATCTCCGTTTAGTAGATAATTTCCGAAATATTGGTTTTGAAATTGGCCCGGATGCAATTCTTCGTCCTTTACAGGATGGAACCTATTTATTTGAAGGGGGTGGAGTATACCGGATTTATCAGTACAATGCAATGATTCCAGGATTGAAACGGATTTCTGAATCAGATACTAATCCTGAAACATCCCCTTTACTTGATTTATCAAGTTTAAATTGGGTTAAATTATAGTGTAAAATAAGAATGGATAGAAGCTGGGGTTTCCAGCTTTTTTTATTTAAGTAGTACTTTAAGTTTTCTTTTGGTAATCTTTAATCTTTCATTTAGGTAGAGAAGGTAAACTAAGAGCATATCAGGAAGGCATCCCAAAACCTTCTAAGAAAGAAAAGGAATCTATTTATGAAAACAAATTTTAAAAAACTACTTTATTCAGGTGTCACGTTGATGAGTATCGGTGTCTTGGCGGCTTGTTCATCAACTTCTAGTTCAACGACAACATCAAGTTCTACAGCTACAAGTCAATCAAGTGCAGCAACTACTTCCAGCAATAGCACATCATCTGACTCAAGTTCATCATCATCTTCTATTGACTGGTCAGCCCTTCCTACTACAGAAGTAACGCTTTCAAATGATGGATTGAAAATAACGGAAGGTGGAACCTATATTCTAACAGGTTCAACAACTGCAGGTATAACGGTTGAAACAGATGCAAATGTCCGTATCATTTTAGCAGGTGCCGAGATTTCAAGCTCAGATACTGCCGCAATCAATGTTATTAGTGCGGATAATGTTGAGTTGGAACTTCAAGATGGAACGACAAACACTGTGAAAGACACGAGCAATCACACTGATACAAATATTGAAGGTGCTATTCATGTTGAGGCGGATTTAACTATTACGGGGAATGGTAGCCTGACAGTAGAAGGAAACTTCCAAGATGGTATTGTCTCAACTGATGATTTAGTTATTGATGCAGGAAATATCACTGTGACAGCAGTGGATGATGGTATCCGTGGTAAGGATTCATTGACAATCAATGGTGGTACAATCAATGTAACAGCAGGTGGTGATGGTATCAAGTCTACAAATGATACAGATACTACCAAAGGTTATACAACTATTACAGGTGGTGAAATTACTGTAAAAGCAGGAGATGATGGTATCAAAGCAGAAACAGCCTTGACAATTAACGGCGGTACAATTTCTGTACCAGAATCAGTAGAAGCCTTGGAAGGAACCAATATCACAATAAATGGTGGTACTATCGATGTCTACGGATCGGATGATGCTATTAATGCGGCAAGTACAATGTCTTCAGATATCTTTATCAAGGTAACTGGCGGTGACTTGACAGTCGCTGTAGGTAGTGGGGATACGGATGCCTTTGATGCTAATGGAGATATCTATATCTCCGGAGGTACAATCGATGTAACAGCTCAATCTGCTTTTGACTTCGATGGAACCGCTGAATTGACAGGAGGTACTGTGACAGTTAACGGTGAGCAGATTACACAAATCACAGCAACAGGACCAGGTGCAGGTGGCCACGGTGGCTGGTAATTGATCGTCAAATTATAATAAAAAGGTCTAAGTCTTGAGAAACTCAGACCTTTCGTTTTGTTTCCATGTTCGGAAGGTTAATTTTATATTTAATGACCAAAAGTCGAATGAGCAAAGCAAGGCTGAAGATGGTAATGAATACGGGAATTTGTGGTAATCTCCAATCCACAACACAGAGATGGTATAAGATACCAGAAAAGAGTGCTAACACTGCATAGACATCTTCCTTTAGGACAATCGGTGTCTCATTAACTAATAAATCACGAGCAATTCCGCCACCAACTCCTGTTAGTGCTGCTAAAATACCACTCGTTACGGCATTTAGTTGAAGTTCAACTCCTGTACTTGCTCCAATAAGGGCGAAGATGGCTAGACCGATTGCATCAAAGATAAGGTTTGTCTGGGAAAGGAAATGAATCATCTTCTTATCAAGAGGTTTGTCCTGCTTTAGATTGATAACAATCAAGTACATCACAATAGCCACAACAAGAGATAAGTAGACTGCAGTCAGGTCGGTCAAGGCAGTCGGAATCCTATTTGCCATTATATCACGAATGATGCCACCACCAACAGCAGTAATGATGCTGAGGAGACTAATTCCAAAAATATCTAACTTTTTCTTGAAACCTTTTACTGCACCCGATACAGCAAAGGCAATTGTGCCAATATAGTTGCACATCATAAGAAACAAATCGAATTCCATAAGCACCTCCTTTTCTATATTAACAGAAAGGAAAATGACTGACAAGACTCTTTTTAAGTTTGTGAAAAAAGTTTCAAACGAGACGGTTTGTCATTTGTTGGAATTTGTGAAAAAAAGCACGAAATAAAGGTTTTTCACGAAAATTTCTGCAAAAAGAAAACGGTTCAAATACTTGCCATTTGTGAAATATTGGTCTATCATAATACAGAAAGAGAAAAACCTTTGGAGGAAATTATGGTATCTATCTCAAAAGAACAACACTTGGATATGTTCTTGAAAATGCAACTGATTCGTGATGTTGATATGAAATTAAATAAATTGGTGCGTCGTGGCTTTGTACAAGGAATGACCCACTTCTCAGTTGGTGAAGAAGCAGCTGCTGTTGGACCAATCGTTGGTTTGACTGATCAAGATATTATCTTTTCACATCACCGTGGTCATGGTCATGTTATTGCAAAAGGTATTGACATCAACGGTATGATGGCTGAACTTGCTGGTAAGGCAACTGGTACATCCAAGGGCCGTGGTGGCTCCATGCACTTGGCTAATGTTGAAAAAGGAAACTTTGGTTCAAACGGTATCGTCGGTGGTGGTTATGCTCTTGCAGTAGGAGCGGCTCTCACACAACAATACCTTGGGACAGATAATATCGTTATCGCCTTCTCAGGTGACTCAGCAACAAATGAAGGCTCATTCCATGAGTCAATGAACCTGGCGGCTGTCTGGAATTTACCAGTTATTTTCTTTATTACAAATAACCGATATGGTATCTCAACAGACATTTCTTATTCAACAAAAATTCCTCACCTCTACCAACGTGCGGCAGCATACGGTATTCCAGGTCACTATGTTGAAGATGGTAATGACGTCATTGCTGTTTATGAAAAAATGCAAGAAGTAATTGAGTATGTTCGTGCAGGAAATGGCCCAGCGATGGTGGAGGTTGAATCTTATCGCTGGTTTGGACATTCGACAGCTGATGCCGGAGCCTACCGTACAAAAGAAGAAGTTGCAGCTTGGAAAGCAAAGGATCCACTTAAGAAATACCGTACATATTTGACTGAAAACAAGATTGCAACAGATGAAGAATTAGATGCAATTGAAACACAAGTCGCTGAACAAGTTGAGGCTGCTGTGAAATTTGCACAAGAAAGTCCAGATCCAGATATTTCAATCGCATACGAAGACGTGTTTGTGGACTAGGGTGTGAAGACGTTAAAGAGGCACAGAAAAATTAGGGAGTCAGCTAGTGATGCGGACATCGCTAATGGCTCATCTATTTTTCCAAGCCTCTAGTCTGAACCCAACTATTAACGTCAGAAGTTTGACTTTGCTCTTTAGAGTTTAGTCAAACTAGGCAGGTATGATGGTTGATTACAATGTGGTAATTGATTGATTTTCCTTAGTACAGTAAAAGTAAATTGATATAAGTAGGAGAAATTGTAAAAATGGCTGAAACAAAAGTAATGGCCTTGCGTGAAGCGATTAACTTGGCTCAGAGCGAAGAAATGCGTAAGGATGAAAAAGTATTCTTAATGGGGGAAGACGTCGGTATCTACGGCGGTGACTTCGGTACATCTGTTGGTATGTTGGACGAATTCGGTCCAAAACGTGTTCGCGATACGCCTATCTCTGAGGCTGCAATCGCTGGTTCTGCGGTTGGTGCGGCTCAAACAGGTCTTCGTCCAATCGTTGACTTGACTTTCATGGACTTCATCACAATTGCCCTTGATGCGATTGTTAACCAAGCGGCCAAAACCAACTATATGTTTGGTGGCGGTTTGAAAACACCTGTAACCTTCCGTGTGGCATCTGGGTCAGGTATTGGTTCAGCAGCACAGCACTCACAATCTCTTGAAGCTTGGTTGACTCACATTCCAGGTATCAAAGTTGTTGCACCTGGTACTGCTAACGATGCAAAAGGTCTTTTGAAATCATCTATCCTTGACAACAACCCAGTTATCTTCTTGGAACCAAAAGCTCTTTACGGTAAAAAAGAAGAAGTGAACTTGGATCCTGATTTCTACATTCCACTTGGTAAAGGCGAAATCAAACGTGAAGGTACTGATGTAACTATCATTTCATACGGTCGTATGTTGGAACGTGTGTTGAAAGCGGCTGAAGAAGTGGCTGCAGAAGGCATCAGCGTAGAAGTGGTAGATCCACGTACCCTTATCCCATTGGATAAAGAATTAATCATCGAATCTGTGAAGAAAACTGGTAAGGTTATCTTGGTCAACGATGCTTACAAAACAGGTGGTTTCATCGGTGAAATCGCATCAATCATCACAGAAAGCGAAGCTTTTGACTACTTGGATGCACCGATCATCCGTATCGCTTCAGACGATGTACCAGTTCCTTACGCTAACATTCTTGAAAATGCAGTATTGCCAAACGTAGAGAAAATCAAAGCGGCAATTTATAAGCAAGTAAATAAGGGCTAAAGACAAAATGGAAGGACGGGCAACCGTCCTAACCCTGTTTGAAGGAATGTATGAAAAGAATTGACCTGGTTCAATGAATATCATTGGGGTCGGTTCTTTGATAACGTAAGAAATTGAGAGAAAGGAATTGAACCCGTTCGGAAAACTTAAAAATGTATGAATCGATTGAAAATCAATATTTTCTACGATTTCCTATATTCAATTGTTTTCTGTTCGGACTTGGTATCTAAAAAATGGCAGTAGAAATTATTATGCCTAAACTCGGTGTTGACATGCAAGAAGGTGAAATCATCGAGTGGAAAAAACAAGAGGGCGATGTCGTCAACGAAGGCGATGTTCTCTTGGAAATGATGTCTGACAAGACCAGCATGGAGTTGGAAGCAGAAGAGTCAGGCGTACTATTGAAAATTGTTCATGGCAACGGTGCAACTGTTCCTGTGACAGAGGTCATTGCCTACATCGGTGCAGAAGGTGAAACAGTTGAAGCAGGTAGTGCTCCTGCTGTTGAGCCAGCTGCAGCTATTGAAGAAGTACCAGCGGGCCGTGCACCGGTGATTGTGGCACCTACTGTTGCAGCGAAACCACAAGGTGGCGGCAAGGTGCGTGCAACTCCAGCGGCACGTAAGTTGGCTGGGGAATTGGGCATTGATTTGGGTCTTGTTCCAGGAACTGGTGCAAATGGCCGTGTCCACAAGGTTGACGTAGAAGACTTCAAGGGTGCAGCGCCTAAGGCAACTCCGCTCGCAGCCCGTATAGCAGCTGACCATGGTGTTGATTTGTCAACAATCACAGGAACAGGTGTCAATGGTAAAATTGTTAAGGAAGATGTACTTGCTGTTCTTGCTCCTGTAGAAGCAGAAGTTGTGGCTCCAGCTCCTAAAGTGGAAGAGAAACCAGCTAAAGAATTGCCAGAAGGCGTTGAAATCATTAAGATGAGCCCAATGCGTAAGGCGATTTCAAAAGGTATGGTCAACTCTTACTTGACTGCTCCAACCTTTACGCTTAATTACGATATCGACATGACCAACCTCATGGCGCTTCGTAAGCAAGTCCTTGAGCCAATTATGAACAAGACTGGTCTGAAAGTGACCTTTACAGACTTGATTGGTCTTGCGGTTGTTCGTACTTTGATGAAAGAAGAACACCGTTACATGAACGCATCTTTGATTAACGATGCACAAGAAATCGAATTACACAAGTTTGTCAACCTTGGTATCGCAGTAGGTCTAGATGATGGCTTGGTGGTGCCAGTTGTTCATGGCGCAGATAAGATGAGCTTGTCTGAATTTGTTGTGGCATCAAAAGATGTTATCAAGAAAGCTCAATCTGGTAAGTTGAAGGGAGCTGAAATGTCAGGATCTACCTTCTCTATCACCAACTTGGGTATGTTTGGTACCAAAACCTTTAACCCAATTATCAACCAACCAAACTCAGCAATCCTTGGTGTAGCAGCAACTGTTCAAACTCCAGTAGTTATTGATGGTGAAATCAAAATCCGTCCAATTATGGCACTTTGCTTGACCATTGACCACCGTATCATTGATGGTATGAATGGTGCTAAGTTCATGGTTGACTTGAAGAACTTGCTGGAAAACCCATTGGAATTGTTGATTTGATAATGATTTTATCGTTGGTTAAAAAATAAAAGAATTAGATTTCTGAATAGAAAATAAAGAAAGGATGTAGAACGAGTTCGTGACATTTGAACACGAACTAAATGCTTCGGAATTTAGATAGTCCGCCTTGGATGTAAGCATCCTGCGTTGGACTCCTAAAATTCTGTCGCATTTGACGTTCTTTGTATCATAATTATGGCAATTGAAATTATTATGCCGAAACTTGGTGTAGACATGCAAGAAGGTGAAATCATCGAATGGAAAAAACAAGAGGGTGATTTTGTCAATGAAGGTGATGTTATCTTAGAGATGATGTCAGATAAAACAAGCATGGAGTTGGAAGCGGAAGAATCAGGTGTTCTTTTGAAAATCGTTCACGGTAACGGTGCAACAGTTCCTGTAACAGAAGTTATTGCTTACCTTGGTGCAGAAGGTGAAACAGTTGAAGCAGGTGCCACACCGGCTCCAGCAGAAGTTGCACAAGCAACTGCAGACTTGAAAGCAGCTGGTTTGGAAGTGCCTGCAGCTCCTGCTGTAGCTCCACAAGCTCCTAAGGCTGAATTGGCAGCAGACGAGTACGATATGATTGTTGTTGGTGGTGGTCCTGCTGGCTACTATGCAGCGATTCGTGGTGCCCAACTAGGTGGTAAAATCGCAATCGTTGAAAAATCAGAATTTGGTGGGACTTGCTTGAACAAAGGATGTATCCCAACTAAGACCTACCTCAAAAATGCTGAAATTCTTGATGGATTGAAGATTGCGGCAGAGCGTGGTATCAATCTTGCATCTACAAACTACACAGTAGATATGGATAAAACAGTTGACTTCAAGAACAAGGTTGTGAAGACTTTGACTGGTGGTGTAGCGGGTCTCTTGAAAGCCAACAAGGTAACCATCTTCAATGGTCTTGGACAAGTAAACCCTGATAAGACAGTTGTGATTGGTGATAAAGTGATTAAAGGTCGCAGCATCGTACTTGCAACTGGTTCTAAGGTTTCTCGTATCAACATCCCAGGTATTGATTCTAAATTGGTGTTAACTTCTGATGATATCCTTGACTTGCGTGAGATTCCTAAGTCACTCACTGTTATGGGTGGTGGCGTAGTCGGTGTGGAACTTGGTTTGGTTTACGCGTCTTACGGTACTGAAGTAACAGTTGTTGAAATGGCTGACCGTATCATTCCTGGTATGGACCGTGAAGTGTCTGTTGAATTGCAAAAAGTCCTTTCTAAGAAAGGTATGAAATTCTTGACCTCTGTTGGTGTATCTGAGATTGTTGAAGCCAACAATCAATTGACAATTAAATTGAACGATGGTTCAGAAATTATTTCTGAAAAAGCTCTTCTTTCAATTGGACGTGTACCTCAATTGGCTGGTCTTGAAAATCTTAACCTTGAGTTGGATCGCGGTCGTATCAAGGTTAATGCATACCAAGAAACTTCTATCCCAGGAATTTATGCACCTGGTGACGTTAATGGTACTAAAATGTTGGCACACGCTGCTTATCGTATGGGTGAAGTTGCTGCTGAGAATGCTATCAACGGTAACCACCACAAGGCTAAATTGGACTTCACACCAGCAGCGGTTTACACACACCCTGAAATTGCGATGGTTGGTTTGACTGAAGACCAAGCAATCGAGAAATACGGTAAAGAAAATATCCTGATCGGTCGCAACAGCTTCACTGGTAATGGTCGTGCGATTGCTTCTAACGAAGCACATGGTTTCGTAAAAGTTATCGCTGATAAGAAATACCATGAAATCCTTGGTGTTCATATCATCGGTCCAGTTGCAGCTGAAATGATCAACGAAGCAGCAACTATCATGGAATCTGAATTGACTGTTGACGATGTGGCAGCTTCTATCCATGGTCACCCAACCTTCTCAGAAGTTATGTATGAGGCCTTCCTTGATGTTCTTGGTGTTGCGATCCACAACCCACCAAAACGGAAATAATATAATGAATCAAAAGAAAGTCCGATTGGCTTTCTTTTTTTTAAATAATGAAATAGGAAGGGTTTGGAGAACAATACTTGAAATTTGGTCATAAATCAATTTCTGTGCATTTCTATTCCTGGTAATGTTTGCAAGCTTTGTTGCAGATTTTTTCGTAACAAGTCTGTTGGCAAGAAATCCTGTTGATTATCCAAGAGTATTACCTTCTCTACTTGGTAAAGATAATACTCTACAGAAAAATTGGTTGTAAAAACCGAATATTCTGAAAATTTATAAAAATATACTTGACATATTTTGAAAATAGTATAAAATGAATACTAATCAGAAGAAGTAATCTTCAAGTTTGTTTTCAGAAAACTGACGGTTGTTGCGAGTCAGTAGCAAACGAAGATGAAATGGGCTGATGTTTGATATGAGAAGGTAATCAATATCCTTCCGGTTGGCACCCCTTACCGTGCGACTCCTTGTTGGAGGAGTTTGAGATGACAAGGTTTTTTGTGTACCCTTGTTAATGGAGGTGGCACCGCGCTAGCTTTGATTAGACGCCCTCGCACAGATTTTTTTCTGTGTGAGGGCTTTTTGTTTTCACAAAAGGAGTTCCCCATGCACAACGTACTACCAGCAGATATTTTAACCCCCATTCTAGCCTTTATGCGACTAAAAGGTAAGCATAAGATTATCCTAGAATCCATTCCGAGAGAAAAGGGAAACGCTCGTTTTTCCATTATTGCCTATAATCCTGTCTATGAAATCAAATATGACCATGGTGTGTTGACCAACAATGGAGAAGTGGTGGAAGGTGATCCATTGGAATACCTACAATCTGTGGTGGAAGGTTCGAATTTGACTGGAGAGGCTCCCTTTCAAGGAGGGGCGATTGGATTTGTTGGATATGACTTGATTAGTCTCTATGAACCCATTGGTCATATCCCCAAGGACACCATTGGAACACCGGATATGCATTTCTTTATTTATGAATCATATTTAGTATTTGATCATAAGAAGGAGATTCTCTCCATTTATGAAGATAATACCTATAGTGGCCGTAGTTCGAGTGAGATGGAGAATGCTCTAGCAAGTGTTTTAGCCGAATTAAAAAATCCAGCACCCGATGAATTTGCACCCCATGATCTTCAATCATTATCCTTCAAGAGTCATCTTGAAAAAGAAGAATTCGAAAATATGGTTAGGTCAGCAAAACAATTGATTCGGCAAGGCGATATGTTTCAATGTGTCCTCAGTCAACGTTTTTCATCAGATATTTCTGGCAACCCTTTTGATTATTACCGTAATTTACGGGTTACCAATCCATCGAACTATTTATATTTTTATGATTTTGGAGATTACCAAATAATCGGCGCTAGTCCAGAAAGTCTTGTGTCTGTAAAAGATGGAATCGTGACAACTAATCCAATTGCTGGAACTCGGCCTCGTGGAGATGATGAGGAGGAGGACCAACGATTGGCGGCTGATTTATCAACAGATACGAAAGAAGTTGCTGAACATAGAATGTTGGTTGATTTGGGGCGAAATGATATTGGTCGAATTGCACAAATTGGAACTGTCGAAGTTACTAAGTATATGGAAGTTGAATATTTTCGATATGTGATGCACTTAACAAGTATTGTCAAAGGACAATTATTGGAGAATTTGACTGTATTAGATGCATTAAAAGCTACCCTACCTGCTGGAACTGTCTCAGGAGCACCGAAAATTAGAGCCATGCAACGCATCTATGAATTAGAAAAGGAAAAGCGCGGCATATATGCAGGAGCAATTGGCTATCTATCTGCTACAGGAGATATGGATTTTGCGATTGCTATTCGCACCATGGTAGTGAAAAATGGCAAAGCCTATGTGCAAGCAGGTGCAGGAATTGTATATGATAGTGTTCCAGAAAATGAATACCAAGAAACGCTGAACAAGGCAAAGGCGATGACGAAAATAGGAGAGTGCTATGATTCTTTTAATTGATAACTATGATTCATTTACCTATAACTTAGCCCAATATCTAGGACAGTTTTCACCTGTGCAGGTATTGAGAAATGATGCGGAGAATCTATTCGATGAAGCAAATAAAGCGAAAGGTTTGGTTTTTTCTCCAGGACCAGGTTGGCCAGCAGATGCTGGAAAAATGGAAGAACTGATACAGATTTTTGCAGATAAAAAACCAATATTGGGTATTTGTTTGGGGCATCAAGCAATCGCTGAAGTTTTTGGAGGGCAGTTGAGATTAGCCAAAACGGTTATGCATGGGAAGCAGAGTCAGATGCGAGTGGAAGGAAACTCTCCAATTTTCAATGGTTTTCAGGGAGATGTAGAAATCATGCGTTATCACTCGATTGTCATTGATGAAATGCCAAAAGATTTTATAGTGACTGCTCGTACAACAGATGATGACGAAATTATGGCTATCCAACATAAGCAATTACCGATTTTTGGTTTGCAATTTCATCCAGAAAGTATAGGGAGTCCGGAAGGCTTACAAATGATTGAACAGTTTGTTAGAGAGGTAGTAAGATGAAAGAAATTTTTGAAAAATTAGCTACAAAACAAGACTTATCTGAGGGAGAAATCGAAGGAGTTTTTAATCGTATTCTAAATGGAGAATTGACAGAAAGTCAGATTGCAGCTCTGTTACTAGGCTTGAAAATGAAGGGTGAAACAGTTGATGAAATTGCAGGTGTAGTAAAGTCTTTGAAAAAACATGCTGTACAATTGCCTCAAACATATTCGGACGCAATGTGCAACTGCGGTACGGGTGGGGATCAATCGTATAGTTTTAATATTTCGACGACGGCTTGCTTTATCTTGTCAGCTGGAGGTATTCGTTTAGCGAAGGCGGGAAATCGATCTATTTCATCGAAGTCAGGTTCTGCAGATGTACTTGAAGAATTAGGGATAAATATTGCAGCGAATCCAGAAGTAGTATCAAAAGCATTGTCAGAGGTTGGATTGGCTTTTGTCTTTGCTCAAACCATGCATCCAGCCATGCGCTTTATTGGTCCAGCCAGACGGGCATTGGGAGTTCCAACAATTATGAATATTGTTGGTCCTTTAGCCAATCCCCTATCATTAGATAGTCAATTGATGGGAGTTTATCGAGAAGACCTCCAGTTGGATCTGGCCCATGTTATGAAAAAATTGGGAAGACGACGGGCGTTACTTATCACAGGACCAAACCATATGGATGAAGCGGCCTTATTTGGAGAGAATCACTACACTTTGCTTACAGATGGAAATATCCATCAGGGAAGATTTACCTTTGCTGATGTGGATCTGAATCCATTAGAACTCGCGGATATTCAAGGTGGAGATGCTGTGGAGAATGCAGAAATTTTGTTGTCAGTTCTACAAAATCAAGCAAGTCCTTACTTAGAAACGACGGTTTTAAATGCAGGTCTAGGCTTTTATGCAAATGGTAAGGTTTCAAGTATCCGTGAAGGAGTTGAATTGGCTCGAAGTCTACTTGCGGACGGTTCTGCTCTGAGAAAATTGGAAGAACTAAGGGAGGTTCAGATATGAGTCAGGATTTTTTACAGACAATTTTAAAGCAAAAGGAGGCAGAGGTTGCTCAGCTGGTAAATGAGCCAGTAGAATCTGTTCGTTCAACCTATTCGTTATTTGATTTTCTTACCAAGCAGAAGGGTCAATTACAACTGATTACTGAGGTAAAAAAAGCTAGCCCTAGTATGGGAGATATCAATCTGACGGTGGATATTACTGAGCAAGCACGCCAATACGAAGCAGCAGGGGCTGCTATGATTTCAGTATTGACTGACCAAATTTTCTTTAAGGGGGATGTACAGTTTCTTCGTCAAATCTCAGATTTGGTTTCAATTCCGACATTAGCGAAAGATTTTATCATTGATGAAAAACAAATTATTCGCAGTCTTAATGCAGGTGCTACAGTGATACTATTGATTGTGGCGGCTTTGTCCGAAGACAGGCTCAAAGAATTGTTTAAATTTGCAACCCGTTTAGGTCTGGAAGTATTGGTTGAGACTCATAATCTTTCAGAATTAGACATTGCTCATCGCATTGGCGCAAAGATAATTGGTGTCAACAATCGGAACCTAACAACATTTGAAGTTTCCCTTCAAACTAGTCTTGACTTAGCACCTCATTTTCTACCGGACAGAGTGTATGTATCAGAATCAGGCATTTTTACAAATGAACAAGCTGAACTCCTTGCTCCCTACTTTCATGCACTCTTAGTCGGAACAGCACTGATGCAGTCGGAAGATGTTGCGCAAAAAGTAAAGGAGTTATCGATTGACAAAGGTTAAAATTTGTGGGCTTTCTACTAAGGAGGCGGTGTATGCTGCAGTTGAAGCAGGAGCGGATTATATTGGATTTGTATTTGCACCAAGTAAGCGGCGAGTGAGCTTTGAAAAAGCACATGAGTTGGCCCAGTTGATTCCTCCTACAGTAAAAATAGTAGGGGTATTTGTCCAACCAAGTTTGAAAGAACTAGAAACGGCTATTTCGGTGGTTCCATTGGACTTGATTCAGATCCATGGCAACTGGGATGAATGTCTATCGCATCACATTTCAGTTCCAATCATTCGAGCCATTCAACTGGACAATACCCTAGAGGAGTTGAATACAAATGCAGACTACCTTCTCTTTGATGCTCCAAATGCAGGATCGGGTCAACTTTTTGATTGGAAACTATTAGCCCATCATAACCTTGAAAAACCATTTTTCATTGCGGGGGGCTTGACAGTGGATAATGTAGCAGAAGCGCAATCCTTATTTACTCCTTATGCCGTAGATGTCTCCTCGGGTGTTGAGACAAATGGGCAAAAGGATGTTGAAAAAATAAAAGCATTTATAGAAAGAGTGAAACTATGACTTACCAACAACCAAATAAAGACGGATTCTTTGGAGAATACGGCGGTCGATTCGTACCAGAGACATTGATGACTGCTGTATTAGAACTAGAACAGACCTACCGAACTGCCAAAGAAGATCCAGAGTTTCAGGCGGAATTTGAAGAATTGCTTGTCCAGTATGTTGGGCGAGAAAATCCCCTCTACTTTGCCAAACGCCTTACAGATTACTGCGGAGGTGCTAAAATCTATCTAAAACGCGAAGATCTGAATCATACGGGTGCCCATAAAATTAACAATTCGTTGGGGCAGGTATTGCTTGCGAAACGGATGGGAAAGAAAAAAATTATTGCTGAAACTGGCGCGGGGCAGCACGGTGTTGCAACAGCTACCGCAGCAGCCCTCTTTGATATGGAATGTACCATTTATATGGGGGAAGAAGATGTTAAACGTCAGGCTCTCAACGTTTTTCGTATGGAATTATTAGGTGCAAAGGTTCATGCCGTAACGGATGGGTCACGCGTGCTAAAAGATGCGGTAAATGCAGCTCTTCGAGCTTGGGTTGCTCAAGTTGAGGATACCCATTATGTTATGGGATCTGTCCTTGGACCAGCACCATTTCCAGAAATTGTCCGTGACTTTCAGAGCGTAATTGGAAAAGAGGCAAAACGTCAATTTGCAGAGATTTCTGGTGGTCAGTTACCAGATGCTCTCTTGGCATGTATTGGTGGAGGATCTAATGCAATGGGCCTTTTCTATCCTTTTGTGGATGATACCTCTGTTGCAATGTATGGTGTTGAGGCTGCAGGACTTGGATTGGAGACAGACTTCCATGCAGCAACTTTTGCTAAGGGACGACCAGGAGTTCTTCATGGGGCTTTAATGGATGTTCTACAGGATGAAAATGGTCAAATTTTAGAAGCATTCTCTATTTCGGCTGGTCTTGATTATCCTGGCATTGGTCCAGAACATAGTTACTTTAATACAATTGATCGCGCTACCTACGTTTCAGTAACAGATGAAGAGGCATTAGAAGGCTTTAAACTCTTATCCCGTTTAGAAGGTATTATTCCTGCCCTAGAGTCCAGTCACGCTATTGCATATTTGCCAACCCTGGCAAAAGAATTAGGGCCAGATAAATCCATCATTGTTTGTCTTTCAGGTCGAGGGGATAAAGATGTTGCACAAGTTCGAGAAAGGCTACAAGCAGAAAAAAAGGAGAACTAATATGACCAAAACCTTACAAGTTCGTTTACAGGAAATAAAGAATGCTCAAAAAGGAATTTTTATTCCTTACATTATGGCTGGTGATCATAATCAGGGGTTGGATGGGTTATTCGAAACCATTCAATTCCTTGAACAATCGGGTGTTTCAGCAATCGAAATAGGTGTACCCTTTTCAGACCCTGTAGCTGATGGGCCTGTTATCGAAGCAGCTGGGCAACGAAGCCTAGCAAAGGGTGTGACCTTGACTGAAATTGTCCAAAAATTGAAAGAAGAGACTAGTCAAGTTCCATTGATTATTATGTCCTATTTTAATCCCGTATTTCAATATGGCTTGGAGCGTTTTTTTGATGATTTAGAACAAACCTGTGTGAAAGGCTTGATCATTCCAGATTTGCCTTATGAGCAAGAATCAATTTTGAAAGCTTATTTGCAAGAAAGAGATATTTGCCTGATTCGTTTGGTTAGTTTGACGACTGGTGAGGATAGACAAAGGCAGTTGGTGCAAGATGCTCAAGGATTTGTTTATGCTGTGGCTATTAATGGGGTCACAGGGAAATCTAACCAATACACAGATAATTTAGATTATCATTTGCACGAATTAACAGAACTGTCACCTGTGCCAGTTCTTACAGGTTTTGGTGTCTCTAGTCAAGAAGATATCCTACGTTTCAATCGTGTTTCTGACGGTGTTATTGTTGGATCAAAAATAGTGGCAGGCTTGTTTAACGGACAGCAAAATGATGTTCAAAAGTTAGTAACATTTGGATGTGGAGTTGATAAAACTCATAGTAATTACAAATTTTATTAGTGATATATTTTTTAAATCTGTATTCATTTGCACATTGCTTATAAAGGTGCTGTGCAGTGCATACGAGTTATAATACTTTTTGAACATCAAATATTTCCGTAGTCAAGAGCCTGGATGAGTGGTCCTGGTCTTGAGCCTAGCCTAAGCCTGTTACACTGAAATGAGAAAGTTCAGAGTTCTATCGTCGGCTTAATGACGCGAACTCAGTTCGCAATATTTCCAGCCTCTAACTATCTCCCAGATAGTTGAAGCTAGGCGAAAGTTGATTTTCATTGAGTCTAAGTTAGTTAATCTCCCACATCAGCAACCTTTTTCATACAATAGTATCAATTTTTCGCATTTTTTTGTCTGCTTTTGAGCTTAGAACGAATTATAATAATAGTAATAAGAAACAAGGAGAAAACAGATGCGCAAGATTATATTTTTAGATGTGGATGGGACCTTAGTAGACTACCATAATCGGATTCCCGAATCGGCGATTCGTGCTATTCGACAAGCTCGTGAAAATGGGCACTTGGTCTATTTCTGTACTGGTCGCAGTCGAGCAGAAATGCAGCCAGCATTGTGGGAAATTGGGCTTGATGGAATGATTGGTGGAAATGGATCCTATGTAGAGCATCAAGGAAAAGTCGTCATGCACCAACTCATTTCTAAGGAAGATGCCAAAGCTGTTGTAGATTGGCTCCATGGACGAGGCCTAGAGTTTTACTTGGAAAGCAACAATGGTCTTTTTGCGAGTGAAAACTTCCGTGAACGAGCTCGCGAAACCATGAAAATTTATGCAATGAATAGGGGGAAAACAGCCGAAGAAGTTGCTCACCAAGAAGTTGAAGATGTCTTGCATGGATTGGTTTTTGATGGAGAATTGTATCGAGATGATTTGAATAAAATCAGTTTTGTGCTAGATTCCTATCAGGATCATTTGGACTCAAAATATGCGTTTCCACAGTTAGTAGCTAATACCTGGGGTGGTCGCGGAGAGACAGCCCTGTTTGGGGATTTAGGTGTGAAAGACATTGACAAGGCACATGCGATCGAAGTTCTATTGGAACATTTAGGTGCTAAAAAAGAGGACACCATCGCATTTGGAGATGCCAAAATTGATATTCCAATGCTAGAGTATTGTGCAGTTGGGGTCGCTATGGGAAATGGCGGAGCGGAAATCTTGGCTATGGCTGATATGGTGACAGACGATGTAGAACATGATGGTCTTTATCATGCTTTCGAAAAATTGGGGCTACTATCAATCCAATAGCACTTGAAAAAGCGTTTTCAATCTGATATGATAATGATAAGGATTGTTACTGATTAGCAGGCAAAACCTAAGTGGATAGTAAATGGTCTGGGAGCAGTTGACACTCCAGATGAAAATGGCTATGTAGAAGATGATTACCGTATCGACTACCTCCGTCAACACGTCCTGACAATGAGAGATGCTATTGTAGAAGACGGCGTTGAGCTCTTGGGATACACTACTTGGGGCTGTATTGACCTAGTTTCTGCTGGAACTGGCGAAATGAAAAAACGCTACGGCTTCATTTATGTTGACCGTGACAATGAGGGGAATGGCACACTCAAACGCTCTAAGAAAAAATCATTTGATTGGTATAAAAAAGTCATCGCTACAAATGGAGCTGACGTGGAATAATGTTTGAAAGACAGGTCTTCGGACTTGTCTTTTGTTATCGTTTCCACTATAATAAAAATTAGTTAACAATAAAGGAGTTTTGCATGAAGTATATCGTAAATAACAGCAATGACCCAGCTAACAACATTGCCTTAGAAGCCTATGCATTCAAAGAATTAACTGATATTGATGAAATTTTCATTCTTTGGATTAATGAACCAGCTATCATCATTGGAAAGCATCAAAATGCTATCCAAGAAATTAACAAGGAATATACAGATGCTCATGGTATCCATGTCGTTCGCCGTTTGTCTGGTGGTGGAGCGGTTTACCATGATTTAAACAATCTCAACTACACCATTATTTCAAATAAATCTGAAGAAGGTGCATTTGACTTTAAAACTTTCTCTAAGCCCGTTATCGATACTCTTGCAACACTCGGCGTAGAGGCTAACTTTACTGGTCGTAATGACCTTGAAATTGACGGCAAGAAAATTTGTGGTAATGCCCAAGCATATGCAAAAGGTCGTATGATGCACCACGGTTGCTTGCTCTTTGATGTTGATATGTCTGTCCTAGCAAGTGCTCTTAAAGTCAGCAAAGACAAAATCGAGTCCAAAGGTGTTAAATCCGTTCGTGCCCGCGTGACCAACATTAACAGTGAGTTACCAGAAAAAATGACTGTTCTGGAATTTAAAGATGCCATTCTCAATCAAATGAAGCAAGAATATCCAGAAATGGATGAATATGTGTTGACTGAGGATGATTTAGCTCGAATCCAAGAAATCCGTGATACGCAGTTTGCAACATGGGATTGGACTTATGGTCAAACACCAGAATACACAGTTGAGCGCAATGTCCGTTACCCAGCTGGTAAAATTACAACCTACATTAAGACTGAAAAATCTATCATTGAATCTATTAAGATTTACGGGGATTTCTTCGGTATTGGTGATGTCTCTGATGTTGAGGACTTACTCGTTGGTACACGTTATGAATATGCGGATGTACTTGCTAAACTTCAAGAGATTGATACTACTCATTATTTCTCGCGTATGACAACAGAAGAAGTCGCAAAAGCGATTGTTGCATAGATTATTGAGTGTGAAATTGTTTTCAGCAAAGTATTTTTACTTGCACATTTTCTATATTATGGTATAATTATTTTCTGTGAGTATCCCTCACTTACTCGTGGCTAGACCATGAGTCATTAGACCAAAAGGAGGAACATATCAATGGCTAAATACGAAATTCTTTATATTATTCGTCCAAACATTGAAGAAGAAGCTAAAAACGCTTTGGTAGCACGCTTTGACTCTATCTTGACTGACAACGGTGCAACTATCGTTGAATCAAAAGTATGGGAAAAACGTCGCCTTGCATACGAAATCAAAGATTTCCGCGAAGGTTTGTACCACATCGTTAACGTTGAAGCAAACAACGATGTAGCTCTTAAAGAGTTTGACCGTTTGTCAAAAATCAACGGCGATATTCTTCGTCACATGATTGTCAAACTTGACGCGTAAGAAGGTATTGTATGATTAATAATGTAGTATTGGTTGGTCGTATGACCCGTGATGCAGAACTTCGTTATACTCCGTCTAACCAGGCTGTTGCGACTTTTACCTTGGCGGTTAACCGCAATTTTAAAAATCAAAATGGTGAACGGGAAGCGGACTTTATTAACGTAGTCATTTGGCGCCAACAAGCTGAAAATTTGGCGAATTGGGCTAAAAAAGGTGCGCTGATTGGTGTTACAGGTCGTATTCAGACTCGTAGCTATGATAACCAACAGGGGCAACGTGTCTACGTTACAGAGGTAGTTGCAGAAAGTTTCCAACTATTGGAAAGCCGTACTGCCCGTGAAGGCCAAGGTGGCGGTTATTCAGCTGGCAATTCCTTTGCTGGTGGCAATGATTATAACTCGCCTTATCAAGCGCCTGCGCAATCTACACCGAACTTCGCTCGAGAAGAAAGTCCATTTGGAGCAAACAATCCAATGGATATATCAGACGATGACCTACCATTCTAGGTCTGAAACTAATAATATAAAGGAGAACACACATGGCTCAACAACGTCGTGGCGGTTTCAAACGCCGTAAAAAAGTTGACTATATCGCAGCTAATAAAATTGAATATGTTGATTACAAAGATACTGAGCTTCTTAGCCGTTTCATTTCTGAACGTGGAAAAATCCTTCCACGCCGTGTAACTGGAACTTCAGCTAAAAACCAACGTAAAGTAACAACAGCTATCAAACGTGCTCGCGTTATGGCTCTTTTGCCATTCGTAAACGAAGATTAGTAAAAAAACAGTCCTTGAATGGACTGTTTTTTCATGAGCTCGGAAATTAGAAGGCGAATCAAGACCCTGACGGGTCTTTTTAGCTTGCGCTATAGAAATGTGAAAAGCGCAATGACAGAATGGACTGTTTTTTCATGAGCTCGGAAATTAGAAGGCGAATCAAGATCCCAACGGGTCATTTTTTCTTGCGCTATAGAAATGTGAAAAGCGCAATGACAGAATGGACTGTTTTTTCACGAGCATGAAAATGAGAAAGCGAATTGAGACTGGGCTCAAGCACAGCACCGATTCTCAAAGTTTGTGTCAACATCTCAGCACAGTGGTTGATTGCTCATGCTCTTCGAAAATCAAAATCATACGTTGTTGACTTGGTCTGGGGAACTTCAGTTCTATCTGCATCAGAGCGAAACGAACTAGGTTCGCCTATTTCCAACCTCCAAAGGTTCCCCGAACCTTTGGAGCAAGTCTGATTTTGATTTTCATTGAGTATCAGATTATTTGATTGCTGGACTGTATAGATAAACAAAAGCGACTGGGGAATCCAATCGCTTTGTTTATTATTGAACAGGTGTCATAGCACTTCGGATATTGTATTTCTTTTTCAAAAGATAACGAATACCGAATGCTGCTGATCCGATAAGGATAGTAACAATAGGGTGTAAAATGGGATTGAGTGATGATGGAATCAATGCAGCTAGAATGAAGACGACTGACCAAGCCATGGTAGCGAGTCCAAGGAAAGCGATGGCCTTCAATAATTTAGGGCGTTGACCAGTTTTGATTTGCTCTCTATAAACGAAGTGGTACATAAAGTACATACCAGCGCCGACTCCAAAACCAATAACTAATAAAGTAACTAGACCGTATTGAGCACCTTGACCGAAGAGGTTCATCAATCCATTGACGCCAGCGATAATTGCTAACATAAGCAAACTAGAATCGACCCACATGAGCCATGGATTTTCATTGTATTCTACTTGGTCGTTCTTCTCTTTAGCAGAAGTAGATTTACTAGCTGCCCATTCACTAGGTGCCCCATACAAGTTACGTGCAGTAATACCATTTTTTTGATTCTCGATGATAGTCGGTAGAATCTCTTCTAATAACTCTTTAATCTCGCTATCCGATTTTCCATCTTTAATCAGTTGGTTAGTAGCAATATGTATAAATTCTTGATTTTTCTTCGTCAATCCGTTGATTTCTGTAAATGACATATTCATCTCCTTAAGTTAAAACCATCTCTTACGAATGAAGTAGAAGGTAAGTGATAAGCTAATAGCAAAGGCAAATAGGATAATCCACCAAAATGCATATGGAATATCATTAAATGGGATAATATTATCCTTGAAGTTCATACCGTAGGCAGAAAATACCATGGTTGGAATAGACATAACAATGGTCATGAGAGCCAATGTCTTCATGATTGTATTCTGGTTATTGGAAATAACGGAAGCAAAGGCATGTGTCATCGAATTCAAGATGGAACCATAGATATCTGCCATCTCAATAGCCTGTTGCGTTTCAACTAGTGTATCTTCCAACAAATCTTCATCTTCTTCATATTTCCGAAGTAAGCGTGTAGAACTTGCCAGTTTTTTAACCAATCGTTCATTGGTTTTTAGGGAAGCTTTGAAGTAGACGATTGTTTTTTCCAATTCCATCAGTACGATTAGTTCTTCATTTCGCGTAGCTTCATGCAGTTGTTTTTCAATTTCTTCGCTCTTTCTGTCAATTGTACGTAGGGCAGAAAGATATAGCTGGGCATTGCGATAAAGAATTTGGAAAACAAAACGAGATTTCATAAAGGTAAAGAAATTTCGTATGCGACGATGAATAAATTGTTCAAATAATGGTAGTTCTTCTAAACAAGTGGTGATAATTGCTTCATCTGTTAAGATGATTCCGAGAGGAATAGTGATATAGTAGGTTTTATTATTCCGTTCTTCCAAAATGGGAACGTCTACGATAATTAATGTATAATCATCTTCAACTGTAATACGAGAAGATTCTTCCGCATCGAGTGGAGCCCGTAAATCGGCGATGTCAATCTTGTAGTGCTCAGCTACTTCCGTAGATTCGCTCTGGGAGGGGTTAACCAAATTAATCCAAGCCCCTGGTTCAAAGGTTTGGATTTCTTCTAAATCAGTCATTGTTGATAGAAAAATCTGTTTCATATCTTTGCCCTCCTTTTGATTTGATTCGTTAACGCAACCTCTATTATACCAAAAAAGTACCATAACGGAAAGGTTTTCTGAATAAATGTGATATAATATGAAGACGTTTAATAAGTAAGTTATACGGATTTTTAAGGGGTTGAATGATTGAAAAATCTAGTCCAAACCTTTTTCTCTTTCAACTAATGAAAGTCCTTGAAGAAAGGAAATGAACACGCCCTAAACACTGGGTGAAAAAGTGCTAGTTGCCTCCTGTTTCAGCATGGAAACTGGCTTTTGCGTCGTAGACATCTGTGCTTTCTTCGGTTTTCAACCTGTGAAGGCACTATTTGTCTTGACGGGGGTGCGTCTTCGAAATCAAAGATTTCGGACTTACCGCCTATTTTCACCTTGCGTTTTACGGGCTTTGTATCTTTAGAAAGGAAATGAACACGGGCTAATAATGTTGGTGTAATGAGGAAAACTCCGTTTTCCCTATTTCCTGATTTCAACAGTCTCCCAGACTGTTACAACGCCCTCTGTATCTTAGAAAGGATTTGAACGTGTGCTAAAAGCGTCGAGAAAAAGACAAAATGTTTTGTCACGAAGTGACATCACATTTTCCTATTTTCTTCTCGCTTTCTTAACGCACTTATATCTAGAAAGGAATTGAACACGCCCTAAACGCTGTGTGAAAAAGACAAATTCTCCTAGAGCGTTAACGCTCTTCGTCAAATTTCCTATTTTCACCGTGCGTTTTACGGGCTCTGTATCTTAAATTATGCAAGAAAATATTGTGATTCATGGGGCGCGTGCCCATAATTTAAAAAACATTGATGTGACCATTCCGCGTGAGAAATTGGTGGTAGTAACTGGTTTATCTGGCTCTGGAAAGTCGAGTTTGGCTTTTGATACATTGTATGCTGAAGGTCAACGTCGTTATGTTGAATCGTTGTCTGCCTATGCTCGTCAGTTCTTGGGCAATATGGATAAGCCAGATGTCGATTCTATTGAAGGTCTTAGCCCTGCTATTTCCATAGACCAAAAAACAACCTCGCGTAACCCACGCTCGACAGTGGGGACGGCTACGGAAATCAATGATTATCTCCGTTTGCTCTATGCGCGTGTTGGGGTGCCTTACTGTATCAATGGTCACGGTACAATTGCGGCATCTTCAGTAGAACAAATTGTTGATGAGGTTTTGGAATTGCCTGAACGCCAGCGGTTACAAATCTTGGCGCCGATTGTACGTAAGAAAAAAGGGCAACATAAGACAATTTTTGAAAAAATTCAGAAGGATGGCTATGTTCGGGTCCGTGTCAATGGAGATGTCTATGATGTGTCGGAAGTTCCTGAGTTGTCAAAGAGTAAGGCACATAATATTGAGGTTGTAGTCGATCGGATTGTCATCAAAGAGGGCATTCGTTCTCGCTTGTTTGATTCGGTTGAGGCGGCACTTCGAATTGCGGACGGCTATGTTATCATCGATACCATGGACGACAAGGAAATGCTATTCTCCGAATACTATGCCTGTCCAGTTTGTGGTTTTACGGTGCCAGAGTTAGAACCACGTCTTTTCTCCTTCAATGCGCCTTTTGGGTCTTGTAGTGATTGTGATGGACTTGGCATGAAGCTCGAAGTGGATACAGATTTGATAGTCCCAGATGCCAGCAAGACCTTGCGTGAAGGTGCTTTAGCCCCTTGGAATCCAATTTCATCGAATTATTATCCTCAAATGTTGGAGCAGGCCATGAATCACTTTGGGATAGATATGGATACGCCATTCGAGCAGCTAACTGAGGTTGAAAAAAATCTGATTTTCAACGGCTCTGATGGGAAGGAATTCCATTTCCACTATGAAAATGAATTTGGTGGGGTGCGGGATATTGATATTCCATTTGAAGGCTTGATTACTAATATAAACCGCCGCTACCGTGAAACCAATAGTGATTATACACGAACAGTCATGAAGACTTACATGAATGAATTGACCTGTGGGACCTGCCACGGCTATCGCCTCAATGGCCAAGCCCTTTCTGTTAAAGTAGGTGGCGAGCAGGGACTTCATATCGGGCAGTTGTCTGACTTGTCCGTAGCGGATCATTTGCAAGTCATTGAAAATCTGACCTTGTCTGAAAACGAAGCGACGATTGCTACGCCTATTGTCAAGGAAATCAAGGATCGCCTGACCTTCCTTAACAACGTTGGTCTTAACTACCTGACGCTGTCCCGAGCAGCTGGAACCCTATCAGGTGGTGAGAGTCAGCGGATTCGTTTGGCGACTCAGATTGGCTCAAACCTGTCTGGTGTCCTTTACATCTTGGATGAGCCGTCAATTGGTCTGCACCAGCGGGACAATGACCGTCTGATTGCTAGTCTTAAGAAAATGCGTGATTTGGGCAATACATTGATTGTGGTGGAGCATGATGAGGACACCATGCGTGAGGCAGATTGGTTAATCGATATTGGACCTGGTGCTGGTGTGTTTGGTGGAGAAGTTGTTGCTTCCGGGACTCCGGATCAAGTTGCTAAAAATAAAAAGTCTATTACAGGTCAGTACCTTTCTGGGAAGCGCCAAATTCCAGTTCCTTTAGAGCGTCGTGTTGGAAATGGTCGCTTCTTAGAGGTGATAGGTGCCAAGGAAAACAACTTGCAAGATGTAACGGTCCGTTTCCCACTTGGAAAATTTGTGGCGGTGACAGGAGTGTCTGGCTCTGGTAAGTCAACTCTGGTCAATTCCATTTTGAAAAAAGCTATTGCACAGAAACTCAATCGCAATTCGGACAAGCCAGGCAAGTTCAAGTCCATTTCTGGAATTGAACATTTGGATCGCCTGATTGATATTGATCAAAGCCCTATTGGACGGACACCGCGTTCCAACCCAGCCACTTACACAGGTGTATTTGATGACATTCGAGACCTCTTTGCCCAGACCAATGAAGCCAAAATCCGTGGCTACAAGAAGGGACGCTTCTCCTTTAACGTCAAAGGTGGTCGATGTGAAGCTTGTTCTGGTGACGGAATCATCAAGATCGAAATGCACTTCCTTCCAGACGTATTTGTCCCATGTGAGGTCTGCTATGGTCAACGCTATAATTCTGAAACCTTGGAAGTACACTACAAGGAGAAAAATATTGCTCAGGTCCTTGATATGACGGTCAATGATGCGGTGGAATTCTTTAAACATATTCCAAAAATTGAACGGAAGCTCCGCACCATTCAAGATGTGGGATTGGGCTATGTTACTCTTGGACAACCTGCGACAACCTTGTCAGGTGGTGAAGCCCAACGGATGAAATTGGCATCTGAGCTTCACAAGCGATCAACTGGTAAATCTCTCTATATTTTGGATGAGCCAACGACTGGCCTGCATACCGAAGATATTGCTCAATTGTTAAAGGTTTTAGCTCGTTTTGTTGATGATGGTAATACTGTTCTGGTCATTGAGCACAATCTGGATGTGATCAAAACAGCAGACTACATTATCGACATGGGGCCAGAAGGTGGTGTCGGTGGCGGTACCGTTGTCGCGACAGGAACACCAGAAGAAGTTGCTCAAAATCCAGCCAGCTTTACAGGCCAATATCTGAAAATGAAGTTGAAATAAGCAAGTTTATAAAGTCGCTCTAGCGGCTTTTTGCTTGTCCTGCTAAGAATTTATTGGTAATTATCTTCATTTCTGCTATATATCTTCATTTCTGCTATAATAGTTACAAAATCTTCGGAGGTGTAGAATGCAAAAAAGACTTGGGAAATTTGAAGCAAAATTAGCTCAATCAGAGGTTGATGGAATCTTAGTGACAGGGCAAAATAATATTTATTATTTAACTGGTTTTTGGGGGACAGAGGCGACTGTCTTCATCAGTGGCAAGCGTCGCTTGTTTGTGACTGATTCGCGTTATACCTTGATAGCCAAGGCATCAGTAAAAGGTTTTGACATTATTGAAAGTCGTAAGGCCTTGGAAGAAATTGCTAATATCATCAAAGAAGATGGTCTTACCAAGATTGGCTTTGACAGTCAGGTGACCTATGGTTTTTACCAAGGATTGTCTGCCCTCTTTGCGGATTACCAATTGGTTGCCATGTCTAATTTTATCGAGGATTTGCGCATGATCAAGGATGAGACGGAGATTGCGACCATTCGCCGTGCATGTCAAATTTCGGATCAGGCTTTTATTGATGTTCTTGACATTATCAAACCAGGTCAGACGACTGAGATGGACGTCAATCATTTTCTTGACCACCGCATGCGTCAACTCGGTGCAGAAGGGGCATCATTTGAGTTTATCGTGGCATCTGGCTACCGCTCTGCTATGCCTCATGGAAGAGCGTCTGAAAAGGTTATCCAAACTGGTGAGACCTTGACGCTGGATTTTGGTTGCTATTATCAGCATTATGTTAGCGATATGACGCGGACCATCCATATCGGTCATGTGACAGATCAAGAGCGTGAGATTTATGATGTGGTCTTGCGTGCCAATAAGGCTTTAATTGAGCAGGCCAAGGAAGGTGTCACCTACCGCGAGTTTGATGCTATTCCTCGTGAGATTATCAATACGGCGGGGTACGGAGCCAACTTTACACATGGCATCGGTCACGGTATCGGTCTGGATATTCATGAGTATCCGTATTTTGGAAAATCTGATGAAGCCATCAAGGCAGGTATGGTCTTGACGGATGAGCCTGGAATCTATTTGGATGACAAATATGGTGTTCGGATCGAAGATGACTTATTAATCACTGAAACAGGGTGTGAAGTTTTGACGCTAGCTCCAAAAGAATTGATTGTCATTTGAGAAATTTGCTGATTTGTGGTAAAATAAAACGAATAAATTATTTTTAAGAGGTAAACATTCAAATGATTGAAGCAAGTAAACTTAGAGCAGGTATGACCTTTGAAGCCGAAGGTAAGTTGATTAAGGTCTTGGAAGCAAGTCATCACAAGCCTGGTAAAGGCAACACCATCATGCGTATGAAATTGCGCGATGTGCGTACAGGATCTACTTTCGATACAACTTACCGTCCCGATGAAAAATTTGAACAAGCTATTATCGAGACTGTTCCAGCTCAATATCTTTACCAAATGGATGACACTGCTTATTTCATGAATACTGAAACGTATGATCAATATGAAATTCCAGTAGCTACAATCCAAGAAGAATTACTATACATGTTAGAAAACTCAGATGTAAAAATTCAATTCTATGGAACAGAAGTGATTGGTGTCACTGTCCCAACAACTGTTGAATTGGTTGTTGCTGAAACACAACCATCTATCAAAGGTGCAACAGTGACAGGTTCTGGTAAGCCAGCGACTATGGAGACTGGTCTTGTTGTTAACGTACCAGATTTTATTGAAGCAGGTCAAAAACTTGTTATTAATACAGCAGAGGGAACTTACGTTTCACGCGCTTAAGCGTTTCCTCTTAGGAAAGGAGAGCCTATGACAGTAGAATATCAGGGCGAAATTGTTATTGCGCCACGCGTTCTTGAAGTAATTACAGGCATTGCTGCCGCTAAAGTGGATGGGGTACATTCCCTCCAGAACAAAAGAGTAGCGGATAGCTGGTCGAAAACATCTCTAAATAAAGGAATTTACCTTGAGACGGATGAAGAAGGTCGAGTAACTGCAGATATTTATGTTTATTTAGAGTATGGTGTCAATGTACCTGCCGTATCTATGGATATTCAACGTGCTGTTAAAACAGCAGTTCTTAATTATGCAGATGTACAAGTTGATGCTGTCAATATCCATGTCAATGGCATTGTTCCTGATAAGACACCAAAACCAGCATTGAAAGATTTATTCGGAGAGGATTTCCTTGATGAAGAATAATAGACATGCCTTGCGGAAATGTGCGTTGCAGGCAATCTTATCGCTTGAATTTGGACAAGAACCCGTTCAAGCTGCTCAGTTTTCTTACCTTTATGATAAAGAAGATGAGCAAGAAGGAATTGAAATTCCACTTTTCCTTCTTAATCTTGTCAATGGTGTAGAGGATTATCGTGAGGAGTTGGATAAAGAATTATCCACTCGACTAAAATCAGGCTGGACCTTGGATCGTTTGACTTTAATTGATAAGAATATCATGCGATTAGGATTATTTGAAATTTTATATTTTGAAGAAACGCCAGGTCGTGTTGCAGTCAATGAAGCAGTTGAACTAGCCAAAGAATTTTCAGATGATGCATCTGCTAAATTTGTCAACGGTGTACTAAGCCAGTTTATAAAAGAAGAAGCCAAATAAGGTTTCTTCTTTTATTGTAGAATGAAAAGTGAAAAAGACTGTACTTGATGGCAACTCAAGTACAGTCTTTTTTATACACTCGCCCCAGCTAAGAGGGTGACTGGTAAAATATAGTCTGTTTTTGGGAGTTTCTTTCCCTCAATCTTATCAATCAGTAAATCGACTAACAACCGTGCGATCTCGACCAATGGCTGTTTGATGGTTGTTAATTGAGGATAATAACTCTCAATAAAACTCGTACCGTCATAACCAATTAATTTGATATCCTCTGGAATGGATAATTTTAAAGAACGAGCCACATTCCAAACCAGCATAGCTGTCGCATCGCCGGAAACAAAAATGCCATCTGGTTTGTATTTTTCAAGTATTGAGCGAATCTCCATTTCTTTTCTTACTGGGGATAAGTCGCTTGCGATTTTAAAAACTTTAGCTTCATCTAAAATAGAAGTGAAGCCCACTTGTCGTAGTCCAGTTGGAGAATTAGAGTCGTCATTTCCCGTGATCATTAATGGATTGTGACATCCCGCTTTTTGTAAGGTTTGGGCAGCTAATATCCCGCCAGCAAAATTATCGGAGGAGACAATGGGAATGGAAGGAGAGAGGTTGCGGTCAAAAGCAATAATTGGTGCGACGACACGATCGTAGTCTTGAATTCCCAAATTGTGACTGCCTGAAATAATACCATCAACTTGGTTTGCTGCTAGCATTTCTAGATATTCACGTTCCTTATCGGATTCATGTTGGCTATTACAAATAATGGTTTTATAACCTCGATCAAAAAGTTCTTTTTCCAGATGTCCTATTAGCTCAGAATAGAAAATATTGTTGATGGTTGGAAAGATGAGACCAACTAATTTTGCGGATTTACCTTGTAAGCTACGTGCCAGGTTGTTCGGTTTGTAACCTAGTTCACGCATGGCTTCCTCGACATTGCGAATGGTTTTTTCAGATAGGTATCCTTTTTTATTGACAACGCGTGAGACAGTGGTGGGGCTAACCCCAGCTAACTGTGCTACATCAGTTAGTTTTGCGACCATAATCTAAGTGATAGTAGGTTCCAGTCGGTGCCCCTGTTCGGATGACAATTCCGTTTTGATTGGCATCTGGGAAGACGCGACCAGAAAATACTTTTTCTCCTTTATTAATAAAAATTTCAAAGACTGACTTATCGATGAAGATATTTGCAGTTATTGCTCCAGGCTCAATTTCACATGAACGAGTTGTCCCAAAGTCCAAAGCAAATGGCTGACCACAGTTGCCACGGTCTAATGTAATCTGGCCTTGTTCAGTGTCTACAGACAAGACCAAGCCTTTTTCTTCTTCATTTGCGAACAATACGATTTCGTGCTTCGTGCCCGCTGAAAAATCAAGTTCCAATTCGTAAACATTATTGGTTTCTTTTTGGGCTGAAAACGGCTGAGCTTCTTTACGAAGACTGGTAATAGCATCGACTGGATATTGGTAGAGCTTACCGTCCTTGATGGTTAATTCTTTAACCAATGACAGACAGCCTTGATAGTCATAAGCATCTGTTGGGTATTCCACATCAGGAAGAGCCAACCAGCTTACAGAGAGTGTGCGACCGTCCGGTGCATTAAAGACCTGGGTTGCGTAGCACTCAAAACCATAGTCCAAATTGGTCAATTCACCTGGTTCTACAATAGTAGCTGTTTCAGGATCGAAACTCTGACCAATCTTGTACATATTTGGATAGATATTGCCGTAGTCCAACACTTTTTTGTCCAAGCCTTGAGGACAGTAAAGTAGGATGGGTTGATCACCGACGAACGCAATATTTGGGCACTCCATCATATAAGCGGTCATATCATTGGCAAAATCTAGGTCACCAACATAGGACCAGTTGAGGTAGTCATTATTTTCAGCTTTATAAAGTTTGACAATTCCTTTTTTATCCAGATTTTGTCCACCGACGATAGCGTAATATTGCCCTTTATAGTTGAAAATTTGTGGATCGCGGAAATGGTCGGTGGTATCTTCTGGTTGCTCAATCAAGACTTTATCAATCTTTTCAATTTTACCGTCCTTGTCCATCAAGGCACCGATTTGGTATGGATGGCGAACCCAATTTTTATCGCGGACATTTCCAGTATAGAAGAGGAAGAGCTTGTCGCCAAATTCCATGGCAGAGCCAGAGTAGGCACCGTGACTGTCTAAAGGAGTATCTGGATAAAGAACAGTACCTGTTTCTTCAAAATGAACCAGATCGGTTGATTCAGCATGTACCCATGATTTTAGGCCGTGGGCTGCACCAAAAGGAAAGTATTGATAAAATAAAGTCCATTTTCCATTGAAATAAGAGAACCCATTGGGATCGTTCAAGAGTCCGTGCGGTGTTTCGATATGGAAGTTGGTCCTCCAAGGTGAACTTTCAGTATTCTTTTTAATTTTTTCAATGTATTCGGGTGTCCAGTCAGCGTAAGCTCTGTAACGTTCCTCAGTTGTGAATGCCATAATTTTCTCCAAAATTCTATTTTTTCAATTATTATAGTAAACGTTATCTTGTAAAAAATCAAGTTTTAACAGTGGTTTTAACAAATTCAAAAAAAAATATGATAAACGTTTGACATATAGATGGAAAATGATATAATTAAAGCATCGAAAGTTTGAAAACACTTTCAAAAACAAAAAATATTTATAAGGAGATTTTTGCAAGATGAACAATACAGAAATTGCAAAAAAAGTCATTGACGCTCTTGGCGGACGCGAAAACGTACGTAGCGTTGCCCACTGTGCGACTCGCCTTCGTGTTATGGTTGTTGATGAAGGAAAAATCGACAAGGATACAGTAGAAGACATCGAAAAAGTACAAGGTGCTTTCTTCAACTCTGGTCAATACCAAATCATCTTTGGGACTGGTACAGTAAACAAAATCTATGATGAAGTAGTAGCCCTTGGTCTTCCAACCTCTACAAGTTCTGAACAAAAAGCAGAAGCAGCAAAACAAGGTAATTGGTTCCAACGTGCCATTCGTACATTTGGTGATGTATTCGTTCCAATCATTCCTGCTATCGTAGCAACTGGTCTTTTCATGGGTCTTCGTGGTCTTCTTGGAGCTCTTGGTTATACTCTTCCAGAAGATTTGAACGTTTACTCACAAATCTTGACAGATACAGCCTTCATCGTATTGCCAGCCTTGGTAGTATGGTCAACATTCCGTGTATTCGGTGGTAACCAAACAATCGGTATCGTTCTTGGTATGATGCTCATTGCGGGTCAGTTGCCAAACGCTTGGGTTGTAGCATCAGGTGGCGATGTGAAACCAACTATCTTCTTCGGTTTCATCCCAGTTGTAGGTTTGCAAGGTTCAGTATTGCCAGCCTTCATCATCGGTTTGATCGGTGCTAAATTTGAAAAAGCTGTCCGCAAGGTTGTTCCAGAAGTTCTTGACCTCTTGGTAACACCATTCGTAACCTTGTTTGTAATGTCTATTCTTGGCTTGTTTGTCATCGGTCCAGTCTTCCACGTGGTTGAAAACTACATCTTGGCTGGTACACAAGCTATCTTGAACTTGCCAATGGGTCTTGGTGGTTTCCTTATCGGTGGTGTTCACCAAGTTATCGTTGTATCAGGTGTTCACCATATCTTTAACTTCTTGGAAGCTCAATTGGTAGCAAACACTGGTGCTAACCCATTCAACGCTATCATCACTGCAGCTATGACAGCACAAGGTGCTGCTACAGTAGCGGTTGGTGTGAAAACTAAGAATCCTAAATTGAAAGCTCTTGCTTTCCCAGCAGCTCTTTCTGCCTTCCTCGGTATTACTGAGCCAGCTATCTTCGGTGTTAACTTGCGTTTCCGCAAACCATTCCTTCTTTCATTGGTTGCGGGTGCCATCGGTGGTGCTGTAGCATCTCTTCTTGGTCTTGCCGGTACAGGTATGGGTGTTACTATCATCCCAGGTTTGACACTTTACGCAGGTAATGGTCAAATTCTTCCATACATCCTTATGGTTGCTGTATCATTTGCTCTTGGTTTTGCTCTTACTTACCTCTTCGGTTATGAAGATGAAGAGCCAGTTGCTGGTAAACCTTCTGCTGTTGCAAAGGAAACAGCGGCTCTAGCAAATGAAGCTACAACAGCTTTTCTTTCTGAAGAAACTCTTGTTTCTCCACTTTCAGGTAATGTAGTTACTCTTGAAAATGTTAATGACCCAGTCTTCTCATCAGGAGCTATGGGTAAAGGTTTGGCTATTAAACCTTCTGAGGGTGTTGTTTATGCACCAGCAGATGCAGAAGTAACAATTGCTTTTGAAACAGGTCATGCTTACGGATTGAAAACAGCTTCTGGTGCTGAAATTCTTATCCACATTGGTATTGACACTGTTTCAATGAACGGTAACGGATTTGAAAAATTAGTAGCAGCTGGCGATAAAGTAAAAGCTGGTACTCCAATCGCTAAATTCGATGCTGCGAAAATTGCTGAAGCAGGTCTAGATGATACTACGATGATAATCGTAACAAATACAGCAGACTTTGCTGAAGTTTCACCACTTGCTGAAGGAACAATCGCTCATGGTGATAACTTCATGAAAGTAGTAAAATAGTATAGAAAATTGAAAGGAAAAGGCATTAGGCCTTTTTCTTCTACTTTTTTCTATGGTATAATGAAACAGATAAAACAATGGGAGAAAATAATATGACAAAATTATATGGTAGCTTGGAAGCGGGTGGTACAAAGTTTGTTTGTGCCGTAGGCGATGAACAATTCCAAGTTGTTGAAAAAACACAATTTCCTACGACAACTCCTTATGAAACGATTGAACGAACAGTCGAATTCTTCAAACGCTATGAAGATCGTTTGGCAGGTATTGCGATAGGTTCATTTGGTCCAATTGATATTGATCAAAACTCGTCGACATATGGATACATAACTTCAACTCCAAAACCTCATTGGTCAAATATTGATTTACTTGGTCTGATTGCTAAGGAATTTAATATTCCATTCTACTTCACGACAGATGTGAATTCATCAGCTTTTGGTGAAACCCTGGTTCGTAAAGGGGTAAAGAGCTTAGTTTACTATACAATCGGTACAGGTATTGGGGCAGGTGCTATTCAGAATGGTGAGTTTATAGGTGGCTTGGGTCATACTGAAGCTGGTCATACTTACGTTGCCTTACACCCTTACGATGTTAAAAATGAATTTAAGGGAATATGCCCATTCCACAATGGGTGTTTGGAAGGCTTAGCAGCAGGTCCTTCACTTGAAGGACGGACAGGTATTCGAGGTGAATTGATAGAGTTGAATTCAGAAGTTTGGGATGTGCAGGCTTACTACATTGCTCAAGCAGCCGTACAGGCAACCTTGCTTTATCGTCCGCAAGTAATTGTATTTGGTGGAGGAGTTATGGCTCAAGAGCACATGCTTAATCGTGTACGTGAGAAGTTTGTCGGTTTGATGAACGATTATCTCCCAACACCAGATGTCAAAGAATATATCGTAACGCCAGCTGTTGCTGAAAATGGTTCTGCAACTCTTGGTAATTTTGCCTTAGCAAGAAAAGTATCTGAAAAATAAAAGTGAGAAAAGTTGAAATGGCAACCCTGTTAATGAAAGGGTTGCTTTTTTTCAGAATAAGAAGTTATATTGGAAAGATAAATCTTATACTCTTCGAAATTTAAAACAGAACTTGTTGACCTGATTTTCATTGAGTATTAGTGACTGGATATTCTATATAGAATGTGAAAGTTAGTTTCCCCATTTTAAGGCATGCAAAAAATGTAAGTGACTTTCCCAAGTACAAGTGTTTCAATATTAAAATTTTACACATTTAGATAGGCAGGTGTTAGGATAGTTAAAAAACTTTGAAATGCTGTGTTATGAACTTATTTTTCTTTTATTATTTTTATTGGTTTTCATAAACTCTCTTTATTTGATTGACTTTTAGCCGTATTCTTGCAAAAACAGCATATTCAAGGTATAATATATTATTGAACTAAAACGAGAAAATAGGATGAATAGTATGGTAACAAATGTGCTTCGTTCTCTCATTGAAAATGACAAGGGAGAGCAAAGAAAACTTGAAAAAATGGCAGACAGAGTATTTTCTTATGCTGATGAAATGGCTGCGCTCAGTGACGAGCAATTGCAAGCAAAAACTACTGAATTTAAAGAACGTTACAGCAAGGGAGAATCCTTAGATGACCTTTTGTATGAAGCGTATGCAGTTGTTCGAGAAGGAGCTAGACGTATATTAGGTCTTTATCCATATAAAGTTCAGGTTATGGGGGGGATCGTTCTTCACAATGGTGATGTACCAGAAATGCGTACTGGTGAAGGAAAAACGTTGACTGCGACTATGCCTGTTTATTTGAACGCCCTTTCAGGAAAAGGTGTTCACGTAGTTACGGTAAATGAATATTTGACAACCCGTGATGCGACCGAAATGGGTGAGTTATATTCTTGGCTTGGACTATCAGTCGGAATTAACCTGGCAGCTAAATCACCGCTAGAAAAACGTGAAGCCTATAACTGCGATATTACCTACTCTACCAACTCAGAAATCGGTTTTGATTACCTTAGAGATAATATGGTCGTTCGTGCAGAAGATATGGTGCAACGTCCATTAAACTATGCCTTGATCGATGAAGTGGACTCTATCCTGATTGACGAAGCTCGTACTCCTCTGATTGTTTCTGGTCCTCAAGGTTCTGAAACAAATCAATTATATTTCTTGGCGGATAACTTGGTTAAATCATTGGATAAGGAAGACTATATTATTGACGTTCCTTCAAAAACAATTGGTTTATCTGATACAGGTATTGATAAGGCTGAAAAATTCTTCAAATTAAATAATCTATATGATATTGAAAATGTAGCCATCACTCACTTCTTAGACAATGCCCTTCGTGCTAATTACATCATGACCTATGATGTTGATTATTTGGTAAATGAAGATCACGAAGTCATGATTATCGATCCATTTACAGGACGTACTATGGAAGGTCGTCGCTATTCTGATGGTCTACACCAAGCAATCGAAGCTAAAGAGGGTGTGCCTGTTCAAAATGAATCGAAAACCAGTGCTTCGATCACCTACCAAAACCTCTTCCGTATGTATAAAAAATTGGCAGGTATGACGGGTACAGGTAAGACAGAAGAAGAAGAGTTTCGTGAAGTCTATAATATCCGTGTTGTACCAATTCCAACCAACCGACCTATTGCTCGTGTTGACCATGAAGATTTGCTGTATCCAAGCTTAGAGTACAAATTCAACGCCGTTATCGCTGATGTGAAGCGCCGTTATGAAAAAGGTCAACCAGTACTGGTTGGTACAGTTTCGGTTGAAACATCTGATTTGATTTCACAAAAATTAGTTGCTGCAGGCGTTCCGCATGAGGTATTGAATGCTAAAAACCATTATCGCGAGGCCCAAATCATCATGAATGCTGGTCAGCGTGGAGCTGTTACGATTGCAACAAACATGGCTGGACGTGGTACAGATATTAAGTTAGGTCCTGGTGTGCGAGAATTAGGTGGACTATGTGTGATTGGTACAGAACGTCATGAGAGTCGCCGTATTGATAATCAGCTTCGTGGACGTTCAGGTCGTCAGGGTGATCCAGGGGAATCTCAGTTCTACTTATCACTCGAAGATGATTTGATGAAACGTTTTGGTTCAGAACGGATCAAGGTGTTTATGCAACGTATGAACCTTTCAGAAGAAGAGTCTGTAATCAAATCGAAAATGCTCACACGTCAAGTTGAATCAGCACAGAAACGTGTAGAAGGAAATAACTACGATTCACGTAAACAAGTTCTACAATATGATGACGTTATGCGTGAACAACGTGAAATCATCTACAAACAACGTCAAGATGTGATTACAGCGGATCGTGATTTGGCACCTGAAATCAAGGCAATGATGAAGCGGACCATTGAGCGTCAAGTGGAAGGTCATTTCTTGGGTTCAAAAGATGAAGCCATTGATGGGATTATTAAGTTTGCTCATACAACATTGGTTGAAGATGGTACATTGCATGCGGAGTCCTTTAAATCAATGAATAAAAAAGAAATCATTGATGAATTGTATGAACTAGCTTTGAGAGTCTATGATTCACAAGTGAAGAAGCTTCGTGATGAAGATCGAATTCGCGAATTCCAGAAGGTACTCATTCTACGTGTTGTAGACAATAAATGGACAGATCATATTGATGCGATGGATCAGTTACGCAATGCAGTAAGCTTACGTGGATATGCTCAGAATAATCCAATCGTCGAATATCAGTCAGAATCATTTAATATGTTTAATGATATGATTGGTGCAATTGAGTTTGAAGTTACACGACTCATGATGAAAGCGCAGATTCATGACAATATTGAACGGGAACGCTCAGTACAAGAATCACGTACAACGGCAGTTAAGAACATTATGCCAAACCAACCTGTCCAAACTAAAGATGCTGTTTCATTTGAAGGTGTTGATCGGAATGATCCATGTCCATGTCAGTCTGGTAAGAAATTTAAAAATTGTCACGGCCGTTAATAAGAACTTGTATTCACAAGTAATCTGCTTTTATTTAAGAAATGGTTTTCGCTCATCAAGGCAGTTTTTTGACTGGAATACTCCTGTGTTTTGAAAAAACGAACGATGACTGACTTAGAAACTAGGTCTAAGATGGAAGTATGACCGGTGAATACAAGGTCTAGGGATGAATGAAGGACTGGACGGCTGTCCAGTCTTTTGAAGTATTTAAAATATTGTATAAAGAAGGAGCACGATTCATGATTGTTGGACATGGGATTGACCTTCAAGATATAAAGGCTATCGAGCGTGCTCGCGAAAAACATCAGGGGTTCCCCAAAAAAGTACTGACTTCAAAAGAATTTGAACGCTATCAGGATTTGCAAGGACGACGACAGTTGGAATATTTGGCTGGTCGTTGGGCTGTCAAAGAAGCATTTTCTAAGGCATTAGGAGTCGGTATTGGAATAGTGGGTTTTCAAGATATTGAAGTATTAAATAATCGCCAAGGGGCTCCCTACATTGCGAAGAGTCCGTTTAGTGGAAAAATTTGGCTGAGCATTAGTCATTCTGGAGAATTTGTGCAAGCAAGCGTGATTTTGGAGGAAAATAATGATTGAAAGTGACCATCGACCCAGTTATATTGAGGTTCAATTAGATGCTATAGCAGCTAATCTTGAACAAGTGATTGAACCTTTGCCTAGAAAGACACAAGCATTTGCAGTTATTAAAGCAAATGCTTATGGACATGGTGCTGTTGCAGTATCTCGACGGTTAGCGAGCCAAGTAGCAGGTTTTTGTGTTTCAAACCTGGATGAAGCGTTCGAATTACGTCAGGCTGGAATAGAGCACCCAATCTTGATTTTGGGAGTTATACCTGTTGACGATCTGCATTTAGCATTGAAGTTAAATATCAGTGTCACTCTTGCAAGTTTAGAGTGGTTAGAGCTGGTTAAAGCATCTGGTCAGGATCTAGCTGGTTTAGCTGTTCATGTTAAACTAGATACTGGAATGGGGAGAATTGGATTCAGAGACTGGTCTGAGTTGGAGAAAGTGCTTGATCTTATGAGTGAGATGGATCTTGAATTTGAGGGTATTTTTACTCATTTTGCAACAGCAGATGAAGAAGATGCACATTACTTCCACGAGCAATTGACACGTTTTAAGGAATGGTTAGATAGGTTACCGGAATTGCCTCGTTGGATACATGCAAGTAATTCAGCTACAAGTATCTGGCATGCAGATACGGTGTTTAACATGGTTCGATTAGGGGATGTTCTGTATGGTCTAAATCCTAGTGGACGTACCTTAGACCTACCATTCAAGCTCCAACCTGCACTGGGATTGTACTCTGAACTCGTACATGTTAAGCAAGTCGAGGCTGGTACCTTTCTTGGATATGGGTCAACGTATCAGAGTTCTGAGACTGAGTGGATAGGTACTATTCCTGTTGGATACGCTGATGGTGTAGTGCGAAGACTCCAAGGTTTCCATGTTCTGGTCGATGGTCAATATTGTGAAATTATTGGACGTATTTCCATGGATCAAATGACGATCCGTTTGCCGAAATCATATCAAGTTGGAACAAAAGTAACCTTGATAGGCCGTGAAGAAGACAAGGAAATAACGGTTCAAGAATGGGCTGATTATGTTGGCACGATAAATTATGAGATTGTATGTTTATTGACAGATCGTTTGCCTCGTAAACATCAATAAGATAAATAAATCAACTTTTAATCAAAAATCTATCATTTTCTGGTGGTAAGCGAATCTACCAGAAAATGATAGATTTTTTTGTTCCCTATCTCCTGACTGAGGGAAATGTCACACTCATGGTTCAAAAATGTGTAGTAATCTGATGTTACATGAATTAATGAGTGGAAGCGGTAAAGGGCAAACGGAGGTCTATTCCAAAGAAAGTACCTATAGTATTTTATGTTAATGATTGAGGTCTAATGAATGCTAGTAATTACTTGACATTTAAAGAGAATCGGTCTACAATACAATCATATATGGTTATAACCAGTTCAAGAAAATATATATGAAATATAAGGGGGCCAATATGGTTAGCTACATCAAAGCAAAATCAATTATTCTTGCAGATAGTGAGAAAGTTGATGCATATTTGGAAATTACTGATGATGGGCAGTTCGGTCACATTATTACCGAAAAACCAGATGGAAATATAATAGATTACTCAGACTATCATATTGCACCGGGCTTGGTGGATACGCATATCCACGGCTATGCGTCACATGATGTGATGGATAATGATTTTGAAGGAATTAAAGTTATTTCAGATGGCTTGCTAGCCTGTGGTGTTACTTCTTGGCTGCCGACAACACTGACAGATTCGACTGAAAATTTAGATGCAGTCTGTGAAACGATTGGTCAACATGCAGGTGAAGAAACAGGGGCTAAAATTCAAGGTATCTTTTTGGAAGGGCCATTCTTTACAGAAAAATACAAGGGCGCTCAAAATCCTAAGTATATGAGTGATCCTTCTATTGAGAAGTTAGACCGCTGGCATAGTCTATCGAATGGTTTGGTGAATAAGATTGCTATTGCTCCAGAACGAGAAGGAGTTAAAGAATTCATTGAATTTGCAAATAGCAAAGCTATTCATACCGCTTTAGCACACAGTGATGCAACCTTTGCTCAGGCGCAGGCTGCGGTTGAAGCAGGTGCTAATGTTTTTGTTCATGTCTATAATGGTATGAGTGGACTTCATCATCGTGAACCTGGCATGGTCGGTGCAGCTTTAAGTTTACATGATGTTTATGCAGAAATGATTTGTGACGGACATCATGTTCATCCAGCAGCAGCGGAAATTGTGGTTAAGGCCCGTGGAGCAAAAGAGACAGTTCTAATCACTGACTGTATGAGAGCCGGAGGTATGGGCGAGGGTGAATCAAGACTTGGGGAATTTGAAGTCATTGTTAAAGATGGAACGGCTCGCCTCAAAGAAAGTGGAAGTTTAGCAGGTTCTATTTTGGAATTGATTGAAGCTGTACAAAATGTGGTGAGCTGGGGATTGGTCAGCCTTCCCGATGCATTACGTATGGCTTCATTAGCACCAGCACGTTCTGTCAACATTGATCATATTTGTGGCCTAATTGCTGAAGGTCGTGCAGCTGATTTTATTGTAGTAGATGATGCAGGTCATCTGAAAGCTACTTATTTAGATGGTGTGAAACGGTTCGGCTAATCAACCGAAAAAATCATCTAAAATAACTTGGTTAATAATTGTCTATTATGTATTCTTAAGGAGGATTCTAATGACTAAATTGCAACTATAACAAACTAAGTATGAACATATGACTCGCTTGTCAAATGGAAATCAGGTTATCGCAGCACTTGCGATTGACCAACGAGGTGCCTTGAAAGGGTTGTTGGCAGCAACCGCTGGTGGTGAAGATTTTGCTAATGATATTTTGGTGGACTTCAAAAAAGTCATTTCTAGCGAACTAACCCCATATGCCAGTTCCATTCTTCTTGATGCAGAGTATGGAGTGACTGCGTCTGAACTGCGTCATGCAGATTGTGGGTTTATCGCTGCCTATGAAAAAGCCGAATATGATGCTTCGACACCAGGACGTTTACCAGATCTTCTTCCAATTTGGTCAGCAAAACGTATCAAAGAATTAGGTGCAGATGCGGTTAAAATTTTGTTGTACTATGACGTAGACGACAAACCTGAAATTAATGATATTAAACATGCTTTGGTTGAACGGATTGGTAGTGGATGTATTGCGGAAGATATTCCTTATTTTGTAGAAATTCTAACCTATGATGCAAGTGACATGGATGTAACTTCACGGGAGTATGCAAGCTTAAAACCTCATAAGGTAAATGGTGCAATGCGTGAATTCAGCAAACCACAGTATAATGCAGACGTTCTTAAGGTAGAAGTGCCTGTAAATATGAATTTTGTCGAAGGCCATACAAGTGAAGAACCTGTTTATACTGCAGATGAAGCAAGAGCCTATTTCAAAGAGCAATCGGAAGCTACTCATTTGCCATTTATATATTTGAGTGCAGGTGTCTCAGCTAAACTTTTCCAAGAAACTCTTGTCTTTTCAAAAGAATCAGGGTCATCCTTTAATGGTGTGCTCTGTGGTCGTGCGACATGGAAAGATGCAGTGGCTATTTTTGCCAAAGAAGGTGAAGAAGCTGCTAAGGCTTGGTTAGCAGATCAAGGTCGCCGAAATGTTGAAGAATTAAATGACGTCCTTGTAACAAAAGCAAGTCCATGGACTGAAAAGGTTGAAGTGAACTAATTCATAAACTTTTCTAATGATAGCTTAATAAGAAAAAACCAGAGCTTTTAATAACTCTGGTTTTTTTGGATTCATGACCTGGCACTGAAAAACTTCTAAAGATATGAAGACGTTTTTAGTTAAAAAAGGCTGCATATAATGCCTGTAAAGCTTTTTCTTTTTCTTCTGTTTTGACTACGAACATGACAGAAACTTCACTAGCACCTTGTGAAATCATAGCTAAATTAATATTTTGGTCGGATAAGGCACTAGTTGCGGTCGCAGTTACACCGACATGGCTCTTCATATTTTCACCGACGATCATGATAATAGACAAGCCGTGTTCGATTTCAGCCTTATCAACTTCCATTTTTGTTTTCAATTGACGTAGAATTTCAGCTTCTTTGATTGGTGTCAATTCTCTATTTCTAAGTACGATGGACAAATCATCAATACCAGTTGGCATATGTTCAAAACGAATGTTTAAATCCTCTAAAATTTGAAGGACTTTGCGCCCGAATCCGACTTCACGGTTCATGAGGTATTTAGAAATATTGATGCTGACAAAACCATCATCTGCAGCAATCCCAACGACAGGGAGGGTTTGATCTGTATGATCAAGAACAATTCTAGTACCTGGGTGGCTAGGGTTATTGGTATTTTTAATAACCAATGGAATACGACCGCGATAAGCAGGAAGAAGGGCCTCATCATGAAGAACGGAGAAACCTGCATATGCTAATTCACGCATCTCACGATAGGTTAGTTCTTTGATAGAGTGTGGGTGTTTGATAATTCCAGGGTGAGCAGCAAAGATCCCATCTACATCTGTAAAATTTTCATACAGATCTGCCTTAACCCCTGCAGCAACGATGGATCCTGTGATATCAGATCCACCCCGTGAGAAGGTACAAATTTGATTGTCAACAGTCACCCCAAAGAATCCAGGGATGACCAAAACTTCCTCTGCATTTCGCAATTCTTCAATTTTATCATAGCTCGAAGGAAGAATTCGTGCATTTCCTGGTTCAGAACTTACAATAATGCCAGCCTTTTTCGGATGAACATAGCGTGCTGGTAACCCTCTAAAAGTAAAGTATTCAGCGATTAATTTTGCATTGTTATCTTCCCCAGCGGATAAAAAAGTATCGTAAAGGAATTCGTTATCATTAATTGGTAAGTTGGCAAGAGAAATGATGTTTTCAGCAATTTTCTTCATGCTATTAGCTGAAAAACCAAGTTCATCGACCATTGCCTGGTAACGGTTGATAATCCACTCTTGGCTTGCTGTTACATCTTTCCCATCAACATATTCTCTGTAATACTTAATTAATGCATCTGTAACCTTTGTATCTTCGGCATTGCGTTTTCCAGGTGCTGAAACAACAACAAAACGGCGTTCAGAATCCGATTGAACAATGTTGAATACTTTTTCTAATTGACCGGCAGAAGCAAGGGAACTTCCACCAAATTTTACCACTTTCATTCTAATCTCCTTGAATATTTTTTTCTATTATAGCAGAATAAGGCGGAATTGTCAGTATGTTCAGAAAAATCTTGGTGAGAAACCTAATAAATACGAACAAGGTTTGTTGTTGAAAAATTTCAGAAAATCGAAAATCCTTATTGACTATGATACAATAGAGGAGTTAGGAGGCCAGAATGGTAAAAGCAATTATTTTTGACATGGATGGAGTAATTTTTGATACAGAATCATTTTATTTTCAGCGGCGTATAGATTTCTTGCTGACGAAAGGGTTGTCAGTGAGTCATCTGAAACCATCCTTTTTTATTGGAGGGCGTGCTGGTCAAGTATGGCAACGTATTTTAGGAGATGATTACGAAAAATGGGATGTTCCTGTGTTGGAGGAGGAGTACCGAATTTATAAGGAGAATCGTCCCACACCTTACGCTGAACGAGTATTTCCAGATGTCAAGTCTGTCTTAGAGCGACTCAGTTTACATCCTGTCCCGCTTGTTCTGGCATCAAATACTGATCGAATTGATATTGAGAGAGCCTTGAAAGAAACGGGAATTCGCTCGTATTTCAGTCAAATCTATTCAGCAATGGATTGTGTAGCACCCAAACCAGATCCAGCTGTTTATGAACAAGCTGCAAAAGCAACAGGGGTTCCAAAATCGGACATTTTGGTTTTTGAAGATAGCGCCAAAGGGATTGAGGCCGCAAAAGCAGCTGGTTTAACTGTATGGGCTATTCGTGATCAACAGTTTGGAATGGATCAATCCAAAGCGGATAAGTTGGTTGATAGCCTTGAACAGGCCTTGGAATGGCTACAACTTTAATACCAATTCCTACTTACCCGTCATAACCAAATATCTTTTAAAAGTTGGCTTTGCCAGCTTTTTTTCAGCTGTCACACTTTCGTGTAAAGAAAATAGTAAGTCTGTCAAAAACTATGTTACAATGGAAAACAAGAATTTGAAATTTGATATTCAAACCTTTTAAATATCAAATTATTTTAGAAGGAGGATGGTATGGCCTACCAAACTATTCGCTATGAAGTAATCGATTCAATTGCTATTTTGACTCTCGATAGACCTGATGTGTCAAATGGGTTTAATATTCCCATGTGTGAGGAAATATTAAATGCCATTCAACTTGCAGAAAATGATGAAACTGTAAAAATCTTACAAATTCAAGCAGAGGGCTCCGTTTTCTCAGTAGGGGGAGATCTGGTGGAGATGAAGCGTGCCGTAGATGAAGATGATATTGGTTCGCTCGTCAAAATTGCTGAGCTCGTCAATAATATTTCGTTTGCGCTGAAGAAAATACCTAAAATTGTTTTAATGGTAACAAATGGTGCGGTTGCTGGAGCAGCTGCCAATATGGCAGTAGCGGCAGACTTTGTTATTGCATCAAGTAAAACAAAGTTCATTCAAGCCTTTGTAGGTGTTGGGCTAGCCCCAGATGCGGGTGGCATCTTCTTGCTTAGTCGGGCGATTGGTAGCAATCGTGCTAGTCAATTAGCCATTACTGGAGAAGGGTTATCCGCTGATAAGGCCCTGGAATATGGTATTGTTTATAAACTGGCTGAGCCAGAAAAATTAGAGAAGATAGTTGCCCAAGTGGTAAAAAAACTCTTGCGTGGCTCTGTTAACTCCTATGCTGCCATTAAACAATTGGTTTGGGAAAGTCAGTTTAAGGACTGGGAGTCATATCGTCAATTGGAGTTAGCCATGCAAGAATCTCTAGCTTATAAAGAGGATTTTAAAGAAGGTGTTCGGGCACATGCTGAACGTCGGAGACCGATATTTATCGGGAAATAATGACAGATTGTTCAAAAAAATGTTTGACATTCAAAGTTTTATGGTTTATACTTTGACTATCAAAGTAAAGGAGGCCTGTTTTGAAAGATCCAAAAGTGAATGACTATTTAACGGCCATTTTTAATAATGTGTTAGTGATTGAAGAAACAAGTCTGCGTAGTAGCCGATTTAATGACATTTCCATAAAAGAAATGCACACGATTGATGTGATTGGAAATATTGATGGGGCTACACCGAGTGATGTAGCTCGGACTTTGATGGTTACTTTGGGAACCGTGACAACCAGCCTGAATAATTTGGAACGAAAAGGATACGTGGAACGGATTCGTTCGACCAAAGACAGGCGTGTGGTGCATATCTATTTAACAAAGAAGGGCCGATTAGTCTATCGATTGCATCAAAGATTTCATAATGAAATGGTGAAACAAATCACGGATGGAATGGATGATACGGAATACCAAGTAATGAAGAAAGGACTCATGAAACTCTATCACTTCTTGGAGGATTTGAAATGAGAACCTATGCTAAAATCAGTCAGGTAGCCCACTACCTTCCGAAGAAGATTGTGACCAATGATGATTTAGTCCAGCAAATGGATACCAGTGATGAATGGATTCGTAGCCGTACAGGTATCAGACAACGACATGTTGCTACGGACGAGACAACTAGTGAATTAGCTAGTCAGGTAGCAAAGAAATTATTAGAAAAGTCTCAACTAGATGCTTCTGATATTGATTTCATCATCGTCGCAACGATTACTCCAGATGCATCCATGCCATCAACGGCAGCTATGGTTCAAGCAGCAATTGGTGCGAAAAAGGCTTTTGCCTATGATCTCGTTGCAGCTTGTTCAGGATTTGTTTTTGCGCTATCAACAGCGGAAAAAATGCTTGCTTCAGGAGTCTATAAGAGAGGACTTGTCATTGGAGCAGAGACCCTATCAAGGTCTGTCGACTGGTCAGATCGATCAACGGCAGTTTTATTTGGAGATGGTGCTGGAGGAGTTTTGCTGGAAGCGTGTGAACAACCGAGCTTTTTAGCAGAAATCTTGCGAACAGATGGCGGTCGAGGTGCTAGTCTGACAGCAGGGATAGACCAGAAAGAGACGCCATTCTCTACACAAAGCCGTCAGCAACCCTTTATCCAAATGGAGGGCAGAGCTATATTTGAATTTGCTACGAGGGATGTTACGGCAACCATGGCAGAGCTGCTAGAACAAGCTGATATGACTGTGGATTGCGTTGATTATTTCTTGCTACATCAAGCCAATATACGTATCCTAGATAAGATGGCTCGTAAATTGGGAGTGGCGCGTGAAAAATTTCCAGCAAATATGGATAAATATGGCAATACCAGCGCAGCAAGTCTTCCTATTCTCTTATCAGAATGTGTAGAGAGCGGAATGTTGCGATTGGATGGAAGCCAGACTGTTCTCATGGCTGGTTTCGGTGGAGGCCTCACATGGGGAACTCTACTCTTACAACTTTAGTTAATTCCTTGCCCTAGGCAAGATTAAAATATTTTATTTTCCAAAAGGAGACACATATCATGGCAGTATTTGAAAAAGTACAGGAAATCATCGTTGAAGAATTGGGTAAGGATGCTGAAGAAGTGACCCTTACAACAACCTTTGAAGATTTGGATGCAGATTCATTGGATCTTTTCCAAGTCATCTCTGAAATCGAAGATGCATTCGATATTCAAATCGATACTGAAGAAGGTTTGACAACTGTAGGCGATTTGGTTGCTTATGTTGAAGAAAAAACAAAATAATGACTGTTAAGGAAAGTGCTGTTTAGCATTTTTCTTTGAATATATAGTTTGATGTTCAAAACGTTGAAACATCAAACTAATTTTTAGTGAGGGCTTTGCCCTCGCTTGTTTAGCTAATGGTTTGATATTCAAATGATTAGGTAAGCAAGAAAAAAAGAGGGAATTATGAAGACGAAAATAACAGAATTGCTCGATATTCAGTATCCAATTTTTCAAGGTGGTATGGCTTGGGTAGCTGATGGAGATTTGGCTGGTGCCGTATCTAATGCAGGTGGTCTAGGAATCATCGGTGGAGGGAATGCTCCCAAAGAGGTGGTCAAGGCTAACATAGACAAGGTTAAATCTATCACGGATAGGCCTTTCGGTGTTAATATCATGCTTTTGTCTCCTTTTGCGGATGACATTGTTGACTTGGTCATCGAAGAAGGTGTGAAAGTTGTCACTACAGGAGCTGGAAATCCAGGGAAGTATATGGAGCGTCTCCATGCTGCAGGGATTACAGTTATTCCTGTTGTACCGAGTGTAGCCCTTGCTAAACGCATGGAAAAATTAGGGGTAGATGCTGTTATTGCTGAAGGAATGGAAGCCGGAGGCCATATTGGTAAATTGACCACCATGACCTTGGTTCGTCAGGTTGTTGAAGCTGTATCTATTCCTGTTATTGCTGCTGGAGGTATTGCAGATGGTGCAGGTGCAGCAGCAGCATTCATGTTGGGTGCAGAAGCGGTGCAAGTTGGAACTCGTTTTGTAGTAGCTACAGAGTCTAATGCCCATCAGGCTTATAAGGAAAAAGTTTTAAAAGCTAAGGATATTGATACAACAGTATCTGCATCCATTGTTGGACATCCTGTGAGAGCCATCAAGAATAAGTTGTCATCTGCCTATGCAGCTGCAGAGAAAGATTTCTTGGCAGGTAAAATTTCGGCAGATGCTATTGAAGAACTTGGTGCAGGAGCGCTCCGTAATGCAGTTGTTGATGGTGATGTAATAAATGGCTCAGTAATGGCTGGTCAAATTGCTGGTCTAGTTTCTAAAGAAGAATCTTGTGAAGATATTTTGAAAGATATTTATTATGGAGCAGCCAAAGTGATTAAAGAAGAGGCAAGCCGTTGGGCTTCGGTTGGAGAATAGGATGACAAAGACAGCTTTTCTTTTTGCAGGTCAAGGGTCTCAGACAGTGGGTATGGTTCGCGACCTTTACGAATATTACCCGATAGTTAGAGAAACGTTTGACCAGGCTAGTCAGATTCTGGGGTATGACATTCGTGCCCTAATTGACAATCAAGAGAATAAATTACATCAGACTCGCTATACCCAACCTGCTATTTTGACCACTTCTGTGGCTATTTTTCGACTACTGGAAGAAGAGGGAGTACAACCTGATATGGTAGCTGGTCTATCCTTGGGAGAATATTCAGCTCTGGTGGCATCGGGAGCTTTGGCCTTTGAAGATGCGATTGCCCTGATTGCTAAGCGTGGTGAATATATGGAAACGGCTGCGCCAGCAGGGACTGGTAAAATGGTTGCTGTTCTAAACACAGATGTCAACTTGATTGAAGAAATTTGCTCAACAGTTACCTCTGGTATTGTTTCCCCAGCCAACTACAACACACCGGCCCAAATCGTCATCGGTGGGGAGGTGGCTGCTGTGGATGAGGCAGTTGAATTGCTGAAGGAAGCAGGTGTCAAACGGATGATTCCGCTCAATGTATCTGGCCCCTTTCATACAGCACTTTTAAAACCAGCATCAGATCAGTTAGCCTTAGCTTTGGAACAGGTAGATTTCGCAGATTTTCGAGTACCATTGGTGGGAAATACCCAAGCTACAGTGATGAAAAAAGATGAGATAAGATTACTTCTAACCCGTCAAGTGATGGAACCAGTTCGTTTCTATGAGTCAATTGCAACCATGCAGGAAGCTGGTGTGACTAATTTTATTGAAATCGGTCCAGGTAAAATATTATCAGGATTTGTCAAGAAAATCGATAAGACGGCGCATGTTGTAGCCATTGAAGATATAGAGGGGTTACAAATAGTATTGAATAAATCATGAGGAGGAATCATGGAATTAACAAATAAAAATGTTTTTGTAACAGGTTCAAGTCGAGGAATTGGCTTGGCCATTGCCCATAAGTTTGCTAGTCTTGGTGCTAATGTGGTGCTGAACGGTCGTGGTCAGCTAGGCCAGGACTTGCTGGATAGCTTTGCAGGTTATGGTGTGAAAGTCCTAGCTATTTCAGGAGATATTTCAAGCGCGCAAGATGCCAAACGAATGGTGGCAGAAGCCATCGAAACACTCGGTAGCGTCGATATTTTGGTCAACAATGCAGGGATTACCAAAGATGGAATGGCTCTTCGTATGACAGAAGAGGATTTTGATAGGGTTCTGAAGGTAAATCTTACTGGAACTTTTAATATGACGCAGGCTGTTTTGAAACCAATGACAAAGGCTCGAGAGGGTGCTATTATCAACCTATCAAGTGTATCTGGCTTGATTGGAAATGCTGGACAGGCCAATTATGCTGCATCAAAGGCAGGTGTGATTGGATTTACCAAAGCCATTGCCCGTGAGGTTGCTGGGCGAAATGTTCGTGTCAATGCGATTGCGCCGGGTTTTATCCAGTCTGATATGACAGACGTACTATCTGACAAGATTAAAGAAGCTATGATTGCACAAATTCCTATGAAACGGTTTGGGGCACCAGAAGAAGTAGCTGATGTTGCTGTATTCCTTGCCAAGCAAGAATATCTAACAGGACAGGTGATTGCTGTTGACGGTGGCTTGACAATGCAGTAAACCAGTCTTCCAGTTTATCTTTTATTACTTCGAAGAGCGAGGAAACTTGGTTTCCAGTTTTCCAGTTTCAAACAATTTATTGGATTGTTTGAACTCGCTTTGCCGTACTAATGGAGCGTTACTTACTTTAGTAAGTACGATTTCCAATCTTCAATAGTCCACTGGACTATTGAAGCTGTCTGTAACTTGTTGAAATAAACTTTGTTCGTAGTACTAAAAGCAAACGGAAAGACTGCGATAACGCACTGTGAATTTAATATTGTTTTGTGTGTTGTTTTAAGAGAGGTTTGAAAATGAAAAAATTAAATCGTGTAGTAGTAACAGGCTACGGTCTGACATCTCCAATCGGAAATACGCCAGAGGAATTCTGGGATAGCTTGGTCAATGGTAAGATTGGTATCGGAAAGATTACCAAGTTTGATACTAGTGAATACTCTGTTCATAATGCGGCCGAAATTAAGGATTTTCCTTTTGATAAATACTTTGTAAAAAAAGATACAAATCGCTACGATAACTACTCACTCTATGCTCTTTATGCGGCTCGAGAGGCCGTAGCCAATGCCAATCTCGATACAGAAGCGGTTGATAGTGACCGTTTTGGCGTTATCTTATCAACAGGTATCGGTGGTATTTTGGAAATTGAAGAGCAAGTGGCTCGTATGAACGAAAAGGGGCCAAAACGAATTCGTCCCATGGCTCTTCCAAAGGCCTTACCAAACATGGCGGCTGGTAATATTGCCATGCAGGTCGGTGCAAATGGTGTCTGCAAGTGTGTCATCACAGCCTGTGCTTCGTCAAATGATGCCTTAGGAGAGGCCTTCCGTGAAATCAAGTTTGGTTTCCAAGATGTCATGTTGGCTGGTGGAGCAGAGGCAGCCATTACTCCATTTGCAATCGGTGGTTTCCAAGCTTTGACAGCTATGTCGACTACTGAGGATCCAGAACGTGCGTCTATTCCATTTGACAAGGAACGCAATGGTTTTGTCATGGGAGAGGGTTCCGCGGTTTTAGTATTGGAAAGTTTGGAACACGCAGAGGCGCGTGGGGCGACGATTTTGGCTGAAATCGTTGGTTATGGAAATACCTGCGATGCTTACCACATGACTTCTCCACATCCAGAAGGTCTGGGTGCTATTAAGGCCATGAAGTTAGCCATTTCAGAAGCAGGTTTAGAGCCAGCAGATATTGACTACATCAATGCCCATGGCACTTCGACACCGGCTAATGAAAAAGGGGAAAGCCAAGCTATCGTATCCGTCTTCGGCAAGAATACGCCAGTTTCTTCCACCAAGTCCTTCACAGGCCACTTGTTGGGGGCAGCGGGTGCAGTTGAGGCGGCAGCTGTCATTGAGGCTATGCGGCACTCTTACGCACCAAAGACAGCTGGTACGACAGAATTGTCTGACTACATCGAGGCGGATGTCATCTTTGGTCAAGGCCGTGATATGGAAATCCGTCATGCCATTTCAAATACATTCGGCTTTGGAGGTCACAACTCGGTGATTGCTTTCAAACGTTGGGAGGCTTAAGTGAATATTACAGAAATAAAGGACTTGATGAGTCAGTTTGACCAGTCAAGTCTGCGAGAATTTTCATATAGCAATGCTGGGGAAACCTTGCATTTCAGTAAAAATCAGCAGGCGATAGCGGCTCCGAGTCCAAAGCTAGAAGCTCCGCTTGCTCCAGTAGCTCCTGCAAGCCCAGCCGTGCCAGCAGCTGAAACCAGTGAGCCAGCTCCAGCAGAAGCAAGTGTAAGCCCTGTGGCAGAAGGTGCAGTGGTGGAGAGTCCTTTAGTTGGTGTAGCTTATTTGTCTCCATCGCCTGACAAGCCAGCCTTCGTAGCAGTTGGCGATACAGTCAAAAAAGGGCAGACCCTCATGATTATTGAAGCCATGAAGGTCATGAATGAAGTGCCAGCTGACCGTGACGGTGTTGTCACAGAGATTTTGGTGGCCAACCAAGACGTTGTAGAATATGGACAAGGATTGGTACGGATCAAATGATTGATATTTTGAAAATTAAAGAGGCTCTTCCTCATCGCTATCCTATGCTCTTGGTCGATCGTGTCCTTGAAGTATCGGAAGATGAGATTGTGGCCCTCAAAAATGTGACCATTAACGAGCCCTTCTTCAACGGGCATTTTCCAGACTATCCTGTCATGCCAGGTGTTCTCATCATGGAGGCTTTGGCACAAACCGCAGGTGTCTTGGAATTGTCCAAGGAAGAAAACAAGGGCAACCTGGTCTTTTATGCCGGCATGGACAAAGTTAAATTTAAGAAGCAAGTTGTACCTGGAGACCAGTTAATCATGACAGCTAAATTTGTCAAACGCCGTGGAACCATTGCGGTCGTTGAGGCAAAGGCAGAGGTGGACGGGAAATTGGCTGCATCGGGGGTATTGACTTTTGCTATCGGAAAATAAATCAGTTCTCCATTTTATCTTTTATTGCGTCGACGAACGAGGAAACTTCGTTTCCTTATTTCCAACTTCAAATAATTTCATCATTATTTGAACTCGTTTTGCCGTACCCAAGTACTGTCTACAACAATTGATACGAATTTTATTCGTCTCATTTCCAACCTCCAAAGGTTTCCCAAACCTTTGGAGCAAGCACTAAAAGTAAAATGAAGAACTGCTATTGATAACCATTATTTAATATTCTCATCTTGAGATTGTTATAACGATTATTCTATGTTAAAAAGGAGATAGGATTCATCATGTTTGAGAAGATTTTGATTGCCAATCGTGGTGAGATTGCGGTGCGGATTATTCGTGCGGCCAGGGAATTGGGGATAGCGACAGTAGCTGTCTATTCAGAAGCCGACAAGGAAGCACTCCATACCATGTTGGCAGATGAGGCAGTTTGTATTGGACCAGCACGTTCGACAGACTCCTATCTCAATATGCAGGCGGTCATCTCGGCGGCTGTTGTGACAGGTGCTCAGGCTATTCACCCTGGTTTTGGATTTTTGAGTGAAAACTCCAAATTTGCCACCCTCTGTGAAGAGGTCGGCATCAAGTTTATCGGGCCATCCGAAACGGTTATGGATACCATGGGGGATAAAATCAACGCGCGGGCGGAGATGATTAAGGCTCAAGTGCCTGTTATTCCAGGATCAGACGGTGAAGTCTTAACAATCCAAGAAGCCCTTGAAATCGCTGAAAAGATTGGCTACCCTGTCATGCTCAAGGCATCGGCAGGTGGTGGCGGTAAGGGGATTCGTAAGGTGGAAAAAGCTGAAGACTTAGTGCCTGCCTTCGAATCGGCTTCCAGCGAAGCCAAGGCAGCCTTTGGTAATGGCGCTATGTATATAGAGCGGGTCGTTTATCCAGCTCGCCATATCGAAGTACAGATCTTGGCGGATCAGCATGGTCATGTCATTCATCTGGGAGAACGGGATTGTTCCCTTCAACGCAATAACCAAAAAGTTTTAGAAGAAGCTCCGTCTATTGCTATCGGCCAGACCATGCGGGACCGTATCGGTCAAGCAGCTGTGCGGGCTGCCCAGTCAGTTGGTTATGAAAATGCAGGGACCATTGAGTTCCTCCTGGATGAAGCCAAAGGCGAATTTTACTTCATGGAAATGAACACACGGGTGCAGGTAGAACATCCTGTAACCGAGTTTGTGACTGGTGTGGATATTGTCAAGGAGCAGATTAAAATAGCAGCTGGTCAGGAACTCAGTGTCCGTCAAGAAGATGTGCAGATTACAGGTCATGCTATTGAATGCCGTATCAATGCCGAAAATCCAGCCTTCAACTTCGCCCCAAGCCCGGGAAAAATCTCCAATCTTTATCTGCCAAGTGGTGGCGTTGGTTTGCGTGTGGACTCGGCAGTTTATCCGGGCTACACGATTCCACCATACTATGATTCTATGATTGCTAAGGTTATTGTGCATGGAGAAAATCGTTTCGAAGCTCTAATGAAAATGCAACGTGCGCTTTATGAACTAGAAATTGAAGGAGTGGTAACCAATACGGACTTCCAGTTGGACTTGATTTCTGACAAACGTGTTGTGGCTGGTGATTATGATACAGCCTATCTTATGGAAGAGTTTTTACCGCACTATCAGGAAGAATTAAAAAAGTAAATTAGGAGAGAAGTATGGCTTTGTTTCGTAAAAAGGATAAGTATATTCGCATCAGTCCCAATCGTTCACGGACAGAAAAGGCAATTCAAACAAAGCCGGAAGTGCCAGATGAACTCTTTTCGAAATGTCCTGCTTGTAAAGAGATTTTGTACAAACGAGATCTTGGACCAGAAAAAGTCTGTCACCATTGTTCATATAACTTTCGAATTACAGCCTATGAACGTCTGAATTTGACGATAGATGAGGGAACATTTGAGGAATTATTTACAGGAATTGACACGAAAAATCCGCTCGATTTTCCAAATTATCTTGAAAAGTTGTCTGAAAATCGTCAGAAAACGGGACTAGATGAGGCAGTCTTGACTGGTAGGGCGAAAATTGGTGGTCATTCAGTAGCTTTGGGGATTTTGGACTCAAACTTTATCATGGCCTCTATGGGAACGGTGGTCGGTGAGAAAATCACTCGTCTTTTCGAACTCGCTATGGAAGAGCGACTCCCAGTTGTACTCTTTACCGCATCTGGCGGTGCTCGGATGCAGGAAGGTATTATGAGCCTGATGCAAATGGCTAAGATTTCCGCAGCTGTGAAACGCCATTCCAACGCTGGCCTCTTTTACCTGACGGTCTTGACAGACCCGACAACAGGAGGTGTGACGGCTAGTTTTGCTATGGAAGGTGATATTATCTTGGCTGAGCCACAGACCCTGGTTGGATTCGCAGGGCGGCGCGTGATTGAGTCAACAGTGCGTGAAAATCTGCCAGACAATTTCCAGAAGGCTGAATTTTTACAAGAACACGGCTTTGTCGATGCTATTGTCAAACGTCAGGACTTGCCAACGACCATTGGTCGCTTGTTGAGAATGCATGGAGGTGTCAGATGACCAGTGATGTAGCACGTATGATCCGTTTGGCACGTGACCAAGCTCGCTTGACGACCTTGGACTATGCCACACAACTCTTTGATGACTTTATCGAACTGCACGGCGATCGGAATTTCCGCGATGACGGAGCTGTAGTGGGTGGCATCGGCTTTCTAGCAGGTCAGCCGGTGACAGTCATTGGTATCCAAAAAGGGAAGAATCTTCAGGACAACCTCAAACGAAACTTCGGTCAGCCTCACCCAGAAGGCTACCGCAAGGCCCTTCGCCTCATGAAGCAGGCGGAGAAGTTTGGTCGCCCAGTTGTCACATTTATTAATACTGCAGGAGCATATCCAGGAGTCGGTGCAGAGGAGCGTGGACAGGGCGAGGCTATTGCCCGAAACCTCATGGAGATGAGCGACCTCAAGGTGCCCATTATCGCCATTATCATCGGTGAGGGAGGATCTGGTGGGGCTCTTGCTCTAGCAGTCGCAGACCAGGTCTGGATGCTGGAAAACTCTATGTACGCCGTCCTCAGCCCTGAAGGTTTTGCCTCTATCCTCTGGAAAGACGGCAGTCGGGCCATGGAAGCAGCAGAACTGATGAAGATCACTTCTTATGAGTTGGAGAAACTCCAAGTGGTCGATCGGGTGGTTTTGGAAAATGGCAGAGCGACCAAGGAAGTCTTGATTGACATCAAGGAAAACTTAATTAGTCAGTTGGCTCAACTGCAAGCCCTGTCACTTGAACAACTGCTTGAAAACCGCTATCAACGCTTTAGAAAGTACTAGGAAGACCTAGTATTTTTTTGCTAGATTGATACAATGGATAAAATCATTTCAGGAGGTTTTCCATGTTAGTAAAAGCAGATCTATCAAACGCAGAAGAATTGCTACCTATTCAGCACCGAGCATTTGCAGCTTTGTATGAGACCTATCAGGACCAGTACAACCCTGCTATTGAAGCTATGGACTATTTTCAATCACGATTTGCACGACCAAATTGCACCTACTACAAGATTGTCGAGGAGGGGCACACAGTCAGTTTAGTACGAACAATGGTCACTGAAGATGCTGACCAGGTCTGGTTAGGCTTGATTGGCATTGATCCAGACCACAGAGGAAAAGGCTATGGTCACAAGGCTATGCTAGAATTAGAAAGCCTATATCCGACAAGTTATCCGTTGGGTGCTCTGTACCGTCTTACAGGAGCCTAGATTAGTCGCTTTCTATGAAAAACTTGTCAAAACCGAACCTGAACAAGAGGCTATGGACATGGTCTACATGGAGAAATGGATTTTGGAGCCAAAAAAAAACGTTTCTGTTAGTCAGTTGGATAACGGAAACGTTTTTTATTTTAATTTAATTCTGATTTATCAGGTAAAAGTATGGCCAGAACGATATAGGCAGTTAAAAAAGGTAAATTAGTGATAATGGCCAAGAAGATGACAACCAATCGAACGTTTTCTAACTTCCAACCATAGTTTTCATACAGGTCAAAATAGTCATATAGTCCAGCGATAACACCAGCAATTTCTTTACGACTTTTATCTTTATACCATTTCTTTGGCTTCATATCTCACTCCTATGGTTTAATAACTTCTATCCCACCCATGTATGGACGGAGTACTTCGGGAATAGTAACAGAGCCGTCTTCATTTTGGTAGTTTTCAAGGACGGCAGCCACGGTACGACCAACTGCCAAACCAGACCCATTGAGGGTGTGGAGCAATTTGACCTTGCCTTCAGCAGCATCGCGGTAGCGGATTTGGGCACGACGGGCTTGGAAATCCTCGGTATTTGAACAGCTTGAGATTTCACGGTAGGCATTTTGGGCAGGAATCCAGACTTCTAAGTCATAGGTTTTGGCTGCTGAGAAGCCCATATCCCCTGTACAGAGGGACAAAACGCGGTAAGGCAAGCCTAATTTTTGAAGGATATTTTCTGCGTTTGCTGTCATTTTTTCCAATTCATCATAAGATTGCTCTGGTGTGGCAAATTTGACCATTTCAACCTTGTGGAATTGGTGGAGGCGGATAAGACCGCGGGTATCACGACCAGCAGAACCTGCTTCAGAGCGGAAAGATGGGCTCATAGCTGTGAAGTAGATTGGCAGGTCTTTTTCTTCCAAAATCTCGTTGCGGTAGTAGTTGGTCAATGGTACCTCCGCAGTTGGAATGAGGACATAGTTAGTATCAGCCAACTCAAACGTATCTTCTTTAAATTTTGGATATTGACCGGTACCATACATTGAGTCATGGTTAACCATGTAAGGCGTGATAATTTCTTGGTAGCCTTCTGCGATATGCTCATCCAACATGAAGTTATAAAGGGCACGCTCCAAACGAGCACCTAAGTTTTTGTAGAAGAGGAAGCGGGCACCAGTTACTTTTGCACCACGTTCCCAGTCCAGAATGTCAAGGTCTTCACCCAAATCCCAGTGAGCTTTTGGCTCGAAAGTAAATTCACGGGGGGTTCCCCAACGGCGAACTTCCACGTTTTCCTCTTCGTCTGCCCCAACTGGAACAGAATCATGAGGAGTATTTGGAAGAACTGCAAGGATGGCATTTAGATTTTCATCAATTTCCAAGAGTTCTGCATCTAAATTTTTCACTTCTGCAGACAATTTTTGCATAGCAGCAATCTTATCATCTACATTTTCTTTGTTACGTTTTGCTTGGGCAATTTCTGCAGAAACTGTGTTACGTTCAGCTTTTAATTCTTCTACAGTAACCAAGATTTCACGGCGTTTTGCATCCAATTCTTTGATATTTTCCAAGCTTTCAGCAGTTACACCACGTGTAGCTAATTTAGAAGCTACTCCGTCAAAATCTGTACGAATACGTTTTATATCTAACATAACTATGGATACCAAGAGCAGAGTAGGTACAAGTCAAAGTAGAAAGTTACTAGAAAGTTTAGATTTTTTAGGTGGCTTTTTACTTTGACAGAGCCCAATGCTCTAGTTCAATTTTTAGCATCTTGAGTGACGATGAAATTGAACTTTCCTTTCTTTTTTTAAAATAAAACGCACACATGAGTAACTACTGGAGCGATATTTACCGCGGTTCCATCCAGTTTCACATGTGTGCACTTTTTAATATTTAATTTTAGTAGCAACGGTAGAATTTCATTAATTTTACTTATCTGCTCACAGCAACCGCAGACTTTCTGAAAAGCTAAACTAATTACTTATCCGTTTGTCTTATTATACTTGATTTTCTATTTTTTGGCAAATAGATTAAAAATTTTTCTTCCAATTGTTTGAATGAGGGTTGGTAATTTGACGACTTTCTCATTACCGATATGCTCACGAGCAACTTTGAGAATTTTACCAGAGTCTTTGGAAGCAAACAGGAATCGACTTTTTTTGGTGTAAATTTCAAAATGTCGACTGATTGTTTTTCCAGAAACATTTGCACCAATGCTAGTCATCTCTGACCAAGGAATCTGGATATAACGCTCAACGTTGCTATCAGGATAGAATTCTAGAGCCTTGTCACCAAGTAAAAATTTGCCAACCTTACCACCAAATCCCATGTAAGAAACTCCTGTGGTTTGTAGCTCAATGCTTGTATTTTGTGATTGTGCCATAGTGTTCCCTTCTTAGATATTCATTATATCATAAAACCCCGCATTTGCGGGGTAATTGATTACATAATTCCGAAGAAACGAGCAAGAATACCTACGATGAAGAGACCGATAATCATTGTGATTGGTGTTACTTTTTTCTTAAGCAAGTACATGCAGAGGAAAGTAAGGAGAAGTCCCATCAAACCTGGAATCAAACTGTCCAACTGGCCTTGTAAAGTTTGTGCTTGAGTTGGTTCAAGGCTAAATCCGCCAAGAGCTTGACCAAGAATACCTTTCAACTCAGTACCAGTAACTGTACCTTCTGGGAAGACAATGTAGGCACCTTCTGACAATTGTTTAGCAGGAAGGTTTACAGAGAAAGTAATAGAAACCCAACGTTGAACAAGTACAGCAAGAATGAACATACCAAGGATAGAAGCACCTTTTGTAATATCTTGTAGGATACCACCTGACATGTCTTTAGTGATTTCACTACCAGCTTTGTAACCAAATTCTTGAGTATACCAGAGGAAGGCCATACGGATAGCATTCCATCCGATAAAGAATAGAAGTGGACCAACGATGTTACCAGTCATTGCAAGTGAAGCACCAAGGGCACCGAGAATCGGACGAACAGTAAACCAGAAAACTGGGTCACCGATACCTGCAAGAGGTCCCATCATACCGATTTTCACACCTTGGATTGCTGTGTCATCGATTTCAGCACCATTAGCACGTTCTTCTTCTAGGGCAAGTGTTACACCAAGGATTGGAGAAGCAACATATGGGTGTGTGTTGAAGAATTCCAAGTGGCGCTCAAGGGCAGCAGCTTGATCTTCTTTTTTAGTGTAGAGTTTTTTGATAGCTGGAATCATTGCATATGCCCAACCTAAGTTTTGCATACGCTCGTAGTTCCAAGAACCTTGAAGGAAGGTTGAACGCCACCAAACTTTTTTACGATCGCTTACGGAAAGTTGAATTTTTTCTGACATGGTTAAATCTCCCTTCTCTTAGTAGTCTTCAAGAATATCGCCGATTGGGTCGTTAGATGAAGCACCACCGTTACCAGAACCACCTTGTTTAGACAAGTTAAGGTAGATAATGGCAATTGCAACACCGATAACACCAAGTGCGATAAGAGTCAATTGGCTAATTGCAGCAAATGCAAAACCAAGTGCGAAGAATGGCCAAACTTCACGAGTTGCCATCATGTTGATAACCATTGCATAACCAACCGCAACAACCATACCACCACCAACGGCCATACCACCTGACAACCATGCCGGCATTGCTTCAAGTACTGATTGAACAGCTTCTGCAGGAATTGCAAGAAGAAGAGCAGCAGGAATGGCAATACGCAAACCTTGGAGAAGGAGAGCAAATAAGTGGTAACGTTCTACTGCAGCAAAGTTAGCACTTTTAGCAGCATTATCAGCACCGTGTACAAGACCGACTGAGATTGTACGTACAATCATAGTAAGGAAAAGACCAGCTACTGCAAGAGGGATAGAAGTTGTAGTAGCAACGGCAATACCTTCAGTTGTGAAGTCTCCACCTTTAATCATGATGATAGCAGCAGCAACTGAAGCGAGAGCGGCGTCAGGAGCAACAGCTGCACCAATGTTAGCCCAACCAAGGGCAATCATTTGTAGAGAACCACCAAGCATAACACCTGCAGCTAAGTTACCAGTAACGAGACCGATAAGGGTACAAGCAACCAATGGTTGATGGAATTGGAATTCGTCAAGGATACCTTCAAGACCAGCAAAGAAGGCGACGATGACAACGAGAATTGCAGAAATAAATGTAATATCTGACATGTTGTAATCCTTTCTATACTAACAGATCGATTTATTGAACGTTTGCCTTGTTGATAAGTTCAAATAAGTCTTTTTTCGAATCGTTTGGTACTTTACGAACGTCAAATTTCACTCCAAGGTCACGCAATTTTTCAAATGTTGCAACGTCATCTTTATCCATTGATAATACGTTGTTGACCATTGTTTTACCAGTTGAGTGAGCCATAGAACCGACGTTCAATTCTTTGATTTCAAGTCCGCCTTCAATCGCTTCAAGAGCTTCTTGAGGCGTTTCGAAAAGAATCAAGGCATGTGTATTACCAAAGCGAGGGTCTTTTGATACCTCAATCAATTTCTTGATTGGTACAACGTTCGCTTTTACGTTACCAGGTGCAGCCTGTTTGATGAGCTGTTTGCGCAATTCATCTTTTGCAACCGTATCAGATGCAACGATAATACGATCTACTTTAGAAGCAGGAGTCCAACCAGTTGCCACTTGACCATGCAAGAGACGCGAATCGATACGAGCCAAGTTGATTTTCAACTTGCCGTCACCAATAACAGTTCCTGGAGGGATAGCACCTTGAGGTGCAGCAGGAGTGGCAGTTGCCACAGGAGTAGCCTCAGCTGGTTGAAGTTCTTCTGGAAGAACCTTCACTCCATCCTTGGCTTCCTTAATAATGTTTGCCGCAACTTCTTCCACACCAGCAGAAGCATTAATCATACGTTCTGTGTATGCTTGGATAAGCATTGGCAAGTTTAGACCTGTGATGATTACTACCTTGCGGTCTGGATTTTCACCAGCTACGCGGCTTGCTTGGTTAAATGGTGAACCACTCCAAAGGTCAGCCAAAACCAAAACTTCATCATCGGCATCGAATGCGTCAACGGCTGCATTCAGCTTGGCATATAAATCATCAGGACCTTCGCTTGGCATAAAAGTAACGACTTGTACTTTTTCTTGTTCGCCAAAGATCATTGAACCTGACTGATGAATACCAGCAGCAAATTCGCCATGACTTGCAATAATGATTCCAATACTCATTATTGATCCTCCTAAATTTTTTTAGATCCTATGAAAGTCTGAAAAGGCCTTCATATTCCTTGTAACGTGTATATTATAAAACGCTTACATAAAAATGTCAAGTATATATGTAAATAAGTTTGGGAAAACTTTCAGAAAAACTATAAAATAATACTGCTTCGCATATGTTTTATTGGCCGAAGAACTCCTGATATCATCACTTTTGTACAAAACAAAAACTCTGAAAATAATTTTTCAGAGCATATAATTTTTTATAAAAATAATTTTTCTAATTCTTTTGCGACACCATCTTCAAAATTGGCAAATTCAGTCATCTGATCAGCATGGGGGCGAAGTGTGTCACTACAGTTTTTCATGCCATATGCTTTTCCAGCGAGGTCAAGCATTTCTACATCATTATGTTCATCCCCAAATGCAATCAAATCTTTTGCATCTAATTGAAATATATCCAATAAATAAATCAAAGCTGAAGCCTTAGTAACACCTTTTGCACAGGTTTCCAATACATTGAGAGGTCCACCCCAGGTATTGATTTCTAATTCATTCTTGAAATAAGATCTCATTTCTTCCGCAAGTGCGTATTTATCAGTTGCTCTTGTCTGCATGAGGATTGAATGTGGGTCAGAAGTGATTAATTCAGGTTTAATAAGTGTATCAGGTGTTATTTGTTCAACTCCCATCAAGCTAGGATCAACTCGGTCCAGATGATTTTGTGTAATAAAGAATTTATTTTTATACTCACCAGCAATAAACTCGGCTTCAAATGTATCTTCAGATTTTAAAAATTCTAATAGATAGCTTTTATCGATTAAAACATTCTTTTCCCATTCCCATCTTCGATTTGGAATATGTACCAATGACCCGTTAAAATTAATCATCGGTGTATCTAACTCCAGTTGTTGATAGAATGTTTCAGCCATCCGATAGGGGCGTCCAGTAGCAATTAAAACTAGGTGTCCCTGTTTTCTTACTTTTTTAATTGTAGAGATTGTGTACTCGGATAATTGGCTTTCTTGATTTAAAAGCGTTCCATCCAAATCAATTGCTATCATTTTTTTCTTCATCATTTAATGTTTATATTACTCCATTTTATAGCTAATAAGTGACAGTATATCAAAAACCAGTAAGATAATCAAAAAATTAATAGTTCAGCTATTTAATAGTAGAGAATGCAATATAGTTCACAAAAAACGAACGTTTCAACAAATATTTAAGAGGATTCTGTAAAAATTACTGGAAAAAGCGTTCATTTCTATTGAAATATTATTTTATTTCCGGTATAATAAGTTTATTGTTCGTGAATAAAGGAGAAAAATGAAAAATGGACAAGTTTTTTAAACTAAAAGAACATAATACGACTGTTTCGACAGAGATTATGGCAGGGCTTACGACATTCTTTGCAATGTCATATATTTTATTTGTTAACCCAAGCATTTTGAGTGTTGCGGGTATGCCAACACAAGCTGTTTTCTTGGCGACCATTATTGCCAGTGCGGTCTCTACATTAGTAATGGGGCTATTTGCAAATGTACCTTATGCTTTGGCACCAGGTATGGGGTTGAATGCCTTTTTCACCTATACAGTAGTTATTGGTTTGGGCTTCACATGGCAAGAAGCACTTGGTATGGTATTCTTGTGTGGTTTGTTTAATATCTTTATCACAGTTACAAAAGTTCGTAAAAGTATTATTAAGGCGATTCCTGTTAGCTTGCAACATGCTATTGGTGGAGGTATTGGGGTATTTGTAGCCTACCTTGGTTTCAAAAATTCTAACTTGATTACTTTCCTAACATCTGGTTCAGATATCATTACAGTCAATGGTGTTGCCCCGGCGGATGCAACAGCAGAAACATTCTCAAATGGTGTTTTCTCTGTCTTAGCTGGCGGTGGTGTAGTTCCTTCTATCACAACCTTCACTGATCCAAGTGTACTTCTTACTGTATTTGGTCTGATTCTTACAGCTGTTTTGGTTATTAAAAATGTACGTGGTGCTATCTTGATTGGTATTATCGCGACAACTTTAGCAGGTATCCCAGCAGGTGTAGTTGATTTATCTTCTATTAGTTTTGCAGATAATCATATTGGTTCAGCATTTGGAGAATTAGGGACAACCTTCCTTGCAGCCTTTGGAGGAATCGGCTCACTATTTGCTGATTCAAGCCGTTTACCATTAGTATTGATGACCATTTTTGCATTCAGTTTGTCAGATACATTCGATACTTTGGGTACGTTCATTGGTACAGGTCGTAAGACTGGTATCTTCTCTGCTGAAGATGAAAAAGCACTTGAAAATGGCACAGGTTTCAATTCAAAAATGGATAGAGCGCTCTTTGCAGATGCAATTGGTACATCTATTGGTGCCATCTTTGGTACTTCAAATACCACAACCTATGTTGAGTCTGCTGCAGGTATCTCAGCAGGTGGGCGTACAGGTTTGACAGCTGTCACAACAGCAGTTCTCTTCCTTCTTTCTATTCTTATTTTGCCATTTGTTGGAATCGTGCCAGCGGCAGCGACATCTCCAGCCTTGATTATTGTCGGTGTCATGATGGTATCCTCATTCCTTGATGTGGATTGGAGCCGATTTGAAGATGCGCTTCCAGCCTTCTTTGCAGCCTTCTTTATGGCACTATGCTTCTCTATCTCTTACGGTATTGCAGCAGCCTTTATCTTCTATTGCTTGGTAAAAGTTTCAACAGGTAAGGCTAAAGAAATTCACCCAATTCTTTGGGGTGCTACAGCACTGTTTATTTTAAACTTTATCATTTTGGCCATTATCTAACATGGTTTATATACATCAACCTGGTTTCTAAGAAACCAGGTTTTTTGTCAAATATATAGAATGTAGGAAGCGGGTTACGACTAATTTGAGACAAATTGAAGAAATGTAAAAGGGTTTGTATTAGCTGTATGAGGAAATTTGTAAATAGAAGACCCCTTAAACGAAAAGTCCAAGGGGGAATGCGTTAACTATAATGTTTGAATAAGGCATGAGTTGCTTCGTGAATAGTCCTGGCTGTCTCAGCATTATTCATTGTATAAAGATGGACACCAGCCGCATCATTAGTGACCAAATCAACAATTTGATCCACAGCATAGGCAAGACCTGCAGCCCGAAGTGATTCAGGATCGTGCTCATATTTTTCTAAAATGGCTTTAAACTTACGGGGCAAGCGTATGTTTTCACATGTTTTCAAGAGTCGAAGTGCCTGATTCCTGTTGATAATAGGCATGATACCTGCAATAATAGGTACTTCGATGTCTGCTAGAATGCATTTCTCTTGAAAATTGTAGAAGGCTTCATTATCGAAGAAGAGTTGTGATACTAATGTCGAACAACCTGCGTCCACTTTCTTTTTTAGGTTCTTGATATCTGATACTGCGTTTGGCGATTCAGGATGTCCTTCTGGATAGCAAGCTCCGATGATATCAAATTGAGGAGCTTCTTCCTTGATAAAGGAAACTAAATCAGTTGCATATTTGAAATCCTCCTTTGGAGAAAGTCCATTGATAATGTCTCCACGCAGGGCTAAAATCTGATGGACACCAATTTTGTCGAGAGAATGAAGAACAGACCGAACTTTTTCCTTTGTTAGATAAGCCGCAGGTAAGTGTGCAATGGTTGGAATATGTAACTCATTGTGCACATGGTTTGCTAACTTAACAGTTGTTTCTTCAACATTCAAATTGTTGTTGCTACAAGTCACACTAATAAAGTGAGGGGCCAAACCCTGCATCTCATTAAGCGCGTGGATAATTTTTTCATTGCCTACTTCTGGTTTTGGAGGAAAAATTTCAAATGAGAGACTTGGGGTTTGACCAATCATAAATTAGAGTTCCTTTCTGGCTGCCTTAGCTGCTTGAGTCAAGTGGATAAGGCTGACTTTTGTTTCTTTTTCACCACGAGTTTTAAGACCGCAGTCGGGGTTAATCCACACTTTTTCTTTTGGTACTTTAGCAAGAATGGCTTCTATCGTATGAGAAATTTCTTCTACAGATGGAACACGTGGGGAGTGGATATCATAGACACCAGGACCTACCTGAGTTTGGAAATTCTTAGCCTTGAGTTCATCTAGGATAACGAGATTTGAACGGCTGGCTTCAAAGGAGATAACGTCCGCATCCATATTGTCGATGGCAGGAATGATGTCTGTAAATTCGCTATAGCACATGTGAGTGTGAATTTGCGTATCTGGTGCAACAGTTGAGTGAACTAATCGGAAGGCTGGAATCGCCCAATCCAAATATTCACTGTGCCAGTCGCTACGACGAAGTGGTAATTTTTCACGTAAAGCTGCTTCGTCAATTTGGATAATCTTGATACCCGCTGCTTCAAGGTCAAGAACTTCTTCCTTGATAGCAAGGGCGATTTGAAGAGTTGATTCTTTAATAGAAATATCTTCACGAGGGAATGACCAGTTGAGGATGGTTACTGGCCCTGTCAACATACCTTTAACTGGTTTGTTTGTACGGCTTTGTGCATAGCTTGACCATTTAACAGTGATTGGGTTCAAGCGCGTCACATCCCCCCAGATGATTGGTGGTTTTACCCCACGCATACCATATGATTGGACCCATCCGTTCTTACTGAAGAGATAACCAGAAAGGTTTTCACCGAAGTATTCTACCATGTCGTTTCGTTCAAACTCACCATGAACCAAGACATCGAAGTCAACTTCTTCCTGCCATGCAATCCATTCGTCTGTTTGAGCTTTAACAAATGTATCGTATTCTTCTTCTGAGATATTTCCTTTGCGGAAAGCCAAGCGTGTGCTGCGAATTTCTTTTGTTTGAGGGAAAGATCCAATCGTTGTTGTTGGAAGAAGTGGTAAGTTCAATTTCTCACGTTGAATGGCTTCACGTTCTGCAAAGACTGGTAGGCGTGTATAGTCAGCGTCTGTCAGTCCTGCAAGACGGTCTGCGAGCACTTTGTCACGACCAACTCGTTCAAGGGAGAAAAGTTCCTTGTTTGCTGCTAGGGCTGTCTCGCCTTGTCCATTGCGAATGGCATCCAAATCACGCAATTCGTTCAATTTTTCAACTGCAAAGGCAAAGTGGTTGAGAATTGCGGGTTCAAACTCTTCATTTGCTGTTGTGAAAGGCACGTGAAGAAGAGAGCAAGAAGTTGTTAGGACGACATTTTCAGCTGGAATAGCATCCAGAATAGCCAAGCTCTTTTCATAATGGTTACGCCAGATATTTTTACCGTTGACGATACCAGCGTAAAGGGTCTTGTCAGCTGGGAAGCCTGTTGCAACAAGTGCAGCAGTTTCCTTACCTTCTACAAAGTCAAGACCGATGGCATCGACTGGTAGATTAGTCAATTCTGTGTAAATATCACGAACATCACCGAAGTAGGTTTGGATGAGGACTTGCAAGCCTTTTTTGTCTGCCAAGAGAGTTTGATAGATATTTAGGAACAGGGCTTTTTCATCTGCAGTCAAATCCTTGACCAAGCTCGGTTCGTCCAGCTGGATTTTTTCAGCGCCAAGTTCTGCCAATTTTTCAAAAACTTGTCCATAGGCTGCAACTAAGCTGTCAGCGAAATCAGTAGCAGTTAAACCTTCTTCAAAATCAGTTAATTGTAAGAGAGTAAATGGTCCGATTAAGACTGGTCGAGTTGAGATACCTAAGTCTTTTGCTTCTTGGAATTCATCGAAAATCTTTTGACCAGCTAGTTTGATTTCTGTGTCTTTTTCAATAGCTGGAACGATATAGTGGTAGTTGGTGTTGAACCATTTTTTCATCGGTCTAGCACGAACGTCCCCTTTTTCTCCTTGATAGCCACGCGCCAAAGCGAAGTATTTTTCAAGGTCAGTCAAATCAAGGTTTTGTGCTGCTTTAGGTACGATGTTGAATAGTACTGCTGCATCCAAAACATTGTCATAGTGTGAGAAGTCGTTGCTTGGGATTTCAGTAATACCTGCCTCTTTTACAATATTCCAATGTTTAGCGCGCAATTCTTTGGCAGCAAGCAAAAGTTCTTCCTGTGGAATTTCATTTCTAAAGTATTTTTCGGTAATAAATTTTAATTCGCGGTGTTCTCCGATTCGTGGGAAGCCGATAATGGTAGTCGTCATGGTAGTTCCTCCAAAATATTTTTATGCACCTATACTAACAAAAAAAAGAACACTTGTATAATTGTAAAAAATTAGAGGAAGCTATAGTTTTTAGCTATACCTTTTTTAAGAGACCAAGCTTAATTTTTTTCTATAATATTAATAACTTAAAAATGTTGGAAAAGGTAGGTATACAGGGGGATGCTGTACATAAACGCCCAAAATCTTTTAGTGGAGGCCAACGTCAGCGTATTGGAATCGCTCGGGCAGTTGTATCCAATCCGCAATTTATCGTGTGTGACGAACCGACTTCTGCTCTGGATGTTTCGATTCAGGCAACCATATTGGATTTGCTTAACCAGCTTCAAGTAGATTTAGGTTTGACCTATCTTTTCATTTCTCATGACCTAAACTTGGTGCGGCATTTTGCTGATAGGATTGCGGTCATGTACAAGGGTAGTTTGGTTGAAATTGGGCCTGCGCAGGATATTTTTCAAGATCCCCAACATCCCTACACCCGCTATCTTTTGCAATCCAATTTAAGTTTAGATCCTAATCAGGCACGAGCTCAATTGCAGGAGTTGTCACAGACAGGTCTCCTAAAGGATTTCATTACGGAAGGCGAATGGAAAGAAATCAGCGGGGAGCATTACGTATTAGAGGCTGCTGATAAATAATTTTTATCAGTCTATAAATCTTCTATATTAGACAAGGCGAGTGAGCCGTGCTACAATGAACGAAATAAATGAAAGGAGCTTTTTATGGGAAAAGTGATTATTGGAATTTCAGGAAATGAACAAGAATTTCCAACAAAATCTGGTCGAGTTTACGTGACAGTTGCGCGTGAATTGGCAGACGGTGTTCGTCAGGCTGGTGGTGTACCAATGGTTATTCCTATGGGAACTCCTGATTTAGCCAAAGATTACATTGACATGATTGATAAGTTGATTTTATCAGGAGGTCAGCATGTTGACCCAAGTCTGTATGGGCAGGAATGTTTAATTGACAGTGATGATTATCTATTGGAGCGTGACGAATTTGAGTTGGCTTTGATTGCTGAAGCCTTACGTCAGGGAAAACCGATTTTTGCGGTCTGCCGTGGGATGCAGTTACTGAATGTTGCACTTGGTGGTAGCTTGGAGCAAGAAGTTGCTAATCATTGGCAAACTGATCTGGTGGGCACCTCCCATCGTTTGCAAGTCAAACCACAAAGTCGTGTCGGTAAGTTATTTGCTCAAGGAAGTCAAATCAATTCCTTTCATCATCAGCGGATCAAAGACTTGGCACCCGGATTAGTCGCGACTGGTCTAGATCCAAGAGATGGTACGATTGAGGCTTATGAAAGTAAAGGCAAACAGGCTCTGTTTGGCCTACAGTGGCATCCAGAATTTTTGTACAATGACTGTAAACAGCACAGAGAGCTATTTCACTATTTGATAGATGTGTTTTAAAGAGGGAAGTGGTTCCCTCTTTTATTATTATCAATTGTTATAATTGCATTTGTATTTGCTATAGTGAAAACCAATAGCCATTTATAAAAAAAACCAATTGGTCAGAACTGAATTTCTGTGTTAAGATAGATACAGTTCTAATTTTAAGGAGATATTTATTATGAAATTAAAAAAATTATTTAGTTTAGCAGCAGCTGCCTTGTCAGTAGGTGTACTTGCTGCATGTGGTAGCTCGTCCTCTAGCTCTTCATCTGATTCTTCAGCAACAACTGTTCGTGTGGGTGTGATGAGTTTGAGCGATTCTGAGCAAGCTCGTTGGGATAAAGTTCAAGAAATTCTTGATGATGAAGTGAAATTGGAGTTCACTCAATTTACAGATTACTCACAGCCAAACAAGGCAGTAGCTGAAAATGAAGTAGACATCAATGCTTTCCAACACTACAACTTCTTGAACAACTGGAATCAAGAAAATGGTGAGGATTTGGTTGCTATTGCGGATACTTATATCGCACCAATCCGTCTTTACTCAGGTACAGCTGATGGAAAAAACAAGTACACTAAAGTGGAAGAAATTCCAGATGGTGCAGAAATTGCGGTTCCAAACGACCCAACAAACGAAAGTCGTGCTCTTTACCTTCTTCAAACAGCTGGTTTGATCAAGGTTGGTGTATCTGGTACAGAATTGGCAACTATTGCTGATATTACTGAAAACAAGAAAAACTTGAAAATCACTGAGTTGGATGCAAGCCAAACAGCAAGCTCACTTAGCTCAGTTGATGCAGCAGTTGTAAACAACACATTTGTGTTGGAAGCTGGTTTGGATTACAAAAATGCCCTTTACAAAGAGCAAAAAGATGAAAATTCAAAACAATGGTACAACTTGATTGCAGCTCGTAGCGATTGGGAAAAATCAGAGCAAGCAGCATCGATTAAGAAGATTATCGAAGCGTACCAAACGGATGAAGTGAAAAAAGTTATTGAAGAGACTTCAGACGGTATGGATGAGCCAGTTTGGTAAAATGTAAATAGGTTGAGGACTGGGCAGCATTGTTCAGCCCTCTATCTGTTTTTATAGAGATAAGAAAAAATCTCTTAACCAAAGTCAGAAATGCGGGAGAATATTTGATTTTGGTTAGTAGATTTAATTGGTTTTCATTGAGTATGAGGAGAAAGTATGGCAGATAGTAAAGTTCAAGCATTTGAAAATGATGCGATTATTCAAAAATATTTTGAAAAGTTGAAGGTCTTGATTTCAAAGAAATCCATTTTTGCTCAGCAGATTGGTTTGTTGGATGTGGCGACTTATTTGAAAGAAATGTTTGAAGAGGCTGGGGCAGATGTTGTTTTAGACGACAGCTATGCAGCACCATTTGTCATGGCTAGGTTTGAGGCAACTGTTCCAAATGCTAAAACCTTGATTTTTTACAATCACTATGACACTGTTCCAGCAGATGCGGATCAGGTCTGGGAGAAGGGCAACCCCTTTGAATTGACTATTTCTGAAGGTTATATCTATGGTCGGGGGGTAGATGATGATAAGGGCCATATCACAGCTCGTCTATCGGCCTTGAAAAAATATCAGGCTAGACAAGATGGTCAGCTACCAGTCAATGTGATTTTTATTATGGAAGGGGCAGAAGAGTCAGCTTCTGTCGACTTGGACAAATACCTTTCAAAATATAAAGAACATTTAATCGGTGCTGATTTACTTGTCTGGGAGCAGGGGCATCGCAATAGCCTACATCAGCTAGAAATTGCTGGGGGAAATAAAGGAATTGTGACCTTTGATCTTCAGGTCAAATCAGCTGACTTGGATATTCATTCTTCCTATGGAGGTGTCATTGATTCGGCAAGCTGGTATTTATTATCAGCACTTCAATCCATGCGGGCTGCAGATGGACGAATCCTGGTAGATGGCATTTACGAGCAAGTGCAAGAGCCAAATGAGCGTGAATTTGCCTTGGTGGAGGAATTTGCACTGGCGACCAGTCAGTCTATGAAAGATATTTATGGCTTGACTCTTCCAACCTTGGTAGAAGATCGTCGTGAGTTTCTGAAGCGTTTGTATTTTGAACCATCGATTACCATTGAAGGCTTGTCAACTGGCTATCTTGGTCAAGGTGTCAAGACCATCATACCAGCTCAGGCTTCTGCTAAGATGGAAGTCCGTTTGGTACCTGGGTTGGAGCCGCATGATGTATTAGATAAGATTCGACAGCATTTGGACAAACATGGTTTTGACAAAATTGAGGTTATCTTCACTTTGGGGGAAATGAGCTATCGAAGTGACATGTCCCACCCTGCCATTGTCAATGTGATTGAATTGGCCAAAAAATTGACACCAGAAGGAGTTGCTGTCTTGCCGACGTCACCGGGGACAGGTCCCATGCATACGGTCTTTCACGCTTTAGGTGTACCAATTGTGGGCTTTGGTCTGGGTAATGCCAACAGTCGCGATCATGCAGGAGATGAAAATGTCAGCATCGATGACTACTATAGCCATGTTGAATTAGTAGAGGAGTTAATAGCAAGTTATGAGTAAGGAAATGATTAAGCTAGATAACATTGATGTAACTTTCCAGCAGAAAAAACGTACGATCGAAGCGGTAAAGGATGTGACCATCCATATCAATCAAGGGGATATTTACGGTATCGTAGGTTATTCTGGAGCAGGGAAATCTACCCTTGTTCGAGTGATTAATTTATTGCAGATGCCGACAGCGGGTAAAATTACTATCGATGAGGATGTAATTTACGAGGGAGAAAAGGTCACACTTACCCCAGCTCAATTGCGGAGCAAACGCCGTGAGATTGGCATGATTTTCCAACATTTCAATCTGATGGCGCAGATGACGGCAGAAGAAAACGTCGCCTTTGCCCTTAAGCATTCGGGTTTGAGCAAGGAAGAGAAGAAGGAAAAAGTAGCCAAACTCTTGGACTTGGTTGGGCTTTCTGACCGTGCTGAAAACTATCCAGCCCAATTATCTGGTGGTCAAAAGCAACGTGTTGCCATTGCGCGTGCCTTGGCCAATGACCCTAAAATCTTGATTTCAGATGAGTCAACTTCTGCCTTGGATCCGAAAACGACCAAGCAGATTTTGGCCCTCTTGCAGGAATTGAATGAAAAATTGGGCTTGACCATTGTCATGATTACCCACGAGATGCAGATTGTGAAAGACATTTGTAACCGTGTGGCTGTTATGCAGGATGGTCGCTTGATTGAAGAGGGTTCAGTTTTAGAAATCTTCTCTCATCCAAAAGAAGAATTGACACAGGATTTCATCAAAATAGCAACAGGAATTGATGAGGCCTTGGTAAAAATTTATCAGCAGGATATTGTTAAGAATTTGCCTGAGAATAGCATTTTAGTGCAACTCAAGTACGCTGGTTCCAACACGGATACGGCAATTGTCAATGATTTGTATAAATTCTATCAAGTATCTGCCAATATTCTTTATGGCAATATTGAAATTTTGGACCATACGCCAGTCGGTGAGATGGTAGTGATCTTATCAGGAGAACCTGGTCAGTTGCACCGTGCGATTGAGGCAGTGACGGAGGCCCGTGTAGAAGTGACGATTTTGAAAGGAGCGAACTAGATGTTAGAATGGATTCAAACGAATTTTCCAGATATTTATAAATTGGGCTGGGATGGTCAGACAGGTTGGTTAACACATTTTAATTTGACCCTCTATATGACCTTTGTTTCCTTTGCTTTCGGTGGATTTATGGGCTTGGTGTCTGGTTTATTCTTGGTTTTGACAGGTCCACGTGGGGTTATTGCCAATAAGACTGCATATTGGATTTTGGACAAGGTGGCTTCTATCTTCCGGGCCATTCCATTTATTATCTTGTTGGCAGCTATTGCTCCTTTGACAAAAATTATTGTTGGAAAAACCATTGGTACAGACGCGGCTTTGGTGCCCCTTGCTCTTTCAGTATTTCCATTCTTTGCCCGTCAGGTTGAAGTGGTCTTGTCAGAATTGGACCGTGGTGTCATTGAGGCTGCTCAGGCATCAGGTGCGACTTTCTGGGATATTGTCCTTGTCTATCTGCGTGAGGGGCTACCAGACTTAATTCGTGTGACAACTTTTGCTTTGGTTTCATTGGTGGGCTACACTGCCATGGCTGGAGCCATAGGAGCAGGTGGTTTGGGACAAGTTGCACTATCCTATGGTTACTTGCGCTATAATGATGATGTGACCTTTTTAGCAACTCTTTTGATTTTGGTTATCATCTTTGCCATTCAATTCATTGGTGATTTCTTGACCAGGAAGATTAGTCATAGATAGTTTTTTAGCTGTGTTTTTCAAATTTTGGATAGTCCTTGTGTTATTGAAAGCATCTTTATACAATAAATATAATTAAATAAACACTGCCACCGGGTAGTCATGCAACAGCATTTTATGAACGTCGTTAAGTCTTTGAAGGTGTTCATAGGGTGCTGATTTTTCTATAAAAGGAGTAGGAATATGTCACAATTTATTGTCGATTCATCTTTCTGGAGTCTATTTCCAGATGCAAAAATTGGAGTTCTATTATAGAAAGATTATAAAACGCCGGTGCAATCGCCTGGTGAATTAGTGAAAATACTGGAAGAAAGCAACGGAATTGCCCAGAAATTTCTTACGGAAGATACCTTTAGTGAGAACGAGGTCATTCGTACATATCGTCAAGCCTATCAAAAATTTAAAACAAAAAAAGGCGCGCGTTCTAGTATCGAAGCCCTTTTGAAACGTTCAACTAGTGACCGTCCAGTCACAACAATTTCTCCATTAGTGGACATTTATAATGCTGCGAGTTTGCGTTTTGGTCTTCCATGTGGTGCTGAAGATTTAGATACATTTGTAGGCAATCTCCAACTAACGGTCACTGAGGGTGGGGATGAATTCTATCTCATTGGTGATGAAACCAACACTCCAACTTTACCAGGTGAAGTTTGCTATAAGGATGATAAAGGAGCAGTTTGTCGCTGTTTCAATTGGCGCGATGGCGAGCGAACCATGATTACAGAGTTATGGAGTTGGTCAATTCTGATAGAGTAGAAGATTTGGAAAGTGCCCTAGATTTTATCAGTCAACACGCAGAAAAATTCTTGGGAGTAGTACCAGAAAATATCTACTAGATTGCGATAGGCCTGCAATAGCCTTGTAGGATTTGTCAGTGGGATTGTGTTCGGATAAATAGTGGTCTTTCTAGACAAACACTGATTTTTTTGCTACAATACTAAGCATGAAAGAAGGTTGTTTCAAAAGCCTGTCTAGCGAGCTTGGGAGAGTGAAAGCCAAGCCAGTCTTGAAATAATTGGCGCTTTCCCAGTCGTGAACTTATCCTACTTAATCAAAAATATACAAATGAAGTAATAAATTAGGGTGGAACCGCGTTCTCAACGCCCCTATGTCAGTTGACAGGGGAAGAGAATGTGGTTCTTTTTGTCTGCCGACCGAGTATTTCTTGTTTTTCATCTCAAGTTGGAAGACAGCTATTATAAAGAAAGGAGATCAATTTTCACCTTAGAAAATATCAATCGCGGTTATGAACAGTTTACTGGGCCTGATTTTCCCAAACTGATTGCCTATTTTAAGGACTGGGAAATGGTGGAAAATACTGTGGATATCCAGTCTGGCCAGGTTGTCTATTGTTCGAAGGCAGGTCAAACTCTGGAAAAGCAAGGCTATCAAGTGACGATACCTGTTTCGGACCGAGTCAATCTGGACCAGTTTGTGACCATATTACGCAATCATCAGGCTGGGCAAACAGATTTCCCTACCTTCTGCCAAGAAACAGCAGAAGCAGGCATTTACAAGTGGGTCATTGACCTCGAAGCCATGACCTGTTCCTACATGGACAAAGCAGAGCAGGCTGTTTTTGTGGAGACGGTACCTAATAGCACGAACATCCACTAGTTGATTTCACTCAAAAAGACATCGTTTTAAGGAGTGAAAAGTCGCGCAACTATTCATAGAAAAAGGAAAAATATGTCAAAAAAACTTACTTTCCACAGTGTCAGTGGCATAGTCTCCTTTCAGTCGAATTGCCACACGCTCATCGCTAGGGCGACTGAGCTAGACGCTGTACTAGTTCGCATTTCCTAGCGGTATGGGCTAGGAAGGCTCACGTCGCAAGAACATCGTCATTTAGTCTATCTTTTATTACGTCGTTAACTCGCTTTGCCGTACCTCAGTACTGCCTGCAGCTCGTTGCCTAGTACTAAAAGTAAACTAAAAGACTTAGATTTAAAGAAAGAAGGAAAAATATGTCAAAAAAACTTACTTTCCAGGAAATTATCCTGACCTTACAACAATTTTGGAATGAGCAGGGGTGCTTGCTCATGCAGGCTTATGATACGGAGAAAGGTGCGGGTACTATGAGTCCCTACACTTTTTTGCGTGCTATCGGTCCTGAGCCATGGAATGCGGCTTATGTTGAGCCAAGTCGTCGTCCTGCGGATGGTCGTTACGGGGAAAACCCAAACCGTCTCTATCAGCACCACCAATTCCAAGTGGTTATGAAACCATCGCCTTCTAATATTCAAGAACTTTACTTGGAGTCTTTGAAGCGTTTGGGCATCAATCCTTTGGAGCACGACATTCGTTTCGTTGAGGACAACTGGGAAAACCCGTCAACAGGTTCAGCTGGTCTGGGCTGGGAAGTTTGGTTGGATGGTATGGAAATCACGCAGTTTACCTATTTCCAACAGGTTGGTGGTTTGGCGACAGGTCCAGTCACAGCCGAAGTAACTTATGGTTTGGAACGTTTGGCATCCTATATCCAAGAAGTTGGCTCCGTTTACGACATCGAATGGGCAGACGGCGTTAAATATGGCGAAATTTTTATCCAGCCAGAATATGAGCATTCAAAATACTCCTTTGAAGTATCGGACCAAGATATGCTCCTTGAAAACTTCACTAAGTTTGAAAAAGAAGCAGAGCGGGCTTTGGAAGAAGGCTTGGTTCACCCAGCCTTTGACTATGTGCTCAAATGTTCTCACACCTTTAACCTGCTCGATGCCCGCGGAGCTGTGTCTGTAACCGAGCGTGCTGGCTACATTGCCCGTATCCGTAACCTTGCTCGTGTCGTTGCCAAAACCTTTGTGGCAGAGCGGAAGAAACTAGGCTTCCCACTTCTAGACGAAGCAACACGAGCAGAATTGTTGAAGGAGGACGCAGAATAATGACAAAGAATTTACTTGTTGAACTTGGCTTGGAAGAGATTCCTGCCTATATCGTAACCCCAGCCATGCACCAGTTGCGTGACCGCATGGCGACTTTTTTGACAGACAACCGTTTGGCTTTTGATAGCATCGATGTCTTTTCAACACCACGCCGTTTGGCTGTTCGTGTCCGTGGTTTGGCGGACCAGCAGACTGACTTGACGGAAGATTTCAAGGGGCCTGCTAAGAAGATTGCCTTGGACGCAGACGGAAACTTCACCAAGGCGGCAGAAGGTTTTGTCCGTGGCAAAGGCTTGACGACAGCGGACATCGTATTCCGCGAGATTAAGGGTGAAGAGTATGTCTACGTGACCAAACATGAAGCTGGTCAGCCAGCAAAGGCAGTTTTGGCGGGCATTCCAGAGGTCTTGAAGGCTATGACCTTCCCTGTCAGCATGAACTGGGCGTCCAACAAATTCGCCTACATCCGTCCTGTCCACACCCTGACCGTTCTCTTGGACAATGAAGCATTGGATATGAATTTCTTGGACATTTCATCAGCTCGCATCAGCCGTGGTCATCGTTTCCTTGGAAATGAAACTGAGATTGCAAGTGCAGATTCTTACGAGACAGACTTGCGTGCACAGTTTGTCATTACAGATCCCGCAGAGCGTCAACATATGATCGTCGAGCAAATCAAGGCTATCGAGGACAAACATAATGTGACCGTTGAGATCGACGAAGGCCTACTTAATGAAGTTCTCAATCTGGTTGAGTTCCCAACTGCCTTTATGGGCTCCTTTGACACCAAATACTTGGAGGTACCAGAAGAAGTTTTGGTCACTTCCATGAAAAATCACCAACGTTACTTCGTGGTGCGTGATAAGGCTGGCAAGCTCTTGCCAAACTTCATCTCAGTCCGGAATGGTAACGACCAACACCTTGACAATGTTATCAAAGGAAATGAGAAAGTCTTAGTGGCCCGTTTGGAAGATGGTGAGTTCTTCTGGCGTGAGGACCAAAAACTCAAGATTGCCGACTTGGTAGAACGCCTCAAAGTCGTGACCTTCCATGAGAAAATCGGCTCACTTTACGAGCATATGGAACGTACCAAAGTTATCGCAGAAAAACTGGCTGACTTAGCTGGCTTGTCCGCGGATGAAAAAGCGGATGTGGCACGTGCGTCAGACATCTACAAGTTTGACCTCTTGACAGGTATGGTCGGTGAGTTTGATGAATTGCAAGGGATTATGGGTGAGAAGTATGCCCTTCTTGCAGGGGAAAAACCTGCGGTGGCAGCGGCAATCCGTGAGCACTACTTGCCAAATTCAGCAGAAGGCGAATTGCCTGAGAGCAAGGTCGGTGCGGTCTTGGCACTGGCTGACAAATTTGATACCCTTCTATCCTTCTTCTCAGTTGGCCTGATTCCGTCTGGTTCAAACGACCCTTACGCTCTTCGTCGTGCAACACAAGGCATCGTACGGATCTTGGAAGCATTTGGTTGGGAAATTCCATTGGATCAGTTGATTGCGGAGCTCTACAGTTTGAACTTTGCCAGCTTGACCTATGACAACCAGTCAGCTGTGATGGACTTTATTCGTGCCCGTGTAGAGAAGATGATGGATAAGGCGATTCCGAAAGACATCCGTGAGGCTGTACTTGCCAGCTCAACCTTTGTGGTCAGACTGCAACTGGCAGCCAGCTCTGCAATTTTCCAAAAATCAAAAGAGGCTGACTACAAGCAGGCCGTGGAAAACTTGTCACGGGTCTTCAACTTGGCTGAAAAGGCGGAGGCGACTGCGATTGACGAGGCACTTTTTGAAAACGTGCAGGAGAAAACTCTTGCTGCAGCAGTGGCTGGCTTGGAGTTGACTGAAGACATGGCAGGCAACTTGGACAAGCTCTTTGCATTGAGCCCAGTCATCGCAGCCTTCTTCGACAATACCATGGTCATGGCAGATGATGTGGCCGTAAAAGCCAACCGCTTAGCCCTCTTAAAAGCCTTGGCAGACAAGGCTTCAGTAGTGGCAGTTTTCAATCTCTTGAATAGTAAGTAGGGGGAAAAGATGGAACAAGCAAAAATCAATCGGATCAATGAATTGGCTAAAAAGAAAAAAGCTGGTACCTTGACACCAGAGGAAAATGTTGAACAGGCTCAGCTCAGGGAAGAATACATCGAGGGATATCGTCGAGCAATCCGTCATCATATTGAGGGGATTAAGCTGGTTGATGAAGATGGCAACGATGTGACGCCAGAGAAACTTCGTCAAGTCCAACGTGAAAAAGGCTTGCATGGCCGTAGTTTAGATAATCCAAATTCCTAAACTTGAATTGCCAAAAAAAACAAGTGAAAGACTATGAACCGCACCCCAAAAGTTAGACAGAAAAAATCTAACTTTTGGGGTGCTATTTTTATGAAATTGAGCTATGAAGACAAAATCGAAATCTATGAACTACGTCAAAGTGGTCAGTCTATCAAGAACTTGTCAAAACAGTTTAATATTGCAGAATCTGTTATCCAATATATGCTTCGACTGATTGATAGGTATGGAATAAACATTGTCAAGAAAGGAAAGAATACCTATTATTCTCCAGAACTCAAGCAGAAAATGATTGATAAAGTACTTCTTGATAAGCAGTCAGTCCTCTCCGTCTCGCTTGACTACGCCCTGCCAAATCGTGGAACTCTTCCAAACTGGATAGCACAATACAAGAAAAACGGGTATACTATTGTTGAGAAAACAAGAGGGAGGCCACCAAAGATGGGGCGTAAACCAAAGAAAACCTGGGAAGAGATGACGGAGTTAGAGCGACTTCAGGAGGAAAATGAGCGCTTACGCACTGAGGTGGCTTACCTAAAAAAGTTGAGGGAGCTTCGTTTAAGGGACGAAGCCAGAGAGCAAGAAAGGCTCAAACAGTTAGAGAGATGGTCGCAGAAGGATTCCGACTAGATATACTGCTGGTTATTTCTCAATTAGCTCCTTCTACCTATTACTATCAAGTCAAGCAACTGGATAAACCAGATAAAGATAAGGAGTTAAAAGCTGAAATTCAAGCCATTTACGATGAACATAAAGGAAACTATGGTTACCGTCGCATTCACCTTGAGTTAAGAAATCGTGGATTTTCTGTCAATCATAAGAAAGTACAACGGCTGATGAAGGAGCTAGGATTAACTGCTCGTATTCGTCGACGTAAGAAATACAAGTCTTACAAGGGGGATGTGGGCAAGAAATCTCCCAATCTCATTGAAAAAATCTTTGAAGGAGCTAAGCCTTTTGAGAAGTGCTATACAGATGTGACTGAGTTCACTCTGCCAATTTGTTCTGAAAAACTCTATCTATCACCTGTTCTGGATGGCTATAATAGCGAAATTATTGCTTTTGCCTTGTCACGTTCTCCCAACCTCATACAAGTCAAGACTATGCTTGATAAAGCCTTTCCTGAGGAAACTTACCCAAATACCATTCTCCATAGCGACCAAGGTTGGCAATACCAACATGAAGCTTATCATCGTTTTCTTGCCAGTAAAGGCATACGTCCGTCCATGTCTCGCAAGGGAACTAGCACGGATAATGGCATGATGGAGTCCTTCTTTGGCATTTTGAAAACAGAAATGTTTTACGGATTTGAGAAGAATTTCAAGTCACTGGACCAACTAGAGCAAGCTATCACTGATTATATTTTTTACTACAACAATAAACGCATTAAAGCAAAACTAAAAGGACTTAGTCCTGTTCAGTACAGAACTAAATCCTTGGAAAGGTTATAATAAACTAGACACAAAGTTAAGAGAAATCGTGGAAAGGTTTATTATGGCAAGAAGAAAATTCGATAAACAATTTAAAAATTCTGCAGTAAAACTCATTCTTGAAGAGGGTTACTCTGTTAAAGAAGTCAGCCAAGAGCTTGAGGTTCATGCCAATAGTCTTTATCGCTGGGTTCAAGAAGTTGAAGAATATGGAGAAAGTGCTTTTCCAGGCAATGGGACAGCCCTAGCTAATGCCCAACATAAGATTAAATTGTTAGAGAAAGAAAATCGTTATCTTCAGGAGGAACTTGAACTTCTAAAAAAGTTCCGGGTCTTCTTGAAGCGAAGCAAGTAAAACGTTTTGAATTTCTCTTGAAACATCATGGGAAGATAAAAATTAAGCATGCAGTAAAAGTTCTTAAGGTTTCTCGCTCAGGTTTCTATGAATACATGCATCGTCGTCCTTCAAAACAACAAGTGGAGAGAGAAATTCTCTCAGAGAAGATAAAAGCTGTCTTTCATGAGCATAAGGGACGCTATGGTGCGGTCAGAATTACCAAGGTACTTCATAATACTGGTATTATGACCAACACGAAACGTGTTGGAAAACTGATGCACTTGATGGGACTTTATGCCAAGGGAAGCCGTTATAGATATAAACATTACAACAGAAAAGGAGCTTCGCTTTCAAGACCCAATTTAATTAATCAGATCTTTAAAGCAACAGCTCCTAATAAAGTATGGCTGGGAGACATGACCTATATCCCTACCAAAGAAGGCACCTTATACTTAGCCGTGAATATCGACGTTTTTTCACGTAAGATTGTAGGCTGGTCAATGTCTTCACGGATGCAAGATAAACTGGTGAGGGATTGCTTCTTACAAGCTTGTGGGAAAGAACATCCTCAGCCTGGCTTGATTGTCCATACTGATCAAGGGAGTCAATATACAAGCTCTCGTTATCAATCTACTCTTCGTCAAGTCGGTGCTCAATCTAGCATGAGTCGTAAAGGAAATCCCTATGACAATGCAATGATGGAGTCTTTTTATAAGACGCTAAAGAGGGAGCTTATTAATGATGCTCATTTTGAGACAAGAGCTGAGGCTACTCAAGAAATATTTAAATACATTGAGACCTATTACAATACAAAAAGGATGCATTCAGGTCTTGATTACAAGTCTCCAAAAGACTTTGAAAAATATAATTCTTAAATTCTCTTAACTCCGTGTCTAGTTTTTCGTTGACTTTCCAAAAAGTTAGATTTTTTCTGTCTAACTTTTGGGGTGCGGTTCACTAGGTTTCCTAGTCTTTTTTTGTTATACTATTAAAAAAGGAGGTTTGGTATGAAGAAAGTATGGAATTGGATTGTTATAGGTGTTTCTGTTCTTTGTGGTTTTGCGAGTGCCATGTATTCGACTTATGGGATGGCTCAACTTTTACCAGAAAATGATTCCTTCTATGGACTGTGGGTGTTTGGTCTAGGTTATGTCTGGTTTCTAGGTACTTTTTACCTAACCCTCATTCTCCACGAATTAGGGCATGCCTTCTTTGGTTGGCTGACGGGTTTTGACTTGGTGGCGCTTGGCTTGGGCAATCACTTGTTGGTCAAGACTGACCAAGGATGGAAATGGAAGAAAACCGTGATTGTGCAAGGGGCAGCTGCTCAGTATATCGGAGTCAAAAGAGATGAGGATGACCCTCGAGCGATTCTGATGTTTGCAGGTGGCTTGATTGTCCATCTCAGTCTCATCCTTGTTTCTGTTTTGATTGGGTTCTTAACAGGGCATTGGAGCCTACCTCTCTCGCAAATTCTCCTCAATCTATCCTTGTTTATCCTCAATGCCAATCCTTCTGGAATGGTGGATGGTGCTAAGATACAAGAGTTGCGTGCTCATCCAGACTATAGCCGATTGGTCTATCAAGCACTTAGACACACCTCTCAAGTCATGGTGGACCCAACTGCAGCAAACTTAAGCGATTTTGTTTTGGACCTACCAATCTTGCCTGGGCATTTGTCACAGATTCACTATCTAAACTGGACGGAAGTGCTGATTTTCCAAGGGGAGTATCAAGAAGCCCAAGAACGCTTGGAAAAAGTGATAGCGGCATCTGATAATGACTATATGGTGAAGCTGGCAAAACTTGTATTGTTGGAAGTCTATATCTTACAAGGCTTAGAGGAAGAGGCTAGAGTATTAGGGCAGGACAAGCAGCTCAAGGCTCTGCTCAAGTATCCTATGGGAAATTACCAAGTCATCGCGGCTCTCTACCACCAGCGAATTACGGAAGATAGCAAGGCTTTGAAAAAATCTCTGGCTCAGGCTAAAAAAATGCTGCCCAACAGCCCACTCTTAGCTGATGAGCAGGATTATTATAGAAAGCTCTTGATAGAACTTGAGTTAGAAAGCCAACTATCATAGTAGATTGTGTTAACTTGTATTTGCTATAAAATTCTTGTTAAAATATGTATGGAAACAAATAGATAGGGAGGTTGGTCATGAAAAAAATGATGTACACCTTGTTGGTGCTTACCTATGTTATAGTCGCTTATTTGTTGGTCTATGTCCTTCCACACTATTATTTTGGTGCGATTATGGGGGCGGCAGGAGCTAGTCTTGGTGCTAGTTACAAACAGTTCAAGGAAGTACAAGCTTTTCCTGACAAAGCCTTGTCGGCTTATTTTAAGTGGGATAAGACAACGACAGCTATTCTATTAGTGGTTATTTTGGGACTAATTCTTTTTGTTAATCTGCTACCAGTGTCCAATGTGCAAGTCGGGATGGCTTTCTTGGTTGGGCTTAGCTATAGTGCGCTTTGGAGAGTCCTTCCTATCCAATTTCTACGAAAATGCTATTTTAAAAACGCATGACATAGGTCATGCGTTTTTTAGATTAAACAGTCTCTCCTTTTTTTAGTTTGCGGGAGAGGATAATTGTGCTTGGGATGAGAACTAAAATACTTCCTATCCAAGCTGCCGGGTTGGCGGCGGCAACTCCATAGAATCCAAATAATTGGAGCCCGATAATTGCCACCCCTGCTCGCATGATAAGTTCACCAAATCCGGCTAAGGTTGGAATGAAACCTTTACCTAAACCTTGAACGAAGCTACGAATAATGAAGAGAATGGCCAAAATCCAATAACAACTGCCATTGATTATGAAGTAGCTCAATGCGAGCGAGCGAACTTCTAAACTAGCATCAGGCAAAAACAAACTAGAGAAGAAACTATGGAAGATAACCAGTAGTATTGCATAAACAATCGACCAGGCAATATCAATCCAAAGCGCTTGTTTGAGTCCTTCTAAAATCCTGTTGTACTCTTTTGCACCATAGTTTTGAGCAGTGAAAGTGGAGACAGCTAGACCTAAATTAATCATAGGCAGCATAGCTAACTGGTCGGTTTTACTAGCAATGGCTTGAGCAGCAATGGCTTGAGTTCCTAGCTGATTGAGCATTGCTTGAAGGGTAAGAGCTCCAATTGCAATGATACTTGCCTGAAATCCCATGGGGAAACCAACCTGTGCATGTTTTTTCAAATTATCTTTATCTAACTTCCAATCAGATTTTGTAAGATGAAACTGAGGAATTTTTCGTTTAATATGAAAGAGAAGGTAGAGGACAGAAACTGCTTGAGCGGTAACGGTAGCAAAACCAGCGCCAAATACACCCCACCCAACATTTAAAATAAAGAAAAAGTCGAGAATAATATTGATGATACAAGCCAGTATGAGAGCTATAAGTGGAGTGGTTGAATCACCTAAACTCCGAATTGCAGCGGACAAATAGTTATATAAAATGGTAAACACCATTCCACCAAATATAGCAACCATAAATGCATAAGAATGCTCGATTAAATTTACTGGTGTTTGTAACAATTCTAGAATAGGTCGTAGAAAAATGAGCGAAAGGACAGTTAATACTAGGCTAACAAGAATGGAGTAGAAAAGCCCATGGACAAAACTATGGCGGAGGCCAACAGTATCCTTAGCCCCAAAACGCTGTGCGGTAACAATGGCTAGCCCACTGGTCAATCCTTGAGCAAAACCTACAATTAGAAAGATAAGGCTACCGGCCGTCCCTACACTGGCAAAAGCTTCCTCACCCAGGGTGTGGCCGACAATCATGGAATCGGCAAAATTATAAGCTAGTTGAAAAAAAGAACCGATTAAGAGAGGAAGAGTGAAACGCAAAATAACAATGATTGGTCTTCCTTTAGTTAAATCATTCATAAAATCTCCTGAAAAGGTGCAAAGTATAAGCCCACTAACATTCCGACAAAGCTGGGTTAGTGGGCTAGGTTTAGTCGGTTAAATCTTCAAAGTGGTCAATGGTATTGTGGTCTGTAACTGCTGTAATCAGCTCATCTTCATTGAAAACATAATCTGGTGTTAATTGGATATTCAGTTCCTGATTCTCACCACAACGGTAGCCGATGATATTCATTTTGTAGTTTTGACGTAATTGCAATTCCGCCAATGTTTTTCCAAACCATTTTTTGGGTGGTCTGAATTCAACAATAGAAGCGTTACCACCTAATTCAAAAACACTAGTAGTATTGCGGTGAATTAAATGTTTAGCAAGAGAGATACCTGTTTCTCTTTCTGGTGAGATTACCTTGTCCGCACCGATACGTAATAAGATTTCTTTTGTAGTGGTACCTTTAACTTTGGCAATGATCTTAGGCACGCCTAACATTTTACTGTGCATCACCGCGAGGACACTTGACTCGAGATTGTTACCAGTGGCAACGACGACAGCATCACAGCTTTCGATACCTGCGGCCCTTAAAAGAGAGCGGTCTGTAATATCTCCGACAACCCCCCTTGTTAAAATGGATTCAAGCTGATTGATTTGATGCTCATGGTTATCAACAGCAATGATATTGCAATCGTATTTATGAAGTGTTTTAGCAATGGTAGTCCCGAATACACCGAGACCTAAAATTCCGATAGTGTAAGTTGACATAATTTTCCCCTATTAAACTAACAATGATGATTTTGCGTATTGCAAGCTTTCTGTTTTTGAAATGCGGCGAATAGAGAGACTTGCTAAAATGGATAATGGTCCGATCCGTCCAAAAAACATGAGAGCCATGATAATGGCCTGACCAGCCATACTAAGATTTGGAGTTAAGTTAGCAGTAACTCCTACAGTTGCTAGAGCCGACATGACTTCAAACATAAGATAAATCAGAGGTTGAGTCGCATCAGTTACCGTTATTGCAAAAAGGCCGGTTAAAAAGATCATTAGAAAGACAGAAAACGTTGCGATTGCTTTTCGTATTGTTAGATTGTCGATAGTATGAGACATAAAGTTTGTATGAGGCAGACCTAAAATTTCGCTACGTGCATAGAGAATGATGGTAAGAAATGCAGTAATCTTTATCCCGCCAGCAGTCCCTCCAGGTGCACCACCAAGCATCATTTGAAAAATATAAATGAGAAGTGTGACTGGTTCAGCCTTTGTATAATCAATACTTGCAAAACCAGCGGTTCGCATGGTAACAGTTTGGAAGAAACTAACCAGTAATTTTTCCCAAAACGGGAGATTTCCAATAGTATCTGGGTTGTTCCATTCCGTAATAATAGTAAGAAGTGTCCCAATTGATAGAATAGTAATGGTTAAAGCAAGAACTACCTTCGTGTGAAAACGTAATTTTTTAAAGTGTCCTTTGGTTACAATCTGTGTTTGAAAGTCAAACCAAACAGAAAATCCCAGTCCCCCCATGATAATTAAGGCGGCTAAAGTCAGATTGACTAGTGGATTGTCAACATAGCGGACAATACTAGTAGCACCAAAGTTATCAAAGCCTGCGTTACAGAAAGCTGAAACTGCTAAAAATGCAGAGCTGAAAAGGCCGCGTTGCCAGCCAAAATCTGGAACAAATTGAAATGATAGAATCAAAGCGCCAAGAGATTCAATGGCCAAAGTGAAACCGAAGGCAGATTTGATAAAGCTACGAAAGTGCTTGGTATCAGAACGAGATAATGCTTCTTGGAGCGTAGCCATATTCATGAAATCCATCTTTCGACCGCTACGAAGAGCAAACAAACCAATGAAACCCATAAGACTAAGTCCACCGATTTGAATCAACAACATACAGATAATCTGTCCAAAGGTAGAATATGATTCGGAGACAGCTTGAGTGAACAGGCCTGTCACACAGACCATAGAAACAGCTGTAAAAAGATGATCCCAATAGGTGGCGACGGAGCTATCAGCTTGTGAAATCGGTAAGCTGAGTAAGATAGAACCGATCAGAATTACCAGCAAAAAACTGAATATAATTCGTCGACTCGGTGTCAACTTGATAGGTAAAAAAGACATGATATTCCCTTTTGATAATTAAATATGAAGCTATTGTAGCACAAATAGTGGAAAAAGGTAAGAAATAATGAATTAAAATGTTTATGAAATTATCAAGAAAATCAAGGGATTTTATTACCTGATGAATACCAGTTTTGTAAAGGGTTACATGCAGAAAATTCAGACGATAGATTGTCGATTATTCTGCTAAAATAGTAATAATAGACGGCTTCATAACAAAAAAAGTCAATTCATTTTGTGAGCTGACTTTGTATCATATTAATCGGATCTGATTATCAAGTAATTGAATATATACTATTGGCTAATCTATATGCATTAGATTTTTTGTATTCAGATTAAAAAAGAAGAGAGCTATTTCCACTCAGCTAATATTTTTTGGTGATAGTAACGAAGAGGACCCACTTTTTCAAGCAAGTAAGTGGCGGCTAATCCTACCAAAAATCCAGAAAGTATTCCGCTAAAAGAGAGTATCGGAAGGTAGTTTAATACATAAAAAGAGCGAGCGATGGTAGCGAAAACAATCAATTGACCGACGTTGTGCATCATACCTCCCAGTATTGAAATGCCAATTGGGCTGACCCGACGAGGACCGAGTTGTTTTGCAGATAACATTACAATATAGCTTAGAGTCACTCCTGCAAAACTATAGAGAAAAGTGGAGAAAGAACCACCTAGAAAAGTTGAAATAAGTAAGCGTAACGAGACCACTTTTACACTATCTTTCGCAGGGAGTGTAAATATTGCAATCAAGCTGATGAGGTTGCCAAGGCCTAGTTTAGCGCCAGGGGCAAAAGAGAAAGGTGTGGGGATTAATCGTTCAACTACCGAAATTACGACAGCTTGTGCAGCTAACATCGTAATAAAATTTAAGGTTTTACGTTTGGAATTCATCATTGACTTTTGAAATATTCTTTCTTGGCATTATTTTCTTACTAGTTATCTTACATTTTTTTTCGTTACCATGCAAGTATGCAGATATACCACTAATTATTGAAAAACGCTTGAAATGTATAAGATATTAAGATATAATGATTTTGTTATAAATTGTTGCTATTTTCACAAGGAGGATTAATTGTGACGAAAAATATTGTGATTGTCGGTGCTGGCTACGCAGGGATTGCAGCAGCTCGACTATTAGGGAAAACGTTTAAGAAAAACGAAGATGTAAGCGTTACCTTGATCGATAAAAACTCTTTCCATACTTACATGACAGAGTTGCATGAAGTAGCTGCAGGACGAGTGGAAGCTAATGCAATCAAGTATGACCTACAACGTATCTTCAAAAAATATCCAAAGGTTCAGTTGGTGACTGATAAGGTTGTAGAGATTGACTACGACAAGAAACAAGTCGTTGCTGAACACCAAACCTTGGCATTTGATTATTTGCTACTTTCTATGGGTGGTGAGGCGAATGACTTTGGTGTCAAAGGTGTCAAGGAACATGGTTTCACTTTATGGTCTATTGAGGCAGCTGAGCGTTTGCATGACCACATCATTGATGCTTGCTACCTTGCCATGCGTGAACATGATGAAGCAAAACGACGTGCCCTTCTGACCTTTACAGTTATCGGTGCTGGCTTTACTGGTATTGAGATGATCGGTGAGTTAATTGATTGGGTACCAATTTTGGCGCGTGAGTTCAAGTTGGATCCGAAAGAATTCTCACTCAAGGTTGTTGAAGCAGCGCCAAATATCTTGGCTATGGTTACTGAAAAAGAACAAGTCAAGGCTTGTAAATACCTTGAGAAAAAAGGCGTTGAATTAGTACTTGGTGATGGTGTTGCGAGTGTTCAAGAAGATAGCTTAACATTGGCATCTGGCCGTCAAATCCCAACCTACACTTCTATTTGGACTGCAGGTGTTCAAGCAAATTCTGATTCTAGTGAATTCGGTATTGAAAAAGCACGTGCAGGTCGCCTAATTGCCAATGAATTTATGGAAGCCAAAGGCAAAGAAAATGTCTATGTGGCTGGTGACTTGGTTTACTTTGAAGAATCAGAAGGAAAACCGACCCCTCAAATCGTTCAAGCAGCTGAACAAACTGGTCATACTGCAGCAAGCAATATCATTGCAGCGATTAACGGCGGAGAAAAGCACAGTTATAAAGGCAAGTATGATGGTTTTATGGTATCTATCGGATCACGCTATGGTGTTGCTTTCTTGATGGATAAATACCATATGTCTGGTTTCTTTGCTATGGCAATGAAGCATATGGTTAACTTGCTATACTTCTTTACTATCCGAAGTTTCTTCTACATGGGATCTTATGTGCGTCATGAGTTCTTTGATATTAAAAATAAACGGAACATCTTTGGTGGACATACTTCTGGTAAGGGCAATCTTTTATGGTCAGTACCGATGCGCTTATTGTATGGATCAGTTTGGCTCTATGAAGGTGTGAAAAAAGGGTTTGGACTATTTGGAACAACGTCATGGTTTGGTGATCAAGTTGTCTTCCCATTCCCATGGTTAGCTGATCCAGTTTCTGGAGCTTCTGCAGCGGAGACAGTTTCAAGCGCTTCACAAGCTGCTACTACCGCAGCGGAAGTAGCAGAACCAATTTTTGGATTGAGCTACGCCTATGGTGAAACACCGATGACCGTTTTAGAAAAAATGCCTGACTGGTTTGCGTCAATTATGGAATTCATGATGCCGAACCAAGAAGTTGCGCTCTTTATGCAAAAATTCATGACTATTGCAGAAATCGGAATTGGTTTAGCCTTGATTGCAGGAGCATTTGTATGGATTGTATCTGCTGCAACAGTAGCTTTAGTAGTTATGTTCAGCTTATCGGGTATGTTCTACTGGGTAAATATTTGGTTTATCCCAGCAGCAATTTCATTAATGAATGGTGCAGGTAGAGCATTTGGATTAGATTATTGGATTATGCCATGGTTAGGTCGCTTCCTTGATAAGACCATTTATGGGAAGCCCAAGCATATTTACAGAATCAAGGATAATAAATAAAGGAAATTTCAACAGTTAAGTGGTACATCAAATTTGGGATGCCCACCCAGACATTAAGAGGGGGCTTGAAGAGGTTAAAACCATCATCTTATCAGAGATGATGGTTCTGCATCCAGCAGTAAAAACAAAGATTGTTGAGTATGTAGAGGCACCGGGTAAATACTTGCGTGCTGGCCTTTGTCTGCTCTTTGCACAGATGAAAGAAGGGCAAATTCATCAATCTAAGTTGTATTTTGCTGCTTATCTTGAAGTTTTACATCTAGCAACCCTTATACATGATGACGTGATTGATGGGGCAGATAAAAGACGGGGAGTTATCACGGTCCATCAGCAATTTTCAAATCGGATTGCAATCTATACTGGTGATTATCTTTTGGCCTATTCAGGCCGTTTGTTGGCCAAGGGGTTACGGTTACAAGATCTATCTCAGGAAGATATGAATTTAGGCAATGATAAACTCATGGAAACCATTTTAAGAGGAGAGCTGTCTCAATTAATGAATCAGTTTGATACAGAAATGACTATGAAAGCCTATCTCAAACAAATACAAGGGAAGACAGCATTTCTCTTTGGTTTGTCATGCCAATTGGGAGCTTTTGTGCCAGGACAGTCGAAGAAAGAAAGTGGACTAGCTTTTCGAACAGGTCAAGCCCTTGGTATGGCATTCCAGATCCGAGATGATTTAATTGATTACCAATTGGATGTTAGAGTATCTGGTAAGCCTCAATTGCAGGATCTTCAAAATGGTATTTATACTGCCCCATTGTTACTTGCTTTAAGAGAAAGAAAGGAAATTCGTCAGGATTTAAAAGCGTATATTGAAAATCCACAGACTGAAGCTCTGGATAAGTTGGCAATAAAAATCAAGGCTACAGGTGCTATTGAAAAAACGGAAAGCTTGATTTCTTCCTACCTTATTAAATGCAACAATTTTGCAAATAGAATGCAAATTTCAGAAAAAGAATCATTTGATCGAATCATAGAAAACGTATTCAAAAAATACTTCTAATTTGTGATTTTTTTGTCAATTTGACTAGACAGATAGAAGAAAAAGTTATATCATTATAGTATAGTTATTAACATAAAACAAAGGAGTTTTATCATGAAAAAGACAAAATGGATGTTGAAAAGTTTGTTGGTTCTCGGTGCTGCTGTAACTTTGGTAGCATGTGGTGCTAAAGAAGAATCAACAACATCATCAACAGCAGAAACAACTACTTCTGAATCTTCATCAGCATCAGCTTGGAAAGATGGTACTTACAAAGCTGAGTCAGGATTTGATGAACGCGGTTGGAAATTTGTTCACGAAATCACTATCGAAGGTGGTAAAATTACAGCTTCAACTGCTGATTACGAGGACAAAGATGGCAATTTGAAATCAGAAAATGCTGAATACAATGCAACAATGAAAGAAAAATCAGGTGTATCTTCTGCAGAATCTACAGATAAACTTGATGAAGAACTTCTTGCAGCACAAAGTGCAGATGTAGAAGTAGTTTCAGGTGCAACTCATACTTCTGAAAACTTCAAAAAATCAACTGAAGCACTTTTGAAAGCTGCTGAAGAAGGAAATACAGATACAATCACACTTACATTTGAGTAATATCTGTCAGTAAAATGAAGGCACAGTAGCCCAATCTGGCTACTGTGTTTTTTCTATTAGAAAGGATGAGTTAATGAAAAAGGGAATCCGTTTATTTGTAATTTATATTGCTGCATTTTTCCTAGTAGCATGCGGAGCTAAGAAAACGGAAACGTTACCTGTCATAAAAACTCCATTGACTCGTAGCGAAAGTCTACTACATACAGTAGTGCAATTGAGTATCTATCACGATGATCAAGAGAAAGTGATGGATGAGGCAATCGTCTATATCAAGGAAATGGAAAGTCTGCTGTCAACGAATTTGGATGGTTCAGATGTTTATCGGATCAATCAGGCGGCTGGAAAAGAAGCTGTCAAAGTAGATGATCGGACTTTTGAAGTAATTGAGAAAGCTATCGAGACCAGTGAAGAGAGTGATGGTTTATTTGATATTTCAATCGGTGCTGTGACTAATCTCTGGAAAATTGGGGATGAAGATGCACGTAAACCCAGCGATGAAGAAATACAGGCTGCTTTGCCATATATAAACTACAAGGATATCACTCTGGATAAGGAAAAACAAACAGTCTATATCAAGAAAGGAATGACCTTAGAACTCGGGGCTATTTCAAAAGGATATATTGCGGATAAAGTTAGAGAGTTGTTTGAAAGTAAAGGGATTACTACAGCCATTATCAACCTTGGTGGGAATGTTGTAGTCATGGGTGACTCACCGAAAACACAAAAAGGATGGAACGTTGGCGTTCAAGATCCGGATCAAGTTCGAGGGACAACGGTTGGCTCAGTTCCAGAGACACATGATTCAGTCGTTACATCTGGTATTTATGAACGGTATATTGAGGTAGATGGTGTAAAATATCACCATATTTTAGATCCTAAAACAGGTTATCCTGTAGAAAATGACATTTCAGGAGTCACAGTTTTTTCAAAAACCTCGGTTCAAGGAGATGCCTTGTCTACAACTCTTTTCTTGCTCGGTGTTGAAAAAGGACTTGATTTCATCAACCAAATGGATGGAGTTGAAGCGGTCTTTATTGATAAGGAGCACGGTGTTCATCTGAGCGATGGACTTAAAGATAGCTTTGAATTAACGAATGAGGAGTATCATCTTGTCAGTGAATAAATCAAAGAACGGGCTTAGTTTACCCGTATTTCTAGAATTTGTCGAAATCAAAACAAAGGTTGCCAGTGTCTTTCCTATGACACTGGGGCTTCTATGGGCAGCTTATCGCTATCAGACTTTTAATTGGTTGAATACGCTGTTGTTTGTCCTGGCAGTACTGAGTTTTGATATGTGCACGACCGCAATAAACAATAGTATGGATTATCATAAGGCAAAAGATGAAGCCTATCGTCAAGAAAGTAATGTGATTGGGAAGTTTTCGCTTGATTTTCAGCAAATGATTGGTATTATTTTTACCTTACTTATTTTTTCCATCCTGATTTCTTTATTGCTTGTCTGGCGTACAAGCTGGCTACTCTTGCCAATGGGGGCGCTATGCTTTCTCATTGGAATCTTTTATACATTTGGTCCTATTCCATTGTCGAGAATGCCACTGGGGGAAGTCTTTTCTGGAATAACTATGGGATTTGGAATTTTCTTTTTCGCTGTATTTATTCAGCAACCAGATTTGCTATTGACAAGCCAGGTGAGCGGTCAGTGGATGACTGTACAATTCTCTTGGACAAGGATATTGGAAATCATTTTAATGTCTATTCCGTTAGTTACTTTGATTGCTAATATCATGTTGGCAAACAATACCTGTGATTTGGAAGAAGATATTCGCAACCATCGCTACACCTTGGTCTACTACATCGGTAAGAAAAATGCTTTGAAACTATACTTTGTCTTGGCAAGTTTACCATGGTTGCTGTGGCTGTTGTACTGTTTGACAGGTTTCTTGCCATTCTGGGCATTGATTGGTTTGCTTGGTCTAGTGCCTGCTTATCATAGTTTGGAACGATTCTTGAAAAAGCAAGTGAAACGCGAAACTTTTATTGAAGCAGTAAAAAGTTTTGTTCTCTTTTCAGGAGTATATGTGCTTACGCTGCTAGTAGCCCTTATATTTAATAAATAAGACACAGCCTATGAACCGCACCCCAAAAGTTAGACAGAAAAAATCTAACTTTTGGGGTGCTATTTTTATGAAATTGAGCTATGAAGACAAAATCGAAATCTATGAACTACGTCAAAGTGGTCAGTCTATCAAGAACTTGTCAAAACAGTTTAATATTGCAGAATCTGTTATCCAATATATGCTTCGACTGATCGATAGGTATGGAATAAACATTGTCAAGAAAGGAAAGAATACCTATTATTCTCCAGAACTCAAGCAGGAAATGATTGATAAAGTACTTCTTGATAAGCAGTCAGTCCTCTCCGTCTCGCTTGACTACGCCCTGCCAAATCGTGGAACTCTTCCAAACTGGATAGCACAATACAAGAAAAACGGGTATACTATTGTTGAGAAAACAAGAGGGAGGCCACCAAAGATGGGGCGTAAACCAAAGAAAACCTGGGAAGAGATGACGGAGTTAGAGCGACTTCAGGAGGAAAATGAGCGCTTACGCACTGAGGTGGCTTACCTAAAAAAGTTGAGGGAGCTTCGTTTAAGGGACGAAGCCAGAGAGCAAGAAAGGCTCAAACAGTTAGAGAGATGGTCGCAGAAGGATTCCGACTAGATATACTGCTGGTTATTTCTCAATTAGCTCCTTCTACCTATTACTATCAAGTCAAGCAACTGGATAAACCAGATAAAGATAAGGAGTTAAAAGCTGAAATTCAAGCCATTTACGATGAACATAAGGGAAACTATGGTTACCGTCGCATTCACCTTGAGTTAAGAAATCGTGGATTTTCTGTCAATCATAAGAAAGTACAACGGCTGATGAAGGAGCTAGGATTGACTGCTCGTATTCGTCGACGTAAGAAATACAAGTCTTACAAGGGGGATGTGGGCAAGAAATCTCCCAATCTCATTGAAAAAATCTTTGAAGGAGCTAAGCCTTTTGAGAAGTGCTATACAGATGTGACTGAGTTCACTCTGCCAATTTGTTCTGAAAAACTCTATCTATCACCTGTTCTGGATGGCTATAATAGCGAAATTATTGCTTTTGCCTTGTCACGTTCTCCCAACCTCATACAAGTCAAGACTATGCTTGATAAAGCCTTTCCTGAGGAAACTTACCCAAATACCATTCTCCATAGCGACCAAGGTTGGCAATACCAACATGAAGCTTATCATCGTTTTCTTGCCAGTAAAGGCATACGTCCGTCCATGTCTCGCAAGGGAACTAGCACGGATAATGGCATGATGGAGTCCTTCTTTGGCATTTTGAAAACAGAAATGTTTTACGGATTTGAGAAGAATTTCAAGTCACTGGACCAACTAGAGCAAGCTATCACTGATTATATTTTTTACTACAACAATAAACGCATTAAAGCAAAACTAAAAGGACTTAGTCCTGTTCAGTACAGAACTAAATCCTTTCACTAATATTTTTTGTCTAACTTTTTGGGGTCAGTACACTATTGACTGTGTCTTATTTATTATAATGGTAAAATGAGTTCTTCTTCCTCAGAGTTGTCCCCACCGACAGCTTTAATTTCAATCAGGAGATTGTGAGGCAGGCAAACGGAAAGTTCACCTGGTTGGCTAATCCAGCCAGTCATCACAGCAATCTGGTCAGGACTATTGTCCTCTTTGTCACGAATCCGTTCGCCATCAACTTCAATGATGTTGTATTGTCCTTCGTTTGGATAATAGGTAATTTCTTGATGTGGAGTATCTTTTGACAATTCAAATTGATCGACGACCTCCCCGTTTATCCTAACATATGCAATGATTTTAGTTTCATTTGACTGTGACGTTAAATGCGTGTATGTAAAAAATGCTGGGACAAAGGATAATAGAAGGGTCAGTCCAATTAATAGATAGTCAAATAATTTGAATTGTTTGAGAATGGATTTGAATGTCATATACAGTCTATTGTATAGAAAAAAACTTACTTTGTAAAATGTTGGATACAGATTACTTTTTCAATTGTTTATAGAAGAGTAGGATGGCTGACATTCCCCAAAATCCAGCATGAAGTGGCTGTATTTTCCCAGCGAAAAATACAATGGAGAAAGTTAGGACAAAACCTGCAAAGAGAAACCAGAGGAGTGGTTGATGATTTGCCAGATGTCTGCTCTGCTATTGCCCCAAAGCTGAAAGAGGACAAAGAGGAGGATAAAAATAAGGGTAGAGTTAAAGTTTTTGCGTGTATTCTTTTTCATGATATTTTCCTTTCTATTCATTCCAAAAGAGGCTATTGAGATCAGTCTGTAAAGCTTTGGCTAGGTTGATACAGAGGTCTAGCGAGGGATTGTATTTGTTGTTTTCAATCATGTTAATGGTTTGCCTGGATACGCCGATGGCTTTGGCTAGTTCCAGCTGGGAAATACCTAGCAGTAGGCGATAATCTTTGACACGGTTCATGGGTTCTCCTTTCGTGTAAAATATATGCGACATTCTATTGTAAAGAGAGAGGATAGACTAGCTATCCTTATGCACGATGTCAATTATATGCGACGGTTGGTTGTAAAAAATGAGGGAGACCTCTCTATTGATGTCAACTATATGCGACATATTTCTTTACTGTTAGTATATACCTGTTCATATAAGTTGTCAACTATATTTGACATATTTTTTGTAAAAAGTTTGCAACATCTTTTTGATTTAATTTGTGGTACAATAGAAAAGATATGACCAAGGAATTTAATCACACAACTGTTCTCTTGCATGAGACAGTCGATATGTTAGACATCAAACCAAACGGAATTTATGTAGATGCAACGCTGGGCGGGGCTGGTCACAGTGAGTACTTGCTGAGTCAGTTGACGGATGGGGGGCATCTATATGCTTTCGATCAGGATCAGACTGCTATTGATCATGCTCACATTCGCTTAGCATCCTATATTGAAAAAGGACAGGTTACTTTTATTAAGGATAATTTCCGTCACCTCAAAGTGCGCTTGGCAGAGTTAGGTGTAACAGAGATTGATGGAATTTGTTATGATTTAGGAGTATCTAGTCCACAGTTGGATGAGCGGGAGCGTGGATTTTCTTACAAACAAGATGCTCCGCTCGATATGCGGATGAATCGTGAGGGACATTTGACAGCTTATGATGTGGTCAATACATATGACTATCATGAATTGGTCAAAATCTTCTTCAAGTATGGAGAAGATAAGTTTTCCAAGCAGATTGCTCGTAAAATTGAGCAAGCGCGTGCAATAAAACCAATCGAAACAACGACAGAGTTGGCTGAATTAATCAAATCAGCTAAGCCTGCGAAAGAGCTAAAGAAAAAGGGGCACCCTGCCAAGCAGATTTTCCAAGCTATTCGGATTGAGGTCAACGATGAGTTGGGAGCGGCAGACGAATCTATCCAGCAGGCCATTGACTTATTGGCTCTGGATGGACGGATTTCGGTTATTACTTTCCATTCTTTAGAAGATCGGTTGACCAAACAACTCTTCAAAGAAGCAAGTACGATTGATGTTCCAAAAGGTTTGCCATTTATTCCAGATGACTTGAAGGCGCCACTTGAATTGGTCAATCGTAAGCCTATCTTACCGAGTCAAGAAGAATTAGAGGCAAATAATCGCGCGCATTCAGCCAAACTGCGTGTTGCTAAGAAAGTACATAAATAGGAGAGAGTCTATGTTGCAAGAAAAACGTAGAGAAGCCACTATGCGAGTTATCGGTGATAAGATAAAAACATTTGATCGCGTTGAAAAAGCTTTCTATACTAGTATTATTATGTCGGGTATTGTTTTAGCGATTGGAATTGTCTTTTTGCAAACAAGGCTCTTACAAGTTCAATCAGAAATGGCTAAGGTCAACCAAGAAATTAGTCAAAAGCAAGTTGAAATTAATGATGCAAAACAAGCTGCCAACGAATTACTCCGTTCGGCAAGATTGATGGAGATTGCTGAGAAGGCAGGACTATCTTTTAATAATGATAATATTGGAGTAGCAGAGTAATGCCCAGAAGAAACAATAAACTCTTGCGATATGTCTTGAAAAATCGCTATATTCCTTCCAAAAATCGGCGGAGAGTTGGACAAAGTTTACTGATAGTGTCGATTTTTGTATTTTTTATTTTCCTGATTAACTTTGCGATTATTATAGGTACAGATTCGAAATTTGGTGTTGATCTTTCTGAAGGAGCGCAAGCAGTTCATCAGAAAGAGGTTACTGTACAGGCGAAACGTGGAACCATTTATGATCGCACAGGGGTTCCAATTGCAGAAGATTCAACAACCTATACGGTTTATGCGATTATTGACAAGGAATATGTTTCTGAGTTAAAAGAAATCTTGTATGTCCAGTCGTCCCAATTTAATCAAGTGGCACAAGTATTTAATCAGTACCTTGGAATGGAGGAGGATTATGTTCTTAAGCAATTAAATCAACAAGATTTGAATCAAGTCTATTTTGGTACTTTAGGAAAAAACATTTCCTATAATACTATGACTACGATTCAAGAAAAGATGAAAGCTGCTGGAATTGAAGGAATTCATTTTAACGCCAGTCCTGGTCGAATGTATCCAAATGGAAACTTTGCTTCCATATTTGTTGGATTAGCCAATCCGGTTGAAAACTCTGATGGAAGCAATAGTTTGCAAGGAGTAAGTGGGTTAGAATATTATTTAAATGATATTTTGGCTGGACAAGACGGTAAAGTTGTGTATGAAAAAGATAGTCAGGGCCGTGTTCTTCCAGGAACTGAAGAGGTCGTGACTGAGACAATTGATGGTCAAGATGTGTACACTACTCTGTCTGCAGATTTGCAAAGATCGCTTGAAACAAATATGGATACTTTCTTTAACAATGCTAAAGGTAAGTATGCAAATGCTACCTTAGTTTCTGCGAAAACAGGTGAAATTTTAGCTACAACACAACGCCCAAGTTATGACCCAGATACAAAAGAAGGGCTTGGTGCTGAAGGACTGCTAGAACGCTCCTTGCTATATCAAGAAGCTTATGAACCAGGATCGACTATGAAAGTTCTTACTGTAGCGTCGTCTATTGATAACGGAACTTTCGATCCAAATGAAACTTATACCAACAATGAATATGTGATTGCAGACGCAAAAATTAATGACTGGACACTCAATGCTGGATACTCTGCGGTCACACTAAACTTTGCACAAGGCTTCTCTCTGTCCAGTAACGTTGGAATGACACTGCTTCAACAAAAAATGGGTGACGAGAAATGGTTGAATTATTTAACCAAATTCCGCTATGGCTATCCAACTCGTTTTGGTATGGGTGATGAGGCGCCAGGATTGATTCCAGAGGATAATATTGTAACGATTGCCATGTCAACTTTTGGACAAGGTATATCGGCCACCCAAACACAGATGCTTCGCAGTTTTACAGCAATTGCTAATAACGGTATCATGTTGGAACCAAAATTTATCTCAGCTCTATATGATCCGAACACGGATACAGCTCGACTTTCTAAAGTGGAAGAAGTTGGAAATCCTGTTTCAGAAAAAGCGGCGGACGATACTCTTGGATATATGATTAATGTCGGAACGGATCCTGTATTTGGGTCACTCTATTCATACGATTTGCAGGGACCTTCAATTGTTGTTGATGGATATGATGTTGCAGTCAAATCTGGTTCGGCGGAGATTGCCGGTGAAGATGGGCAAGGGTATATTAAGGGTGCCTATATTAACTCCGTTGTGGCAATGGTACCTGCCGAAGATCCAGAATTTATCATGTATGTAACTATTCGACAACCGGAATCACTTAATGTTATGTCGTGGCGTGATATTGTCAATCCGACTTTAAAAGAGGCAATGTTACTAAAAGATAGCTTGAATCTCGATTCTGCAGCTCCTGCTTTGTCACAAGTAACGACAGAGACTGAATACAAATTACCGGATCTGATCGGTAAATCTCCAGGGGAAACTGCTGAAGAACTTCGTCGGGAGTTAGTTCAACCTGTTATTCTAGGAAACGGTTCTGAAATCAAGAATGTTTCTGTGGAAAAAGGAAGCGTGGTCGCAGCGAATCAACAGATTCTCTTGTTAACCAATAAATTTGAAGAAATGCCTGACCTTTATGCCTTAACCAAAGAGAATATGGATCTTTTTGCAGAATGGACGGGTATTGAGGTGACCTATAAGGGTACTGGTTCAAAAGTGGTTGATCAGAGTGTTGAAGTTGGAACTGCTTTGATGAATACAAAGAAAATTACAATTACTTTAGGAGACTAACATGCAATTTGCACTTATGTCAGGATTGGTTGCTTTTTTGGCAACAGTAGTCTTAATCCCTCGATTTATTACTTTTTATCAAGCTAAACGCATTGAAGGCCAACAGATGCATGAAGATGTCAAGCAACATCAATTTAAGGCAGGAACTCCGACGATGGGGGGAACTGTTTTTCTAGTAGTTGCGATTCTGGTTAGTTTTATCTTCGCAGCAACGACTCACATGTTGACTGGTGGCGTTATTGCCATTCTATTCATTTTAGCCCTTTATGGTTTGGTGGGATTCTTGGATGATTTTCTGAAAATTTTCCGTAAAATTAACGAAGGCTTGAATCCGAAGCAAAAGCTTGCCTTGCAAATCCTTGGTGGCATTGTCTTCTACTTTGTGCATGTGCGAGGAGCTGGTGGGGGTGAACTAAACGTATTTGGCTATATGCTAAATCTGGGAGTTCTCTATTTTCCTTTTGTACTATTTTGGTTGGTTGGCTTTTCAAATGCTGTCAACTTGACCGATGGTATTGATGGACTTGCCTCTATCTCAGTTGTCATTAGTTTATTAGCATATTCTGTTATTGCTTATAAAGAACAGAAGTTTGATATTCTTTTAGTCTGCTTGACCATGATTGGTGGTTTGCTTGGATTCTTTGTTTACAACCACAAACCTGCCAAAATATTCATGGGAGACGTAGGAAGTTTAGCGCTCGGAGGTATGTTGGCGACAATTTCGATCGCCCTCCGTCAAGAATGGACTCTCCTCCTTATTGGCCTGGTCTATGTCATTGAAACGTCCTCTGTTATGTTGCAAGTTTCATATTTTAAATACACCAAAAAACGCTTTGGAGAAGGTCGTCGTATTTTCCGTATGACTCCTTTCCATCACCATTTGGAGCTTGGAGGATTGACCGGAAAAGCTAAAAAATGGAGCGAATGGAAAGTTGACTTTTTCCTCTGGTCAGTCGGTCTCATCATGAGCTTGATTACCCTAGCTATTCTTTATCTATAAAATGTCAGAAACAGCAGAAATGCTGTTTTTTACCTTGACAAATATGGTCGGGGGGGGTAAAATGGTGAGAGAATTGGTGGAGGATAGAAATGGAACAATTCAATCAAGAACAGTTATATGGAGTGGTTATTCAAACCATGACAGCTGCTAGTCGACTTCCTATGGTTAAAGTCAATCGGGAAGAATTTTTGAAGACTCGTTTTAAAGATAGTCCCTATCTAGATAAAATTATTGCGGATGGACCAACGGCGGTCTTCACTACAAAAGCTTTGCGTAAAGAAGCTGAAAAAATCATTAATGATATGACTATGAAAACATCTTTGATTTCTTTCGCAGCTGGTTTACCGGGGAACCCATTTACAGCGGTGGCGGCAGGTACTGCTGATATAGTTCAGTATTTTGGTTTTGCCTTGAATTTGTCGCAACAAATCGCTTATCTTTTTGGTGAAGATGAATTATTTGTTGGTGAAGGGAAGGAAATTTCAGAAGAGGTTCAAATCCGCATTATTGCCTACATTGGTGTCATGTTTGGAGCAGCTGGTTCAGCAGTTCTTCTCAATAAAGTATCCAAGACAGTCGGAACTAATATCGGTAAAAAAGTAGCTATGCAGGCTTTGACCAAGACAACTTGGTATCCCTTGGTGAAAAAGGTAGCCGCAGTGATTGGTGTGAAAATTACCAAAAAGACTGTTGAAAAGACCATTGCCAATGCAGTTCCGATTTTGGGTGGTCTGATTTCAGGAGGTTTGACCTATTTTACTTTCCAACCCATGGGAGGGATGTTGGCAGACACATTTGTGAAAAAAATAAATGGTGATTTCGATAGCGAACTAGAACTCAGCGAAGCCTTCAAGGCTAGTTTGGCAGAGGAAAAAGAACTAGGTATTATCGAGGCAGAATTTACTGAAGTAATTGAGAGTTAATGAGGGCGGGTATCCGTCCTTTTTGCTTGTCCACCTAAATCGTGCTATAATAGGGGGAAATACAACTAAAGAGGAAACTATGAAATTTACAGATATGAAGCTCAAGCCTTATCTTCAAGAGGCATTGAAAGAAATAAACTTTGTCCAGCCGACAGAAGTTCAGGAAAAATTGATACCGGTTGTTTTGTCAGGGCGTGACTTGATTGGAGAATCAAAGACAGGATCAGGGAAAACCCATACCTTTTTGATTCCAATTTTTCAAAAATTAGATGAAGAAGTAGACCAAGTTCAAGCAGTTATTACGGCACCATCGCGCGAATTGGCAACCCAAATCTATCAGGCAGCTCGTCAGCTGGCTAGTCATTCTGAAACCGAAATTCGAGTCAGCAATTATGTAGGTGGTACAGACAAGAATCGTCAGATTGACAAGCTCCAAGCTGGGCAACCCCATATAGTCGTTGGAACACCGGGTCGGATTTATGATTTGGTGCAATCTGGAAATCTTGCTATTCACAAGACGAAAATCTTTGTAGTGGATGAGGCTGATATGACACTGGATATGGGTTTTTTAGAAACAGTGGATAAAATTGCTGGAAGTTTGCCTAAAGATCTTCAATTTATGGTCTTCTCAGCGACTATTCCTCAAAAACTGCAACCATTTTTGAAAAAATACTTGTCCAACCCAGTTATGGAACAAATCAAGACCCACACTGTGATTTCTGATACGATTGAAAATTGGTTGATTTCGACAAAAGGTCGTGACCGTAATGCTCAGGTTTTAGAGGCAACCAAGCTCATGCAACCTTATTTGGCAATGATATTTGTGAATACTAAGACGCGTGCGGATGAATTGCATAGCTATCTGACAGAAAACGGTCTTCGTGTTGCAAAGATTCATGGGGACGTTCCGCCACGTGAGCGGAAACGAATCATGAATCAAGTGAAAAACTTAGACTATCAATACATTGTAGCGACCGACTTGGCTGCTCGTGGTATAGATATTGAGGGTGTCAGCCATGTCATTAATGATACCATTCCTCAGGACCTTTCTTTCTTTGTACACCGTGTCGGTCGTACAGGACGTAACGGTTTACCGGGTATTGCCATTACCCTTTATCAACCGAGTGATGATGAAGATATTCGAGAATTAGAAAAACTAAATATCAAATTCTTGCCTAAAGAAATGAAAAATGGTGAGTTTGTTGATACCTATGACCGTGATCGTCGTGTAAACCGTGAAAAGTCTCGTGAAAAACTAGATTTGGAAATGATTGGTTTGGTCAAGAAGAAAAAGAAAAAAGTCAAACCCGGCTACAAAAAGAAAATTCAGTGGGCTGTTGATGAGAAGCGTCGGAAAAACAAACGGGTTGAAGCGCGTGCTAAAGGCCGTGCGGAACGGAAGGCGAAACATCAAACCTTTTAAGAGTACTGAGGGAATATAATGTTACAAAATATTTTAAGCTTTTATTTACAAGGACTCTTGATTGCAACGATTTTTGTTATTGTGATTAGTTTTATTTGGTTTTTAATCCGCGCTAGCAAGAGCGTAGATAAGACCTTACAAGAACGACACGACTTTTTATTTGATTTACTGATGATTAATGTTATGACGATTCCGATTGTGGCTTTTGGAGTCGTCAGTATCATTTTGATGATAAAAGTATAGAGGGAAAGAATCATGTACGATACAATTGTAATTGGTGCAGGCCCAGCCGGGATGACAGCAGCGCTGTATGCGGGGCGGAGCAATCTAAAAGTGGCCTTATTAGAACGTGGTATTTATGGCGGACAGATGAACAATACCGCTGAAATCGAAAACTATCCGGGTTACGACCATATCTCAGGTCCTGCCTTGGCGGAAAAGATGTTTGAGCCTCTGGAAAAATTTGGAGTGGATCATATTTTTGGAACCTTGATTCGAATTGAAGAGGATGGTCCTATTAAAAAAGTTATCACTGAAGATGGCGTTTTGGAAACCAAGTCAATCATTCTGGCTATGGGTGCAAAACATCGCTTGCTTGGTGTGCCTGGAGAAGATACTTACAATAGCCGTGGTGTTTCATACTGTGCAGTTTGTGACGGTGCTTTCTTTAGGGGTCAAAAACTCTTGGTTGTCGGAGGTGGCGATTCTGCGGTAGAAGAAGCTTTATTCTTGACTCAATTTGCCGAGTCAGTGACCATTGTTCACCGAAGAGACCAGCTTCGTGCTCAAAAGGTTATTCAAGACCGTGCATTTGCCAACGAAAAAATAAATTTTATCTGGGATAGCGTAGTGGAAGAAATCAAGGGTGATGATCTTCGTGTGCAAAGTGTTGTTATTAAAAATGTAAAAACAGAAGAATTCAGTGAACTTGATTTTGGTGGCGTCTTTATCTATGTTGGTTTGAATCCGATGACAGAATCGGTTGCAGATTTAGGAATTACGGATGAAGCTGGCTGGGTCGTTACAAATGAAAAAATGGAAACGAGCAAAGCTGGTATTTATGCCATCGGCGATATTCGCCAAAATCAACTTCGTCAAATTGCAACTGCAGTTGGAAATGGAGCAGTTGCTGGACAAGAAGTTTACAACTACATCACAGAACTAGTTGAATAGGGGAATACAATGTTTCATATTTATGATATTCAGAAAAATCCAGATGGTATTTCCTTCGAAAAGACCTTGGATTTACATGAAGAATTGCAGGCACGAAATAGTGAAGTTCTAGGATTGTCACCTGTACAAGTATCTGGTAATGTTCGATTTGAGTCAGGCTTTTTTTTCTTAGATTATCAGATGACCTATGATATCACCTTGGCTTCTAGTCGTTCACTACAACCAGTGGTTTTACATGAGACTCAAGAGGTCAATGAGCTGTTTGTAGCTAACGAAGCCGTACTCAAAGAACAAGATTTGATCGATGAAGATATGGTTTTAGTGGTGGAGAATGATCAGATTGTCCTAGATGAAAGCGTGGCGGATAATATATTGCTAGCTATTCCAATCAAGGTATTGTCACCTGATGAAGAAGCTGAAAAGGACTTGCCGGCAGGTCAATCATGGACATTGATGACAGAAGAAACCTTCCAGCAGCAAGCACAAGAAAAGAAAGAGGCTAATAGCCCCTTTGCTCAATTGCAAGGACTATTTGAAGAGGATGAATAGTCCAAGCCTTTGGATGGTTAAATTATCAGAAAATTCTTGTCAATTTTGGATTTTCGGTGTATAATGAAAAAGATACTAACAAGAGGAGTAAACTAATGACAAAAGCAAATTTTGGTGTTGTAGGGATGGCTGTTATGGGCCGCAACCTTGCGCTTAACGTTGAGTCGCGTGGCTATACAGTAGCCATTTATAACCGTTCTGCTAATAAGACTGAGGATGTTGTGGCAAGCAACCCTGGAAAAAACTTGGTACCTAGTTATGATGTAGAAAGCTTTGTTGCTTCTATTGAAAAACCTCGCCGTATCATGTTGATGGTTCAAGCTGGACCTGGTACAGATGCAACAATCCAAGCATTGTTACCACACTTGGATGAAGGTGATATCTTGATTGATGGCGGTAACACTTTCTATGAAGACACAATTCGTCGTTCTAAAGAATTAGCAAACTCAGGAATTAACTTTATCGGAACAGGTGTATCTGGTGGTGAAAAAGGTGCTCTTGAGGGTCCTTCTATCATGCCTGGCGGTCAAAAAGAAGCCTATGAGTTGGTAGCAGACGTTTTAGAAGAAATTTCAGCAAAAGCCCCAGAAGATGGTGCGCCATGTGTTACATACATTGGTCCGGATGGTGCTGGTCATTATGTTAAAATGGTTCACAATGGTATCGAGTATGGAGATATGCAATTGATCGCTGAATCATATGATTTGATGCAACATTTGCTCGGCTTGTCTGTTGATGAAATGGCTGATATTTTCACTGAGTGGAATAAGGGTGAATTAGATAGCTACCTGATTGAAATCACTGCGGATATCTTGAAACGCAAAGATGATGAAGGTCAAGATGGACCAATCGTTGATTATATTTTGGATGCTGCTGGTAACAAGGGTACTGGTAAATGGACTAGCCAATCATCACTTGATTTGGGTGTGCCATTATCATTGATCACAGAGTCTGTATTTGCTCGGTATATTTCTACATACAAAGAAGAACGTGTGGCTGCAAGTAATGTTCTTCCAAAACCAGCTCCGTTTGCCTATGAAGGGGATACGGCTGAATTGGTCGAAAAAATCCGTCAAGCCCTCTACTTTTCAAAAATTATGTCTTATGCACAAGGCTTTGCACAATTACGCGTAGCATCTAAAGAAAACAACTGGAACCTACCATTTGGTGAAATCGCAAAAATCTGGCGTGCGGGTTGTATCATTCGTGCTCGCTTCTTGCAAAAAATTACAGATGCATACGGCCGTGATGAAGATTTGGCAAACTTGCTTTTGGATGAATACTTCCTTGATGTAACAGCGAAATACCAACAGGCTGTTCGTGATGTTGTTGCTTTGGCAGTTCAAGCAGGAGTTCCTGTACCAACTTTTTCTGCAGCGATTACATACTTTGATAGCTATCGTGCTGAAAACTTACCAGCCAACTTGATTCAAGCACAACGTGACTATTTTGGTGCTCACACATATAACCGTAAAGACAAAGAAGGTGTCTTCCATTACGACTGGTATAGCGAATCAAAGTAAGAATAGATGGGCGTTAGAGCGCCCTTCTTTCTAGTCATGATTCGATTCCTAAACCATGCAACTATAGAAAAAGGATGAACAATGGCTAAGAAAATTTTGATTGCTGGGAAAGAGCGTAATCTTTCACATTTTGTTTCCATGGAACTTCAGAAGAAGGAGTATATCGTTGATTATGCTTCAACAGGGAAAGAAGCTTTATCACTAGCTCATGAGACAGACTTTGATTTGGTTTTGATGAGTTTCCAATTATCCGATATGTCCAGCAAGGAGTTGGCTAAGGAGCTTCTTGCAATCAAACCTGCTACGGTGATGATTGTAGTTGTCGAACCAACAGAAGTGGCTGACCATGGGGAAGATGTATTGACGTATGCGGTATTTTACGTTGTGAAGCCATTTGTTATTAGTGACTTGGTGGAACAAATTTCCGATATTTTCCGTGGTAGAGATTTTATTGAAACAAATTGTAAACAAGTTCATTTGCATGCGGCCTATCGAGATTTAAAAGTTGATTTTCAAAACCGAACGGTCACTCGGGGAGATGAGTTAATCAACTTGACACGGCGAGAATATGATTTGCTGGCGACGTTGATGAATAGTCCGGAACCAGTTAGCCGAGAACAGCTTCTTGAACGGGTCTGGAAGTATGAAGCGGCCTCTGAAACCAATGTTGTGGATGTCTATATCCGTTATCTTCGTGGAAAATTAGATGTTCCAGGACAGGCTTCCTATATTCGGACGGTACGTGGTTTTGGCTATACCATGAGAGATTAGAGACAAGAGAGAGTGTAAAGCTCTTTCTTTTTGTTTCTACCTATGTTAGAATGGTATAGATTGTAAGGAGTATGAATCTATGAATTTGAAATTGAAAGAGCAGTTGATTTTGCTCATTTTTGCTGGAATGGTCTTATTAACAGTTTTAAATTGGTCAACAGTTTATAGCGGAATCTTAACGGTACTTGGGAGCATGAACTCACTTCTTATTGGTGGACTTTTTGCCTTTATATTAAATGTTCCAATGAAAAAAATAGAGGACTTGATTGAAAAAGTTTCTTTTTTAAAAAAATCCAAGCGAGCTCTTGCCATCTTGGGTGTACTCATTGCCTTCATCTTAATCGTCACAGGACTGGTTCTTATTGTTCTACCAACGCTTGTAACAACTGTATCGGAATTAGTTTCCGTTAGCAGTACAGCCGTTCCGAAATCGATCAATGCTTTTACAGCATTTTTACAGTCTTATGGCCTGCTATCTGGTCAGATTGGTGAACAAGTTACGAGTCTATTGGATCAATTGAAGAATTTGACCTTTGTATCCAGTCTCGTGACGCCGATACTTTCTGGACTCGTCTCAAATGTGACAGGGATTTTCTCGAATACAATGACGTTAGCCATGGCTTTCTTCTTTACCTTAGCCATTTTGGGTAGCAAGGAACACTTACTATCTATGACACAAAAATTATTACAAGCTATCCTACCGACAAAAGCTGTCAAGGTAGTCAATTATATTGGAGAAGTGATTATTGATACCTATGATCGATTCTTGATGAGCCAGATTGTCGAAGCGTGTATCATCGGGGTTTTGGTATTTGTAAGTTACTCTGTTTCAGGAATCCCTTATGCAAGCATGGCTGGGATCTTAGCAGGTGTATTGTCCTTTGTGCCCTATATTGGTCCATTTTCAGCATGTCTAATCAGTGCTCTCTTTGTTGCTGTTCAAAATCCATTGCTGGCTCTGTGGTCTATTGTACTCTTCCAAATTATACAATTAATTGAAGGAAATGTGATCTACCCCCGTGTTGTCGGGCAGTCTGTAGGACTTCCTACTGTATTTACTTTGGCAGCAGCATTGATAGGTGGTAATTTATTTGGTCTGTTAGGTATGGTCTTCTTCACACCGATCTTTGCAGTTATTTATCGATTGGTAAAAGAATGGGTATATAGTCGACTAAAAACAAAAAATCAGATTGTTGAAGGAAAGTGATTTATTCGCTTTCTTTTTTTTGTTACATTGTTATGATTTGACAAACAAGAAGAAAAATGTTGAAATACTAAACAGAGAATATTGCTATTCTGTAGTAAGGATTTAATAGATTAACAGGATATTAATGAAAGGAATGTGACCAGGTAGATGTGTTACATTCTTTAGGAGTTAGTCTTAGAGTGACTAGATTGGAAGTACATAATAAATGAGTTACACATATACAATTGGTATAACTGTGGAAGAGCATGATACATTTGTAAAGAATTCTCATCAGGCAAATCTCTTGCAAAGTAGTTCTTGGGCTGATGTAAAAGTTGGTTGGCAAAATGAGAGACTAGGTTTTTACAAGGATGGTAAATTGGTTGCAGTCGCCTCTGTGTTGATCCGAAAACTGCTTTCTCCAGCAAGCTTTACAGTCATTTACATACCAAGGGGTCCAGTGATGGACTATCAAGACAAAGAGCTGGTTTCTTTTGTCCTAACTTCTTTAAAGGAGTTTGGAAACCTACATCGAAGTATTTTTATTAAGTTTGATCCATTCTTGCTCCTTTCAAAACGGGATATGGATGGAAAAATAGAAGATAGTCAACAGACATTTGAGATAAAAGATTTGTTGGTTGACTTAGGCTGTAACTGGTCAGGTCGCTCTAAAATGATGGGTGATACAATTCAACCAACCCATCATGCGGTTTTATATAAGGATGTTTTTTCAGAAAATTCCTTACATAAACGGGTTCGTCAAAACATTCGCACTGCGAGAAATAAAGGACTTGAGATTAGCATTGGTCGAGAAGAATTGTTAGATGATTTTTCTGAGTTGTTGAAAAAAACTGAGAAGCGAAAAGCTATCCACTTACGTGGAAAAGAGTACTATCACCGAATTTTAACAGCATACCCAGAAGATTCTTATTTGACTGTGGCATATTTAAATGTAGTTGATCGATCTGATCACATCACGCAGCAAGTTGAAAAATTAATAGAAGAAAAAAATACATTTACTTCAAAAACACGTCAAACTAAAGTTGATAATAATTTAAAAGAATTGAATAGATTGAACACTGAATTAGATTTCTTATCTTCCTTGATGGAAACGAAGGGAAGTTTTGTTCCATTGGCAGGAACATTGACCATCAATTTTGGAACAACATCTGAAAACATTTATGCTGGGATGGATGAAGATTTTAAACGTTATCAGCCAGCTCTTCTAACTTGGGTAGAGACAGCTAAGCAAGCATTTGAACGTGGTGCAAGTTGGCAAAACTTGGGTGGAATTGAACCAAAATTGGATGGTGGATTATATCAGTTTAAGTCACAATTTAATCCTACTATTGAGGAGTATATTGGAGAATTTGATCTGATACTTTCGCCCATTCTCTATAATATTCTTCAAGCTATCCTGAAAAAAATAAAGAAGTTGAGGAACATTAAACATGACATTTTCTCAGATAAGTAAGAATGAATTTGTTCAGCACTGCAAGCTCGTAAGTGAAAAATCGTTTTTTCAATCCCTTGAAATGGGAGAACTTCTAACTAAACGAGGTTACGATGTTCGATTTGTTGGGTATCGAGATAACAGTTCTACTATCGTTATTTCAAGTCTAGTGTTCTGTAAGAAGATGTTTGGCGGTCTCTATATGGAGTTAAACTCTGGTCCAGTCGTTAGTGATAACAGTTATCTGGACAAATTTTTTCAGTCGTTAAGAGATTATGCAAAACATGAGGGTGTTTTGGAGCTGGTCGTTAAACCTTCTCAAACCTATCAAACTTTCGATAGTAATGGTCAGCCGTTAGGTTTTGAGGATACTCATTTGATTGAGATGTTGACTAAGAATGATTTTCAGTATGATGGTTTACAAACGGGTTATCCAAATGGAGAGCCAGTTTGGCATTATGTGAAGGATTTGGAGGGGATTACTGAAGATACCTTAGTATCCTCCTTTAGTAAAAAAGGGAAAGTTCTTAGTAAGAAGGCTAATAGCTTTGGACTGAATATTACTAGATTAACAAAGGATGAACTACCACGATTTAAAGCTATAACAGAAGCTACTTCAAACAGAAGAGATTATACAGATAAACCGTTAGAATATTATCAAGATCTATTTGATACATTTAGTGATGGAGCAGATTTCTTGATTGCAAGTTTGAATCTGACTACCTATCTAGATTTATTACATTCTCAAGAAGATAAATTGAAAAAAATAGCAGAGAATTTAGTGCAAGATTTGAGTATAAATCCGAAATCTAGAAAAAAAGGGAATGAACTACGCGAAATCGAAAGTCAAATAGAGAGTTTTGAGCAACGAAAACAAAATGCTGAACAATGGATCAATAAATATGGAACATCTGATATAGATATTGCTGCTAGTTTGTTTATATATACTAAACAAGAATTGGTGTATTTATTTAGTGGTTCACTTGAGGAGTTCAGTAGTTTCTATGCTCCAATCATTTTACAAGAATTCGCAATGAAGAAGGCAATAAAAAAATCTATCAAGTTTTATAATTTCTTAGGGATTACGGGCTTATTCGATGGCTCGGATGGTGTTCTTCGCTTTAAGCAAAATTTTAATGGGTATATTTTGCGAAAACCAGGAACGTTTCATTACTTCCCACATCCTGTTCGCTACAAAATAATACAAGTAATCAAAAAAATAGTATTTACATTGACAGGAAAGTGATTTATTCGCTTTCTTTTGTTTTTGTGCAAATTATGCTATACTGAGATGATAAAGTTTTCGTAGGAGAGTGAGTATGCGTTGTCCAAAATGTCATAGTTTAAAATCAAGTGTAATAGACAGCCGTCAAGCAGAAGATGGCAACACAATTCGTCGTCGTCGCTCGTGTGACCAATGTGGTCAACGTTTTACCACATATGAACGGATTGAGGAAAAAACATTAGTTGTTGTTAAAAAAGATGGTACCAGAGAACAATTTTCTCGCGAAAAAATCTTTAATGGAATTATTCGTTCTGCCCAAAAGCGTCCTGTATCAACCAGTGATATAGACGAAGTGGTTAACCGCGTAGAACAAAAGGTCCGATCAATTAGTGATGCTGAAATTGAAAGTGACGTAATTGGTAATTTTGTGATGGAAGAATTGGTTGAATTAGATGAAATTACCTATGTACGTTTTGCTTCAGTCTATCGTTCGTTCAAGGATGTTGGTGAATTAGAAAATCTGCTCAAACAAATGATTTCGAAAGGGAGCAAGGTAAAAACGGGAATAATAGATGAAGCCAAATGATTTATTTACCTATATAAAAACAAATGCCTTCATTCCAGATGTTGTCAGTTTGAGTCAATGTTACCAACCCATCATTGGGTTTGATGCTTTAGCGCTTTATTATTACTTTTATAGTTTTTCCGACCAGGGGCAAGGACGTTTTAAATGGACTTCGATTCTCAACCATATGGATTTTGGTATGAATCGATTGGAAAAGGCCTTAGATGTCTTGACAGCTATGGAACTTTTGCAACTCTATCGTGCGGATGAGTTGACTGGAATAGCTGTAAAAGCTCCTTTAACTGTAAAAAACTTTTTAGCCAAGCCCTTGTATAAGAATTTGTTGGCTAAAAAGATTGGTGAAGCTAGTGTGGATAGCTTACTTGTCCATATTCCAAAACAGGAACAAAATATTTCCAAAAATTTTTCACAAGTGTTTACAATGGATGGACAGGTTCCTCTTGTTTTTGAATCCAATCGGGATTTTGATTGGTCAGCATTTAAAGCTCTGATGGCTAAAGATAAACTGTATTTTCAAGATGAAACTGAGGATATTATCGCACTAAGTTACATAGCAGAGCAGGCAGGTTGGACCTGGTTGGAAACCTATCGTCAGGCTAAAATAACAGCTATTGGACATACAATCTCAACTAAACGATTGCAGCAGTCACGTCAGTCATTGCCAAAAGAAAAAAACGACCTCACTGGCCAGGAAAGAGCTATTGTTCGGGAGGCGAAATCGAAATCCAGTCTTGTATTTCTATCTATTTTAAAGGATCAGCGTAAGGCAACTATAACCATGGCTGAGCGGAAATGCTTAACGGATTTGGTAAACATAGGGTTGCTTGATGAGGTGATTAATATCTTGGTTCTCTATACTTTCAATAAGATTGACTCTGCCAATCTCAATGAAAAGTATGCAATGAAGCTTGGAAATGATTTTTCTTACAAGGGAATTGGCAGTGCAGAGGCAGCTGTTCTTTACCTAAGAGAGTTGAAGACAGGTCAAGCTGTCACCAAGCCGAGCCAGCCAAAGAAAAGCAATGTGCCTGACTGGAGTAAGGAAGAGGTTCAACAAGAACATACACAAGAAGGACAAGCCAAGTTGGCTGCTCTTTATCGTGAGTTAGAAGAAATGGAAAATAAAGGAGGTAGCTGATGAAATCAGTTCAAGATAAGTTGTCGCAGGCAACTAACCCTAGCCCAAAATCTTATCAGCAACTCTATCAAGAGATAGTGAGTGATACTGAAGTTGCTGCCTTTATTAAGAAAGAAGGGTTGACTCAAAAGGAGATTACCCTGTCCATTTCCAAATTTTTGGAATATATCAGCCAGCGTGATTTGTTTGTAAAACAAGATGAGGCCTATATCGCCAAAGGTTACCAACCTGTTTTGGTGATGAATGAAGGCTATGCGGATGTTTCCTATCTCGAAACAGAAGAATTGGTCGAATACCGCCGTTTGGAAGCTATCAAGAACCGAATTCAGCTTATAAATATGCCGGCAAGTTTGAAAAATGTCACTGTGGCAGATATTGATAAGAATGATGAAAATCGTGTGGAAGTCATGCTAGCCATAACGGATTTTGTCAAACGCTTTGAAGAAAAACCAAAAGGTCTTTATATCTATGGTAACTTCGGTATTGGTAAAAGCTATTTGATGGCCTATTTAGCTAATTTGTTATCCAAAACCCATCTTCAATCAACCACCATGCTCCATTATCCAACCTTTGTTGTCGATATAAAAAATGCCATCAAAGATGGTTCTGTCAAGGAGCGAATTGACGAAATCAAGTTGGCACAAGTCTTGGTATTAGACGATATCGGAGCGGAGCAACATAGCCCGTGGGTGCGTGATGATGTTTTACAGGTCATTCTTCAGTACCGTATGCAGGAAAATCTGCCGACCTTCTTTACTTCCAATTTCTCCTTTGATGATTTGGAACGTCATTTTGCATCCGGCAAGTCTGGTGATGAGACCTGGCAGGCCAAGCGGGTTATGGAGCGGATTCGTTATTTAGCACGTGATTTACATTTGAAAGGAAATAACCGCCGATGAATGAAACGATTGATTTAATGTTGAACCATAGCTCTGTTCGTCGTTTTACGGAGGAGCCTCTTGTAGCAGAAGATCTTGAAGCAATCATCGCAGCTGGGCGAGCTGCCTCTAGCTGGAAAAATTTTCAGTCCTATTCCATTGTTGTCGTCCAAACAGAAGCAAAAAAAACAAGCACTATATGACTTGGTACCACAGCCTGCCATTCTTCAAGCTCAGGCAATTCTTGTTTTTGTTGGGGACCACAATCGTGCCAGCAAGGCGGCGGAGCTTCATGGTTCAGACTTTGATGCCAAAGGACCAGAGAACCTCTTGATTTCATCAGTTGATGCTTCTTTGGCCGGTCAGAATACCTTATTAGCGGCAGAAAGCTTGGGCTACGGCGGAGTGTTTATTGGACTGATTCGCCACAAGGCTTTAGCAGTAGCGGAGCTGTTCAATTTGCCGGATTATACCTATCCCGTTTTCTGTATTGCTCTAGGGCGGCCTGCTCAACATCATCCAGTTAAACCACGTTTGGCAAAAGAAGCCATTGTTTTCCATGAAGAATATGTGGAACAAGGCGTGGAAGCAATTGAATCATATGACCTAGTACAGACTGAATATGCAGGAGCTCGCCAAACAGAAACCTGGTCTGAGCGCCTAATTGCTCAATTTGGTCAGCCAGAGCAGCCTGAAACGAGGGCTGTACTAGAAAAAAATAAACTATTGTAAGTTATAGTCTTTTTGTTTGCTTTCAGTACTCGCTCAAACTGTCTGGGAGACAGTTTGAGGTTGTTGATAAAGTGAACCAAGTTCACATCAAAAGCTGTAGACAGCTTGTACAGTTTAGCGAACTGTAAAAGGCTAGAAATGATACTTGCGATAGCAAGCCTCTTACGCAAAGTACGGCAAAGCGAGTTCAAATAATGATGACATTATTTGAAGTTGGAAATAGGGAAACGAAGTTTCCTCATGCGTCGACCTTATAAAAGACAAACAAAAATGACCATATTAGAAGAGGAGGAGCTATGGCTCTACCAACTATCGCCATCGTTGGACGTCCCAACGTTGGTAAATCAACCTTATTTAACCGTATTGCAGGGGAACGTATTTCTATCGTAGAAGACGTGGAAGGTGTGACCCGTGACCGTATCTATGCTACTGGTGAGTGGCTGAATCGTAAGTTTTCCTTGATTGATACAGGTGGTATTGATGATGTGGATGCACCTTTTATGGAACAAATCAAACATCAGGCTGAGATTGCCATGGATGAAGCCGATGTCATCGTCTTTGTTGTATCAGGCAAGGAAGGTGTGACAGATGCAGATGAGTATGTATCTCGTATCCTTTATAAGACGAACAAACCAGTTATTTTGGTTGTCAATAAAGTTGATAACCCTGAAATGCGTAATGACATCTACGATTTCTATTCACTCGGTCTTGGAGAACCTTATCCAGTATCTTCTGTTCACGGTATCGGAACAGGGGATGTCTTGGATGCTATCATTGAAAACCTACCAGCTCAGGAAGCAGAAGAAAATCCAGATATTATCAAGTTCAGCTTGATTGGTCGTCCGAATGTTGGTAAATCCAGCTTGATTAATGCTATTTTGGGCGAAGAGCGCGTGATTGCTTCTCCAGTAGCTGGAACGACTCGTGATGCCATTGATACGCACTTTACAGACCCAGAAGGTCAAGAATTTACCATGATTGATACCGCAGGGATGCGCAAGTCTGGTAAGGTCTATGAAAATACAGAGAAATATTCTGTTATGCGTGCCATGCGTGCCATTGAACGTTCGGACGTCATATTGATGGTCATCAATGCTGAAGAGGGTATTCGTGAGTATGACAAACGCATCGCAGGTTTTGCCCATGAAGCTGGCAAGGGAATGATTATCGTGGTCAACAAGTGGGATACGCTTGAAAAAGACAATCATACCATGAAGCAGTGGGAAGACGACATTCGTGACCAATTCCAATACTTGTCCTATGCACCGATTATCTTTGTATCGGCTTTAACAAAACAACGTTTGAATAAGTTACCTGAGATGATTAAAGCCATTAGTGAAAGCCAGAATACCCGTATTCCATCGGCTATTCTCAACGATGTCATCATGGATGCTATTGCTATCAATCCAACACCAACTGATAAGGGTAAACGCCTCAAGATTTTCTACGCGACTCAAGTTGCGACCAAGCCACCGACATTTGTGGTCTTTGTCAATGAAGAAGAACTCATGCATTTTTCTTACATGCGGTTCTTGGAAAATCAAATCCGCAAAGCCTTTGTCTTTGAAGGGACACCGATTCATTTGATTGCACGGAAACGGAAATAAGAACCTGCATTCACAGTTCAGCACTTCCATTCAAGGCTAGTTTTTCAGCTACTCATCGTTTGTTTTTTTCAAAATACAGTCAGTATTCCCCAAATAACTGCCTTGATTAGCGAAAAAACTATCTCTTATATACAAACACTTCACTTGTGAATACAGGTTCGAAAAGAGGGCAACCTCTTTTTTCTTTACACCTATTCGTAAATATGCTAGAATGCACTTGGAGGTGTTGGTATGGTAGCGGTTCCGATTTGGCGTTCTTTTTTGATATTGCTTTCTTTTTCATCATTTTTTCTTGTATTTTATGAAGACAGTCAATACAAACCTTTCGGTCTTCGGTATTGGCTGGGTCTGGTCGCCTGTCTTTGGGTTACTTTTGCGACCTTGATTTCCTATTTTATTGCTTTTACATGTGGTTCAACCATGGTCTATAATCGATTTGAACAGCCTACGGTTTTGCTTTTCATCTTCTTTTTGTTATGTGCAATTGGCCTTAGCTTCCTATCCCTACATACGATTAAAACCCTCGTCCGACGAACAAAGTATTACCGACAGGTCAGAAAGGAAGACTAGTATGGAATTTTTTGGTGAGTTGCTAGTTGAGTTTTTGACTGGGCTAGCAGATTTCGATGAAAGGAAACACCCTCCCTTTGGAATTCGCTATTGGCTAGGTTGGTTAGGAGTTCTGATTCATGTCTTACTCTTTGCCTTGCTTACTTGTGTGACCGTCTTCTTTTTCATATTTTTCTTGGAAGGAAAAGGCTTGATTCACGGAGTAGTGGCAATTGTTTTCTTGTTGTTTGCTCTATTTTGGCTTTGGAAATGCGGAAAAACAATCTTGAAAATGTGGCAAGCAACGATTTATTATTTAGCTATTCATTAGAGACATCAGATTTACAGCTGGTGTTTTTTTTGATGCCTAGTCGGGGAAAATTCCCTTATAATCTGCTATAATGGAATGATAATGATTTTGATATAGACAATACTCAATGAACATCAAAAGTAGCCTAGCTTCAACTATCTTGGAGATAGTTGAGGGTTGGAAATATAGAGAATGCTGTTCGTGACATTAAGCCGAAGACAAAACTCTGTCACTTTCTTATTTCAAGGTAACAGGCTGAAAAACTCCATTTGTAGCTTTTCACTCATCAAGGCTTTTGACAATGGTTAATTTTGATTTTTGAAGAGTATTAGTATTGTCATGTAGTTTACAAGAAGGTTTGGATGACCTTTTGAGGTTGAAAATAGGGAGTGTAGTTCACAATAGTTGTAATGGTCAGACTTGCAGTGAGAAGCAGGATTGCAAATATTTGCTACGGAAATCGGATTTCTAGCTTGTCACACTTTGCATTAATAAAAAAACAAATGACAAAAAGAAAAGGAGCTTGAATGGGTCGTATGATGCCGGGGCGGATTCGCCAAGAAGGAATTGATTTATACGAGGCTGGACAATTGACAGTTCTTCAAAGTAAGAATGGCAAAATGGAGCTTGAAATTGCCGGAGAACACTTTGTGTATGGAGATGACGATAGCGATCTACAATGTAGCTGTCAATTATTTCAGAGCAAGGGTTACTGCCAACATTTAGCTGCCACGGAGTATTTCTTGAAAAATGATAGGTCGGGCAAGGATATAAGTCAATCCATGAAAGAAGAAGGGGATGAACATAAAGAAACCGTTCGTCGAACCTATTTTGGTGGTCTATTTTTAGATGAGATTCTTCGTCCAAAGCCAGAAATGGGGATTAAGTATCAGTTATCTGTGGAAGGAAGTTTGTTGCCTTTTGATCGCCAGATTGATTGGACTTTGAAAATTTCCCGTCTGCCAGATAGTCGTTCTTATATTGTAAGAGATATTGGTGCATTTTTGCGTCTGGTAAAAGTTAATGGTTATTACCAAATTGGGAAAAATTATTATGAGCTGGTTGCGTATGAAAATTTTGATGAGCCGAGTCAGGCTTTAATAGAATTTCTATGGAATTTGGTACCAGAGAAAGTTGGATTGGACTCAGATATTCTTATACATTTTGGAAGACATTTTCGCTTACCTCAGGCCTATTTTGAAGAAGGGCTGGAATTGCTGAACCAGCTAGCTGTATTTGAATTTTCGTATCAGCAGCAATCTTATCGTTCTATGAACGTTTTTCCATTGAGTGAAGATGCAGGTTTGTTTCACTTTGATGTAACGGTCCACACGCACATGATTGAAATGGCCATTCATGAGAAATCTTATCGACAGCTATTTCAAGGGCGTTTTCTATTGGTGGATGGGATTGTTTACAGTGTCAATCGCTGGCAAGAAAATCTGATTCGCTATCTATCAGAATTAGTCCCAACTGAATCTGGCCATAAAAAAGTTCAAGTTGATTTCAGCGATCAAGATCGACTGGCACTGAGTTTAATAGATTTGCAAACGATTGGTAGTGTGTCAGCTCCAAAACGGTTTAGGATACATGATTTTAAGCCAGAGTTTTACATTAATATGGAAGCAGATGGTCGTCTATGTTTGCAATTGCTGTTAAACTTTGGTGGTAGAATGGTAAGCAGTGAAGAGGAATTAGCTCTATTACCATTTGCGAGCCATTTCCAACACTTGGAGGCTGTTTTTCAAACAATCCACCTGGCTGGTTTTCATGGAACCTATAAGGCTTATAGGGCTTCGCTTAGTCAAACAGAGTTATATCCTTTTTTCAGTCAGCAAGTACCAGCTTTGCAAAAAATGGGGAAAGTGGTCTTATCAGATGATATTCAAGATTTACTCATTGAAGCTAAGCCACAAATAGAGGTGACTCGTAATGGTTCACTTTTGGATATTTCTTTTGATTTGTCCGAAGTTGATCCGATTGAAGTTGATCAGGCTATTCAGGCTTTATTAAATCAAGAAGACTATTATACTAGTACCAGTGGAAAGGTCTTAGTCTTTGATGAAGACACAAAGAAAATTAGTCAAACACTTATTAACTTACGAGCCCGCCACAATCAAACTGGACAACTTCAGGTCCATGCTTTAGTGGGATACCAATTGTCTCAATCTTTTGCAAACTTTGAACAAGTCCAATTTACGAAAGAGTTTTTAGAAATGGCGACCTATCTCGCTCAGCCAGAACGTTTCCCACTTCCTGAATTGAGAGTCACTACCCCGCTTAGAGATTATCAACAGATTGGTGTTAAATGGTTATCTATGTTAGATACTTATGGTTTTGGAGGGATTCTAGCTGATGATATGGGATTAGGAAAGACCTTACAAACTATCTCTTTTCTGACTAGTCGACTAAGTGAAGACTCAAAAGTATTGATATTGGCACCTTCCAGTCTCATTTACAATTGGTTAGAGGAGTGTAACAGATTTGCACCTGAACTTGATGTGGCTGTTGTTCATGGTACCAGAGAACAACGTGAAGAGATTATTGCAAATAGAAAGCAAATTTTAGTGACATCTTATCCGTCTTTTAGGCAAGATGTAGAGCTATACAAGCAGGAGAGATTTGATTACCTCATTTTGGATGAGGCTCAGGTCATGAAAAATGCCCAATCAAAAATTGCCCAATTACTTCGTGAATTTGAAGTAGGGAACTGTTTTGCCTTATCTGGAACACCGATTGAAAATCACTTAACAGAATTATGGTCTATTTTCCAAATCGTTCTTCCAGGATTGTTACCCAATAAGCAAGCCTTTAGTAAGATGACAGCTAAAGAATTAGCTCGAACGATACAACCATTTGTGTTGAGGCGTCATAAAGAAGATGTTCTCAGAGAGTTACCAGATTTAATTGAAGTCAATGTTCTGAATGAATTAACTGATGAACAAAAGACAGTTTATTTAGCACAACTTCAACAAATGCAATCACAAGTTCTTGGTGCAACTGATGCGCAAATTAATCGAAGTAAAATCGAAATTCTGTCGGGAATCACTCGATTAAGGCAGATTTGCGATACTCCAAGCCTATTTTTGGATTCCTACAAGGGGGAAAGTGGCAAGTTAAATAGTTTGAGAGAATTATTAATTCAATTAAAAGAAGGAAATCGGCGAGTTCTTATTTTTTCTCAGTTTCGAAATATGTTAGAGCAAATTGAGTCTCAACTGGAAGAAATTGGATTGACATCCTATACCTTAACTGGCTCAACTCCTGCAAATCAACGACAGGAAATGACTCGAGCATTTAATGCAGGTAGCCGAGATGCCTTTCTTATTTCATTGAAAGCAGGCGGTGTTGGACTGAATTTAACAGGAGCTGATACAGTTATTTTAGTAGACTTATGGTGGAATCCAGCTGTTGAAGCACAAGCCATCAGTCGTGCCCACAGAATGGGTCAAACAGAGATGGTTGAATGTTACCGATTGATTACTCGTGGGACTATTGAAGAAAAAATTCTAGAGCTACAAGAGCATAAAAGAAATCTTGTAAAGACAGTACTTGATGGAAATGAAAGCCGCTCACAATTAACTGCAGAGGATATCCGCGAGATTTTAGGAATCCAATAGGTGGATATATACAGGATAAGGAAAATTTACAAAAATGTGGTATAATATGTCTTTGAAAGGAATGACTTATGATTCGAAAAGCGAGAAGATTTCCATTAGTTGCAGATAACGAGATTCTGATTGGTGCTAACCCTGTAATGAGTTTATATGATGAAAGTGATTTAATCAGTAATATTAAAGGGCCGTATCAGGAGCGAGATTTCGTAATGGCTACAGAAAAAAAGAAGTCGGCTCAAGATAGTTCTAGCTCCCAGTCAGAAGACGAGCTATTACCACCACTTTTTGAAGCTACACCGAGTCGATACTCAAGAAAAGATCGGCAACAGTTACTAAGGGCCAAATTACCTGCTGAAAAAACTCAAGGACAACTGGCTCGCGAAAAAGCAAGAGAGGATTTAAAGAAAAAGCGGTCGGCTGGTTATTTGAGAGATGAGAAGACTGTGATTCAACCATCTCGTGTCCGACCAGTTGTTGTTCCATCTGAAACTACAGTTGGAACAAAAGTGGATAGACTGACTCGCTTGGCTAATAATCTGCGTCAGTCAGAGTATATTTTAGCGGATATGCCAACTGTCTATTCGCTCAAGAAAGAGGATCGTGAACAAGTTCAATCTGTAAAAAAGAATTCTTACGATTTTTTGAAAAAAAGCCAAGTCTATAATTATCCAGAACGGACTATTCAGAGAGAACGTCAGCTTGCACAGGAATTGAATTTAACACATATAGAAGAGGAACGAAATGTCTAAAGTCTATCATTTTATTGGAATAAAAGGGTCTGGTATGAGTGCGCTCGCTTTGATGTTACATCAAATGGGGCACAAGGTACAGGGGAGTGATGTAGAAAAGTATTACTTTACTCAAAGAGGGCTGGAACAAGCTGGCATTCCAATCTTTCCATTTGATGAAAAAAACATCACAGCGGATGTTGAATTAATTGCAGGTAACGCCTTCCGTCCAGACAATAATGTTGAAATCGCATTTGCTGATGAACATGGGTATACCTATAAACGCTACCATGAATTCTTGGGAGAATTTATGAAAGACTTTACAAGTCTTGGTATTGCAGGTGCCCATGGTAAGACCTCAACAACAGGGCTCTTAGCGCATGTTATGCGTAATATTACGGATACATCGTTTCTAATTGGTGATGGTACTGGCCGTGGTTCAGCAAATGCTCAGTATTTTGTATTTGAGTCAGATGAATATGAACGTCATTTTGCACCCTACAATCCGGAGTATAGCATCATCACAAATATTGACTTTGACCACCCTGATTACTTTACAAGTCTTGAAGATGTATTTAACGCTTTCAATGATTATGCAAAACAAGTAAAAAAAGGTCTCTTTGTATATGGTGAAGACGAGCAACTTCGAAGAGTCACTGCAAATGCTCCCATCTTTTACTATGGTTTAAACGAAAACAATGATTTTATTGCCTATGACCTCAAACCTTCTACTACAGGATCACAGTTTAAGGTGCGTCACGGCGAGGAAGAGTTGGGTGAATTCCAAATTCCGACATTTGGTAAGCATAATGTGATGAATGCAACAGCTGTTATTGCTACCCTTTATGTCGCTGGTTTCGATTTGCAGTTGGTTGCAGAGCATTTGAAGACTTTTGGTGGTGTAAAACGTCGCTTCACTGAAAAAGTGGTTAATAACACAGTCATTATTGATGACTTTGCTCACCATCCAACTGAAATCATTGCGACGATTGATGCCGCACGTCAAAAATATCCTAGTAAAGAATTGGTTGCCATTTTCCAACCACATACCTTTACTCGCACCATTGCCCTCTTGGATGAATTTGCAGACGCTTTGAATGGTGCTGATGCAGTATACCTTGCTCAAATTTATGGTTCAGCACGTGAAACAGATAATGGTCAGGTCAAGGTAGAAGATTTGGCGGCTAAAATCAATAAAAAAGGTGGCTTACTTACTGTTGAAAATACATCACCGCTGTTGGATCATGACAACGCAGTCTTTGTATTTATGGGAGCAGGTGACATTCAGTCATATGAGTACTCATTTGAAAGACTTTTGTCCAACCTTACAAATAATGTTCAATAAAGTGGAAGACGGAGGCTTTTAGCCCCTGTTTTTCCGCTATTTAAGGGAAAATGTATGGAAATTCGTTTTGCAAAATTCTCAGATTTAGAGCAAGTAGTGGAGCTTGAACAAGCTAATTTTTCAAGCCAGGAACAAATTTCGGAAGCTGTCCTTGCTACCTATCTTGACAGGCTTCAAAAAACATGTCTTGTAATGGAAAACAATGGTGAATTAGTGGGCTTTATCCTCTCATGCCCATGCACCACTCCTAAGGTGACAGATGCGATTTTTTATTTATCTTCTGATACGATTCCAGTTGGTAATTATCTGGCTATTGCTAGTTTATCTGTGTCGAAAAATTATCAAGGACAGGGAATTGGAACACTATTAATAGCAGCGTTGAAAGAAGTTGCTCTTCAAGAAGGTTATGTGGGAATTGCTTTAACTTGTAAAGAAGTTTTAGTCGGTTATTATGAAATAAATCATTTTACAGATTTCGGACCTTCTGAGTCTGAATTTGGTGGTACTTCATGGTTTGATATGTACTGGAATGCTCCCTAAAACAGGAATTTCTTGCATTTATAAATGCTTTAAGTTATAATGAATGATAACTGTGTGAAAGGAGTGTAATTGTGACAAAAGAGAATGACAACAATGCACAGCCTTCAAGTTTTCGTGATCAAATTTTACGTGAACTCGAAGAATTGAAAGCCCAGCGCCTTGAAGGACAACCGGAAGAGACCTTGTCTCAAGTAAATGATAAAGTTGTTGAGGAGATTGAGGCAATCGCTTCTGTTGCGAAAAATGAAATTGATCATAGTGAAGTCGCTGAATACGAACCAGAAGAGCTTCCAAAAGTATTAGAAGAGCGTGCTGATGAGAGTATTTCAGAAGAAATAACAGTATTGGATGAAAAACAAACTGATAGCAACGTGGGAGATCAACCACAACCTGTATTACAAGATACAGTTGAGCGTAATTTGGAAGAACTTAGAAATTTCATTTCAGCTAATCCAGAACTTTTAGGAGATCAGTTGCTTGAATCTGAAAAAATGGGTTCTGCTTCAGTTCAGTCTGAAGGGAGTTTTGATGCTCATTCAACAAGTCCATCGTTAGAAGACACATTTATCGACTTCCCTAAAGAAGACGTTTCGACTGTTACTGGTGATACAGAAATTATTCCACTGGAAGCGACTTTGATAGCCCCTTCAGTGGCAGTTTCAAAAGAGCCAATAAAAGTCGAAGAAAGTCAACCAAGACGCCGTACACATAGTAAAAATAAGCAAAAACGAAAGAAACAGGACAGAACGGCAAAAAGAATTGTTGCGGTGGTTATGTCATTGGTAGTTGTCTTCTTTTTAGCTACTTGTACATTTGGTTTCTTCTGGGTAAAATCAAGCTTGGAGCCTATTAATACTGAAGCCACAAAAACGATTCAAGTGGAGATTCCTGAAGGATCCTCTACTAAGGAAATCGCAAATATTCTCTTTGAGAATGACCTAATAAAAAATGCTACTGTTTTTAATTATTACTCAAAAATTAAGAGTTATAATAATTACCAGAGTGGATTTTATAACCTATCGCAAAGTATGTCAGTAGATGATCTTGCGAAAGCTTTGCAAGAAAGTGGAACACCGACTGCTCAAGAGGAACCTGCAGGAAAAGTGTTAATCGTTGAAGGTTATACACTTACACAAATTGCGAATTCAGTTACATTGAATGCTAAAACGGATGATAAAACTGATAAAACACCATTTACCAGTGAGGAATTTTTAGCTACAGTAACAAATCAAGAATTCATTGATCGAATGGTTGCAACCTATCCAAACTTATTTGCTAGCCTACCTGCTGCGGATAGTGGAGTTATTTACAGATTAGAGGGTTACCTCTTCCCAGCTGTTTATGATTATTATGACGATGCAACAATCGAAGACTTGGTTGAGCAAATGATTTCAACAACAGATGCTCGCCTTCAACCTTATTATGAAGCGATTGCTAATAAAAACCTAACTGTAAATGAAGTACTGACACTTGCGTCCCTTGTTGAAAAAGAAGGATCAACAGATGAAGATCGTCGTAATATTGCAAGTGTATTCTTTAATCGCTTAAATGCAGAAATGCCTCTTCAGTCCAATATTGCAATTCTCTATGCCCAAGGTAAACTAGGTGAGGAAACAACTTTGGCCGAGGATACGAATATTGACACTTCAATCGAATCTCCTTATAATATCTATTGGAGAGCAGGCCTGATGCCTGGTCCGGTTGATAGTCCTAGTTTGTCGGCAATAGAAGCTGTTTTAAATGCAAATGCAACGGATTATTATTATTTTGTGGCGGATGTTACTACTGGAACAGTTTACTTTGCTAATACAATTGAGGAACATGATCAGAATGTTGCTACATATGTCAATGCGCATTTAGAATAAATTAGTCTTTACTAGAACAAAATTATGTGGTATTCCACATAATTTTGTTTTCTTGAAAAAAATGAAAAAGGAAAAAAACATGGCAGAAAAAACATATCCAATGACCTTGGAAGAAAAAGAAAAATTAGAAAAAGAGTTAGAAGAATTAAAACTCGTTCGTCGTCCAGAAATTGTGGAACGCATTAAAATTGCACGTTCATATGGGGACCTTTCAGAGAACTCTGAATATGAAGCGGCAAAAGATGAACAAGCTTTTGTTGAAGGTCAAATTTCAACAATTGAAACAAAAATTCGCTATGCTGAAATTGTAAATAGTGATGCTGTTGCTGCAGACGAAGTGGCAATTGGTAGAACAGTAACAGTTCAAGAAGTTGGTGAGACAGAAGAAGAAGTTTACTATATTGTCGGTGCAGCTGGAGCTGATGCTTTTGCCAATAAAATTTCTAACGAAAGTCCAATTGGCAGAGCCTTGATTGGTAAGAAGACAGGGGATTTAGCTACAATTGAAACACCAGCAGGTAGCTATGATGTGAAAATTCTAGGTGTTGAAAAAACTAAATAATAGTGTGGAGAGAGTCGTAAGATTCTCTTTTTTTATTCACGAAGGTACTAAAAAAGATTGGGAATCCCAATCTTTTAGTGCTTATTATCTAGAACGTTGTTTTCCAGAATTACGATTTTTCTTCTTATTGTTTGTTTTTCCTTCAATGACTGCTGAAGCAGTTGGAGTAACATCCTTTGTTTTACGAGGAGTTGCTGTCACTGTGATATTTTTGAATTCCTCTTCCACTTGTTTACGAATACGAGGTTTCAAAATGAAGTTTGTAATAGCTTGTTGAAGAATACCGAAGAGACCACCGACAACCCAGTAGAGAGTCACTCCAGCAGGAGACCCAAATGAGAACATCATGATCATAATTGGATTCATCAGAGCCATGGTTTTCATTTGTTTTTTCTGTTCTTCATCCATGCCGACTTGCATTAAGAGCGATTGGGCATAGTATAAAATACCAGCAACGACTGTCAAAATCAGGCTAGTTGAACCTAAATTAATACCAAGGAAAGTAGCTTCAGAAATTCCTGGTGTGTGGCGAGCCGCAAAGTAGATTGCAGAGAAGAATGGCATTTGAATCAGCATCGGCAAACAACCGATTCCGCCGAGCATGCTCACACCGTATTGTTTTTGAGTTGCAAAATACTCTTGTTGCGCAGCAAGTTGCTCTTCTTTAGAGCTTGCATTTTTCATGCGCTCCTGGATTGGGCCTAAAATCGGTTTGAGATAATTCATCTTCTCAGATTGGATAGCAGCTTTCCAAGATTGGTAAATTCCCAATGGGAGGATGATGAATCGAACCAATAAGGTAACGATGATAATAGCAAGACCAAATCCTAGAGCTTGATCCTCTGCAAAAAAGCGAATCAAGTTGGACATTGGTTGCCCCAACCAATCCCAAATGAAACCTGTAGGATTTCCGCTTTTATCAGTTTGTACACATCCGGATAAGAAAAGAAGAGTTGATAAGGCCATGCCTGACAACATGAGTAGACGTTTATTTTTCAATTTTTTTCGTTCCTTTGTTTTTTTTCAGTATACTCTCTATTTTACTTTTTTTGACGGAAATATACAAGTTTTATCTATAGCTAACCTGAAAATCCTTATAGTCCTCAAAATTGGCCAGGGTAACATCTAGATAGGTCACTTTGGCCATACGAGAGGGCCCTTTTCGTATTTCATGAATAAAATGGCTGAGCTTCTCAGCATTTTCTGATTGGGCGAGGATGGTTACAGTACCATCTTCATTGTTCCAGACCCTGCCAGTTATATCACCAATTTCCATAGCAAGGTATTGGACAGACCATCGAAAACCAACTCCTTGGACAATACCAGATGCAATCATTTTTACCTTACGCATAAGTTTCTCCTTTTGACAAGACCTTTACTTTATTATATCATGGTTGGGTAATCCTGTTCACCATCTTGATGATGATTTCTTAACGGAATAAGATATATTTGGTATCAAGAGTACCTGGTATTTTATTAATAAAGTTGTTGAACAGTAAAAGAAAAGGAACAAACATGGACATCATTCGCTCAAAGACTAACAATTTGGTCAAACAAGTTAAAAAATTACAACAGAAAAAATATCGGACATCTTCTTATCTGATTGAAGGCTGGCATTTGCTGGAGGAAGCGATGGAGGCTGGAGCCAAAATTGAGCATATTTTTGTGGAGGAAGAGTATTTTGAAAAGGTTGCAGGTTTAGCCAATGTGACAGTTGTCAGTCCTGAAATTATGCAAGATTTAGCTGATTCTAAGACACCTCAGGGGGTAGTAGCTCAACTTGCTTTGCCGAGCCAACTTTTACCTGAGACTTTGGATGGAAAATTTTTGGTTCTGGAAGATGTGCAGGATCCTGGAAATGTTGGGACAATGATTCGTACAGCTGATGCAGCTGGTTTTGATGGAGTATTTCTATCGGATAAGTCGGCTGATATTTATAATATGAAAGTGCTTCGTTCCATGCAGGGGAGTCACTTCCATTTGCCAGTTTATCGGATGTCAATTTTCTCCATTCTTACAGCTCTTAAAAGCAATCAGATACAAATCTTGGCAACGACCCTCTCTAGTCAGTCGGTTGACTATAAGGAAATTACGTCAAATTCGAGTTTTGCCTTGGTCATGGGAAACGAAGGTCAGGGAATTTCTGATTTAGTGGCTGATGAGGCGGATCAACTTGTTCACATCACCATGCCAGGACAGGCTGAAAGTCTCAATGTGGCGATTGCAGCAGGAATTTTACTATTTAGCTTTATTTAAGCCAATTGTACTATAGTGTGGTATAATAATCCAACGAGGTTTAAAGAATGGTTGCATATAAACAAGATAAAGAATACATGGACTATGTGGGGCATTTAATTGCTACACCTAAAGTTCAAAAATTGGGGAAGATTCCTCATCATTATTACTCCACACGGTTGGAACATTCCATTAACGTGTCTTATACAAGCTATAAAATTGCGAGAAAGTTCGGATGGGATGCAAAATCGACCGCTCGTGGTGGGCTGTTACACGATCTATTTTTCTATGACTGGAGAGATACTAAGTTTAATAAAAGTCATGCTTGGGTTCATCCACGGATTGCTAAGCGCAATGCTCAGAAACTCATTCAACTTAATAAATTAGAAGAAGATATTATTGTGAAGCATATGTTTGGTGCAACAATTTCTCCTCCTCGCTATAAAGAGTCTTGGATTGTGACTTGTGTTGATAAGTATTGGGCAGTAAGAGAATGGAGTCTGCCTATGCAACACAAGTGGAAAAAAAGCAAGGTCTTTCGTTTTCAATAAGATGATTTAAAGGAGAATATCATGAATAACGATTCATTTATTATTAATCAGGTGGATAACACCGCCCTCAACCGTTTCTTTGGCAAGATTTACGGAGTGGTTGCTATGGGAATTGGTCTATCAGCATTTGTATCATTCCTAGCTGTTACAGTCTTTCAACCATTATTACTTAGCTTGATTAGTGCAGGTTCACTCATTATGATGTTAATCATGATTGGACAACTTGCTTTGGTCGTTTCGGCTTCAACGATGGCAGCTAAAAATAGTCCAATGGCTTTACCAATGTTTCTTGCTTACTCAGTGACCAATGGTATCACTATTAGCATGATTTTGATGTTCTATACTAGCGAAACAGTTGTGCTTGCCTTTGTGTCAGCGGCTCTCATGTTTGCTATCATGGCTGTAATTGGGATGACAACGAAGAAAAACCTTTCTGGTATGGCTCAGGCATTGCGTGCAGCTCTATGGGGAATTATTATTGCAAGTTTTATTAATATCTTCCTTCGTAGCTCAGGTCTAAGCTTTATGATGTCTATCATTTCTGTTTTGGTATTCTCAGGTTTGATTGCTTATGACAACCAACGTATCCGCAACGTTTTCGAACAAACTGGTGGTAATGTTGGCCAAGGTTGGGTCGTATCCATGGCGCTTCAGCTCTATCTTGACTTTATCAACCTTTTCCTCAACTTGCTTCGTATCTTTGGTGGTTTGAGTAGAGACTAATTATGACAAATAAAAAAGAGGCCTAGCCTCTTTTTTTGTATGCCTTATGCTAGAGCTCCCATTGGATCCCATGGAGCAAGGACTTGTGGTTGAGCTTGATAAGTTGCTAATTCTTCTGGTGTGAGGAATTCTTTTCGGACAACAATCTGATAAGTATACTCGTCCATCCAGCTATCTGATGCGACGAAGTATCCCTTGTCACCAACTTTGTCTCCCCAAGAGTTTTCTACTTTCCATTTGAGAGGTTGCTCATTGTCATCTAAATCAACACCAGTTAAGACCATAGCGTGGGTCATCAGACTTTCGGAGTAGTCTAATCTTCCAGCCTTGTCTTGATGGAATTGGATACCCAGACCTGAAGTGAAGTCGTAGGTGTTGGTTGCCATAATACCAGTTTGACGGTTGCTACTTTGACCGACATCGGAACCAAACCAAACGGACTCACCAGCTTTGAGTTGGGCAATAGCCAATTCTTTGAAACGGTTCATTTCTACATTGAGATAGCGGATAGCAGGGGCGCCAATGACGTTCCCCAATAATTCGACTGTATAAGATTTATTGTAAGGTTTGTCAGTTGTAGGAGCATTGATAATGGCGACATAGTCAGATAGTTTTAAACCAACGTATTTCTCGTAGAATGCCTGAGGTGTGACATTTGTATCACGGTGATAGACATTGTCTTTATCTCTATATGCAAAATCAAAACTGCGGGGAGGGAGTCCAAGGTTAACGGCTAGGAAGTTAAAAATTTCTTGAAGCAAGTTTTCTTTTTGTGTTTGAAGCTCTTCCGGAGATGCTCCTTTGGCAAGGAGGTCACGCAAGATTTGTGCATCTTGACGGAGCAATTTGTTAAGGTACTGATTGAGCTCACGGCTGGCACTGGATGAGATAGATTCTGGATAGACGGATTTCGGTACCACACCATATTTTTCAAATAAGGCAACAACCATATCCCATTGACCGCCATCTTGTTGAGGGGTGTCCAATAAGAATTTTACCTTACGGCTACCAATTTCTAGGTCAGCTGTAGCAATGATTTGTTCCATGAACCAGTTGGATTTTTCATATTTATCCCAAAAGAAGGTGTGGGCCTGTGATAACTCGAAATTCTCCAGTTTGAAGTCAGAGATGAGCTTGTGGCGGAAAGTATTCAATGCAGCAAACATCCAGCAACGTCCAGAAGCCTTTTGGTTTGAAACGGCGTCCGTGGTCAAATCGATTGAAAAGACATAGTCATTGTCGATGGCGCTTTGGCGTGTTTCCAAGGATTTCAAAAGTCCGTTGTGACTAACGGCATTTTCGGTTGCTTGTAAACTTGGGTTAGCTAGATAATCGGCATACAAGCGTTCTGCAAAATCAAAATCTAATGTTGACATATATTGCTCCTTTTTTAATGATATTCACATTATAGCGCTCGTAATTTATTTTGCAAGTATTTGGTGGAGTTGAAAGCTACAGTTCCTCACATATTTGTGATATAATAGGAAAAATATTTGATGAGGTAGCGATATGACAAAGACACCATTTGTTAGTAAAGAAGTTTTAGAGATAATCACAGAGCAATTTCCAACTCCATTTCATTTATATGATGAAAAAGGCATTCGTGAGAAGGCGCGTGCCCTCAATGCAGCATTTGCATGGAACAAAGGCTTTAAGGAGTATTTTGCGGTCAAGGCGACTCCAACTCCAGCTATTTTGAAAATTCTTCAAGAAGAAGGCTGTGGAGTGGACTGTGCAACAGATGTAGAAGTGCTGATGAGTGAAAAATTAGGCTTCAAAGACATCATGTTTACATCCAATGATACCCAAGCGAAAGAATTTGTCTATGCTCGAAAAGTTAGGGCGACCATTAACCTTGATGCATATGAACACATTGAATTTTTGAAAAATGTAGCTGGTATCCCAGAAACGGTCTGCCTCCGTTACAATCCTGGAGGAGTCTTCTCGCTGGGAACAGATATTATGGACCACCCAGAAGAGTCTAAGTTTGGGATGACCAAGGAACAGTTGATGAAAGGATATAAGAAGTTAAAAGAACTGGGTGTAAAGCAGTTTGGTATTCATGCCTTTCTGGCTTCAAATACTGTTACCAATGACTACTATCCTATCTTAGCTCGTCAACTCTTTGAATTGGCCTTGGAAATTCGTAAGGAAACAGGTGTGACCTTGGACTTCGTCAACCTATCAGGTGGGATTGGGGTCAACTATCGTCCTGATCAAGAACCAAACGACATTGCTGTCATTGGTGAGGGTGTTCGTAAGGTTTACGAGGAAATTCTCACACCAGCTGGTATGGGACATGTTAAAATCTTTACAGAATTGGGTCGCTTTATGTTGGCGCCACACGGTCACTTGATTACAAAGGTGCTCCATCGTAAGGAAACCTATCGGACTTATATTGGTGTCGATGCATCAGCTGCCAATCTCATGCGTCCAGCCTTTTACGGAGCTTATCATCACATCACAAATGTGACACGTCCAGATGCCCCAATCGAGGTGGTGGATGTGGCAGGTTCCCTCTGTGAAAATAACGACAAGTTTGCAGTTAATCGTGAATTACCACGTGCAGAAGTAGGTGACACCTTGGTCATTCATGACAGTGGTGCCCACGGCTTCTCTATGGGCTACAACTACAACGGTCGTCTGCGTTCCTCTGAAATACTTTTGCAGGAAGATGGCACAGTGCGCATGATTCGTCGTGCAGAAAGACCTGAGGATTATTTCGCAACCATTTACGGTTTTGATTTTGACAGGTAAGTCTTGGAAAAGACTAGGGAATTTGGTATAATAGGAATATTGAAAGATTGTTAAAAACAATCCATAATTATACTTTTTTGAAGAGTCAGGAGATTGACAGATGAACTTAGGTTTAGCTATTTTACTTATTGTATTGGCATTTGCAGGTGGTGTGGCCTTGGGTATTTACTTGTCACGTAGACAGGTAGAAAACTACATTGCTGATAAACCAATTTTGGATGAGAATGCTTTACGTTTGATGATGAGCCAAATGGGTCAAAAACCGAGTGAAGCAAAAGTTCAACAAGTGCTTCGCCAAATTAAGAGCCAACAAAAAGTAGCAAGCAAGAAAAAATAATCAAACTGGGACTGGGATATTCATTCCCAGATCCCATTTTTTGAGTAGGAAAAGAAAGGCTAGTCAGATTATCTGGCTATTCTCAGTATTATGGATAATCGACCAATTGGTTTTTTAGATTCAGGTGTGGGAGGATTAACGGTTGCGCGTGAATTGATGCGCCAGCTTCCTCACGAAGAAATCGTTTATATCGGGGACTCGGCACGGGCACCTTATGGACCCCGTCCAGCGGAACAAATCAGAGAATATACTTGGCAGTTGGTCAATTTTCTATTGACAAAGAATGTGAAAATGATTGTTTTTGCATGTAACACGGCGACTGCAGTAGCTTGGGAAGAAGTCAAAGAAAAATTAGATATTCCTGTTTTGGGGGTTATTTTACCAGGGACGTCGGCGGCCATTAAGGCAACAAAAGCTGGCAAAATAGGCGTCTTGGGGACTGTTATGACCATTCAGTCTGATATTTATCGAGAAAAAATTCAAACGTTATCTCCAGAGACACAGGTAGAAAGTTTGGCATGTCCAAAGTTCGTCCCTCTGGTTGAGTCCAATAGTCATCAGTCTAGCCTAGCAAAGAAAGTTGTTTATGAGACCTTGCGTCCGCTCTTAGGAAAGGTGGATACATTGGTTTTGGGCTGTACTCATTTTCCATTGTTGTGTCCGATTATTCAGAATGCGATTGGGAAAGACGTTAAACTGATTGACAGTGGGGCAGAGTGTGCGCGGGATATTTCTGTATTGTTAAATTATTTTGAAATCAACCATAGCCGCACAGAAAAGGATATTCAGCACCGTTTTTACACAACTGCCAGCCCAGCGGCCTTTAAGGAAATTGCTGAAAGCTGGATGGGCATTGATATTCATGTGGAGCACGTATCATTATGACAGAAAAAATTTATGAATACAGAGATGAGCATAATTGGTTTATTGGAAAGTGGGAGGGTTTTAACTCGATTGCTGGTATTGGAAATGTGAGTGATGAAGAACATTTTTACCTCAATAGGCTTTTGACTCGCCTAAACCCTCCAACTGATAATGATGTTCTTTCGGGCTATGATGTGACAATCGTAAGGAAACAATCTGATTTCCAGCTTTTTCGCTTTATAGTGGAAATCATCAAGACAGAAACAGGTCGTGACTTGCAGGTTCTTCAACATCAAGGAGCTATTCTGGTAACAGAAAATGACAAGCTTCTCTTGGTTCATTTACCAAAAGAAGGAATTGAGATGGCAACCTTCTTCGGACAAGATAAGGGACTTGCTGGTGTTGGGGATACTATCCTTATTGCGACAAAGAATGAAGGCAAGACCAGGGAATTTCGCAAGTTTTTTGAGCGATTTGGCTATCAGGTCGAGAACCTCAACAACTATCCAGATCTTCCAGATGTAGCAGAAACAGGTATGACTTTTGAGGAAAATGCACGCTTGAAGGCTGAAACCATAGCAGAGCTGACAGGCAAGATGGTCTTGGCAGATGATTCAGGTCTGAAAGTTGATGCTTTAGGTGGCTTGCCAGGAGTTTGGTCTGCCCGTTTTTCAGGACCAGAAGCAACGGATGAAGGCAATAATTCTAAATTGTTGCACGAGTTGGCGATGGTATTTGAAATAAAGGATCGTTCTGCACAATTCCATTGTACCCTAGTTATGGCTGCTCCAAATCGTGAGAGTTTGGTTGTTGAAGCTGACTGGGATGGATATATCGGAATGGAGCGACGCGGTGAAAATGGGTTTGGCTATGATCCACTCTTTCTTGTCGGTGAAACAGGTAAGACTGCGGCAGAATTGAGCTTAGAAGAAAAAAATCAAATTTCTCATCGTGCGCAAGCATTAGAAAAATTAGTGGAGGCATTTCCTGTATGGCAGGAGCAAGCAAAACAATCTTAGTCATGAGTGATTCTCATGGGGATAGACAGATCGTTGAAGAAATTAAAAACCGTTATTTTGGTAAGGTCGCTGCAATCTTTCATAATGGAGATTCTGAACTAGATAGTCAAGATAGTATTTGGGATGGAGTTTACGTTGTCAACGGGAATTGTGACTACTTTGGTGGTTACCCAGACCAATTGGTTACCAATTTCGACGATGTGACCATTGCACAGACTCATGGTCATCTTTATGGCATTAATTACGGCTGGCAGCGGTTGGATTATTGGGCACAGGAAGTTGATGCGGATATTTGTTTGTATGGGCATCTGCATGTACCTGATGCTGAAGTTCGAGGCAAGACGCTCTTTCTCAATCCTGGCTCCGTTAGCCAACCACGTGGTCTGGTCAGAGAATGTCTCTATGCCCTTGTAACCATCTCTGATGATTATTTTCATATTGATTATTATAACCGACAGCACCAACTCTACCCAGCATTGACAAAGGATATTTCAAGATGATTGCACGTGAATTTGAAGCCTTCTTGTTAGAACAGGAAGAAACCTTCCTTACTCCTGCTGAAAAATTGGCAGTTTTGGTGGAGAGTCACAATATTGACCATGCAAAACTGTTGCTTAGCCACACAACCTACTCGCGTGTACCTGTAGTGACAGAAGATGGAAACTATTTTGGAACAATTGGTTTAACTGAAATTATCAAATACCAGTCAGATAATGAACTGACCGATGATGAATTAAATGTAGATATCTCCCTCATTGCAAAAACGGATGAAGAAACCGTTGGCCTAGATTATGACTTAACGGAAGTAATGCGAAAATTGGTAGATCAATCTTTCTTACCTGTTCTTGGAGAAAACAGGAAATTCGTAGGTATCATTACTCGAAAATCCATCTTAAAAGCAATCAATGCTCTTCTACATAATTTTCCACTCGCGTCAAAAGAAGGAAAGAAATGAAACAAGCGATTGAAACCTTTATCAAGAGCAAAAAAATCAGCCTAAATAGCCAAAAATCCTATACCTATGATTTACAGCAATTTTTGACCGTGACCAAGGCAGAGATTTCCCAACAGTCCCTACTGCTCTATCAACAGTTTCTCTTGGATCTGAAACCTGCTGCTCAGAAAAGAAAAGTATCAACTATCAATCAATTTCTCTATTTCCTTTATGAAAGTGGGTACATGGATCGTTTCTATAAACTGCAGGCAATGGCAAGCTCTGGTCGTGTCAAAAAGCGGATGGAACGTGAAGATTTATCACTGCTTTTTCGGGAATCACCATTTCTTGATGGACAGCTTATTGCACTTTTGATTGCATTGCTAGGGCTTACGCCTAGTGAAATAGCAGAGCTAAAGAGTGAGCAGATGAACCTGAACTTTCAAGTTATGACAGTTGAGAAGGGAGCTACCAAGCGGGTTCTTAGTTTGCCGAAGGAACTTCTTTCCTATGTAGAAAACCACCTAACTGGAAAATATGTATTCGATAAGAAGGGGTACCCATACTCTCGTCAATGGTTCTTTAATCGGTTGAGTGAATATTTACAATCTATAGGAAAAACCGATTGGACTGCCCAAAAATTGCGAGAACAATTTATTCTACAACAGATAGACGAAGGAAAATCTTTGGACCAAATCGCCAAGGAGTTAGGACTGAAAACAAGCGTGAGTTTGGATAAATTTAGATAATGGATATTAAATTAAAAGATTTTGAAGGACCCTTAGATCTCTTACTCCACTTGGTATCCAAGTATCAGGTAGATATTTACGAGGTTCCAATTACGGAAGTTATTGAGCAATATTTAGCCTACATTGCGACCTTACAGGCCATGCGGTTAGAAGTAGCGGGAGAATATATGCTAATGGCTAGCCAATTGATGGTGATAAAAAGCCGTCGTTTATTGCCAAAGGTCGTTGAACAGGCAGATCCTGAAGATGATCCGGAAATGGATCTCTTGGACCAATTAGAAGAATACCGGAATTTTAAGCTTCTCAGTGAAAAAATGGGGGAGCAACATAATGAACGGGCACATTATTTTTCAAAACCAAAGCTAGATTTAATCTGTGAGGATGTCCAACTAGCGCAAGATAAAACGGTGATTGATATTTTCCTAGCATTTTCAAAAGTAATGGCAGAAAAACAAGCCAGTTTGCGCCAGTCTCATGCAACAATTGCACGGGATGAATACAAAATTGAAGATATGATGGACTTTGTACGTAATCGTTTCCAGAGTCATCCACGCATCGAACTTCGTCAGCTGTTTCTGGAAAGTCAAGATATTAACGAAGTGATTACGATGTTTCTCGCAACCCTGGAATTGGTCAAGGTTCATGAAATTGTATTGGAACAGGCTGAAATATTTGGGGATATTTATCTAGTAAGGAGAGAAAATGAATCGCTTAGCTGAAATCGAAGTCCTGCTCTTTGTGGCTGGAGAAGAAGGGTTGACCTTACGCAATCTTGCAGAGATGTTGGAATTACAACCAACAGCGGTTAATCAGCAATTAGAGAAACTCAGCGAGAAATACCAAGCGGATCCCGATTCAGGCTTAGCTCTCTTGGAATCATCTAACCGATTTAAATTGGTTACCAAAAAAGAATATGCTGAGCTTCTAAGAATCTATGCCAAAACACCGATCAATCAGACTATGTCGCGAGCACTTTTAGAAACATTGTCTATTGTTGCCTATAAGCAGCCGATTACACGGATAGAAGTTGATGATATTCGAGGGGTTAATTCGAGCGGTGCGATTAGTAAATTACAAGCCTTTGATTTGATTCGTGAGAACGGCAAGAAGGAAGTGCTTGGAAGACCCAATCTTTATGTAACAACGGATTATTTCCTTGATTACATGGGAATAAACAGCTTAGAAGAATTGCCAGATGTATCTGATTTGGAAATTGTCCAAGAGGAGACTGAGTTGTTCTTAGAAAGAAATGAGTTAGAAAATGAGAATTAATAAATACATTGCCCATGCTGGTGTAGCCAGTCGTCGAAAGGCGGAAGAACTGATTAAGCAAGGGCAAGTTACTGTCAATGGTCAGGTGGTTCGAGAGCTAGGGACCCTTATCAAGTCAGGTGATAAGGTTGAAGTGGAAGGACAGCCAATTTATAATGAAGAAAAGGTTTATTACTTACTAAATAAACCACGTGGTGTTATTTCTAGTGTATCTGATGACAAGGGCCGTAAGACTGTCATAGACTTACTGCCTATGGTCAAGGAACGCATCTATCCTGTTGGTCGGCTAGACTGGGATACGTCTGGGGTCTTGATATTGACCAACGATGGGGACTTTACCGATGAAATGATTCACCCACGAAATGAGATTGATAAGGTATATTTGGCGCGTGTGAAAGGCATCGCCAATAAGGAAGTCTTACGTCCCTTAACTCGTGGGGTGGTCATTGACGGTAAGAAAACCAAGCCAGCTGTCTATGAAATCATTAAGGTGGATCCTGTAAAAAACCGTTCTGTAGTTGAGTTGACAATTCATGAAGGACGCAATCATCAAGTGAAGAAGATGTTTGAAGCTGTGGGCTTGCAGGTGGATAAACTATCTCGAACCCGTTTTGGCAATCTGGATTTGACTGGCTTACGTCCTGGGGAATATCGCAAGCTGAATAAGAAAGATATTAGTAAGCTCCACACACTTGCTGTTGCTAAGACTGTTAAAAAATAATGGTCAAGCTCTTCATCGGCTTGGTTCGGCTTTATCAAACATTCATTTCTCCCCTCTTTCCCCCATCTTGTCGCTATCAGCCGACCTGTTCAAATTACATGATTGAAGCTTTAAATAAACATGGACTCAAGGGCTTATTAATGGGACTAGCTCGAATTGGTCGCTGTCATCCCTTTGTAGAAGGTGGCGATGATCCAGTTCCAGATACGTTTAGTTTACGAAGAAACAAGCATATGTAGGTTATTTGCTTGTTTTTTTCAGGCTTCACGGTCTTTTGTAAAAGACGAATGTTTTTTCAGAAAATATTGCATAATTATTCTTTTTCATGTTGTACTATTCAAAATAAAAAAGTGAGGTAGAGATATGAAAAGGATGAAAAAACTGACTTTGGCTGGAATTAGCTTTTTGTCAATCGCTGTATTTGCAGCATGTCAATCGAAAGAAAAAACAAATGAAGTGGCTTTGGCTTTTGATTCAGATTGTTTTTCATTGGTATGAGGTCTTCCACAGAATAAAACGCATAAAATCGATTTCTTTTACAAGAGTATTGATCTTATGCGTTTTTCTGTTTTTTATAGTGGTTGTTCTGTTGAAATACTATTTTTAAGGGGTTTTCAAGATTGTAGAGGTAATCTGTCTGAGTACCTAGGATTCTGAGAATGTTTAGTCGCTGTCCTCCTTTATGATTAGAATATCAAGTGTCACTTACTAGTTATCATTCTCACAGAATTTCATAGTTCATCATTGCATACACACCCGAGCAGGGGATGTATAGATTTGCAACTTTCACATTTTCTCCCAAATTTTCTGCGAAAAATTGAAAAAAAATGGGCAAAACGCTTGATTTTCACAGCTAATTGAGCTACAATAATATCACGATTTCATTTATTTACCTCAAACCTGTTGTGAGTTAAGTGAATGAATCATCATTCACCATGCTGTTTGCTGAGCGTGACTCCGGGCAGTGTGGCTATTTTTTTGTCTTCTTTCAATATTGAAAAGAATAGACTGAATTGTTTTTTATTGAAGTCAACCAATCGTTGTCAAGTTAGAGAGGCTATCATGAATATAGAAGAATTAGATTATATTGAAGAAACTGCAAAAAATCATGTGGTTTTGTTTGAACCACAGATTCCACAAAATACAGGAAATATTGCTCGGACTTGTGCTGCGACAAACAGTCCATTACATATCATAAAACCGATGGGTTTTCCAATTGATGATCGTAAAATGAAGCGAGCAGGGTTGGATTATTGGGATAAATTAGATGTTCGCTTTTATGATAATCTGGAAGAATTTATGCGGTATGCCAGTCAACAGGGAGTAGTGCACCTGGTGTCAAAATTTGCAGATAAAACATACTCAGCTGAACAGTATGATGATGGAAAAATCCATTATTTTCTTTTTGGTAGAGAAGACAAGGGGTTACCTGAGGAGTTTATGCGAAAACATCCAGATAAAGCAATTCGCATACCGATGAATGATGAACATGTGCGGAGTCTGAACGTTTCGAATACGGTATGTATGATTGTTTATGAAGCACTGCGTCAACAAAAATTTGTTGGTCTTGAGTTGCTCCATACCTATGAACAAGATAAATTGAAATCATAAAGAAATCATAATATTAAATAATACATCTTAATGTCTTGCATTTGCAAGGCTTTTTTGGTATGATGGTAGAGTCTTCAGGGCAGGGTGTGATTCCCGACCGGCAGTGAAAAACGTGGCTATTTTGTTTTAAGACTAGACAGCGAATCGAAGACCATACTGAATGTATGTCAAGATGAGCTAACACAGTATTAGAACAAAATAGACCGTTGGTAGTCTGCGAGCGAAAGCTGATGTGGTGCAATTCCACAACCGACAGTATAGTCTGGATGGGAGAAGACGAAGTGCACGGTTTTTAGCCTGCTCTTTTGGACTTCTTCAATTTTCAATAATTGGAGGAACCTTTATGACAAACACACGCAAAATGACGATTATCGCCATTCTTTCAGCAGTATCTTTTCTGCTCATGTACTTGAAATTTCCCCTTATTCCAACGGCGAATTTCTTAGAGGTGGATTTTTCACTAGTACCAATCTTGTTTGGTCTGTTAATTTTAGATACCAAGGCTAGTTTTGCTATCCTTTTGGTTCGAACCTTGCTCAAACTGATTTTAAACAATCAGGGGCCATCAACCATTATTGGTTTACCGATGAATATCGCTGCTATGTCAATCTTTATTTTAGCGGTGGCATATTTCTGGAAAAAAGATCAGACTATTAAAAATTACATCAAAACAGCAATCGTTGCAACCATTGGTTCGACCTTAGTCATGTTGTTACTGAACTATGTTTATGCAGTGCCAGTCTATGCTGCATTTGCAAACTTTGATATTAAAGAAATTTTAGGCTTGTGGAATTACCTATTGATGATGGTATTACCATTTAATCTGTTACAAGGGATTGTCTTATCAGCGGTATTTTATATTTGCCAAAAAGCTGCTCAGCCAATTTTAAAGAAAGTTTAACCTTTTTAAGGTAAACTATATGTATGAAGAATAAACAAATCCATTTACGAAACGCATCCTTTTTTGCCCTAGCATTTGTTATCTTAGGCTATACGGCAAAATTTTTCCAGACATCTTTAGCGGGGTTTGATTCAACCATTCAAACAGCCATTCGTGGTAATCTACCGAATGGAGTAACCCAGTTTTGGACGTCTATTACCATTTTAGGAAATACAGTTATTATTTTAGCCATTACCTTGCTTGTGGCGGCATTCTTTTATTTCTATAAGAAGTGGAAGATTGAAGCGTATTTTTTACTTGCTAGCTTTGCAGCGATGGGGGTAGCATCAACAGCCCTGAAATATGTCTACCAACGTCCTCGCCCGAGCATCCAATGGTTAATTGATACAATTGGCTATTCGTTTCCAAGTTGGCACGCAGCGTCAACTATGATGATTGCAGGAGCAATTGTCATCGTGCTACAACAACGTATGAAAAAGGGATTGGCCCGAACTGCTGTGCAAGCCCTTCTTGTTTTCATTTCTATATTGGTTGCCATATCTCGTATCTATATTGGGGTACACTACCCAACCGATATTATCGGAGGTTGGTTACTGGCTATCACACTTTTACAAGCCATGTACCCATTTTATGATCAGAAACGGTTTGAATGGCGATTCCAAAGCAAGCAGAAATAACAAAATAAGAGCCACGTCGTGGCTCTTATTTTGTTATTTTTTGAGTGTATAAGATTATTACATCCATCTAATACTAATTCTATTTTCCTGGATACTTATTCAATTTTTAATTGGTCCATTTGCACTGGCTTCTACAGCATCCTTAATGGTTGTTGCAAAGATTGTTGCTCCATCTGTTTCGAGATTGAAATGCACAAGGTCTGTATTGATCCAGATGTTTGGGCTGTCTTTCGCAGCTTGATACCAGTCAGCAATCGAAATATAATCATATTGGTTTGCCAATTCTTTTTCGTATTGGCCTGTCTGATAAGCAAGTGAATTGCTTGGAGTATAATTACCATCATAGGGTGTGACAAAGATGAGTCTGTGCCCTTTAGGAAATTCTTTGACAAGCTGATCTAATAATTCTTGATAATTATCACTTGTATTGGTCCCTAATGCAACTACAACAGTTTGTTTCAGGATATTATTTTTCTTGTATAAGCTGATTAGACCGGAAATCTCAGTTAGATGCCGGCTAACAGTTCCATCGATTTGTGCGTCAGGTAAAGCTGTTTGAACAGCTGTGCTAGCACGGACAGTAACAGAGTCACCGAAAATGGTTACCCCCTCTTGAATCTCATAACTGGTTGCTTGAGCATTTTCTACACCAGCTCGAGTGGTGGCCAATTGCGTTTGAGCTTGGTAAAGTGAGCTGATCATATTTTCTTTATCAAAATTTCCTAGTTTCGGCGCAAATAAGCAGATCGCGATATTCAGAACAGTTAGTAGTGAAAAACCGATGGTAATATGTTTCTTATAGGGCTTTAAGTCGACCGCTAGACCAAATAATTTTCCTACTTTACCTACAACATATGGTTCCAAAACATAGAAGGAAATGGTTGATAGGATAGTAGAAAAAATGAGAGATAGGATAACAGCCACGATACTTGGGAGTAATTGAGAAAAGATGATGAGAAATGGCCAATGGAAGAGATACATTCCATAAGAAATGTTGGCAATGAACAAGATGGTCTTTGGCTCAGTAATATGAGGTGTTTTCTCATGAAGGATTCGAGCTGAGAAGATCATTGCAGCTGTTGCCAAACCGGACAAGAGGAAACCAAAAAGGTAAGTCCAAATAGAGCTGAATTGAAGGAAAAATAGAAGGAGTAATTCAATGCCGAAACCACCTGCAAAAATGAGTAATAGATTTCGGATAGAGAATTGTTCAACTAGTTTGTGGAAGGAGTGCGTTGTTTGTTTTACACCAACTATTGTAGCTAATATGCTTCCGATAAAGAATGGAAATATATGTGTAAAGGTTGAGTAGTAGATTGCTGAATAGTTGCTGATAAAGAAAGCCGAAATGAACATTCCCAAGAAACTGAAGAGAAATAGAATGCTTGAACTTAGGAAAATGGTTCCTCTCAATTGTCCAATTGTTCGAGCAGTCCTTGCCATGAACCAAATGAATCCTGCCCAGATGATATAGAATTGCATCTCAATAGCGAGCGTCCAAGTGTGTACGAACAAATGAGGAGAAAACTGATTTTCATAGCTTCCACCAGATAGGATTTCAAAAAAGTTTGTTACAAAACCTAAAGCAGCAGTGATTTGACTACCGATATTAGCGATGAAGTCATTCCGAATGGTCAGAGCAAGTGGTACGACGAGCAAGATAGTCAGTACTAAAGGCGGTAAAATGCGATAGATTCTACGACGGAAAAAGGCAATGATGTCAATTTTTTTGTGTGCTGCAAATTCATCAATAAGCATTGCAGTTGTCAGATAACCAGACAGGGTAAAGAATAGGTCTACCCCAACAAAGCCACCTGGAAATTGTTTAATAAAATAGTGATAAAGTAAGACAAATAAAAGTCCAATGACCCTAATAACCGATAACCATTTAATTCGCATGTTGATAAATCCCCTGTTTAAATGTTCCTTCGTATGTTGCTTGTCCTTCGGTGGTTAGTTTTCCTTTTCCATCCGCATAGCCATTTTTGAATTGACCAGTGTAGGTCCAGCCTTGAGCTGACTTATAGGTTCCTTTTCCATTGAAAATTCCATTGGAGAATTCCCCTTCATATGCATCTCCATTTTCAAAGGTAAGTTTTCCTTGACCATTCATTTTAGAGGCGACAACATACCCTTCATACTTGATTTTTCCATTATCTAGGGTTAGGACTTCCTTGCTATTCATTCGTCCAATAAAGGTAAATACTGCACACAAGGCGAGCAGTACAACAGTCGCGATTTCAAGATTCTTGCGTGTTATATGTGGTTTCATTGATGATAATTGTAACTCTTTCATAGAAATTCTCTTTCAATATATTTGATTCCGAACTTTAATCATACAGGAATAAGATGCCGATAGAATCAAACATAGTTTACCATTTTTCTACAAATATTACAAAAATATTACACAGCGGAAATTGTTATAGGTTTCTGTTTTACAATCTATCTAGCCATCTGGAACAGCCATTTTTTACTATCTCATAGGTTTCATCGAAATCACCAGTGTACCATGGATCTGGAACCGATTTATCAGTAAATTGGAAAATTTTTTCTTGGACAGAAGAAGGGGCCATTCTTTTCAGGTCTTGGATATTCTGACTGTCCATTCCAATGATAAGGTCAAATGTCTCAAAGTCTTTCTGACTGATTTGTTGCGATGTTTTTGTGCTATCATAGCTGATATTGTGTTTTCTGAAAATATTTTGCGTTCCAGGATGAATGGGATTTCCGTGTTCCCAGCTAGATGTTGCTCGACTTTCAATATATACTTGATTTGTTAAATCTTTCATAACAAACTCTGCCATTGGACTGCGACAAATATTTCCAAGGCAGACAAAAACTATTTTTTGCATACTATTTCCTTTCGCTACAGAAGAAAAAGGAGTTGGATAGAATTCATACTAATTGTCTGAATTCCCCACAACCCCTTATTTTCACCTTGAGTAATTAACTATAGGAAGTCAACCTATATGAATTATATGTTATTTGTCTTCCTTGTCAAATGCATTTTTAATGCCCTGCACTGCACCTTCGATACTGTCTTTTGCATCTTCAACCAGTTCTTTAGCTTTTCCGATTCCCTTTTCGACAATTCCTTCGACTTCGATTTCCTTGTCACCTGTTAATTTACCAAAACCTTCTTTTACTGAGCCTGATAATTGTTCCAATTTTGCACTGATTTTGTCTTCTGACATAAGAATCCCTCCTCTTTGAATAGATGAATGCGGTGATTTTCAAGTGAATATGAAAAATCACATAGTTATACTATCATTAGTCTAACCTATATTCACATATATAGCAAGGGATATACTTGTTAATAGATTAACATCTTATAAATAAACGTTTTTACTTGAATATTTTTTGATTATCATATATTCTTATATTAAGAAATAGAAAGGATAGTAAATGATGAAACAAAATTATTATCAAACTCCAGCAGAAGTTGCAACTCTTTCTCCACGTCAATCTAAATTGTTAGTTGATTCAAAGGCTGTATTGAATCAAGCTGTAGCTGACTTATCAGTTGCCCATTCCATCCTCCATCAAGTTCATTGGTATATGCGTGGTCGTGGCTTTATGACTTGGCATCCAAAGATGGATGACTATATGGAAGAAATCGATGGTTATTTGGATGAGATGAGTGAGCGACTCATCACCTTGGGTGGGGCACCATTTTCTACCCTTAAAGAGTTTAGTGAAAATAGTCAGCTCAAGGAAGTTCCTGGTGATTACAATGTAACGATTGAAGATCAATTGGCGCGTGTGGTAGAGGTGTTCCGCTATCTGGCTGCTCTTTTCCAAAAGGGATTTGATGTCAGTAATGAAGAAGGTGACAGCGTAACCAACGACATTTTCAATGTGGCTAAGGCTAGTATTGAAAAACATATTTGGATGCTACAGGCAGAACTTGGTCAATCACCTAAGTTGTAAATAGATGAAGGGTCCACAGTAGGGCTCTTTTTTGCTTCATTATTTAATACTCTTCGAAAATCAAAATTATCCGTTGTCAACTTGCCTTGATGAACTCCAGTTCTATTTTCGACTTCGTTTCCTAGGCTACTTTTGATTTTCATTGAATATAATATGACATTTGTCACATGAGTCCATGACAAAGTCTTCTGGTAGTGCCTCCTTTTTCGAGATATACTGACTATGTAAGATATTTAGGAAATAGGGGGTAGAAAGATGATAGAAGTACGAGCACTAGACAAGGCTATCAAAGGTCGGACAATCTTGTCCAATATTTCCTTTGAAATCAAGTCTGGAGAATGTGTGGCCTTGATTGGTCCAAACGGGGCTGGAAAGACGACCCTCCTGTCGTGTTTGTTGGGAGATAGGAAGGCGACGAAAGGGCAGGTTTTGTTGGATGGTCTGGCTCCACAGGCTCAGTCTAATAAGGAAAAGGTGGCAGTCTTACCACAAGAAAATGCTATCCCCACAGACCTGAAGGTCAAGGAATTACTTCGCTTTTTCCAAGCTATTTACAAAGATAGTCTGACAGATGTAGAAATCGACAGCCTGCTCTGCTTTTCCCCAGAGCAAAAAAATCAACTGGCCGGCAAGCTATCGGGTGGTCAGAAGCGGCTCTTGGCCTTTGTCATCTGCCTGATTGGCAAGCCCAAGTTGCTCTTTTTGGATGAGCCAACGGCGGGCATGGATACGTCGACCCGTCAGCGTTTTTGGGAGATTGTCCATGACTTGAAGGAAAAGGGAGTGACTATTTTTTATACCAGCCACTACATCGAGGAAGTGGAGCATACGGCGGAGCGCATTTTAGTCTTACATCAAGGCCGACTCTTGCGGGATACGACGCCGTTTGCCATGCGGAGTGAGGAGCAGGAAAAAGAAGTGACTTTGCCGATTGCCTTTGCGGTGGTGGTGGAGGACTTGGACGCGATTGATAATATAAGCTATAAGCAGGACACAGTCAGCTTCAAGACCCGAGCTATTGAGCAGGTTTGGGCAAATTTGCAGGAAGCAGGCTGTCGGATTTCAGACTTAGAAGTGCAGAACAAGACCCTACTCAACAGCCTATTTGACAAGACAAGGGAGAAAGAGTAATGAAAGCATTGATTCAAGTAGAAAGCATTAAATTATCCAGAAGTTTGGGAGTTTTTCTCCTGTCTATCGGTATGCCCGTTATCTTTTTCTTGATTTTTTCATCAACGGTCCAGTTTGACGATGCGGCCATGCAAAAGGCCTTCATCCAGTCCTATATGCTGACCATGACAGGATTTTCCATGTCGGGCTTTGCCCTCTTTACCTTTCCCATGATGCTGGCGGAGGATAGAAACAATAGTTGGTTGACCTTTATTCAGCATTCTCCTCTGCCAATCTGGCAATACTACTTCTCTAAAATTGTGCGGGTCTTGCTCTGTTTTGTGTCTTCCATTGCCATTGTCTTTGCGGTGGGTGGCTTGGTCAAGGGAGTTGAAATGACCGCTCAGGAATGGGTGATCTCGGCTCTCTTACTTTTAGTAACCTCTATCGTATTTCTAGCTATTGGCTTGCTTTTGGTGCAAATTCAGTCGGAACAAACCATGTCGGTGGTAGCCAATCTACTCTATTTTGTCCTTGCTATCATGGGCGGATCTTGGATGCCTGTCTCTCTCTTTCCTGACTGGGTGCAACGGATATGTAAACTCATGCCCAGCTACCATGTCAACCAGCTAGTGACCACCTATGCCCAAGAGGGAGATTTTCTCTGGAAATCCTTGCTAATTGTCCTAGGATATGTCATAATTTTCTTAGGAATTACTCTGGTTATGAATAGAAAATCCGAGCAGCAGTGAGGTGACAGATGATATTTGAAAAAAGAAAGGTACCGCTCATGTTCTTCGTGGGCATGGTCTTTCTCTATTTTCCCTTTTACTATGCCCAGTATAGTCCCAATCCGACGGCAGTTGTCCTAGCGACCATTCTCTTTGCCTTGGTCTATTGCTCCCTCTTTTACACCGACCACAAGCTCTATTCCCTGCTGGGTTGGTTTTACCTGATTGGCTATATCGGCGTCATGAGCTTTTGGGGCAATCTGCAATTTTCCCTCTTTATCTTCAACCTGTCCAATATGCTGGGCTGGTATTATAAAGAGAATCGACCGACCTATCGGACGGTGTCCTACGGGCTTTTGTTGCTAGCTATCATCCTATGGGCCCTCTTTGGACCTGTTCCCTTTGAAATGCGAGCCTTTGCCCTCGTCATTCACTTTTTCGGCTTGGCCTTGCTGATTTTCAGCTGGATTGAGACCAAGCGGGAAGCCCTTCAGCAACGCCTACAGGAGCAGAATGCGTCCATCAATCTCCTGCTGGCTGAGAATGAACGGAACCGTATCGGTCAGGACTTGCACGACACATTGGGTCATGTCTTTGCCATGCTGTCTGTCAAGGCCGAGCTGGTCCAGACTCTCTTGGTTCACGAACAGATTGACCAGGCCAAGAAAGAGGTGGCAGACCTTCAGACCTTGGCCAAGGACTCCATGCAGGAGGTCCGCCAGATTGTCCAGTCCCTCAAGCAGCACACCGTGGCAGAGGAACTCCAGATTTTACAGCAGATGTTGGACTTGGCAGGAGTGCGCTTAGTTGTCTTGGGCGGGGAAATAGCTGAGCAGCTCAGCTTGCCCGTCCAGAACAAGCTGGCTATGGTGCTGAGAGAGTTGGCCAACAACCTGCTCAAACACAGCCAGGCTAGCAAATGTCGTTTGGTTTTTGAAAATGACCAGCAAGAATTGGTTTTACACTACGAAGACAACGGTGTGGGCTTTGCCCAGTTGACTGGTCAGGAATTGCATACCATAAAGGACAGGTTGATAACAGTGAAAGGAAGTTTGGAATTTCTTTCTCTGGCCAAGCCTACCCGCCTGTCCATCCGAATTCCGCTTGAGGAGGTGGTAGAATGAGAATCTTAGTCGCAGAAGACCAAGCAATGCTGCGGGACGCCCTCTGTCAACTCTTGGGCTTTCAAGATGCGGTTGAGGCTGTTTTACAGGCAGAAAATGGCAGCCAGGCCATTGCTCTTTTGGAAAAAGAGCCAGTAGATGTGGTGCTATTAGATATAGAAATGCCTGAGAAGACGGGGCTGGATGTCCTGGAATGGGTGCGTGAGAAATCCCTGCCCGTGAAGGTAGTCATCATGACCACCTTCAAGCGACCAGGCTATTTTGAGCGGGCGGTTAAGGCGGATGTGGATGCCTATGTGCTCAAAGAGCGCTCCATCTCGGACCTTATGCGGACGATTGAAACGGTCTTGGCAGGGCGAAAGAAGTACTCGCCAGAACTAATGGATATTCTCCTGACCCAACGCAGTCCCTTGACGGAACAAGAGTGTCACCTACTTAAATTGGTGGCGAATGGATTGTCCAATAAGGAAATTGCTAGCAAGCTCTACCTGTCTGACGGGACGGTCCGTAATTACATGACCTCTATACTGTCCAAGCTGGGTGCAGAAAATCGTACAGCTGCTGTCAGAATTGCGCAGGAAAAGGGGTATTTATAAGTAAGGTACTTTAATATATGTGGAAGGACTGTCGAATGGCAGTTTTTTCTTGTTGACAAAGCCAGCTGCCTTCAATTTTCTATTGAAAATCTCCTAAAATTCTGCTACAATTTTTCTATGAAAAGACTTTATGATGTACAACAATTGCTCAAACGTTTTGGTATCGTTGTTTATATGGGAAACCGTCTGTACGACATTGAAATGATGCAGATTGAGCTCAATCGAGTCTATCAGGCAGGTTTACTTGATCGATTGGACTATTTGGAAGCTGAACTTGTTTTGAGGCGTGAACATCGTTTGGAGTTAGAGTATCAGAAATTGAAGGAGAGTAGAAAATGAAGTCATTGTGGGTATTTTTAGTATTTTTAATTGTTTTGGGAGCCTGGATGGGCTTTAATTATTGGCGACTACGCCGTGCGGCATCTGTAATTGATAATGCAGAATTTGCAGATAAAATCCATGGTGGTCAGTTGATTGATTTACGCGATCCAAGTGAGTTTAATAGAAAACACATTCTCGGAGCTCGTAATATTCCTTATCAACAGTTGAAAATGAGCACAGCTGCTCTCCGTAAAGATAAACCTGTTTTGATTTATGAAAATGACCGTGGTCAGTTGGTAACACCAGCAGCCCTTCATTTGAAGAAACAGGGCTTTAATGAAATCTATATTTTGAGCTATGGTTTGAATGGTTGGAATGGGAAAGTGAAAGCTGGAAGATAAACCTTCGTCGTTTTATAAATATGTGAGGGACAATGATGAAAAGATTCCAAGAACTGTTAAGAAATGCCAGTCTTGCTGAGCGTGTATTTACTTTTATTTCGGTAATTTTACTCGTTAGTATTGGAATAGTATGGTTTGTAGGTGTTCACTTAAATTCCACCAATCAAACAAAAACAATAGTTCCAACGACTATCCAAGAAAATGTAAAAGTAGCTGAAGAAGCAGTAGCTATGCTTGAGTCTTCCAATACAGAAGATAATCTCCAACATGCAAAAGATGCGATTAATCAATTGTCAGGTGGGACTGTAAAAGAGGAACTTCAAAAGCGCGTAGATGTTGTTGATAAGGCCATGAAGAAAAAAGCTGAGGAGATTAAGAAGGCAAAATTGAAGGCTGAATTAGTTCGAGCAGAAGCAGCGAAGAAATTAGCGGAAGAGCAGAAGAATTTGGAAACTTCTGATAGCTCCACAGTTACAACCTTGGGTTAAACTACTACAGGAGGTACAGAAAGCTATCAGGAAGATACCTATAACTACCAACCTTCCTATAATTATGTTGATCCAGGGAATTCGTCTGTTTATACTCCTCCAAGCAGTTCTTCTACAGTGGAATCTTCGAGTTCTTCTACGCCAACAGAAGTCGTTCCTCCAAGCAGTTCGGAAGTAGTTGTTCCGAGCACGCCAACACCAGTAGAGCCATCTAGTTCTACTGAAACCGAGGTTCCAGCAGATTCTTCAATGATAATAGAAGACCAATCCCAGAGGTAAAAATGAATGTGGAGAGAGATATTTCTCCTCTTTTTTATTTTCCCAAAGTTAAGTGATTTTCATTTGATTTGTGCTATAATGGTGTTTATGAGAATTGTATCAGGTATCTATGGTGGAAGACCGCTCAAAACATTAGATGGGAAGGTAACACGTCCTACTTCTGATAAAGTTCGCGGTGCCATGTTTAATATGATTGGTCCATATTTTGAGGGTGGGCGAGTCTTAGATTTATACGCTGGTAGCGGTGGCTTGTCTATTGAAGCGATATCAAGAGGGATGAATCAGGCAGTCTTAGTAGAACGTGACCGGAAAGCACAAGCTGTTATCAAAGAAAACATTCAGATGACTAAGGATTCAGATAAATTTCAACTCTTGCAAATGGATGCTAGGCAAGCCTTGGTGACATTGAGTGGAACTTTTGACCTTGTTTTTCTGGATCCGCCATATGCAGAGCAGGAAATTGAGGCAGTCATCTCTGAGCTTTGTCGTCGTCACTTATTGGCAGAGGATGTGATGGTTGTCTGTGAGACGGATAAAAACATCCAGCTTCCTGAAGAGATTGCAGAGCTCGGAATTTGGAAAGAAAAAGTATATGGAATTAGTAAGGTAACTGTATATGTCAGATAGAATTGGAATGTTTACAGGGTCTTTTGACCCGATTACAAATGGACATATGGACCTCATTGAGCGAGCAAGTGGCTTGTTTGAAAAATTATATGTCGGAGTGTTTACCAATCCGAAAAAGTCTGGCTTGATGACGGGTGAGGAACGATTGGTTATTTTGGAAAGACTTTTTGCCGGCTTAGAAAACATCGAGGTCATTCTTGTTGAAAATGAATTAGTGGTCGATGTTGCCAAAAGATATGGTGTGACTCATCTGGTAAGGGGTTTGCGTAATGCAACGGACTTAGAATATGAATCTAGTTTTGATTTTTACAACCGTCAGCTAGCACCAGATTTGGAAACGATCTATTTGATTGCAAAGCCAGAGCTCAAGTTTGTATCATCCAGCCAGGTTCGAGAGTTAATCTATTTTAAACAAGATATTGGTTTATATGTACCTACAGATGTAAATGAGGAGATAAAAAAGTATGAAGAAAAATAAGAAATGGCTATTGATTGTTTCAATTATTATGGGGACGTTATTGATATGGTTTTCCGTTTTTGTACGTCTACCATATTATATTGAGAGTCCTGGAGGGGCTTCGGATATTCGGGAAGTATTGACAGTCAACAATGAAGAAGATGAGGAGCCAGGTTCTTATAATTTTACCTATGTATCGGTCTTGCAGGCAACAGCCTTACAGTTGCTGATTGCTCAGTTTAACCCCTACGCAGATATTGTTTCTGCAGAAGAAATGACGGGTGGTGCTGACAGTGAAGAATACTATCGGATAGCTCAATTTTATATGGAAACCTCTCAAAACATGGCTAAATATCAAGGACTAACCTTGGCTGACAGGGATGTGGAGATGGATTTCTTTGGGGTATATGTGTTGGATTTAGCAGAAGACTCTACTTTTAAAAATGTTTTGAATATCGCTGATACGGTTGTTAGTATAAATGGTCAAACGTTTGAATCTTCTCAGGGACTAATTAAATATGTTTCAGGCTTAGAACTTGATAGTGATGTAACAGTTGGCTATGTTAGTGATGGAGAAGAAAAGACTGCCGACGGAAAAATTATCAAATTATCAAATGGTAAAAACGGGATTGGTATCACGCTAGTAGACCATACTGAGGTAAAAAGTTCTGTCCCAATTGATTTCCAAACAGGAGGAATTGGTGGTCCAAGTGCTGGTATGATGTTTACATTAGCTATTTATACACAGCTGGCAGAGCCAGACTTGCGTGATGGCCGTGTTATTGCAGGAACAGGAACGATTGAACAAGATGGTTCCGTTGGAGACATCGGAGGAGCAGATAAAAAAGTATTATCTGCGATTAATGCTGGTGCAAGTGTTTTCTTTGTTCCAAATAATCCAGTGGACCCAGAAATTTTGAAAAAGAATCCAACAGCTAAGACAAACTATGAAGAGGCAAAAGAAGCAGCAGAAAAGGCCAATGCTGATATTAAAATCGTACCAGTGACGACTGTTCAAGAAGCCATTGATTATTTGAAGAGTACTAAGAGCGAGTAAGTCGCTCTTTTTTGCATCGGGCATTTGAATTAGCTTTGATACATCGTCCTTTCGGCTTGCCGTACTCTACGAAAGTGACTTGCACTGCATGTCATATTTCCACCCCAGAACATACTAGAGGCTGTTCTGGCTAACGGCACCCAGGAAAGCAAATTCATTCAACCATGCTAAAATTAAAATCGTCTGAAATTTCTCTGAAATGGTTGAAGAGTGCTATTTCAGCTGGTTTCATGTTATAATAATGAGGTTAGATATACGAATATTTCATTAGATAGGAGGAACAATGAAGAAAGAAATTTCACCAGAAATGTATAATTACAATAAATTTCCAGGTCCGAGTTTTGCACGTATTGGGAATAAGGTTGTTTCAGAGAATATTGAACTCAATGTTGTTGATGATTTCAAAGATGCTTTTGATCAAACGGCTTTTGGACAACGCTTTTCGCCCATCATGTTGAAATTTGATTATATTCTTGGAGATTGGGGAAATGAACAACTTCGGTTAAAAGGGTTTTATCGTGACGAGAAACCAGTCAAGTCTGATTTAAAAATTGGGCGGTTAGATGATTATTTAACAGAATATTGTAATTTTGGATGTGCCTACTTTGTTCTTGAAAATCCAAATCCACAAGAGTTAGAAGAAGAACCTGAAGAAAAAACAAGTCGCAAACGTCACCGTAGTCGAAATCGAAACCGACAAAAACAACGTACAGAAGAATTGGTATCGAAGGAAAAGAAAGTCATCCGTAATGAACCAAAACGATCTAAGTCAACTTCAGATATTTCAAAAGAACAGGGCCGTCATTTTACCGTAAAAAACAATAAACCGTCCACAGGTAAGCAACAGAAACAAGAGCGAGCTCAAAAACACGATAAGAAACAGCACCATCGTGAAATGAATGAAGCCAAACGTGGATTTGTCATCCGCCAAAAATAGGGAGAAACATGAAACCATCAATTTATGCCTTTACACAAGCCAATCTAGTTGATTGGATTATTGAAAATGGAGAAAAGAAATTCAGGGCCACTCAAATTTGGGAATGGCTCTACCGGTCCCGTGTCCAATCGTTCGCAGAAATGACTAACTTACCAAAATCTTTAATCGAAAAGCTTGAAGAAGAATTTGTCGTCAATCCACTCAAACAACGAATTGTACAAGAGTCTAAAGATGGTACTATCAAATACTTATTTGAATTACCTGATGGAATGCTGATTGAGACGGTGTTGATGAATCAACATTATGGACTTTCAGTCTGTGTAACGACTCAAGTTGGTTGTAATATCGGCTGTACCTTCTGCGCATCTGGATTGATTCCTAAGCAAAGAGATTTGACGAGTGGTGAGATTGTAGCACAGATTATGTTGGTACAAAAATACTTAGATGAGCGCAATCAAAATGAACGTGTTAGCCATATTGTCGTGATGGGGATTGGTGAGCCACTTGACAACTACGATAATGTTATGACCTTCTTACGTGTTGTGAATGATGACAAGGGCTTGGCAATTGGTGCCCGTCACATTACGGTATCTACTTCTGGCTTAGCACCAAAAATTCGTGATTTCGCACGTGAGGGAGTTCAAGTGAACTTGGCAGTATCTCTACATGCGCCAAATAATGACCTTCGTTCGAGCATTATGCGGATTAACCGTAAATTCCCCATTGAGGTATTGTTTGAGGCAATTGAAGATTATATTCAGACAACCAATCGTCGTGTTACATTTGAATATATAATGCTGAACGAGGTCAATGATGGTGTGGAACAGGCTCAAGAATTGGCTGATTTGACCAAGAATATTCGTAAATTGTCTTATATCAACTTGATTCCGTATAACCCTGTTAGTGAGCATGACCAATATAGTCGTTCAACCAAGGAACGCACCTTGGCATTCTTTGATGTTTTGAAGAAAAATGGGGTCAACTGTGTCGTTCGTCAGGAACATGGTACAGATATTGATGCAGCCTGTGGTCAGTTGCGTTCCAATACGCTCAAAAAAGACCGTGAAAAAGCGCGTGCTCGTATTGCAACCGCAAAAGCTAAGGCAGGTATTCGTGCATGAGAAAATTATTCCAAGCAGACGGCAACCTCACCAAGCTTGGAAGACGGACTTGTACAACTTTAGCTGGGGTTTACGCTCTGGCTATTGTTTTACTCTGTTTTCTGCCCCAGACTTGGTATCCACAGTATAAGGATTTCTCAACCCCAGGAATTATTCAAATTGGCCGACTGTATCTTTTGCCAACTCCGTTTAATAGTATTGTCAATGGAAACAAGGTAGATAGTCTAGGAGACTTTGGTTGGATTATCCTACAAAATGCGACTAATATTTTTCTTCTCTTTCCTCTCGTTTTTCTGCTTCTTTTTCTTCGGGAGGAATGGCGGAGCCTTAAAGCAGTTCTTTCTTATACATTTTGTTTCAGTCTGTTTATTGAATGTACACAATTGTTACTTGACTTGCTGATTGATGCTCAACGTGTTTTTGAAGTGGACGACCTCTGGACCAATACCTTAGGAGGAGTATTAGCCTATGGGCTTTATCGTCTGATTGTTAAAGGCTGGAAAGTATAGTCGAATGTATTAGCTTTGATACATCATCACTTTCGGCTTGCCTTACTCTAGGAAAGTGACTTGTTTCGCAAGTCTTATTTCCAACCTAGAACAGCCTTTAGCCTCTTCTAGCAACCTGCACCTCAGTTTCTTGTCTGGAAGCTAATTCATTCGACTATATTTTAAATAGCTCGGTTAAAGCAGTACGATTCTAGCAGTTGGTGGAAAATGCAAGAAGACTTTACTATTAATACTCAATGATAATCACAATCAGACTAGGCGACGCAGATGCAGATAGAACTCTGTTCCTTTTATATTTCAAGGGAACAGGCTGAAAACCTCTACATGAGCTTTTCAGTCATCAAATCAAGTTAACAGCGTCTGGTTTTGATTTTCGAAGAGTATAAGTGTAACAAATGACCCCTGACGGTTTCACTATCGTCAGGGGCAATTCGTTTATTTCCAAAAGTCATCAAAAATAGTAATTGGCAAGTGGCGCTTATGAGCTGTCTTATTCCACCAGCCTTCGATAATGGTTTGCGCTTGAGCATCAATGGTCTTTCCCTCAAGGAAATCATCAATTTGATTGTATGTGACACCAAGTGCGACCTCGTCAGCAAGGCCTGGTTTGTTTTCCTCCAAGTCAGCAGTAGGAACTTTGAGGTAGAGTTTTTCATCAGCCCCCAATTCAGCGAGCAGTTGCTTGCCTTGGCGTTTGTTAAGGCGGTAGAGGGGTAGGATGTCTGCACCACCATCACCGTGCTTGGTGAAGAAGCCAGTAATGTTTTCAGCCGCATGGTCAGTACCAATGACAGCTCCCTTGCGTTCACCAGCGATGGCATATTGGGCAATCATGCGCATGCGGGCTTTAGCATTTCCCTTATTAAAATCAGACATTTCTAGTCCATTTGCATTGACTGCAGATACCATTGCATCTGTTGATTCCTTGATGTTGATGGTTAGGCTGACATCTGGTTTGATAAAAGATAGTGCTGCTTGGGCGTCCGTCTCATCAGCTTGCACACCATAAGGTAGGCGGATAGCGATGAATTGGTAGCTACCGTCACCTGTTTCTGCGCGCATTTCTTCCATAGTCAGCTGAGCTAAGCGACCGGCCAAGGTTGAATCTTGTCCACCCGAGATTCCTAAAACATAGGTTTTTAAAAAAGGATGCTTTTTGAGGTAGTCTTTGAGAAAGTTGATGGAGCGACGAATTTCTTCTTTAGGGTCAATAGTAGGTTTAACGCCTAATTCATTGATGATTGTTTCTTGTAAAGTCATGAGTCAGTCCCCTTAAATCGATTTTGCCTGGCTTTGTTGACGGATACTGTTGATGAGCTTCATCTTATTATCCCAAACGTCTTGAGCCAAGTCTACTGGATAGAGTTGTGGATTAAGTACGCGCTTGTACTCATCCCAGAGTTTTTCAATCTCCTGGTTGGCGTAGTCTTGAATTTCTGCCAAACTTGGCAACTCGTAAACTTGTTTGCCATTCTCAAAAATAGGAACGAGAAGTGGACGTGCTTCAAAGTTTTCAATGGTTTTATTGATGTAGGTGTAGGTTGGATGGAACATGTAGATACTGTCTAGATGAGTGACATCTGTATCAGCGAAAGTAATGAAATCTCCTTCAGATTTCCCTTTTTCTTTAGAGGTGATTCGCCACACTTGTTTTTTACCTGGAGTAGATACTTTTTCAGCATTGGAAGACAACTTAATGGTATCGCGCATATTTCCGCTTTCGTCTTCAATGGATACAATCTTATAGACTGCTCCCAATGCTGGTTGATCATAAGCAGTAATGAGTTTTGTGCCCACACCCCAGACATCAATTTTTGCTTTTTGCATTTTTAGGTTCAAAATGGTATTTTCATCAAGATCATTGGAGGCATAAATTTTTGCATCTGTAAATCCAGCATCGTCTAATTGTTGACGAACTTTTTTAGAAATGTAAGCCATGTCCCCAGAGTCGATACGGACTCCTCTAAAGTTTATCTTGTCTCCCATCTCTTTTGCAACTCGGATGGCTGCTGGAACACCAACGCGTAGTGTATCATAGGTGTCTACTAAGAAGACACAGTCTTTATGTGTTTCCGCATAGGCTTTGAATGCTTTGTAATCATCACCATAGGTTTGAACCAAGGCATGAGCATGGGTACCAGCTACAGGTATGCCAAAGATTTTTCCTGCTCGAACATTGGAAGTCGCAGATGCTCCACCAATAAAGGCTGCCCGTGTACCCCAAATTGCAGCATCCATTTCTTGAGCACGACGGGTTCCAAATTCCATCAATGGCTCATCTTCAATAACTGCCTTGATACGACGAGCTTTTGTAGCAATGAGTGTTTGGTAGTTGACGATGTTTAACAAGGCTGTTTCAATCAATTGGCATTGTGCCAAAGGACCTTCGATTTGGAGAATAGGTTCGTTCGCATAAACCAAATCACCTTCTTTTGCAGATCGGACGGTTAAGGTCATTTCTAATTGAGCCAAATAATCTAGGAAATCTTGAGGATATCCCAATTCTGTTAGGTAGTCAATATCTGTTTGACTAAAACGAAGATTATTAAGGTAGTCCACCACGCGCTCCAAGCCTGCAAAGACCGCATAACCATTTTTAAAGGGTTGAGAACGGAAGTATACTTCGAAAACGGCATTTCTATTGTGAATATTTTGGTCAAAATAGACCTGCATCATATTGATTTGATAAAGGTCGGTGTGCAGTATCAAACTGTCATCCTGAAATAGTGTCATAAGATTTCTCCTCTTGCCTTCCTAAGTGAAGACGATTCAGTTACTATTGAAACTGAACGCTAATATGCCTACTATTATAACAAAAAAATCGAGAAAAACTCGATTTAGATGCACAGAATGACGAAAATACTCGCAAGAAAAAGGAATGGTATGTAAGGAATGGATCTTGGCTTGTATATTGTAAAGACGAGTAAGCCTAAGAGTGAGCTGATTTGAATAATCCATAGGATTTCAGTCAAGCCACAAATTAGGGACAGACTAGCCAGATATAGAAAATCACCCGAACCGATATTGAGCTGCCATTTCTCTGTCAAAAAAGCCAAGGCTAAAAAGCAACAAAAGAGCCAGTTAAGCTGGGAGAGTAACAAAGCTACAAAAGTAAAAACGAGCCAGACGGCAAAAGGATATTCCTGATGCTTGATGTCGTAAATGGTCAAAACCAGCCCTGCAAGGATGAGTATGGTTTCAGTTGGGCTTAGAAGTTGAAAATGGCAGAGCAGGACAGTAAGACCAGTTAAGAATTCTAGTCCAGCATACCAATAGGGAATATTTACCTTGCAATAACGACATTTGGATGCGGTTGAAAGCTGAGAAAGAATGGGAATCAGGTCCCAAACCTTGAGTCGCTTCTTACAAGAACTACAATGACTAGATGGTCGGATAATGGATTGTTCAGGGAACCGGTCAATGACCAGTCCCAAAAAGGAGCCAATTGAAGCTCCGAGGAAAAATAGGATACAGATCTTCATACCTATTTATTCGTAATCAATTTGGAAAATGAAGAGAAAGTTACACCGTTTCAATGGTAATTTGGAGAATTCCATAGGTGATAAGAGAATTCCGTATTCTTTCTTTGGTCTTTCCTGCCAAAGCATGGTTAGTAAGTTTAACAGTCAGTGTAGCACAATGTTCATATCCATCCATTGTCCATACTTTAAGTTGAACGATGGATTCCACATTTGGTATAGACAACAACTCAAGAGCCAGTTCATCACTCTTTATTCCAGACGGAGTTTGTTCAAGAAAGATTTTCAGATTATTCCATGCCTTAGGGAGGGCCTGACTAAGGATAAATAGAGAAATAATGATTGAAAGCAGGGGATCAAGGAAGTACCAATCAGTGAATTGGAGAATAATGGAGACAAGAATGACCGCCAGCCATCCTAAAATATCCTCTAGAAAGTGCAAACTAAGAATGGATTCATTATGGCTATGGCCATTTTTTACAATACGGGAAGCGGCGAAATTGATGATGATAGCGATCACTCCAAGTACTAGCATTCCATCTTGGTTGACAGGTTGGGGATGGAAAAGATTGGGAATGTTTTCCACAAGAATTAGGCTAGAACCGATAATCAGAATGCTTGAGGTCAAGAGTGCTGCCAAAATATTCCATCTCTTGTAACCAAGGGGATAGGCGCGATCAGCTGGTTTATTTGCGAAGGTCTGCATCAATGCGGAGCTGCCAATGGCTAGAGCATCCCCAAAATCATGGACAGCATCTGCTAAAATGGCGCTGGAGTGAAAGAGAGCTCCAAAGATAAATTCAATGATAGAAAAACAAAGATTCAGCAAAAAAGCAATGAAAGTATTTTTACTAGACGACATGACAAACCCTTTCTATGTTATACTGTTTATAGGTTCATTATGCTATTAAATGAGCCAAATAACTAGAAACAAGTAAAACATTTTGTTTGTTTTTGAACATAATGTTTGAAATGTACGAGAGATGGATAGACGAATTGCAAAAACACGAAAGGCGATTTTTCAGGCGTTTTTGAGCCTATTAAACGAAAAAGGGTACGATGACATGCGTGTGCAGGATGTCATTGATAAGGCAGATGTTGGCCGTTCTACTTTTTACGCCCATTATGCCAGTAAGGAAGCTCTTTTGGAAGAACTCTGTCATGACCTATTTCATCATTTGTTTACAGGTCGTGAAGATAGTGATGTAACAGTTTTGCTGGCGCATATTTTCAAACATTTTCGGACAAATCAAGACCGAGTAGCTAGCCTCTTGTTATCACGCAATACCTATTTTTTAAAGGAATTAGAGACAGAGCTCAAACACGATATTTATCCAAAAGTGATGGAAGATTACATGCAGGATAAACGGAGTCTTCCAGAGGACCTATTGCTGCATTTTGTTGTCACTACTTTTGTGGAAACCGTCAGCTGGTGGCTAAAACAACGTAAAAAGGTAGATGAAGTGACCTTGACAACTTACTTTTTGAAATTATTAGCCTAAGGAGAAAATATGCTTAGACCATTACATATGGCACATGCCTTTTTAGATGAGATTTTAACAGACCAAGACCTTGCTGTCGATGGGACTATGGGAAATGGACATGACACCTTATTTTTAGCTCAGCGAGCAGGAAAGGTCGTGGCATTTGATATTCAGGAACAAGCCTTGAACACAACGGCTGAAAAACTAGAAAAAGCTGGCTTGACCAATGCCCAATTGGTTTTGACAGGACACGAAAGCCTAGATCAGTTTGTGGATCAATGTAAGGCAGCTATTTTTAATCTTGGCTACCTACCTTCAGCGGATAAGTCAGTCATTACCTTGCCTGAAACCACCCTTCAAGCCATCAAAAAAGTCCTAGATCGACTGGTTGTTGGTGGTCGTCTTGCTATCATGATTTATTATGGCCACGAGGGTGGAGCAGTAGAAAAGGATGCGGTCTTAGACTTTGTCAGCCAGCTGGACCAGGCCGTCTTTACTGCCATGCTTTATAAACCGCTGAACCAAGTCAATACTCCACCGTTTTTGGTGATGATAGAACGTATCAACAACAATTAAGGAGGTGATTGTATTACAAGTTTTGTTCAAATCATTATATTTTTAATCCTATTAGTTATTTCCAATACCATTTATCGATTAAATCCCAAATTTCCACTTCCATTTATTCAAGTTTTATTGGGAGTTGGTGCAGGTCTACTATTTGGAGTCGGGAATCTCACCCTAGATCCTTCATTGTTCCTTGCTTTAGTTATTGCTCCCTTAAACTTTAGAGAGGGTCAGCAAAGTAATGTCGATGACTTGATGGAAAATTGGAAAGTTATTGCCTTCCTAATTTTTCCGTTGGTCTTTTTAACAGCCTTGGGAATCGGAACGTTGGCTGGCTACTTATTACCAGTAGAGGTTCCTCTCTCTGCAAGTTTTGCCCTTGGGGCTGCACTTGCGCCGACTGATGCTGTAGCCTTTTTAGTGTTATCAAATCGCTTTGCTTTTCCAAAACGATTAGAAACCATTTTGACCCTAGAGGGCTTGCTGAATGATGCGAGTGGACTTGTTGTTTTTCAATTTGCTATTTTGGCTTTAACAACTGGTAGTTTTTCCTTCGTGAGCGCAGGTACTCAGTTTGTATGGGCACTTGTTGGAGGAATGCTGGCAGGTTTCTTCCTTGCTTTTGGTCATCGTGGTTTGGTTTCATTACTTGAAAAACTGGATGCAGCCGATATTCCTGGAGTCCTGTTGCTCGAACTTTCATTACCCTTACTGGCTTATTTTGTGGCTACCTATATTGGTGGTTCTGGAATTATTGCAGTGGTCATTGCAGGTCTGTTTCAATCGAAGCAGTTGAAAAAAATGACTTTGTTTGATGCGCGTGTGAATCGTGTGAACCAAATTGTTTGGGATACTCTAAATTTCTCATTGAATGGGTTGGTTTTTCTTGTTTTTGGGTACGAATTTACTCGAATCATTCAGCCTGCTTTGAGGAATCCATTGATTAGTAATGGTCACTTGTTAGGGATAGTTATTCTCTTAACCATTAGTCTGTTTCTGCTACGCTTTATTGGTTTACTCTGCTTGAATGCTTATCGAAAAGCAAGGTCTTCTAAGAGTGTTTATAGTGTGCATGAGCTGGGGATTCTAACATTTTCAGGGATAAAAGGGTCGGTCTCTATTGCTACGATTTTGTTGTTACCAGAATTTGATAGTTTGATTTACAGTCTGATTCTATTTACTGTCGGAATGGTGACCCTGTTGAGTTTTTTGGCGGGCTTATTCGTTTTACCAAGGATTGCAAAACAGAAGAACGAGTCTCCAATTTTAGAAGGTTCTGTCCGAATCTCTATTCTGCAAGTGGTGGTCAACGAATTGGAACTGGATATTGAGGATGCCGCAAATCCAAATGGTATTTATATTGTAATTGGTCAATATTATAGGCGGATAGAACATCTTCATCGTCAGCTGATGTCTGTAGACATGCTGAAAGAGGTGGCCAGTTTAAGGTTGAAATTGGTAGAAATTGAACAGAAGGGGTTAGAGACTGCATTTGCGAAAGAACACCTTAGTTTGTCGTCCTACCGTCACTATCAAAACTATTTAAGAACATTGGAACAGGATATTAATCGCGACCTAGTTCCAACCTTCAAATACTTATGGCTAATCAGTCGAAGGGTCATCAATAAGTGGTATCATGAATGGATTAGTATCGGAACTAGTTTACGGAAAAGGAATCAGGATGCGACTGCTCAAAAGAATGAGTATGATCCAGCATTGTCTGAACTATTCTTGGCCAATACCGCAGTGATTATTCAATTTTTAGAAAAAAATCAGTTGAGGTTCTCTGCTGAATACATTCAGCAGCTAAAAGAATTCTACCTATACCAAGCTCAATTGATTCATGCAGGAATCAAGGTGGAAGATGTTATCGGACGGATGAAACCCGAAAGTTTAGATGATCTGTTACGAGGGTATTATTTAGAAAGAAAAGTGGTTGCAGAATATGAAAAGTATGGTCATTTATCACAAATGGCAGCCAAGCAAATGCGGCGCAATATTAACCAACTAGAAAGTTATGCGCTGACGGAGTTTGATTATTTTTAAATGTATGGATATTGAATCAGACTCGAGCGGGTGATAAAAAGATAAATAAGAGTATAAGAAAAGGCCTAGAACCAGTGAGTGAATTTCCAACATTCTAGGTCTTTTCTTATCTGATTCATTTGAATTGTGCTAGTTAAGAATTGGCTTGATGAACAATCGCTCATCTCCTAGTTCAATCAATTCAACTTGATTACCATAAAAATCACTGAGCAGGGCAGGAGTTAGAATTTCTTGTTTTGGTCCCTGTGCCAAGACTTTCCCCTCTTTTAGAAGGAGGACGTGAGTAAAGTTGTTTGTGATTTCTTCTGCGTGGTGGGTGACATAGATGATGGCAGGAGCATTTGGGAGTTGACAGATAGAATCGATATGATGAAGGAGGCGCTCGCGTGCCAATAGGTCAAGTCCAACGGTTGCTTCATCTAATATCAAAATAGCTGGATTTTCCATGAGGCTTCGGGCAATGAGCAGGAGTTGGCGTTCACCCTGTGAAAGGCTCGCATAAGTCCGACCAATTAGGTGACTAGCCTTAATAGACTTAAGCATAGCTTTTGCTTCGTCGAGCTCCGCTTGCCCATATTCACGATATAGGATGGAGGACTTATATTTACCTGTCAATACGATTTGTTCTGCAGTTAGGTCAATGGGAAATCGTTCTGCAAGAAAAGAACCGACAACACCAATTTTCGTACGAAGACTGGGTATGTCACCTTTACCAAATTCAACCCCTAATACTGTCAAATCACCAGAGGTTTTCCAAAATTCTGCCATTAGAATACGCAGGAGTGTTGACTTTCCAGCACCGTTGAGACCCAAAATTGCCCAACGTTCTCCTGGTTGAAATTCCCAGTTTATATCTTCTAAAATTATTTTACCCTGTCTCTTATAATAGACATGTTTTAATGAAAGAATCATTGCTTATCTCCTATTCCTTTTGATTATTGTATCATAAAACTGTCGGCAATTGAGGATTTCTAACAAGACATATGGTATATTTCAGATTTTATGGTATAATTGAAATGTTATAAATTTTATTATAGGAGAACATCATGGAAGACCCTGGTAGTCAGACCATCTATTTACAACTATTTATTTTATTCTTATTGACCTTGTTCAATGCCTTTTTCTCAGCATCTGAAATGGCTCTAGTTTCTCTTAATCGTTCGAGAGTTGAACAAAAAGCCGCAGAAGGGGAGAAGAAGTTTGTTCGTCTTTTGACGGTGTTAGAAAATCCAAACAATTTCTTATCTACGATTCAGGTCGGAATCACCTTTATTTCAATCCTTTCTGGTGCTAGCTTGGCCAATGATTTAGGGGCTGTGTTTGCAAAATGGATGGGAAATTCTGCGACAGCTCAGACAGCTGGTTACTGGCTAGCTCTGGCGATGCTGACATTTGTATCAATTGTTCTTGGTGAATTGTATCCGAAGCGAATTGCCATGAATATGAAAGAAAACTTGGCAGTTGTCACAGCACCAGTTATTATTTTTCTTGGAAAAATTGTAAGTCCTTTTGTGTGGTTGTTATCAGCTGCTACAAACTTGATTAGTCGTATTACGCCTATGAATTTCGATGATGCAGATGAGCAAATGACTCGAGATGAGATTGAGTATATTTTAACCAAGAGCGAACAAACCTTAGATGCTGAAGAAATCGAAATGCTTCAGGGAATATTCAATTTGGATGAAATGATGGCTCGTGAAGTCATGGTACCGCGTACAGATGCTTTCATGGTAGATATCGAAGATGATATTAACGTCATCATGCCAGAAATTCTTCGCCAAAATTTTTCTCGAATACCTGTTTACGAAGGAGATAAAGACAATATCATTGGCCTCATTCATACCAAAAAAATTCTTGCTGAAAGTTTCACAAATGGATTCGATCAGTTAAATATTCGCCGTATTATGCAGGAACCACTATTTGTTCCTGAGACGATTTTTGTGGATGATTTGCTGAAGTCTTTGCGAAATACTCAAAATCAAATGGCCATCTTACTAGATGAGTATGGTGGCGTATCAGGGATTGTTACCCTCGAAGACCTGCTTGAAGAAATTGTCGGGGAAATAGATGATGAAACTGACAAAACAGAAATCTTTGTGCGTGAAATTGCGGAGAATACGTTCATTGTCCAAGGCAGTATGACCTTGAATGATTTCAATGAACACTTTGATTTGGATTTGAGTAGTGATGATGTTGATACCATTGCAGGATTTTACTTGACAGGGCTTGGAACCATTCCAAGTCAGGATGAAAAAGAAGCCTACGAATTAGACAACAATGGTTTCCACATTGTGATGGTCAATGACAAAGTGAAAAATGGCCGTGTAACAAAATTGAAAATTCTCATCACCCCAATTCATGATGAGAACGAGGAGAAGGACTAGTTTTGGTCTTTCTTTTTTTATACTTTTCTAAGATCAACATTATCATTGAGCATCGTCTTGTAAATATGTTACACTCTAATATAGAGTTAGGAGTGGCCTACGATTGTTTGAAGGGATAGAAGAGCACCTTGAATTAGTAGACACTCAAATAATGGAATAGGGAGTGCTTGGACTGACATATCGGATACGAAAGGATAGAGAGTTGTCGAATGAAGCAGATAGTCAATAATAGAAGCGTTTCCATTTTTGTGTTATACTAGAGGCATAAAGTTGTGAGGAAAAGATTATGACAGAGGTTGATTATCGCAAAGTAACTGGTTTGGTTCATTCAACAGAAAGTTTTGGTTCCGTTGATGGTCCTGGTGTACGTTTTGTTGTCTTTATGCAAGGTTGCCATATGCGTTGCCAATATTGCCACAATCCAGATACATGGGATTTGGTCAACCCTGCTGCGACGGAGCGTACAGCAGAGGATGTGTTAAACGAGGCACTTCGCTTTCGTATGTTTTGGGGAAAGGAAGGCGGAATAACTGTTTCTGGTGGTGAAGCTACCATTCAGATTGATTTTTTGATTGCCTTATTCACACTTGCAAAAGAAAAAGACATCCATACCACATTGGATACCTGTGCCTTAACCTTCCGTTCAACGGAGCGATATTTGGAAAAATACAATCGTCTCATGGAAGTGACAGATTTGGTGCTTCTTGATATTAAGGAAATAAATCCTGAACAACACCGAGTTGTGACTGGACACAGTAATAAAACCATTTTGGAATGTGCTCGTTATTTATCCGACATTGGAAAACCTGTTTGGATTCGTCACGTTTTGGTACCAAATTTAACTGATCGAGATGAAGATTTGATTGAGCTTGGTAAATTTGTTAAAACTTTAAACAATGTAGAACGTTTTGAGGTATTGCCATACCACAATCTTGGTGAATTTAAGTGGCGTGAACTTGGTCGTCCATATCCACTTGAGGGAACAAAACCTCCAACACGAGCTAGAGTGGAAAATGCTAAAGCCTTGATGGAGACTGAAACTTATCAAGAATATCTGAATCGAATTAAGGGATAATATTGATAAAGTAGGAGATTATGAGAAAAAGATTTAGTATTATAGGGACGGGCTTAACTTGTCTCTTATTTGTAGGGATTTTATTGGGTCTGTTTTTCCTAGGGGATAGGACAGAGCAAGAGCAGACAAAGGTTACAACAGTGGCGTCCAGTTATGAAATTTCTGCTAGGGAAAAAGCTGTCTCAGCTTATCTGAACCAGATGACTCTAGAAGAAAAAGTCGGACAAATGATTTTTGCTCGAATGCCATCTGCAGGACAAGCTGAGGCATTGGAAACTTATCATTTTGGGGGCTATATATTATTTGCAAGTGATTTTGAAGGTAAGACACTGGAGCAAGTTAAAGAAGAGATTGCTTCTTATCAATCACTTTCAAAAGTGCCGCTATTAATGGCTTCAGATGAGGAAGGTGGGACGGTAACGAGGATTAGTCAACTTCTGGAAACACCTTTTGCATCGCCTTTGGAACTGTACCAATCTGGCGGCATTGAGGTGATTTTGTCGGATGCCAAGCAGAAGACAAGTCTTTTAAAGGAAGAAGGAATCTATGCAGGTTTCTTCCCTGTTGCGGATTTATCCACTGATCCATCCTCTTTTATCTACGATAGGACCATTGGACAGGATGCGAAAACCACTTCAGACTATATTGGTCAATTGGTTACATTATTGAAAGAGGAACAATTTGCTTCGACTTTGAAGCATTTCCCAGGTTATGGGGATAATGCGGATTCGCATACGGATTTGGTCTATGACAATCGTAGTTTAGAAGAATTGCGTGCCAATGATTTTCTTCCCTTTAAGGCTGGGATTGAGGCTGGTGCAGACTCTATCATGGTTAGCCACAATATCGTACCTGCCATTGATGATGTCCCATCATCCATTTCACCTGAAATCAATATAATCCTTAGGAATGAGCTTGGTTTTGAGGGTGTCATTATGACGGATGATTTTGATATGCAGGGCTTGGTCCAATTTGTTGATCAAGATACAGGTGCCTTGCAGACCATTCAAGCTGGGACAGATATGATATTGTCTTCAAGTTATGCCAGTCAAATTCCTTATATTATCGAACAAGTAAAGGCTGGAACTATTACAGAGGAACGAATTGACCAATCCGTCAAACGGATTTTGGGAATGAAATACGATCTAGGTCTAATCAAATAAACAGAGAAAAAGGAAGTGCTCAGGCATTTCCTTTTCTTATTTCTATTCTAAGATGATTTTCGTTTTAATGCCATCCACATCAACAAAAGCTGCGGTATTGTCTAGTCTTTGAAGGTTTAGGTTTGCAACAATGGCCCGATTCAAAGTTGCTTCAAAAGCTTCTGGATTGGAATAGATGACCGTATAGTAGGCAAGTCCTGGCATGCCTTCTTGTCTGGCTTTCAGATTTTTTCCTCCCCATTCGTTGATAGCTAGGTGGTGATGGTAGTCGCCAGAAGCTAACCAGGATGCAGATGGAACGGAGAATTTATCCTCGATAGCTAGGACCTCTTGGTAAAATCGGCTAGAAGCTGCGATTTCTCGGACAGATAGATGGACATGGCCCATGCGACTACCAGTTGGCATCTGATAGGCTGCGTCAGCTTTTTTCCCTAAAGCATAGATCGTTTCAGCATCCATAGGCTCAGTAATGCCGACGATGCGGCCGTCTGGGCGGACATCCCAAGTGTCTTGAGGCAGATCGCGGTAAATCTCGATGCCATTGCCTTCGGTGTCGGCTAGGTAAATGGCTTCGCTGTAACCGTGGTCGCTGGCGCCTTGGAGGGGAATCTTATTGTCGATAAAGTGGCGGAAAATGGTACCAAGGTCCTCGCGGCTAGGTAGGACAATGGCCAAGTGGTAGAGTCCGTAGCTGTGGTGGACTTCATCTTTCTGTTCGGTCTGAATCAGGCGGACAAGGGTATTTTTTCCAACGCCAAGGTCAATCTGTTTAGGGCTTTGGAAGAGGACTTGCAGTCCCAAGACTTGTTGGTAAAACAAGCTTTGGAGTTCTAAATCGCGGACATTGAGGGCCACATGGCCCAGTTCAAAATGTGAGTTGTACATCGTAAATCCTGACTTTCTTATTCTATTAGTTTATGGTATGATTGTAACAGATACATTAAAAAATACAAGTACGATTTTTTTAAATAGTCACTATCTTTTTATGAAGTAATAGGACTATTCAATGGAAAGAAGGGGGAGTTTGATGCCAGATTATCATACCAATAATGTCTATGCCTGTCCTTATTTGGCTACACAAACTGTTTTGTCTGGGAAATGGAATATTTTGTTATTGCATCATATTGAGGACGGACCGATTCGGTTTAATGAATTGCATCGTAGATTGGATGGAATTTCTCAGGCAACCTTGACTAAGCAGTTGCGTCAATTAGAAGAAGACGGCTTAATTACGCGCAAAGTATATGCCCAGGTACCACCAAAAGTTGAATATGAACTGAGTGAAATTGGTCAGGAATTTAGATTGGTCTTGGAGCAAATTGAAACTTTCGGGGATAAATACATCAACTTTGTCAAATCAAAAAAATCTGAATGAGCCACTTGATTCATTCAGATTTTTGTATTTTTATAAGTCGGTATCCTTAACTGCAACTAACCAATCAGCGGCAGCTTTGGCTGTGCTTTCAAGGGCACCTTCTTTGAACGGTGATTGGAGGTTTGCGGCTTCAACCACTTGCAAGAAGGACTTGGTGCCGCCCAAATCACAGATGCGGATGTAGTCTTCCCAAGCATTTTCATCGTGATCTACCTGCGTACGTTTCCAGAATTGTAGGGCACAGACTTGGGCCAAGGTGTAGTCAATATAGTAGAATGGGCTAGCAAAGATGTGCCCTTGACGGTACCAGAAGATACCACGGTTGAGGGCTTCTGACTCAGAATAATCACGGTCTGGCAAGTAGAGGTCTTGGAGTTTTTTCCAAGTCGCCTTACGTTCTGCTGGTGTCATTTCGGGATGTTCATAGACTTCGTGCTGGAAGTGGTCCACCAAGACACCGTAAGGCAAGAAGAGCAGGGCGCTTGCCAAGTGGGTAAATTTATATTTATCGACTTGTTCCTTGAAGAAACGGTCCATCCACGGCCAGGTCATAAATTCCATAGACATAGAGTGGATTTCACAGGTTTCATAGGTCGGCCAGACAACTTCTGGACTTTGGATCCAACGGGAACGATAGACTTGGAAAGCGTGACCTGCTTCGTGGGTCAAAACATCAATATCACCGCTTGTTCCGTTGAAGTTAGAGAAGATGAATGGGCTCTTGTAGTCAGGGATATAGGTACAGTAGCCACCGCTGTTTTTGCCTGGTTTTGCGTTCAAGTCCAAGAGTTCATGCTCAATCATGAAATCAAAGAATTCGCCTGTTTCTGCGGATAATTCGCGGTACATGTCTTGGGCTTGGCTGACGATAAAGTCAGGGTCACCCTGAGGAACAGCATTTCCGTCCAAGAACTCAAGGTTGAGGTCGTAGTGTTTGAGGCTTGGCACCTGCAATCGATTGGCTTGGCGTTGACGAAGATCTTGCACAATCGGTACGATATGTTTGAGGATTTCTTCACGGTAAACCTTGACCATATCACGATTGTAATCAAAACGGTTCATCTTGAGGTAGCCGTATTCCACATAGTCCTTGAAGCCAAGTTTGTGGGCAATTTCCGTGCGGACTTTGACTAATTCATCGTAAACGCGGTCGAAATCAGCTTCCTTGCTTTCAAAGAAAGCGGTTGTAGCAGCAGAAGCAGCCTTGCGGACATCACGGTCGGTTGATTGACCGAATGGCCCCATTTGGGCCAGGTTGTAGGTCTGACCTTGGAAATCGATCTCTGCACCAGCAATCAATTTACTGTATTCATCGGTCAATTCGTTTTCCTTTTGGAACAAGGGAATCACATCAGATGAGAAAGTCTTGAGCTTGTTCTCTGCCTGCATGAAGAAAGTTTCAGGTAAAATATCTGCCAATTCAACCTTGTACGGTGTTTGGACAATGACACGATAGTAGTTGGTTGTCAATTCTTCAAATAAAGGATAATACTCGTTCCAAAATTTAGTTTCTTCGTTGTAAAACTCATCGTTCATGTCAATGGTATGACGGATCATCCAAAGATTGTACTGGGTATCGATTAAGTTGAGCAATTTTGTAGTAGCTATCACAAGTGTGCGAGTCGTTTCCAAATCACTAGCTTGAGCTAACTGTTCTGTTAGGTCAGAAAATTGCGCTTTAATCGCTGTATAATCAAGACGTATGTAGGTATAGTCTGAAAATTTCATATAGTTCTCCTTTTAAATTGTTACCTTTTATCTTACTCTTTTTGAAAACGTTTGGCAAATCCCGACCCGTCCATGTTCACAAGTCTTTCTATTTATGGTAAAATGTAGAAGATTATTAGAAAATGAGGTTGTAGACATGTCTAAATTATTAGTTTTTGGTCACCAAAATCCTGATACAGATGCCATTGCATCATCATACGGGTGGGCTCATTTGGAGCGTGAAGTGTTTGGTCGTGATGCGGAAGCTGTAGCATTAGGAACACCAAATGAAGAAACTGCTTTTGCGCTTGAGTATTTTGGAGTTACTGCACCGCGCGTGGTTGAGTCTGCTAAGGCAGAAGGTGTTAACCAAGTCATCTTGACAGACCATAATGAATTCCAACAATCGATCGCAGACATTAAGGAAGTGGAAGTAGCAGCTGTTATTGATCACCACCGTGTTGCAAACTTTGAAACTGCAAATCCATTATATATGCGTTTGGAGCCAGTAGGTTCAGCATCATCAATCGTTTACCGTGCCTTTAAAGAAAACGGAGTAACACCTCCAAAAGAAGTAGCTGGACTTCTTTTATCAGGTTTGATTTCAGACACACTCTTGCTCAAATCTCCAACTACTCATGCAACAGATCCACAAGTTGCGGCTGAGTTGGCTGAAATTGCTGGTGTGAACTTGGAGGAATACGGCTTGTCACTCTTGAAAGCAGGCACCAACCTAGCCAGCAAATCAGCAGAAGAATTGATTGATATTGATGCAAAAACATTTGCTTTAAATGGAAGCGATGTGCGTGTAGCCCAAGTCAATACAGTTGATATTGCAGAAGTTTTGGAGCGTCAAGAAGAAATCGAAGTTGCCATGACAGCGGCAATCGTTTCAGAAGGATACAGTGATTTCGTATTGATGATTACGGACATCGTAAACTCAAACTCTGAAATCGTTGCGCTCGGTAGTAACATGGACAAGGTAGAAGCTGCCTTCAACTTCAAGTTGGAAAACAACCACGCTTTCCTTGCAGGTGCCGTTTCACGGAAGAAGCAAGTTGTACCGCAATTAACAGATGCTTTTAATGCATAATTGCCCGCTTACCGATTATCTTTGTGGTTGTTTGCCCTGATTTGCATTACTAAACCTATGCTTACAGTACATTGCTTCCATATTGATTCGGTAATTGGCATTGCCTAGCACCTTCGGGTGCTTTCTTTATTGAAAGGAAACTCATTTCATATACAGTGAATTTTAAAGAAGTAGAGACGACAGGCATAGAGGCAAGTATAGTGGCAGATGTTCTTGCAGGATTGCCGGCCAGTGAAGCTCGCTACTTCTGGAACAAATACAAACAGGAGTATGTGGTTTACACACCAGATGAGAAACCTGAAATCCTGACCATTATCGAGAAAGTATTAGCAGAGCGGGACATGGTTTTTCCTTATACTCCACTCAATGTAGCCCAACTTGAAGTAGATGGTATACTCTGGTCTTTTATTTTTTATGACAATGGCTTGGCAGTTAATGTCCTCTATACGCTTGAAGAAGGTGGCAAACGAGCGGTCGGTTTCAAATTGTCAAACGGCATTGAAATACCCAAAGAATTTGAAGGAAAATTCAAGTTTGCCCGCCAACGCTCCAAACTAGCAGGCGAGATTCGTGGCACTTTCTTTATTGTCAAGGGTGATTATTTATAGGGTAGAAAATCTGGGGAAACCCAGATTTTTTCTCACATACTTGACTTAAAGGTATATAATAGATATACAAAACTAAGGGAGAATGACTATGAACTTTAAAGAAGTTTGTGAAGTGACTGGTCTATCAGCTGATACCATTCGTTATTATGAGCGGATAGGGCTTGTTCCCAAAATTGCACGAAAATCTTCTGGAGTGAGGGACTTTGCGGAAAATGATATAGCCATCTTGGAATTTGTTCGCTGTTTTAGGAGTGCGGGTATGTCGATTGAGCGCTTGATTGAGTATATGGGCTTGGTGCAGGCTGGAAATAGTACAGTGGAAGCTCGGATCGATTTACTAAAAGAAGAGCAGGAAGAATTGCGGTCACGATTGGTGGAAATTCAGGAAGCTTTAGACCGTTTGGATTATAAAATTGAAAATTATCAAACCATTTTAAGAGGAAAAGAAAGTGAATTGTTTGATGAGGGGAGAAGGGCAAGCAAAAAGAGCGGGGAATAATCCTCCGCTCTACTATTTTTTGTTCTATTTATGTGTCTGTTTCGGTCTAAATTTCTTTTTAAGTCCAATCTGAATTAAACGAAGCCCGATAAAGCCTGTTACACTTGCTAAGGTAAGTGCGATAAAAACTGGCATACCTAAAGATAGGTAAATATAGCTTGAAATCACTGTTAGTAAGCTAAACAAAACAATATTGATAAAAAATACTAACTCTTTAACGCGATAATTCTTAGTATTTCTTGCTTGATAAGTTTGGTAACTAGCTTGTTTCTCTTTCGGGATATACTCTTCGTACTGGTATTCATGGGACTGATAGTGTCTTTGTGCCATATCGTCTCCTTTACTGCTTCAACAAGCATACCATAACATTACTGTGTTTTTATGACATTTATGTTACAAAAATATTACAAGGAACAAATTAGAAAAGTCTGAATATTAAAATCAACTAGTTGGTTATCAGAAATTTTCATTTTTGATATAATTATCTTTATGAAGAAAATTACCATTACAGCAACAGCTGAAAGTATTGAACAGGTCAAAGGACTGTTAGTAGCAGGCATTGATCGTATTTATGTAGGTGAAGAGAATCACGCTCTTCGTATTCCAACAAATTTTTCATATGATGAACTGAGGGAAATTGCAGAGCTTGTTCATGGAGCGGGCAAAGAATTAACAGTCGCTGCCAATGCATTGATGCACCAAGATATGATGGATCATATCAAGCCTTTTATGGAGCTCATGCGTGAGATAAAGGTTGATTATTTAGTAGTTGGTGATGCGGGTTTGTTTTATATTAATAAACGCGATGGCTACAATTTTAAACTAATCTATGATACATCAGTTTTCGTTACCTCTAGTCGTCAAATTAATTTTTGGAAAGATCACGGAGCTGTAGAAGCCGTTTTGGCACGTGAAATTCCATCTGAAGAGCTTTTTGATATTTCTAAAAATTTGGAAATTCCAGCGGAAGTACTGGTTTATGGTGCGTCAGTCATCCACCATTCTAAACGAACTCTGTTACGAAATTATTATAATTTTACAAAGGCTGATGAGACTGATTTATCGCGTCAACGTGGTTTGTTTTTAGCAGAACCTGCTGATCCAGAGAGTCATTATTCTATTTTTGAGGACAAACATGGTACTCATATTTTTATCAACAATGATATTGATATGATGCCTAAGTTAGCAGAACTTTATACACATGGTTATTGCAATTGGAAATTAGATGGTATTTTTTGCCCGGGACAAAACTTTGTTGAAATCGCGAAATTGTTTGTTCAAGCGAGAGAGTTGCTAGAGCAAGGAACTTTTACTTACGATCAGGCCTTTCTTTTGGATGAACAAGTTCGCAAACTCCATCCAGCTGAACGTGGTTTGGATACTGGTTTCTATGAATTTGATCGCAATAAAGTCAAATAAATTTAAGATTTTATTTCCTATCCTGACAGAGACGGATAAATCTAATAAGCGGTGATCTAATCTCTGCATAGATTTTCAATCATAAACCATCGTTAATAGAAAGAAGTTAATTATGTCAAAAACACTGAAACGTCCTGAGGTCTTGTCACCTGCTGGGACTTTGGAAAAATTGAAGGTAGCCATTGATTATGGTGCTGATGCTGTTTTCGTTGGCGGTCAAGCCTATGGTTTGCGGAGCCGCGCTGGGAACTTTAGTATGGAACAGATGCGGGAAGGGATTGAATATGCCCATGCTCGTGGAGCCAAGGTTTATGTGGCTGCCAACATGGTAACTCATGAAGGAAATGAAGCAGGTGCAGGAGCTTGGTTCCGTGAATTGCGGGATATGGGCTTGGATGCTGTCATTGTATCTGATCCCGCCCTCATCGTGATCTGTGCAACAGAGGCACCGGGTCTTGAAATTCATTTGTCTACCCAAGCTTCGTCGACCAACTACGAAACCTTTGAGTTCTGGAAAGAGTTGGGCTTGACCCGCGTTGTTTTGGCTCGCGAGGTAACAATGGAAGAAGTAGCGGAAATTCGCAAACGCACAGATGTTGAAATCGAAGCCTTTGTCCATGGTGCTATGTGTATTTCTTATTCAGGCCGTTGTGTCCTATCTAACCACATGAGCAAGCGAGATGCAAACCGTGGTGGCTGTTCTCAGTCATGTCGTTGGAAATACAATCTCTATGACTTACCGTTTGGTGAAGAACGTCGTTCGATTAAGGGCGAAATACCAGAGGAGTTCTCCATGTCTGCGGTGGATATGTGTATGATTGACCATATCCCAGACATGATTGAAAATGGTGTCGATAGCTTGAAGATTGAAGGCCGAATGAAATCAGTTCATTATGTATCAACTGTTACAAACTGCTATAAAGCAGCAGTCGATGCTTACCTAGAAAGTCCAGAGAAATTCGAAGCCATCAAACAAGACTTGATTGATGAGATGTGGAAGGTTGCACAGCGTGAATTGGCGACTGGATTTTACTACAGTCCACCAAGTGAAAATGAGCAACTCTTTGGAGCTCGTCGTAAAATTCCAGAGTATAAGTTTATTGGTGAAGTCGTTGCATTTGATAAGGATACGATGACTGCAACTATTCGTCAACGTAATGTGATCAATGAAGGTGACCAGGTGGAATTTTATGGACCTGGCTTCAGACATTTTGAATCAACGATTCAAGATCTGCATGATTCAAGTGGTAATAAAATCGACCGTGCCAATAAACCAATGGAATTATTGACCATTAAACTAGACCGTGAAATCTATCCTGGTGACATGATTCGTGCTTGCAAATCAGGTTTGATCAATCTTTATCAAGAAGATGGCCAGTCATTAACTATTAGAGCATAAATCATTCAAAAAAGATCCGCAATCATTCCAGTTTCGAGATTTAGGGTGTGTCCATCGAGCATCGTTGTGGATTTCCATCCGAATCATTGTCTAGTGGGAATGGGAGAGTTCATCAAAATGACCTGTTCTCTACTTTTGATGTTCGTTGAGCATTAGATAAATTAACAAAAAAAAACGCATATCATCAACGTTTTCCTACATGATTTTATGCGTTTTTTCTATTTCTGGTATGTTGCTCAGTTTTTTTCTCTTGTTGCTGGGACGTTTTTACACTTTCTGGAACAAGGGTAATTTTCTGGATGTCTTCTAGATTTATAATGCTGGTCACCTGGCGCTTGAAATTTTTCATAATAATACGTTGGCGTTCCGTATCGTGTTTGACGATGTCTCCAGTAAAACTGCGGTTCCCGTAAATGACATGGATTGAAGCATTCTTGTACAAGGCAAGTTCTATGTTATTTTTTATTTCTTCCTTGCTATCTGGTTCAATAGCCTTTGAAGCTCTGCTATTGCCTAAAAAGATAGAGGCATGTTCCAAAATGACTTCGATAAATCTCTTCATGGCATAATCCTTTCAAACTTGATATAATCATATTATCCAATTTTTTTAAAAATGACAAGTTTTTTCGAATAGATGATTGAAGGAGGTCACAAATGGCAACATTTACTTTTGAAATTGAAGAAAAATTATTGGTCCTATCTGAAAACGAGAAGGGATGGACCAAAGAGTTGAATCGTGTATCTTTTAATGGTACACCTGCAAAATACGATATTCGGACTTGGAGTCCGGACCATAGCAAGATGGGAAAAGGGATTACTCTAAGCAATGAAGAATTCCAGGTTCTTCTAGACGCATTTGCCAATAAATAAACGAATGAAGCCTACGCGAAGAAGGCTTCATTTTTTGTGATCGGTTGTAATAAGCGGTGGCAGATGGTTACCAGTGCAATTTTTGCTAAATCAGGAAGAATGAATGGAAGAACAGTCCAAGCAATGGTGTCAGACCAAGTAGCACCAGATACTATTTTAAAAATAAGCACTCCAGGAAAAAAGCATGCTACGGATCCAAGTAAACAAGCTAGGAATACATTTACAGAGGATGAATTTGCCTTGGTAGCCATTGAGGTTAATCCTGCATAAAGTAGGAAGCCCCAGAGGAATCCAGCTGTTGGACCCACCAGTGCAGCAAATCCACCAGAAAAACCAGCAAAAACAGGCAAACCAATAGCGCCAAGTACTAGATATAATCCAACGCTAGCAAGGGCATCTTTAGGTTTGTAAAGACAAGCAACCAAGCCAATAGCTAATGTTTGGAGAGTAAATGGAACTGGGCCAATAGATAAACTAATTTGCGAAAGTGCAGCAATCAAAGCTGTTCCGATAGCGATATAAACAAGTGATTTTGTTGATGTTTTGCTCATTTTGTTATCCCCTTTATTTTTTATGGTTAACAAAATTATAGTGAGAATCTAAAAGAAAGTCAATGGAATTTCATCGGCTGTAACAGCAATATAGTTTTTTTATATCTAAGTATATAAAATTTATATAAGTAAAAACATATTTATTAATATTATTTTACTTTTTGTTGTGTTACAATTCTAAAAAAGAAAGCGAGATTCCTTATGACCGAATTACTTGATATTTATCGTATCCTAAAGTCAAAAAAGTGGGTTGATCTTACTCATCAGATTGATGAAGCAAGTCCACATTTTCCAGCTCTGCCAGCTTTAGAAAAACGACCAATTTTTACACATAAAGACGGATTCTTTGTTCAGCAATTTACAGTAGTCGGACAATATGGAACGCACATTGATGCTCCAGTTCATTTTGTTGAAGGTGCCCGTTATCTTGATGAAATTGATTTGAAAGATTTCCTACTCCCTCTTTATGTCATTGATAAGTCGGATGCGGTGGCAGCTAATCATGATTATGAGATTACGAAACAAGATATTTTAGACTTTGAGGCTGTCTATGGCGCTATTGCACCAGATTCATTTATTGCTTTTCGTTCCGACTGGTCAAAACGTTGGCCTAGCCAAGATGCAATTCGAAACTTAGATCAACAGGGTATTCAACACACACCAGGTTGGAGTCACGAAGCTTTGGAATATCTGATTGAAGAGCGTCATGTGAAAGCAGTGGGGCATGAAACATTAGATACTGACTCAGGTGCTTTAGCTACTAAAAATAATGGAAATCTAGTGGAGGAATACTACCTCTTGTCCAAAGATATTTACCAATTGGAAGTACTGACTAATCTTGATCAGGTGCCACCCTCAGGTGCCTTGATTTCAATTGCCTTTCCACATTGGGAGAAAGCATCCGGTTCACCAGTGCGTGCTGTAGCTATTTTACCTTAAGAAAAAATCCAGACACGGATCAAATCTTCCTTGTCTGGATTTTTTTGAATTAACGCATGGTAACAAATTCTTCTGATCCTGTAGGGTGAATTGCAACAACAGCATCAAATTCTTCTTTTGTAGCCCCCATTTTGATAGCCACTGCAAACCCTTGAATCATTTCATCAACACCATATCCGATACCATGTAAACCAACAACCTGCTCGTTTTCTCCAGCGGTTACTAATTTGAATTTCGCCATTTGTCGATGTTTTTCTAGGGCAGTGTACATAGAGGTAAAGGCTGATGTATAAACTTTTACATTATCTTTTCCGTATTGGGAAATTGCTTCGTCTTCAGTTAGACCAACAGTTCCGATTGCTGGATGAGAAAAGACAACGGTTGGAATAGTATTGTAATCCATCTTAGCAGTTGGTTTATTATTAAACAGACGTTCAGCCAGAAGGCGACCGGCCTTGATGGCTACAGGTGTCAATTCTTTTTCACCAGTTACATCACCGAGGGCATAAATGCCGGAAATACTAGTCTCCTGAAATTCATTGACTGCAATATGCCCAGATGGAGTGAGTTGAACACCGGTTGCTTCAAGATTGAGCTTATCTACATTTGGTTTACGACCGATAGCCCAGAGAACTTGCTGAGCAACATGGCTACTACCGTCTTCAAAATGAATTTGGATGTGACCATCCTGTGTTTTTTCAAGGCTAATAGATGTTTTTCCAGTATGAAGTGGGAAATTAGTCCGATTCATTTCTTCCATTAATGCCTCGACAATATAGGTATCAAAACTCCGAAGCGGACGGTTTCCTCGAACAAATAGGTCTGTTTGAACACCTAGTCCATGAAGGAGTCCAGCCATTTCAACAGCAATATAACCAGCCCCTAATACCGCTACTGAAGATGGTAATTCTTCCCAAGCAAAGACATCATCGGATACGATTCCCAACTCACTCCCTGGTATTGATGGTACATCAGGCCTAGCGCCTGTAGCGATGACGATATGTTTGGCACGTATCAATTCGCCATTAACTTCAACGGTTTGATTATCCACAAAACGTGCGAAACCGTTGATTACTTCTACTCCATTCTTATTAAAAGTATTACCATAGGATATGCGTGAACGTTCAATATAGGCCTCACGATTTTTTCGTAAGGTAGAGAAATCAAAGGTGACTTCTTGACTAGTAAAGCCATATTCTGGGCCATAGTTTTGAATGGCCTCTGCTATTTGAGATCCGTACCACATAATCTTTTTAGGGACACAGCCAAGATTGACACAGGTACCTCCTAGGTAACCAGCCTCAATGACTGCAGCCTTGGCACCATACATTGCAGCACGGTTCATTGTTGCAATACCTCCGCTACCTCCACCAATAGAAATAATATCGAATTCTTTCATGAATATCCTCCCAACTCAATTGTTTTACTACATTCATTGTAACGTTTTTGTGAGTGTCAATCAAAAATTCACTACGGATTTCTTACAAAAGTGTAAGTGGGCATATCTTCACTTTTTTGTAAAATAATTAGGAGAACACTTGCATAAATTGATGTATTTGTGTATTATAGTTTTAACACAAAATAAGTATGTTTTTCGCAAACTAAAAGGAGAGATCTATGTTAAAGTCAAAAAAGGCTAAAATTGCTTTATTTTCTGGATTGGGTGTTGCAGCAGTTGCACTTGTTGGAGGAGCATTATTGTTCTCAGGTGTCATGGGTGGGTCGACTGTTGGTGATGAAACGATGCCAACAAGTCTTAGTTATCAAGTCGTTCAAGAGGGTTCAATTGCTTCATCTACCCTATTGACTGGTGTGGTTTCAGCAGCTGAGGAACAATATGTTTATTACGATCCTTCTAAGGGTGACATTAGTGAGATTCTAGTTGAGCCAGGTAGCCAAGTTGAGGCAGGAACAGCCCTACTTCGTTACGACAGTACAGAACTACAATCTGCTCTTGATTCAGCTGTTCGTGCACGAGATAAGGTTGGGCGTCAAATTGATGAGTTACAACAGAATTATCAAACTGTAACCGTTCCAGCTGATGCTACAACAGGCGAAGACACGCAGTCAACTTCCCAACAATCATATGATTCACAGCTAGCTGATCTTAACGATGCCTATGCCGATGCGCAGGCGGCTGTTGATAAAGCTTACACAGCCGTTTTAGAGGCGACTGTAACCAGTACAGTTTCAGGAACCGTTGTGGAAGTGAATAAATCTGTTTCTAAAAATGCAACAGGTAGTCAAACAGTCATTCACATCGTGAACCAAACTAGCCTAGAAGTAAAAGGCAACTTAACTGAGTATGATTTGGCAAATATCGCTACTGATCAAGCAGTCAAATTGACTACAAAAGTATATCCAGACCAAACTTGGGATGGGAAAATCTCCTATATTTCAAATTATCCTGCGACAGACCAAGAAGCTAGTGCTGTTGCCGGTGCAACAAGCGGAACTAGTGCAAAATATCCTTTCAAGGTTGCTCTTACGAGTGAAGTTGGGGATTTGAAACAAGGGTTCACTGTGAATATTGAAGTAGTGAATACAAGCAAAAATATATTAGTTCCTGTGACAGCAGTTGTTTATGAGGAAGATAAGACATTTGTTTGGACAATTGTAGATGGGAAGGCTAAAAAAGTAGAAGTTACTTTAGGGAATGCTGATGCTACTAATCAGGAAGTGAAGACAGGATTGGCAGTTGGAGATCATGTCATTTCATTCCCAACATTGGACTTAGAAGATGGAAAAGAGGTAGAAGCCTATGAAGAACCAGCTAATTAAGCTGACCAATATCAATAAGTCCTATAGAAATGGTGATCAAGAACTTCGAGTCCTTAAAGATATTGACTTAGAGGTAGAAGAAGGTGAATTTCTAGCTATTATGGGGCCATCGGGCTCTGGTAAATCCACTTTAATGAACATAATAGGTTTATTAGATCGCTCTAGTTCAGGCAATTATTGGTTGGAGGGGGAGGAAGTTAGTCAGTTATCTGAGAAAAAATTAGCTTCAGTTCGAAATGATCAAATCGGTTTTGTCTTTCAACAATTCTTTTTGTTGTCTAAATTAAATGCATTACAAAATGTTGAATTACCGTTGATATATGCAGGTGTTCCCTCAGCAAAACGAAAAAAATTGGCCAAGCAATACCTGGAGAAGGTCGAATTGGCAGAACGTATGACCCACTTACCGTCTGAATTATCAGGTGGTCAAAAACAGCGGGTAGCTATTGCGCGTGCCTTAGTAAATACTCCTGCGATTATTCTTGCTGATGAGCCAACAGGTGCTTTGGATACGAAGACCGGTCAGCAGATTATGGAATTATTAATAGAACTCAATAATGAAGGTAAGACAATCATTATGGTAACTCATGAACCTGAAATCGCTGCATATGCGAAACGAACAATTGTTTTACGAGATGGTGTCATTACTGAAGATAGACGTAGAGAGGAGATTTAAATGGAAAATTGGAAATTTGCCTTAAAATCAATCCTCGCACATAAAATGCGTTCTTTACTGACCATGTTGGGGATTATTATTGGTGTGGCAGCCGTTGTTATTATCGTTGCCTTGGGAACTGGCATGAGTAAGAGTATTGAAAAAGCTCTGGCTGGTGATCAGGACAATGTACAGGTCTACTTTTCCCCGATTTTTGGAGAAGAGGAAGTCAATAGTGGTGGCTTTTTCTATACAACTGGCGGGGAAATGTCGATGGAAGAAGAGCCTGACTTGACAGACGCGATGCTTCAAGGGTTATTAGAAATTGATGGCATTAGTAATTATTATATTAGTTTTTCAAATACTGCTGAAGTATCTGCAGGAAGTAAGAAAGCTGAAAATGTCTTTATAAATGGTGTTAGCCAATCCTATTTTGATGTGAAAGAGTTAGAGATATTGGCTGGTAGAAAGTTTATGCCAAATGATTATTCTCGATATTCGCGCATTATGATGTTAGATGTCAGTTTAGCTGAAAAACTTTTTGGTAGTATGGATGCAGCCCTCAACCAGACAGTTAGTGTGAATCAAAACGTTTACCTTGTCGTTGGTGTCTATAAAGATCCACAAGCTGGTTCAGCCCTTTACGGAATGAACTCTGGTGGGAATGCCATTATGACCAACACTCAATTGGCTACCGAAATGGGAGTAAATGAGAATCGAGGTCTATATCTTCACGTAGATGATGTTAGTCGTGCAGGGGAAGTTGGTCAAGCAGCAGCAGATTATTTAACGAAAGTTACTGGCTTGAAAGAAGCAAGATATGACATTTATGATATGTCAGCTATGCTGGATTCCTTTAGAAGTGAGATGGCTGGTGTCACAATGTTTATTGGTGCAGTTGCAGGGATCTCTTTGCTTGTTGGTGGTATTGGTGTCATGAACATTATGTTGGTTTCTGTCACTGAGCGAACTCGTGAAATTGGTCTCCGAAAAGCACTGGGAGCAACCCGAGGAAATATTCTCTTGCAATTCTTGATTGAAGCGATGGTGCTGACTACTTTGGGGGGAGCAATCGGTTTAGCTATTGCCCAAACAATCGTGTTTATTCTCAACGCTACAAAGGTGATGGGGGAAAATATGACGGCAGAAATCTCCATACCAGTTGTACTTGGTAGCCTTGCCTTTTCTGCAGTTGTTGGTATAGTATTTGGTGTACTACCTGCTAACAAAGCATCTAAGCTTGATCCAATTGAAGCTTTGCGCTATGAATAATCTATTGAAACGATTAGGTTTTCCTAGTCGTTTTATTTTTTGAGCAAATCAATTGACTATATCACTAATTAGAGATAAAATAAACGCATCAATTAAGAAAATAATGAGTTCAAAGGAGAACACATCATGGTAGAATTAGGTATTTCAACATTTGGCGAAACAACTCCACTAGAAAAAACAGGGGAAATTTACAGCCACGACGAGCGGATCCGTCAACTTGTTAAAGAGATTGAGCTAGCCGATGCGGTGGGGCTAGATGTTTATGGAATTGGGGAGCATCACCGAGAAGATTTTGCGGTTTCTGCACCTGAGATTGTGCTGGCAGCTGGTGCCGTCAATACCAAGCAGATCAAGCTAACATCAGCAGTTTCTATCCTTTCCTCTATGGACCCTGTGAGACTTTACCAGCAATATGCCACAATCGATGCTTTGTCAAATGGCAGAGCGGAAATCATGGCTGGTCGTGGTTCCTTTACGGAGTCATTCCCCTTGTTTGGCTATGACCTCTATGACTATGAAGAACTCTTCGATGAAAAGTTGGATATGCTTTTGGAAATTGACAAGGAAACAAATCTCAAGTGGGATGGGCATTTCACTCAGTCCGTCAATAATAAGCCAGTTTATCCACGTCCTGTTCAGGAAGATTTTCCAATTTGGGTCGCAACTGGAGGCAATGTAGAATCTACTATCAAGATTGCTAAGAAAGGCTTGCCTATCGTGTATGCTGTCATTGGTGCAGGTGCTCATCGCTTTAAACCTTTAGTCGATGCTTATCGCAAGGTTGCTCGCAACTCAGGTCATGATCCAAAGAAAACGAAAGTTGCAGCCCATTCTTGGGGTTGGATTGCAGACGACCATGACAAAGCAGTAGAAGATTATTTCCATCCTACTAAAGTTGTGACCAATAATATTGCAAAAGACAGACCGCATTGGAGCGAAATGACCAAGGCGCAATATCTCTACTCCCTTACAGATGAGGGAGCGACCATCGTCGGAGATCCAACACATGTTGCAGCTAAAATCATTAAGACCATTGAAACACTTGACTTGGACCGTTTCTTCCTCCATCTCCCAATCGGATCAATGCCACATGAGGATGTCCTCCATGCCATCGAACTCTATGGAAAAGAAGTTGCGCCAATTGTCCGAGATTATTTTGCTAAGAAAGAAGAGAATCAGTCCCAAGACTGATGAGATAAAAAGGAGGGGACGTTATAATAATAGCCTCACTTCTCTAAAGTGGATTCAACATCTCAGCGCAGTGGTTGATTGGAAGATTTGTTCGTGTTTTACACTCCACATCTTCCTAATCAACTGTGCGGGGGTGGGAGTGAAACAGTCTGGGGATAGACTGTTTCAGCTCAACAACTGGAAATATGAACTTGTTGACGAACTCTCTATGATTATTTGAGTTCTGTCCCACTCCCAATCCTAAATATTTTTCATAATCTCCTTAAAAGCTTGGTCAGTTGGCTAGGCTTTTTTTGCAGGCAAAAACACTCTCGGAATTGCCAAGAGTGTTTTACGTAACTGTGTTAAACAGTTTATTATTTTTACTTCATCATCGGGAGTGAAAAAGTCTAGTAGACCTTTTCAGCCAATCGCTAAGAAACTGGAAAGCGATTGGTATTTCCTAGTGAAGACAATACTAGAAGGTTAATGTTTCTTATTTCAACGTTGGGAGTGTTAAGGTCTGGTAGGCCATTTCAGCCAATCTCCTATTTCATAGTCGGAAATAGGAGCACATCTCGAATAGTAGTAGTATCTGTCAAGAGCATGCAGAGTCGGTCGATACCGATTCCGAGGCCACCTGTTGGTGGCATACCGTACTCTAGGGCTTCGATGTAGTCGTAGTCAACGCCTGTCGCTTCGTCGTCACCCAATTCTTTGGCTTTGGCTTGGGTTTCAAAGCGTTCCAATTGGTCGATTGGGTCGTTCAATTCGGTAAAGGCATTTCCGTATTCCTTGGTCATGATGAAGAGCTCAAAGCGATCCGTAAAGCGTGGATCTTCATCGTTTTTCTTAGCCAATGGGGAAACAGCTACTGGATGGCCGTATACAAAGGTTGGTTGGATTAATGTTTCCTCTACGAATTCTTCAAAGAAGCTGTTGATAATTTGTCCTACCTCTGTGTGGTGTTTTTCTACAGTAACGTTGTGTTCATTTGCCAGGGCAATAGCTTCTTCTAAGCTCATTTCCTGCCAGAAGTCCACACCAGTTTGTTCCTTAATAGCATCGACGATGTGGATACGCTTGAATGGCTCGTGGATAGCAATTTCAGTACCTTGATAGGTTACAGGACCGTCGCCGACAACTGCCTTAGCGGTATGTTGGATAATACCCTCGGTCAAGTCCATAATGTCTTGGTAGTCAGCGTAGGCTTGGTAAACCTCGATAGAAGTGAATTCTGGGTTGTGGGTCGCATCCATTCCTTCATTACGGAAGATACGGCCAATTTCATAAACGCGTTCCATACCACCGACAATCAACCGCTTGAGGTGAAGTTCCGTTGCAATACGAAGTACCATATCAATGTTTTGGGCATTGTGGTGAGTGATGAATGGACGAGCCGCGGCACCACCAGCTTCATTATGAAGGACAGGTGTTTCAACTTCCAAGAAACCAAGTCCATCAAGGTAACGACGGATTTCTGAAATGATTTTTGAACGTGTTACAAAGCGTTCAAAACTTTCGCGATTGGTAATTAAGTCTAAATATCGTTTTCGGTAGCGAGTTTCAACGTCAGTCAAACCATGGAATTTTTCTGGCAACGGGCGGAGCGCTTTAGACAAGTGAGTTAATTTACGAGCATGAATGGTCAATTCACCAACATTAGTCTTCATGACATCACCTTCGACACCAACAAAGTCTCCAAGGTCTGCTTTTTTGAAGATTTCATAGTTTTCTTCGCCAACGTCATCCTTACGAACGTAAATCTGAATTTGTCCTTCGCGGTCTTGGATATGAGCAAAACCTGCTTTACCCTTACCGCGTTTGGTCATAATACGACCCGCAATGGTTGCAGTTTGTGCCAATTCTTCCAACTCTTCTTTTTCTTTATCTTCATATTGTGCTTTCAATTCAGCAGAGTTAGTAGAACGGTCAAAACGTTTACCGAATGGGTCAATACCCTGTTCAGCCAATGCCGTCATTTTTTCACGACGGACAATCTGTTGGTCATTTAGTTCTTCAAAATATTCAGTTGACATAAAAAATTCATTCCTCCAAAGTCTGTTCCTTCTATTTTATCATAGAAGAGGTAAAAAATCAGCATAAATCACGAGTAGAATGGGAAAAACAGCAGAAAAATCTACTGTTTTTCTTGATAACTCGTGTCATTCCATACCAGTTCGGTAAAGTTTTCAAAATCATCTGTCTCTAAAATGGTTACAGATGCATTGTCTAAACCACCTCGATGGCGTAAGAGCGCTGGTGGATAGCCTAACAGGGTTCGGATTGAAGCTGTTAGAATAGCTCCGTGGCTTACGACAAGTATCGTTTGATCTGTCTCGTGAATAGATTCTTTCAAAGTAGTGATGAAGCGTGAGGTAGCTTGTGAAACAGTCTCCCCTTCGAACATATCTGCTCGGAAGATGGCCACATTCTGTTTAAATGCATGGTACTGCTTGGGATAGATATCGTGGAAAAGTCCAATTTTTGTTCCTTCCAATCGACCGAAATTCCATTCTCGAAAACCAGCTTTTGTTTCTACTGATTTACAGTAATGGTTCAGGTCAGCAATTCGCTCGGCTGTGATATGAGCTCTTTGTAAATCGCTAGAGTAAATCTTGTCAAAAGGAACGGTAGCTAAATATTCCCCAAGTGACTCTAAATCAAGGAAAGCTTCCTCCAAAAGCTTAGAATCTCCAGAGTAGCCTTGAAAGCGTCCCTCAAGATTCCACTCGGTTTTACCGTGACGGACAAAATAGATTTTCACTCGTTCTTCCCTTCAATAATATCTGCAAAATTAGCTTTCACGAAATCAGCTAATACCTGACTGTCAATTCGAATCGACCGACCAATTTCACCAGCTGAAACAATCATCTTGCCTTTTTCAAGTGCAGATTGATCGATATAGATTGGAAAATTGTGTTTTTGACGAATGCCCAAGGGGTTGTTGGCACCATGTATGTAGCCAGTTGTCTTTTCCAAGTCCTTTTGCGGAATCATACTCACTTTTTTATTGCCAGAGATCTTGGCTAATTTTTTCTCAGACAGGTGCTCAGTGATTGGGACAATTCCAATAACCGGCCCAGTTTTATCTCCAGTCAGTGCCAGGGTTTTATAAATATTGTTTTCTTCAATACCTTGTGGAAGTTGACCTTCAAGAGCATTTAAAACAAGGCTATCATGATCGATCTTAGCCTTGTCTAAAATTTGGTCAACTAAGGTTTTCTTTATTTTGACCTTTTTTGCCATTATTTATATTTTTCCTCTAATTTGCTCATCCAAAGTCCCAACCATACTCCCAGGACAAATAGAACAAGGGCAGCAATCCATGTAATAAAGTTAGATCCAGCATAGGAGATGGATTCTTTGTTGCTAGCCTGTGGAATCAAAATTAAGAGAGTAGATGATGAGACGATACCAATAATAAAGTGATAAACTCGTGAGTGGTAGACTTTAAGAGCATGATCCATTGCTTTTGAGAAGGCAACCATTGCAAGGACTCCACCAATTGCGATAGGTAGGAATGTTCCAAATAGATCAAGTGATTTGAAACCATTGAGCATTGGCGTGTAGATACCCAAAATCAATAGCAAGTTTGAAGGACTGAGTCCGGGAACAAGTACGCCTAATGCAATCAAGGCGCCTGCCAATACAAAACTTGCGAAGTTTGCAGGAAGTGTTCCGACAAGATCACTCAAGTTGTAGAGTAAGAGTCCAGAAATGATGAAGGTACCAATCAACCAAGCCAAATCAATACGATCCCGTTTGCTTTTCTGAGTGGATTCTTTTAGTAAGCTAGGAATTGTACCAACAATTGCACCTGCAAATGCCCATAAAACAGGAACTTGGAAATGTTGTAAGAGGTATTCAACAGGGAAAGAGAAGAGGGCAATTCCCAAGATTCCACCGATCCCTACAGGAACAAAGTAGAGAAAGTTTTCTTTGAAATCTTTTCGAATATTTGCTAAAAAGCCTATTATTCGTTCGTAAATCCCGAGGATCGCAGCTAGTACGCCCCCAGAAACACCTGGTAAGATAAAGCCAAGGGCAATAATCATACCTTTAATTATTCTTGATATCCAAGAAGTCATGTTGTCCTCCAAAATGTATTTATAATGTTCTCATTATAGCATAAAACCAGTGAAAATCATTAAAAAGAACGCCTGCTAGAGCAATCTAACAGGCATTATCTATTAACCACGAAAGAAATTTGGTCTTGCTTTATAAAGGAGAATCAGTAAAATGCAAGCAATTGCTGTTGAAGGAAGTATATAACTGATATTGTAGGTAAAGGAATAAATCCAAACGGGTTTGTCAGAAGGAGCGTAGTCAGCATAGAAAATAATTCCAGACAAATAGGTAGCTAATAATCGAATGCTTCCTCCAAGTAGGCTAGCTAGGCTGATGAATAGACTGGCTTGAGACAATTTGCTTTGTTTATGTAGAGATGTAGCGGCAATTCCTGCAAAACCAATTCCTGCGTAAGAGAGGACATAATCAAGAAAAACTTGTAATGCATTTAGAAAATAACCACCATAAAAAAGTTGAATTGTTCCAACTATACCACCTGTAAGTATTCCGATACCCAATCCATGACGTAGAGAAAGAAGTAGAATCGGAAGCATGACTAAGGATACCGATCCACCTTGTGGCATTGTAAAGAGTGGAAATTTGTCAAAGACAAGAGCAATGGCAGAAAAAATAGCTATTTCAGTGAGAACACGTAATTTGGATTGTGACATAAAAATACTCCTTTGTAGATAGTAGACAAAGGAGTGTTTATAGCGAACTAGAATATCATTCTATAAATCACACAATCCCTACGCTAGTGTTAACTAGATCAGGTTCGAGGATTTCGCATATTGCGATCTCAGCCGAAGCACTCCTTTGTGTATATGTAATTAGTGAAATTGTACCATTTTATTCTGATGTTGTAAATAGTTTTTGATAAACTTCATTTGGATCTTTCAAAGTAGTAATAATATTTAAATCGAGATAATTCTCGAATCCATTCACATAGCCTCGAGAGGTATATTGATGGAGGTCATAGTCCAAATCAGTATTTGGTGCAGCATTATAGTAGCCAGAATCATCGCCATAAGTGGGAATCCATACAGCATCAAATTTATCAACATTGATACTGTGATCTTCCATAAAATAGGTGCCGACATAGATACCAATGTTTTTAGCACCGAGAGATTCTAATTCTTGTCTGAAAGCCTCGACACCACCATTCATATCATCCATGGTATGTTCTTCAACATCCAACCAATAAAAGGTGGGGTTGTATTTATTGGCTGCTTCGTAAAAACTACGAGCTTCCTCTTTCATGCTATCAATACTATTCCCAGTAACGTAGGCGTAAACAGCAACAGGGACATTTCTAGCCTGAAATTCTTTAATGTGAGTATGAAATGCTTTATCTAACCCATTTTTATCAGTCGCTGTATTTTCGTTTTTAGTGTGTGAGCCACTTTGAATACGGACGATTGCGCCAGAAATGTTTTTGCTAAGGGTTTTGTAGTCAATTTCAGACGGTCTTTGCCAAGCCGAGACATCAATAATAGGTTTCATCTCAAGAGCGTTGGTAATATAGTAGCTTGAACTAGGAATTGTCTCAATTGATGTTGGATTAGTATTTGACTGTGTAATAGTAGTTTCTTTACCGGCGGTCGCTCTGTTACCATACACACCAGAAATAAAAATGATGGTAAAAAAGGTCAGGAAGAAACCGATAACAACGATTGGATTTAATTTCTTTCTCATCAAACCAATTTTACCGTAAATCATTGGAAAAATCAAAAAAAATAGTTTGAAGATAGATTGTATTTAAAGGATTTTCTTGACTTATAGACAGGAAAACGATAGGCTAATATTTAGAACAAAATGAGATAGGTGGAAGAGGTGTACTCAACAAAAAAATTAACCCGATTGGTTGTTTTATCAGCGGTAGCAATTGTTTTGAGAATAGTATTTGGAGCATTTCCCAACATAAAACCCTTAACAGCTATTTTTTTAGTGAGTCTTTCCCATTTTACCTTATTTGAAGGATGGATTTTGATGGGGCTGACAATGATTGGTAGTGGTTTATTGTTTGGTTTCGGTGTCGTTGTTCTATGGCAGGTTCTCAGTTTTGGTCTCGTTCAGTTGATTTGGTGGATTTTGATTCGCCCTCAAATCTTAAAAGAGAGAACTCCGTTATGGCTGCAGAGCCTATTAGCTGGTTGCTTTGTTTTTGTTTATGGCATGTCCATTAGTTTGCTCACTGCAATTCAATTCGGAATTCATCCGATAATCTATTGGTTAAATGGAATAGTTTTTGATTTTCTACACATGATCTCTACCGTATTATTTTATCCCATCATCTATCATGTTTTTAGGAGATTTTACAAATGAAAAAAATTAGTATTTTACTCACTCTTTTCTTGACCTTTTTGTTGGGGGCTTGTGCAAATACATCGTCCCAGACATCCGGGTCTACAATTGATATCACATTACAAATTACAAATAAAGATCAGGTGAATCGTCAAGAAGTAACGGCAAATCAAGGTGATAGCCTGATGAATATTTTAAAAGCTCACCATGACATTGAAGAAGACAATGGTTTAATAACCAAGATTGACGGTATCAGTCAAGATACCAGTACCAATACCTATTGGATGTATAAGGTTAATGGAAAGTTAGCTGAAAAAGGTGCAAATGACCTAAAGGTGTCTGACGGAGATGAGATTGAGTTCTATCTTGAAACGTTTGAATAATTCATAATGGCTTCGGCCATTTTATTATTCAATTTTATTATTCAATAGTCTAGTTCCGAATGTTTACTGTTTATCTTATAGAAAGTGATAAGTATTTTTATACAAAGTATGCTATAATAATAAGCATACTCCAGAAAAGGTTGGAATATAAATGAAAATTGATAAGCGGCACTTGTTGAATTATTCTATACTCATTCCCTACTTTATTTTATCGATAATAGGGTTGGTTATGGTCTACTCAACAACTAGTGCCACACAGATTATTAATGGGGGAAATCCATTTAGAACGGTGATTAACCAATCGGCCTTTTGGGTTGTTAGCTTGATTGCGATTTATACGATTTATCGTATGAAACTTAGTTTTTTACGGAAAAAAGCAGTTATCTATTCCGTTATCTTTATTGAAATTGTTCTACTTGCTATTTCTCGTTTGTTTACTCCCATAAATGGGGCTCATGGTTGGATACCAGTTCCTGGTATAGGTAGTCTCCAACCAGCTGAATATTTGAAGTTGATTATCATTTGGTATTTGGCACATGAATTTGCTAAGAAACAATCTGATATTCGGACATATGATTACCTGTCTTTGATTAAGGGAAGATGGATTCCAAGAGAGTTTACAGATTGGAGAGTTATTAGCCTTCTACTTCTTGGATTGGTTGCCACTCTGCCGGATTTGGGAAATGCTACAATTATCACCCTGATTATTGTTGTTATGATTAGTGTAAGTGGCATCGCTTATCGATGGTTCTCAACCGCTTTAATAGGAATTGTTGCTGCTTCCGGAGTTGTACTTGGGGCCATTCGTATTCTTGGATTAGAAACTGTTGAGAAAATTCCACTTTTTGGTTATATAGCTCGACGGTTTGCAGCTTATTTCGATCCCTTTGGTAATGCTACCAGTTCAGGTTTGCAATTAACTCATTCATACTATGCGATGAGTAATGGTGGTTGGCTTGGGCTTGGCTTAGGAAACTCAATTGAGAAAAAAGGCTATCTGCCTGAGGCTCATACAGACTTTGCCTTTTCTATTGTCATAGAAGAACTTGGTTTTGTAGGAGCAAGTCTCATTTTGGCTATACTATTCTTTTTGATTGTCCGCATCATTGTAGTTGGTGTTCGTGCTCGCAGTCCATTCAATTCGATGATGGCGCTTGGTATGGCAGGAATGCTTTTAATTCAGACATTTATCAACATAGGAGGAATTTCTGGATTGATTCCCGCTACGGGTGTAACTTTCCCATTCTTGTCGCAGGGTGGTTCTAGTCTCTTGATTATTTCCATCGGAATTGGGTTTGTTTTAAATATTGATGCGACAGAAAAACGTCGTTTGATTGAAGAAGAAGTTGAAAGAACATTTGTCTAATTTATGAAAAACATGAGGTGAAAAGATGTCTACCCAAAAGCTAGAAAATTATAACAATAAAGAAGCTATCCGTGAAGAAGTGACGATTTTGACGAATATCTTACAAGATGTGGCTCGTGAAATGATGTCTGAGGATACATTTGCAGCTATTTGCCAGCTAGAAGAATTATCTGTCAAAGATGATTACTCTAAGTTGATTCAGATTATTGGACAATTGACAAATGATGAGTTGACAGATATTTCAAGGTATTTTGCTGTTCTACCTTTATTAATCAATATTTCCGAAGATGTCGATTTAGCTTTTGAAATTAATCACCAAAACAATCTTGGACAAGATTATCTAGGGAAAATTTCAGCCACTATTGATATGGTATCTCAACATGAAGATGCTGCCGAGATCTTAGAAAAACTAAATGTTGTTCCTGTATTAACTGCCCATCCGACACAAGTTCAACGTCAGTCTATGTTAGATTTAACTAAACACATTCATGAACTCTTGCGTCGCTACCGCGATGTTAAGATGGGATTATTGAATCGTACAAAATGGGAAGATGAATTGCGTTGCTATGTTGAAATTATCATGCAGACAGAAATGACGCGTGAGAAAAAACTAAAGGTAACCAATGAAATTACCAATGTAATGGAGTATTACAATTCCTCATTCATCAAAGCAGTTACAAAACTACAACTAGAATATAAACGTCTGGCCGCTGAAAAAGGAATTCAGTTGATGAATCCTCGCCCCATTACAATGGGAATGTGGATTGGTGGTGACCGTGATGGAAATCCATTTGTTACGGCTGAAACCTTGACACTATCAGCCTTAACACAGTGCGAAGTGATCATGAATTACTATGACCAGCAATTGGAAAAGTTGTATCGTAATTTTTCACTTTCTACAACCATCACTAAGGTTAGTCCTGCTGTGCAATATCTTGCTGATTTGTCTGAGGATGCTTCGGTCTATCGTGAAAATGAACCTTATCGTCGGGCCTTCCACTACATTCAGATGAAACTGGCAAATACAAAAGATTACTTTGTTTACAATAAGGCTTCAGATGTGCGCTACGCAAATGTTGGTGAGTTTAAAGCAGATGTTCTAGCGATTAAACAATCATTAATTGACAACAAGTCTGCAGCATTAATCAAAGGTGACTTGGCTGAGTTATTGGAGGCGATAGAGGCGTTTGGTTTCTATTTAGCTACAATTGATATGCGCCAAGATTCTTCTATCAATGAAGCTTGTGTTGCTGAATTACTTGCATCTGCACGCATCGTTGAAGATTATTCTAGTCTATCTGAAGAGGCAAAATGTCATGTCCTATTAAAACAACTAGAAACAGATCCACGTATTCTCTCGGCAACCTATGTTCCAAAATCCGAGCAATTAGAGAAGGAATTGGCTATTTTCTCTACAGCTAGGGAGTTAAAGGATAAGCTGGGTGAGGAAGTTATCAAACAACATATTATTTCACACTCAGAAAGTGTATCTGATTTATTGGAATTAGCTGTATTATTGAAAGAAGTTGGATTGGTTGATTCAGATAAGGCGCGTGTTCAGATTGTTCCACTTTTTGAAACAATTGAAGACTTAGATAATGCCTCAGATACCATGCGCCAGTACTTGCAATTGGACTTGGCAAAACGCTGGATTGCAGGCAATAAACACTATCAAGAAATTATGTTGGGTTATTCTGATTCAAATAAGGATGGTGGTTACCTTTCTTCTGGTTGGACATTATACAAGGCTCAAAATGAACTGACGAAAATTGGTCAAGAAAATGGAGTCAATATTACGTTTTTCCATGGACGTGGTGGTACAGTTGGACGTGGTGGTGGTCCATCATATGATGCGATTACCTCTCAACCATTCGGTTCCATTAAAGACCGGATTCGTTTGACTGAACAAGGGGAAGTCATTGGTAATAAGTACGGAAATAAGGATGCAGCTTACTATAACCTAGAAATGTTGGTATCAGCAACCTTGGATCGTATGGTAACACAAATGATTACTGATCCTAATGAGATTGGTAACTATCGTGAAACAATGGATGAAATTGTTTCTGAAAGTTACACAATCTATCGTGACCTTGTTTTCAATAATCCGCATTTTTATGATTATTTCTTTACGGCCAGTCCGATTCGAGAAGTCTCTAGTTTAAATATTGGTTCTCGTCCAGCGGCGCGAAAGACAATTACTGAAATAGATGGTCTCCGTGCGATTCCTTGGGTATTCTCATGGTCTCAAAACCGTGTAATGTTGCCAGGATGGTATGGAGTTGGTTCTAGTTTCAAACGCTTTGTGGATAAAGACCCAAATAATTTGGCAAAATTACAAAAAATGTATGAATCTTGGCCTTTCTTCCGTTCGCTCTTATCGAATGTTGATATGGTACTGTCAAAATCTAATATGAATATTGCTTTTGAATATACCAAAATGTGTGAAAGCGATGAAGTGCGAAGTGTTTTCCACACCATTTTAGATGAATGGCAATTGACCAAGAATATGATTCTATCTATTGAACAAAATGAGGAACTATTGGCAGAGTTGCCTTTCCTTAAAGCCAGTCTTGACTATCGTATGCCATACTTTAATGTGTTGAATTATATTCAGATTGAATTGATTCGCCGTCTCCGTCGTGGAGAGTTTAGTAAGGAGCAAGAGAGTCTCATCCATATTACGATTAACGGTGTCGCAACAGGACTTCGTAATTCAGGTTAATGTTAACTGATTGAAAACAACTTCTTCGGAGGTTGTTTTTTACTGCTCTAAAAATGTATAATAAAATTTGGAAGTGTGTAACCATTTCGGATGATATTCGTTATATAAGTGAAAGGAGGAGATGATCATCAAACTAGATGAATATGAAAAAGAAGTTGTTGCCATTGCAGAGGAGATTTCCTTTTATCTGCAAAAATCAGGGGCAACACGTGCGGATAGCCAGGATATTGCTCAAGATGTGCTTGTAAAAATTCTAGAATCAGATATTGTCCTTCCTTTTGAAAAGATGCGAGCTTGGCTGTATCGTTCAGCAGTCCGTACATATATTGACAAGTACAGACGTGACAAACGCTATCATGAAATTCTTCAGAGAGATTTTTTCAGACAAGATATGCTTGTTCTATATGATCAAGAAAACTATGAGGAGCTCTATCAAGCAGTGAATGAGTTGCCTAGTCAAGACAAGGTTGTGATTGACCTTTACTATTTTCAAAATATGAGTGTCAAGGAGATAGGGCATATTTTAGGTTACAGTCAGAGTTGGGTAAAAATTCATCTGTTTAGAGCTAGAAAACAAGTGGCGAAATCATTAAAAGAGAGAGGGTATGAAGATGATATCTTTTGAAATAGCAACGAAGAAAAATAAACGAAAACAACTGTGGAAAACAGTTCTCCTCGCTAGTTGCTTAGTATTTACTTTATTGGTAAGTGGAATTTTTGCATTACGTATTTTTTCTGATTATCGTAGTAAGCAAGCAGAGGAATTATTTGATGCAACTTTTCAAGTGGCATATCCCAATGTAGAACCAAACATGACCTTCGTGAACCAGACAGGTATTGTCTCAGGCTACATCGATTATTCATTATTGAAAAATCTTGCAGGTGTCCCAATTGCATTTGGGCATTTGGAGGTAGAGTATAGTATTTATGGAATCTTTTCAAATTTTGGACAATACTTTCCGCTAACCTCTGGTGACTATCAGTATCATCAAGATAGTAATTCCAAAATTCCAGTTTTCTATAATACCGAATGCCTTGACAATCGTGCAGGAAATGAATTATCATTTGTTAAAGAGATGCAGGGCCAATTGGTCGAGATAGCTATTACATTTGATAGGAAATACACTTTTAGGGAAATAAAAGATATGATTCCTAGCAATCTCAAAAAAAATTGGTATTGGATAGGAGCAAATAGCAGTCAAACAAGAGTAGAAGACCTGCCTTTGGTCAGCATATTTGGAATGGATTCTGATGATGTAGTTGCAGTAACGCAAGAGGAATATTCAGATATGCAATTTCCATATAAAAGTCCAATTAATGCTATGAAAACTTTGCTGGAATATAATGGTAACTATAGCCTGTCTCCTTCAGCAAGAGGAATCTTAGAGAGCTATGTAGACAAATTCGGAGAAACTGATTTTACTAAGCAAGAAGATATCAATAAACTTGAATTTGCTGGAATTATCCTTACAGGTAAAGCAGAAGATTTCGGACAATTGGAAGGGAAACAGTGGGTATATGCTTCGAGTATTGGGGCCACTATACCCATGCAACCCTATTATCAACTTGACTATTGAGTATTAGTTGATAGGAATTTGAATGTATCGAAAGCAAGGAAAGCTTTCTTCAAGTATGAAATTGCATACCTTCCAAAAAAGACATAGAATCGGCGTCCGTAAGGAAATTATACGGATGCCTTTTTTCATTTCGTGGGAATATTTTTTGATGCGATAGTTACCACCAGACAAAGAAAACGTTTGCATGAATATTGGAAGAATGTTAAAATAGGTAGGCTAGGAGGTAGCAATTATGATAGAATTGACAGCTCTTTTTCATCGTCCTGATTCAGAATATGCATATTTATATAAGAAAAATGTGGTTCATCTTCGTTTTAGAACCAAAAGGAATAATGTACAGTCAATACGTGTACACCATGGAGACCCCTTTATTTTTTACCAACAAGGCTATCAATACCAAACAGAAATGGAAATTGTAGCTAGTGATCAGCTATTTGATTATTGGCAAGTGGAAGTCGGAGCTGACTTTGCCAGATTGCAGTACTTGTTTGAATTGACGGGGTATAATGGGCAACAGATTCTATTTGGAGATGTTGGTCCACTGGATGCTACAAGTAATAACATTAGTCAATTTATGAACGGTTTCAAGTTGCCTTACTTGCATGAAGCTGATCGATGTCAAGTACCAAGTTGGGTTTCGGAAACAATTTGGTATCAGATTTTTCCTGAACGGTTCGCTAGAGGAAAGAAAAATACTAATAAACAGGAGTATAGAGATTGGAATCCAGACTTGGCTCCCACTACAAGTGATTTTTTTGGTGGTGATTTAGCAGGAATTACTGAGCATTTAGACTATCTACAAGACTTGGGCATCACAGGTTTGTATCTTTGTCCTATTTTTATAGCGCCGAGCAATCATAAGTACGATACGAGTGACTACTATCAAATTGATCCTCAATTTGGTACTACAGACGACTTGAAGGAGCTGATTAAGGAAGCTCATAAGCGTGGCATTAAGGTCATGTTAGATGCTGTGTTTAATCATATTGGTTATCAATCTAAGCAGTGGCAGGATGTGCTTAAAAATGGAGAGCAATCAGTTTATCGAGATTGGTTTCACATTGATCGGTTTCCATTGGTTGAAGTTCATGATGGTAAAGAAAATCTGCATTATGAGACCTTTGCCTTTCAAGGAAAAATGCCCAAGCTAAATACATCAAACCCCGAAGTGAGGAATTATCTTTTGGGTGTTGCCCGGTATTGGATTGAGGAATGTGACATCGATGCCTGGCGCTTGGATGTAGCTAATGAGATTGATCATCAATTTTGGAAAGAATTCCGTAAGACAGTTCTATCTGTCAAATCCGATTTGTTTATCCTGGGAGAAATTTGGCATAGTGCTCAATCATGGCTGGTTGGAGACGAGTACCATTCAGTAATGAATTATCCGCTTGCCAACGCAATAAAAACATTCTTCCTCAAGGGAGAACAAACATGTGATGAATTCCTCGCTTCCTTGAATAGTCAGCGGTTCACCTATCGTCAACAGTCAAGAGAAGTGTTATTTAATCTTTTGGATTCACATGATACAGAACGCATTTTGACGACAGCCAATGGAAATACGGATGCAGTAAAATCAGCCTTGGTTGCTCTGTTCTTCCAAGTAGGAAGCCCGTGCATCTATTATGGAACAGAAGTTGGGATGATTGGTGGGGAAGATCCAGATTGTCGTAGGGTTATGCCTTGGAAAGAAGAACAGCAGGACAAAGAGTTACAAGCATTTGTGAAAGAAATGATTCACCTAAGGAAGTCTTATCAACATCTTATTTTGACGGGAACATTCTCACTTCAGTCTACGGAAGATCAGTTACTTCTCATGACTTATAAGGATGGCAATCAGTCACTTACGATCTATTTCAACCAAGGGGAAAAGTCAGTGCCCCTGTCAGGAGATCAGCAAGTCATTTTAGCCAATGGTATAGAGGGAACTGGACTAAAAAAAGTGTTACAAGCGGGGGGAGTAGCCCTTGTAGAAGGGGTATAAATTAAAAAACGATAGAAAATGCTTGCAATTCTGCTACAATTTGATAGAATAGTAAGGTAAAGTTAGACCGTATTGCCTACTGTCTATCTATAAAATATATTTTATTGGAGGCTTTTACCAAAATGGCAAAAGAAAAATACGATCGTAGTAAACCCCACGTTAACATTGGTACAATTGGACACGTTGACCACGGTAAAACTACTTTGACTGCAGCTATCACAACTGTATTGGCACGTCGCTTGCCTTCATCAGTAAACACACCTAAAGATTATGCGTCTATCGATGCTGCTCCAGAAGAACGTGAACGTGGTATCACTATCAACACTTCACACGTTGAGTACGAAACTGAAAAACGTCACTATGCTCACATCGACGCTCCAGGACACGCGGACTACGTTAAAAACATGATCACTGGTGCTGCCCAAATGGACGGTGCGATCCTTGTAGTAGCTTCAACTGACGGTCCAATGCCACAAACTCGTGAGCACATCCTTCTTTCACGTCAGGTTGGTGTTAAACACCTTATCGTCTTCATGAACAAAATTGACTTGGTTGACGATGAAGAATTGCTTGAATTGGTTGAAATGGAAATCCGTGACCTTCTTTCAGAATACGATTTCCCAGGTGATGATCTTCCAGTTATCCAAGGTTCAGCTCTTAAAGCCCTTGAAGGTGACACTAAGTACGAAGACATCGTTATGGAATTGATGAACACTGTTGATGAGTACATTCCAGAACCAGAACGCGACACTGACAAACCATTGTTGCTTCCAGTCGAAGACGTATTCTCAATCACTGGTCGTGGTACTGTAGCATCAGGACGTATCGACCGTGGTACAGTTCGTGTTAACGACGAAATTGAAATCGTTGGTCTTAAAGAAGAAAAATCTAAAGCAATTGTTACTGGTGTTGAAATGTTCCGTAAACAACTTGACGAAGGTCTTGCCGGCGATAACGTTGGTGTGCTTCTTCGTGGTGTACAACGTGATGAAATCGAACGTGGTCAAGTTATCTCTAAACCAGGTTCAATCAACCCACACTCTAAATTTAAAGGTGAAGTTTACATCCTTACTAAAGAAGAAGGTGGACGTCACACTCCATTCTTCGACAACTACCGTCCACAGTTCTACTTCCGTACAACTGACGTAACTGGTTCAATCAAATTGCCAGAAGGTATTGAAATGGTAATGCCTGGTGATAACGTTACTATCGACGTTGAATTGATCCACCCAATCGCCGTTGAACAAGGTACTACTTTCTCTATCCGTGAAGGTGGACGTACTGTTGGTTCAGGTATGGTTACAGAAATCGAAGCTTAATTCGATTGAGTTCCCAGATTTAACAATTATTTGTCAGACAACAAAAATTGTAACTCTCTACCAGGTGGTAGAGAGTTTTTCTGTAAGTATTCATAAAATACACAGAAATTCTTTAATCTTCGCTGAGTTTATGCTATAATGAACCTTGTAAAATAAAAAAGAAGAGGTATGTGTAATGTCACGTAAACCAATCATTGCCGGTAACTGGAAAATGAATAAAAACCCTCAAGAAGCACAAGCTTTCGTTGAGGCGATTGCAGGAAAATTGCCTGCAGGCGATAAAATTGAAGCAGCTATCGCAGCTCCAGCTGTAGATTTGAACGCTCTCTTGTGGTTTGCTAAAGATTCTGAATTGAAAGTTGCTGCTCAAAACTGCTACTTTGAAGATGCAGGTGCCTTCACTGGTGAAACTTCTCCAAAAGTATTAGCTGAAATGGGCGTTAACTATGTTGTTATCGGTCACTCTGAACGTCGTGATTACTTCCATGAAACAGACGAAGATATTAACAAGAAAGCCCATGCAATTTTCCGTAATGGATTGACTCCAATCATCTGTTGTGGTGAATCTCTTGAAACTTACGAAGCTGGTAAAGCAGTTGAATTCGTAGGAGCTCAAGTTTCTGCAGCTTTGAAAGGTTTGTCAGCTGAGCAAGTCGCTTCATTGGTAATTGCTTACGAACCAATCTGGGCAATCGGTACTGGTAAATCAGCTACTCAAGATGATGCGCAAACAATGTGTAAAGCAGTTCGCGATGTTGTTGCAGCTGACTTTGGTCAAGAAGTTGCTGACAAAGTACGTGTTCAATACGGCGGTTCAGTAAAACCTGAAAATGTTGCTGAGTATATGGCTTGTCCAGACGTTGACGGTGCCCTTGTAGGTGGTGCATCACTCGAAGCAGAAAGCTTCTTGGCTTTGTTGAACTTCTAATATATGAAAAAGGACTTTAGATTTGAAAATCTAAGTCCTTTTAAAATTCTAATTTATCTATTCAGTCCTCTATAAACCCTGTATTTTCAAGGCATATCGCCTGTTAAATGTTCAAACCCTATGTATTTTCCGCCGATTACCTTATCCAGCAGCAGTCTTGCAGAAGTACGCTTCGCTTCCCTTGTAGCGTGAGCGTAAATGTTCATTGTAGTACTTACATCAGCGTGTGCGATAAGTTCCTGCACATCTTTAGGTGCTGCACCGTTTGAAAGCAGATTGCTTGTATAAGTGTGTCTGAGCATATGGAAGTGGAAATCCTCCAATCCCTCCAGCTTTTTTCTCGCTGTCCTGCACATAATCACTTAATGACTGCAAGCGTGATTTTCATATCCTTAACATTGATGAGTGTTTCTTTCCTGCACTTCGGACAGTAGAGAGGAAAGTTTTTCATCTCGGTATTTTCTCGTATCATAGTACGGGTTTTATTGCCGCAGACAGGGCAAAGTATCCATTTACTTCTACACATACTTAAATCTGCCTCTTGTTTATAATCGGAATACTTAAAGCAACGCATACTATACACAAGAAAACAGTGATAACTATAGCTTTTATATATGCGTCTATTTCCTCTACGCCCATCAAAAGTGAGTTGCTATTCATTAATAAAGTAGGAGAATACCACTTTTCTTTAGGTAGGACACTCAATAAATATGCTAATAGTACCGTCCCTCCGATACACAAAGAAACGCTTGTGTTATTCTTCAACAATGATGAAAATAGAGTAATAAGGCATATAACCCACACGCCAAACATCCACCACATAGTTGCTGAAAAAAATAAGTTAATCGCAATACTGTTATCCCAAAAATACTCATTGTATCCATAAGTAATGGTAAAACATATCCCATATCCAACTGTCCAAATTGACAGCAACAGCACAGTTTTTGCAAGCACAACTTTATATCGTGACAAGCCTTTTGTCAGCACAAGTAATAATGTTCCAGATTTATATTCTTTAGTAAATATATCGCTAAATATAAGTACAAACGCAATCAGCGCAATCGGAATGTTCTTAAAAAATTGTGTCCATGAAGTCAAAGCAGTCACTTGAATATTTGTGACAATCAACCCACTTTCTGACATTGAGTCAGATAACATTTTCATCATCCATGGTGTTAGCTTCGCAACCGCAGGACTCATAATACCGAACAGTACAAATAGTAATATAATAATCATAATTTTACCTGTTCGTGTAGCTTCCATATATTCTTTTCTCATAAGAGCTAACAGAGATTTCATTTTGTCACCTCCAAAAACAGAGTTTCAAGCGTAGGCTCTAATCGTTCAATTTTTTGTATAGGGATTCTGTTTTCAGAAATATATTGCATCATATCAAAAAAACGATTATCGTCTCCCTGAAAAATGAGCGCATTTTCCTCTGCATGTTGAAGTTCATTAAATGCCTCTGCAAGCATATTAGCAACTTCTTTTTTCTCTATTTCAATAATAAATCCGCCACATGATTGCTTGTTTCGTAGTTCTGCAATAGTTCCTTGCATAGTAATTTTTCCGTTGTTCAAAAAAGCTACCTCAGTGCAGATACGCTCTACATCAGAAAGAATATGCGTGGAAAAAAGTATTGTCGTCTGTTCTTTAGCTGCAAGAAGTATATCTAAAATCTCCTTGCGCCCTGCTGGATCAAGTGCTGATGTCGGTTCATCGCAGATTAAAAGTTTTGGACGATTTAGGAGTGCTTGTGCAATTCCCAAGCGTTGTTTCATTCCTCTTGAAAATCCTTTTATACGCTGTTTTTCCTGACCAAGACCAACTAGTTTCAACAACTCAGTACTTCTCGCTACAATATCTGCTTTATCCATTCCACATAAATTACCGCAGAGAGTTAAATATTCTGTCGCTGTCATATAGGAATAAAACTCTGGAACATCAGGCAAATAGCCGATATACCTATTGGTGTTAGTCTGTCCAAAATGCACTTTTTCTCCCATAACATAGATCGCACCACTATCACATTTTGTAAGACCAAGGATTGCTTTCATTGTTGTCGTTTTTCCAGCTCCGTTTTTACCGATAAACCCAAAAATGCTGTGTTCCTGAACAGATAATTCAAGTCTGCAAAGCACTTTTTTACTGCCAAAACTCTTAATTAGGTTTTGTATTGTTAGTACATTCATCTTATTCCTCCTTGCCAAGCAAGAAATAGAGAATTGGTCCGATAAACTGCATACCAATAATCACAACAATAAGCCACAAAGTACGATTGCCTCTTTTATAGTTCTTATGGGTTAAAATGTGATAGATTGTATAACCCAACAAAACAATTTCTGCGATTGCTAACGGAAGCAAAAACGGAAGTAATTCCATAAATTCACTCATTCTTTTTCCTCCTCTCCATAGGTTTCCACACACAAGCCTTTATACCCACAGCAAGTACATGTCAGGTTTCTAAGAGTAGGAGTATGCCTTGCAAAAATAGCCTCCTTTAGCTTCGGCTTAAAAACCTCATGGCATTGCGGACAGATATATGCTACTTTTTTGAAATAGAATTTAGTGACCCAAATTCCATACAGGATGGCTACCAAAACATAAAGAGCAAACGGCCACCAAATTCCTGTAATTATCCAAAGAATAATAGATGTCCATTGGATTATGTTAATAGGAAGACCTGTAATCAACAAGGTAGCATGCAGTTTCCTCATTTTCTTTTTATTTTCCATCGCATAAGCTATATCACCAATAGATTCAATGGAGAAATTTTCTATGGTTTTTAATTCTTGTTTAATACCGTTGAGCATTTCAAGTTTTGCTTGTCTTTCATGCATTTCTTCTTTCAGAATATTTTCTTGTTGTTCAAGCAAAACGGAAATAACACTACTAGGGTCATGTTCAGACAACAATTCTCCTATGCTGTTTATTGAAATACCAGCAGCACGAAGAAAGCAGATAATCTTCATCCGCTTTAAATCCTCTTCTGAATAAAGTCTCCTTCCGCCTTCTGTTAACTCGCTGGGTGTTAGAATGTTACGGGTATCATAATACTGTACCGTTCTGACAGATATACCGCATAGCTTTGCAATTTCTCCAGTTGTATATTTTGACATAGCCTCCACCTCCTTTCATCACTATCTTATTTCATTACGCAGCGTCATAAGCAATATGTTACGCAGGGGGATTTTTACAAATTTCAAAATTTATTCATTTTCAGTTCTTCTAATCTGTTTTTTGTTTGCTTTCAGCCTTCTGTGCAATATTTTTTGAATTTTTAAGAACAGGATACTCTCGAATTATATTCAAGTATAATGCCCCTTATTACAGATTATATATATTTTATTCGCTTAAACAAAGAATATCAACTTTGTAATACGACATAACTCAATACAATTTTACAAATAAAGGCGACAGAAAGAAATCACTGCCGCCTTTATTTTAGGTGTAAATAATTTTCATATTGACGATTTCTCTTGCCCTTGCTTATATCTCGTTCATTCTTCCAACCCACAACATCGAGTTTCCTGCTTTGAGTTGTTCTGTCACACCCTCCTTATCAGCCATTTGTTCAATCAATCGGAACATCATTTCTATTGCCTGTTCGTCAATATCAGCAAGATAACAGTTCAATTTTCCACTTGTGAGTAGCGTGGTGTAAACTGCCCGTTTATGTTCCTGTAAATAGCGTTTGTGCCGGTGTCCCCATAAGCTGATAGGCTTATGTTCTTTTTCGACTGGCAAAGTAAGGCAAGGAATATAATAATCTCCCTGCAATTCATACCACAAACCGTTGCTTTCATCATAAATATACTTGTCCATAAAAAATCCTCCATTATAATATATTCGCACATATGTCACAGATTTCCGATTGCTACACTTTGTTATATCATGTTATGAGATTTTCTTTCCCTTGATTTTGCCCTTATAAGCAGTCGAGGAAAGAGCAAACTTGTGTGAAATCATATAAAGGGATAAGGCGAACACATTGCAATAAATTTTTTATTTTCAAGGTTTTTGGAGGATTTTATTAACGCCCTATGAGTAGCCGTAACCACTTATAAAATCATAGTTTTAAAATTCTAATTTATGAGATAAAGAGATGAGAGTCAAGACTATTTTAGAACCCATTCTCTTAATGCATATGCGACACCGTCTTCATCGTTTGACTTGGTGATATACTTGGCGATTTTCTTCAGTTCAGGATTACCATTTTCCATGACTACTGGATTTCCAACAACCTCCAACATTGGACGATCATTTTCTTGATCACCAATAGCCATCGTTTGATCCATAGTTAAACCAAGTTTCTCCGCTAGATGAATGATAGCTTGTCCCTTGTTAACAGTTTTAGGGGTGATTTCCAAATAAAATGGTGCTGATTTTGCCACATTGTACTTCTCCGTCAAACTAGTTGGAAGTAGTGGGATAGCAGCGTCAAGGATTTCAGGTTCGTCTACCATCATTGTCTTGATAATCTCTTTACCAACCATTTCTTCAGGAGTGCGGTAGAAAATAGGAGCACTTACAAGTGTTGATTCGTAGATAGTGTATTTTCCGATATTGCGGTTGGCCGTGTAGATTCCTTCTTTTGTACTTGCATGCATGGGAAGGTTAAATTTACGAGCAACCAATTCAATATCTAAATAGTCATCATAGCTTAATGTATCTTTTACAATATCTTCACCAGTTGCGGCATCCTGTACCAGTCCCCCATTAAAGGTGATGACATAGTCACCAGTGTCTGTTAAGTTGAGCTCTTCCAAGATGGCACGGACTCCAGAAATAGGGCGGCCTGTAGCAATAACAATTTTTACACCCGCTTTTTTGGCCTCTTGAATGGCTGCATGCACTTCGGTCGTAATTTGGCGTTGGCTATTTAAAAGAGTACCATCAATATCGATAGCAACAAGTTTAATACTCATGAAGAAAGGTCTCCTATGTTAAAATGATCATTATGTATATAGCTAAGGAAAGTAGCATTTTGTTCGGCAAATATACCTGTATCCACTAACATTTCTTTTGGGAAATAAAATCGGCTGTCGCCATGGATAGTCCCAGATAGGGAGTGGACAATTGGTGATAGAGTAGAAAGCTCTACCAAACTTTCGTCTTTACGATAGATTTCAATTTGTGTTCGTTTCTTTTCGGCATTTGGTCTGTATATATCATAAGGCAAATCAAAATTATGGTGGATTGCGGTATAGTATTCTGGATCAAAACCTACTTCAGCGACAATACTTCGTAGAATATCCAACTGATTTTCTTGATTGCTCTTAAATGTAATAGATTTAAATACCTTTCGATTGATATATCGTTGTGCTAAATCAGATAAAATACGGTCAGGGCCATCTATCCAAGACTGAAAATAGGTGTTCATCACGCCATCATCAAGTGCGAGATAGTCTGTTAGACGAATACGATGTTCAAAGAATGGCAAGAGGCGAGGGGAAGTGCGCGCAAAGAAGTCTTGCTCGCTAGTATACAGAAGTTTTGCCCGATTGAGTAAGTTTTGTAACAAAACCTCCATTGAGCGACTAGCTGGATGGAAATAGACTTGCATATACATTTGGTATCGACTGAGTACGTAATCCTCAACCGCATGCATACCAGATTCTTTAAAGGCAATGCCATTTTCTGTAGGACGAATAACACGCAATATTCTAGTCAGGTCAAATTCACCGTAGCTGGCACCTGTAAAATATGAATCTCGTAGCAGATAATCCATGCGGTCAACGTCAATTTGACTAGAAATCAATTGAACGACCTGTTTATTTGGGTAAGTATGGTTAATCACACTAGCTACTCTTTCTGGAAAATCAGGGGATACTTGCTTCAGTAATGCATTGATTTCAGTTTCAGGGCTAGTTATGATAGTGCACGTCATTTCCTCATGGTCAGTATCAAATAGGCGCTCAAAGGTATGAGAATAAGCACCATGACCAACGTCATGTAATAGAGCCGCAATCATGGTCAAAAGTGATTCATTTGAATCCCAAGTATCTGGGTATTTATCTTCAAATTTTTGAGTGATTCTTCTGGCAATTTCATAGGCACCGAGACAATGTGAAAAGCGACTATGCTCACCACCATGGAAGGTATAGGAAGTTGTTCCTAACTGCTTGATGCGTCGTAGTCGTTGAAATTCTTTTGTATTAATCAGATGATAAATAAGTTCTTGCTCGACGTGAACATAGTTGTGAACGGGGTCACGAAATACTTTTTCAATCATACTTTCATTATAGCAGAAAAAGCTAATATTTTCCTTATTTTTCTAAAACACAAGGATATTGTTATGTACCAAGTCTTCTTTTTTCAGTATAATGGAGGAATGAAATATCAATTAATATTATGGGCCATCCAAATACTCATTATCGGTTTGATTATTTGGATGCTCTTTACCATTTTATCTTATGCAAAAAAACATAAGATTTCTCTAACTGAAAAATTTTGGACAGGATTTGGCATTGGGTATGTCACAGATCTGCTAGACACCTTGGGGATTGGTACATTTGCGACGACTACAACCATGTTTAAGCTAACAAAGTTGGTGGAGGATGACCGAAGAATTCCAGCCACGATGACAACAGCTCATATTATCCCAGTCTTAGTAGAAGCCTTGCTTTTTATAACAATTGTCGAGGTTGACATTGTGACACTTATTGCAATGGCAGCGGCAGCTTTTACTGGAGCGTTTGTTGGGGCAAAGGTTACTCAGACCTGGAATACTCAGAAGGTACAACGGATTTTGGGGATTTTACTTGTGCTTGCAGCAGGTTTCATGGTTTATCGTATGTTAACCAATCCGGGTGCGGACCTGACAAATGAAGTGAGGGGCTTAACAGGGTTGAAATTAGCACTTGGGATGGTCTTTGACTTCATGGTAGGGATGTTGATGAGTATGGGACTTGGGAACTATGCACCGGAATTAATCTTCTTCTCATTGATGGGAATCAGTCCCGCTGTTGCTCTTCCTGTTATGATGCTTAATGCTGCTATGATTATGACAGCTGGTGCCAAGCAGTTTATCCAATCTGGTCGAGTCAATTGGCCTGGTGTACCTGGGATTATCGTCGGTGGGGTATTAGGTGTTCTGACAGCAGCCTTTTTCCTGTCAAATTTAGATATAAACCATTTGAAAATTTTGGTAGTTTTCATTGCTTCCTATACAGGATTTACATTATTGCGCTCGTCCTTTGTTCCAAGAATAAATAAAGAGTAGGAGGAACACATGCATATTCGATTACAAAATGAAATTGATTTAGATGGACAGGTTGAAATCATTGATCAGCGATTTCAAGTAGAAGTTAAGGAAAAAGATGGGCATCTTTATCTAGTTTTCGTAAATGACGAGGCAGAAAAAGTTGTTATCAAATGTGATGACGAGGAACTTGTCATGACACGTTTTTCAACTCCTAAGTCTATCATGCGATTTATTTCTAACAAAGAGGCTATTGTGACCATTCCCACACCGATGGGGATTCAGCATTTTGTAACCAATACTAAAAATTATCAACTGAATCGCTCGGAACAACACTTGCGTCTGCAATATGATTTAATGGGATTGGAAAATCAACAGCGGTTTGCTTCCTATGATATGGCGATTTCATGGAAATAAGTCGGGAAAAATTGTCATATGATTCTATTTTTTTAAGAAAATATTTCTTGAATTCCTGAGGATTTTTGGTATAATAGAAATCAAATCGAGGGAGTAGCTAGCGGATTCATCCGTGATATTGTCGTCAATCCGACTTGTTTCCGGCAATATATTAAATAGCGAGACTTGTTTTAGAACCTGTCTTCGCAAGTAAGGTATTTTTAGATAAGAGATAGTTTTTTGTCTATCAAGGCAGTTTTTTTGAAGGAATACTGACTGTATTTCTAAAAAAACTAACGATGAGCGACGGAAAACTAGCCTTAGATAGAGGTGACGAGCTGTGAAGAGAGGTTCTCATTAAACAGGTCTCTTTTTTTATTTGTTAGTAAAAAAGGGACCGAGAAGGAGAAGGAAATTGTCAAAAGAACAAAAACGCGATTTGTTTTATACACAGAGCGAAGAGCAAGTATTGTCAAGCATGGGGTCTTCTTTAGACGGTTTGTCTAGTGATGAGGCAAGCAAACGTCTAGCAGACTATGGTCGTAACGAATTGGAAGAGGGTGAAAAGCGTACCCTTCTAGCTAAATTCTTAGATCAGTTCAAAGACTTGATGATTATTATTTTGATTGCTGCATCTATCTTGACGGTGATTACAGAAGGCTCTCACGGTTTGACGGATGCCATCATCATCTTGGCCGTAGTTGTTTTGAACGCTGCTTTTGGTGTTTATCAAGAAGGTCAAGCAGAGGCGGCCATTGAAGCGCTGAAAAACATGTCAAGTCCAGTGGCGCGTGCGCTTCGTGACAACCATGTAGTCGAAGTGGATTCTAAAGACTTAGTACCAGGGGACATCGTTTTGCTTGAAGCAGGTGATGTTGTCCCAGCTGATATGCGTTTGTTGGAAGCTAACTCCCTCAAAATTGAAGAGGCAGCTCTTACAGGTGAATCTGTACCGGTTGATAAAGATTTATCAGCAGTTCTAGCAGAAGATGCACCGATCGGTGACCGTGTTAATATGGCCTACCAAAACTCAAACGTTACCTATGGTCGTGGTTTGGGTGTTGTAACGAATACTGGTATGTATACTGAAGTTGGTCACATCGCCGGAATGCTGGCTAACGCTGATGAAACAGACACACCGTTGAAACAAAATCTGAACCAATTGTCCAAGGTATTGACCTATGCCGTTCTTGCAATTGCTGCCATTACTATGGCTGTTTCAGTTTTTGTACGTGGTGAAGGAATCATGCAAGCCCTTATGACATCTGTTGCCCTTGCGGTTGCAGCCATTCCTGAAGGTTTGCCTGCCATTGTAACAGTTGTCCTTTCACTTGGTACTCAAGTATTGGCTAAACGGAACTCTATCATTCGTAAATTGCCAGCCGTTGAGACTCTTGGTTCAACTGAAATCATTGCATCAGATAAGACTGGTACATTGACCATGAACCAAATGACTGTTGAGAAAGTCTATACAAACGGTCAATTGATTGATGCTAAAGAAGCTTTGGATGCAAGCAATACAACGCTTCGTGTTATGAACTTTGCCAACGATACAAAAGTTGACCCAACAGGCAAATTGATTGGTGATCCAACTGAAACGGCACTTGTTCAATTTGGTTTGGATCAAAACTTTGACGTTCGTGAAGTATTGGTTTCTGAGCCTCGTGTGGCAGAATTACCATTTGACTCAACACGTAAGTTGATGTCAACAGTTCACCAACAAGCTGCAGGTAATTTCTTTGTAGCTGTCAAAGGTGCTCCAGACCAGTTATTGAAACGTGTAACGCAAATCGAAGAAAATGGAACAATCCGTCCAATCACAGATGCAGATAAAAAGGCTATTCTTGCGACTAACAAGGACTTGGCTAAACAAGCACTTCGTGTCTTGATGATGGCTTACAAGTATGTAGATGATGTGCCTACTATGGAATCAGACATTGTTGAAAATGATCTTGTCTTCTCAGGCTTGGTTGGTATGATTGACCCTGAGCGTCCTGAAGCGGCTGAAGCAGTCCGTGTTGCTAAGGAAGCTGGCATCCGTCCAATCATGATTACTGGTGACCACCAAGATACTGCTGAAGCAATTGCGAGACGTCTTGGTATTATTGATCCAAATGATACTGAAGACTATGTATTCACAGGTGCTGAGCTCAATGAGTTGACAGATGAAGAATTCCAAAAAGTTTTCAAACAATATTCAGTTTATGCTCGTGTTTCCCCAGAACACAAGGTTCGTATTGTAAAAGCATGGCAAAACGAAGGCAAGGTCGTTGCTATGACTGGTGATGGTGTGAATGATGCGCCATCTCTTAAGACTGCTGATATCGGTATTGGGATGGGTATTACGGGTACAGAAGTTTCTAAAGGTGCATCTGATATGGTTCTTGCAGATGACAACTTTGCTACTATCATCGTAGCGGTTGAAGAAGGACGTAAGGTCTTCTCAAATATTCAAAAGACAATTCAGTACCTTTTGTCAGCAAATACTGCAGAAGTATTGTGTATTTTCCTTGCAACTCTCTTTGGTTGGGATGTACTTGATCCAGTTCACCTGTTATGGATTAACTTGGTAACGGATACTCTTCCAGCTATTGCCCTTGGTGTTGAACCAGCTGAACCTGGTGTGATGCAACACAAGCCTCGTGGACGTAACTCAAGTTTCTTCTCAGGCGGTGTTATGAGTTCTATTATTTACCAAGGAATTCTTCAAACTGCGTTAGTTTTAGGTGTATATGGTTTTGCGCTACTTTTCCCTGAACATAGCACATATGAAGAAATCCATGCAGATGCGTTGACTTTGTCTTACTTGACTCTTGGTTTGATTCAATTGGTGCATGCATTTAACGTGAAATCAGTGTATCAATCAATCTTCACAGTTGGACCATTTAAAAACAGACTCTTTAACTGGTCTATCGTGGCAGCCTTCTTGCTACTAATGGCAACGATTGTCATTCCAGGATTTAATACATTCTTCCATGTGACACATCTAAGTGTGACACAATGGTTAGTAGCAATCATTGGTTCAGGCCTTATGATTGTTATTGTAGAGATTGTTAAATTTGTTCAACGTAAGATGGGATTGGATGAAAAAGCTATCTAATATAGTTATTCAGCTTATCTTTTATTACTTCGTTAACTCGCCTTGCCGTACTTCAGTACAGCCTGTGACTCGTTGCCTTGTACTAAAAGCAAACTGAAGACTATATCATTTGAAAAAGCTCAGATTTAGTGGTCTGAGCTTTTTTCTCTACGGATAATGTATTTTGGAAAGATTAGTTGTCCTAACAAAGTAATGGCTAGTGCTAGTATGAGGAGGATGGTTTTGACAAGAGTTGGTAAGTCAAATAGAAAGACAATTGGAAGGATTGCCAGACTCAAATAGTAGAGAGTGAAGTATTTGCTGTTTTCCACTATTTGAACCCTATCGCCTTCTTTAACTTGAATGGCTGACTTTTTATCCCCTCGAACGCTTAGTGAAACAGACGCTTGTGTAATTGGTAAGCTTAGAATTTTACCTTGAGTAACTGTCCCAGCAATTTTTCCATCTACCAGAAGTGGAAGTTTTTGGGAGGATAGTTGTTTGATAGGTTTTGGATAATCAATAATAACTCTCATATGAACCTCCTTGTAATCCAGTTTCATTATAGCAAAAAATGAAAAAAACATGCAAATATATTCTGGAATGGTTGTCCTTTCAATGCTTGTTTGAGAAGAAAGAAACTGCTATAATTTTTATGAGGTGAGAAAGTATATGAATGATCTTCAGCAGTATGTTTTTAGTAAAAGTAGTTATTTACCTTCAGATAAGTTGCTGATTCTTCAACAGGAGTTGGAAGATTTGGACGAAGGAGCCTTAAATGCTCTCATGATGGTTGAAATGCGTCAGCCTCTAGTTGCTCTTATTTTAGCTATTTTTTTCGGTGAATTTGGAGTGGATCGGTTTTATGCTGGAAATAAGGGACTGGGGTTTGCAAAATTAATCACATTTATCATTTCGTTTGTAACGCTATTTATTTTGATAGGTTTCTTATTTTTTATTGGTTTGTACTTGTGGAAATTTATTGATTGTTTCTTTATTATGCGGGCTTGTAAGCAAGCGAATTTTGAACGATTGATGTTGCAAATCCATCAATATAAGACTTTTCAGTACAACAATAAGACTTTTTCATAATGGGAATGAAAGGAGAGTTTGAAGAAACCTTCCTTCTTTACATATGCACACAACTGTAAAGGTGATGTAACATGTCTTGTGTTTTGTCATAGAAGTGACATTTTTTTAGCTTAATTTTATGGTATAATGATAAAATATGTCCGTGAGGAGAGGTGCTATGAAGGATAAAAAGATGAGTCTATTTTTATTTATTACCTACCTCCTTTTGCTTACGTGGGTGATTGTTTACAAAATGGACCTTTCCGTTTTGTATGGGCGTTATGAAAGTGGAAGTCTGAACCTCATCCCATTAGCAGGCACAGCCGTTTATAATGGTGTATTAAATTATCCAGAAATACTATTCAATGTAATCAGTTTTATTCCATTTGGTATGTATATGGAGATGCTCTTTAGAAAGGCGTCTTGGTTTACAAATCTAGGCATAATCTTATTGGTTAGTCTTGTGTTTGAAGTGTGGCAGTTTGTTTTTTTATTGGGAATTGCTGACATTACTGATTTATTAGCTAATGGATTTGGTGGTGCTATAGGGATTAATATTATGTATGTATTGACAAGTATCTGGAGAGAAAAGGCTTATTCACGTGTAAATATCCTTTGTTTGTCGGCAACTGTTTTTGTCATATTAATAACTTATTTAACTCTGTAAGTCTTGCCAAATATGTCTGTGGTTTGCTAAAATGAAGATAATGAATATAAAAGAAGAGGTTATTAAATTATCTAAGGAAATCGGAATCTCGAAGATTGGTTTTACGACTGCAGATGATTTTGATTACCTAGAGAAATCTTTACGAGCCAGTCAAGAGGAAGGGCGTTCGTCAGGTTTTGAACATAAGAACATTGAAGAAAGGATTCGTCCTAAACTCTCTTTGGAGTCTGCTAAGACGATTATTTCTATAGCCGTTGCTTATCCACGCCATCTGTCTACCAAGCCCCAGAAAACTGCATACAAACGTGGGAAGATTACCCCTAATTCATGGGGACTTGATTACCACTATATCTTGCAAGATAAGATGGAACGTTTGGCACGGGGAATTGAGAAACTAACGGATGGTTTGGAATACAAGGCTATGGTAGATACAGGAGCTTTGGTGGATACAGCGGTCGCTCGTCGTGCAGGAATTGGCTTTATCGGTAAGAATGGGCTGGTCATTTCTAAGGAATTTGGTTCCTATATGTTTCTAGGGGAATTAGTGACCAACCTTGACATCGAACCAGATCAACCAGTAGATTACGATTGCGGTGACTGCAATCGCTGTGTTGCAGCATGTCCGACGTCTTGTCTATTAGGTGACACGACCATGAATGCCCGTCGCTGTCTGTCCTTTCAGACCCAGGATAAGGGGATGATGGACTTGGAGTTTCGTAAGAAAATCAAGACGGTCATCTATGGTTGTGATATCTGCCAGATTTGTTGTCCTTACAACAAGGGAATTTCAAGTCCACCTGTTGTAGAAATCGATCCAGATTTGGCCGAGCCGGAGTTAATTCCGTTCTTAGAGTTATCAAATGGACAATTTAAGGAAAAATTTGGCATGATTGCTGGCTCTTGGCGGGGGAAAAACATTCTCCAGCGCAATGCCATCATAGCCTTGGCCAATAGTAATGATCGCTCTGCTATTCCCAAACTCCTAGAAATTATTGATAAGAAGCAAAATCCAATCCACATGGCGACGGCAATCTGGGCTCTGGGACAGTTAGTGAAACAACCTAATGAAGAGATGATTGCTTTTATCGCAGGACTTTCGTCAGATAATGACGAAGTATTAGCGGAGCAAGCAGCCTTTCTCAACATGGTCAAGGACTTGCAAATGTGATATAATAAAGATTATGAATCAAAATGAGGTGTATATGGAAACAGCAGAATTTCGCCAAAAGATTGAAGAACTTGGCAAAAAATTAACTTCTTTTAGGGGGTCTCTTTGACTTAGAAGGTTTAGAAGAAGAGATTGCTATTCTTGAGAATAAGATGACGGAGCCAGACTTCTGGAATGATAATTTGGCAGCCCAGAAGACGTCTCAGGAGTTGAATGAATTAAAAAATACCTATGGAAATTTCCATCAGATGTTGGATTTATATGATGAATCTGAAATTTTGCTAGACTTTCTTGTGGAAGATGAGTCTGTTCGGGATGAACTAGTTGAAAAGTTGGCAGAATTGGACAAAGCCATGACTGCTTATGAGATGACCCTATTGTTGTCAGAACCCTACGACCACAATAATGCGATTTTGGAAATTCATCCAGGCTCTGGTGGGACTGAGGCACAAGACTGGGGAGAAATGCTCTTACGGATGTATCAGCGTTATGGAAATGCCAAAGGTTTTACCGTAGAAACATTGGATTATCAAGCTGGTGATGAGGCAGGTATTAAATCTGTAACCCTTAGCTTTACCGGTCCCAATGCATATGGTTTGCTGAAGTCAGAAATGGGAGTTCACCGTTTGGTACGTATCTCGCCATTTGACTCGGCAAAGCGTCGGCATACTTCTTTTACATCTGTAGAGGTGATGCCAGAATTGGATGATACCATTGAAATTGAAATCCGAGATGATGAAGTGAAAATGGATACCTTCCGTTCAGGTGGTGCAGGTGGTCAGAACGTCAATAAGGTTTCAACAGGTGTTCGATTAACTCACATTCCAACAGGTATTGTCACACAGTCAACTGTTGACCGTACCCAATATGGGAACCGAGACCGCGCAATGAAACTCTTGCAGGCTAAATTGTATCAATTGGAGCAGGAGAAGAAGGCGGCCGAAGTGGATTCACTCAAGGGTGATAAGAAAGAAATTACTTGGGGAAGTCAGATTCGTTCCTATGTCTTTACCCCCTATACAATGGTAAAAGATCATCGTACTGGTTATGAAGTGGCTCAAGTTGACAAAGTGATGGACGGTGACTTGGACGGCTTTATAGACGCATATTTAAAATGGCGAATTAGCTAAGAATTTGTATTTACAAGTAAAGTTCTTATATTTAAGAGGTAGGTTTTCAGCTAATCAAGGAAGTTTTTTGAGAGAATGCTGACTGTATTTTGAAAATAACGAACTATAAGTAGCTGAAAAACTAGACTTAGATGGAAGTGCTGAACAGTGAATACTGGTTCTCAAATCTAAAGAAAGGTCTGTCTAAGACAGGAGATCCTATGGGAATAATAGAAATGAAGGATGTTACCAAGAAATATGGTAACGGAACGACAGCCCTACGTGGTGTGTCGGTCAGTGTTGAAGCAGGAGAATTCGCATACATTGTGGGTCCTTCTGGTGCTGGTAAGTCGACTTTTATCAAACTTTTGTATCGTGAGGAAAAGCTTGACAAAGGGAGTCTTAAAGTTGGTAAATTTGATTTAGCTACGATTAAGAAAAGGGATGTCCCTCTTTTACGTCGTAGTGTGGGGGTTGTCTTCCAAGATTATAAACTTCTACCTAAAAAAACAGTTTTTGAAAATATTGCTTATGCAATGGAGGTAATCGGGGAAAAACCTCGTAATATCAAAAAGCGTGTGATGGAAGTATTGGATTTGGTTGGTTTGAAGCATAAGATTCGTTCATTTCCAAATGAACTTTCGGGTGGTGAGCAACAACGGATTGCAATTGCACGTGCAATTGTAAATAATCCTAAGGTATTGATTGCTGATGAACCAACTGGTAACTTGGATCCCGAAAACTCATGGGAGATAATGAATCTTTTAGAAAGAATTAACTTACAAGGGACAACGATTTTAATGGCGACACATAATAGCCAAATCGTAAACACACTTCGTCACCGTGTTATAGCTATCGAAGATGGTCATGTGGTACGTGATGAAGTAGAAGGAGCGTACGGATACGATGAATAATCGATTTTTTAGACACTTTATTGAGTCATTGAAAAGCCTAAAACGAAATGGTTGGATGACGATTGCCGCTATTTCTTCCGTAACCATTACCCTTACTTTAGTGGGACTGTTTGCTTCTGTCATTTTAAATACAGCTAAACTTGCTTCTGATTTGGAGCAAAATGTTCGTATAAATGTCTATCTTCGTGCAAATTCTACTGATCAAGCTGAAACGATTGTAAATGATGAGGGACAAACAGTTGCTAATCCAGATTACAAGACAGTATACAATAAAATTACAGCACTTAAAAATGTCGAAACTGTAACATATTCAAGTAAAGATGACCAGTTGAAAAAACTAACGGAAACCTTAGGTGAAACGTGGAACTTGTTCCAAGGGGATGCTAATCCACTTTATGATGCTTATGTTATTGATACGACGGAACCTCAGTATGTTAAATCAGTCGCTGCTGAAATTGCAAAAATTGATGGTGTAACTGAAGTACGTGATGGTGAAGTGGAAACAGAACGAATCTTTAAATTGGCTGATATGGTTCGTACATGGGGCTTAGCTGCAACAGGACTGTTATTATTCACCGCTGTCTTCCTAATTTCGAATACGATTCGTATTACGATTATTTCACGTAGTCGTGAAATTCAAATCATGCGTTTAGTGGGGGCAAAAAATAGTTACATTCGTGGCCCTTTTTTATGGGAAGGTGCATGGGTCGGTTTGCTAGGAGCCGTTATCCCATCTGTAATTGTATATTTCTTATATAAGTTAATTTATACTTCTGTAAACACTAGTTTAGCTAGTCAAGATCTTTCTTTAATTAGCTTAAATATGTTCATTCCAGCTATGATTGGTACTTTATTCGTTATCGGAATTCTCATAGGTTCTTTAGGCTCTCTCATTTCAATGAACCGTTATTTAAAGATTTAAATTTAGAAAAAATCCCGAGAAATTGCTTCTCAGGATTTTTTTATCGCTTAAAAAATGGGTTGAAATTTTTTTCATGGGCAATGGTCGTATTTTGTCCATGACCAGGGTAAACAGTATAGTGATTTGGCAGAGTAAATAAATTATTTTGGATTCCATAAATCAAGTCTTCAAAATTACTTGTAGGAAGGTCTGTCCGACCAATGGATTCACGAAATAGGGCATCACCTGTAATCACGCATTCTTCTTCAGGGAAGATGAAGGATACACCACCAATCGAATGGCCAGGTGTGGGAACCACTATAAAATGAAATCCATCAAATTTGTATTCTTTTTCAAACTGAAAGATTTGTTCTGCGGGTTTGCAAATGACATTTTCCATATCGTCATGACGAGGTAGTCCGGACAGGTTCATTTCTGGTGTGTAAAGCCAGCTAGCTTCACTTTCTGCAACATATACTGGTGGAAAGTGGTAGGTTTCACGTAGAATGTCCAAACTCATAATATGATCGTAATGAGTATGGGTTAAGAGTATTGCAGTAATTGGTTTTCCAATTTGTTCAATCTTATCATGAATCTTGTTCCAATCGCTACCAGGATCTACTACAATCAGATGGGTATCACTTTCAAGATAATAGGTATTTTGGACGGCCACTGGATTGATTGTTTTATGGATTTTCATGTTCGCTCCCCTAATTTTCATTCATATTAGTCTATACAAAATCAAAGACGGTATTAGTGTAACAAAAAAAATGGTATTCTTCATGGATTTTGTTTGGAGCTTTTGCCTATAAATGGAATATGCTATAATGTCATTATGGATATAACTAGTACAAGCAATCGATACGCAGTAGTAGATTTGGAAGCTACGGGGACTGGTATTGATGCAAAAATTATTCAAATCGGGATTGTTATCGTTGAAAATAGGGAAATAGTAGAGACCTATTCCACAGATATTAATCCCTATGAATTATTAGATGACCATATAAAAAATTTAACAGGGATTACGGACCAGCAGTTGGCCATTGCACCTGACTTTGGACAAGTTGCTGGACAAATCTATGAGCTGATTGGTGATGCAATTTTTGTAGCTCATAATGTTAAATTTGATGCAAACTTGTTGGCTGAGGCTCTCTTTTTTGAGGGCTATGATTTGTTGTCTCCAAGGGTAGATACGGTTGAGTTATCCCAACTTTTCTTTCCAACCTTTGATAAATATAGTCTGGGGAATTTGGCGGAATATTTGGATTTGGGTTTAGAACAGGCTCATACGGCCATTTCTGATGCCTTGGCAACCGCTCGATTGCTCATCAAAATTCAAGAGAAAATTAAAAGTCTCCCCACTTTCATGGTGGAGAATCTCTTGCTCTTAGCTGATCAGTTGCTTTTTGAGAGTCGATTGGTTATTGATGAGATGGTTCCATATTTGTCAGATAATCTGTCAGAAAGTTTCGAGGTAGTTCATGGATTGGTACTTAAAAGACCACTTGAAACAAAGCAGGCTTATCATCTGTCCGAAGATTTTTTGACCAACATCGCTCTACTAGGCTTGCACGAACGGAAAAACCAAACAGCTTTTGCAACAGTTGTTGAAAAACGATTGGATGATCAAGAAAGTGTGCATTTTATTCAGGCACAAGCAGGACTAGGGAAGACTTATGGCTATCTGCTTCCTCTTCTTGCCAAAACAGATCAGCCATTATTAGTGACTGTTCCAACGAAACTCCTCCAAGAGCAAATCATAGAAAATGAAGGTTGTAAATTACAAGAAATATTTCATATCCCAATCGTCTCTATAAAATCCCCAAAGCATTTTATAGATTTGGATAAATTTTGGAAATCTTTGCAAAAAAAGGAAAGCAATCGACTTGTCAATTTATTCAAAATGCAAGTGCTGGTTTGGCTGACTGAAACTCATTCAGGTGACTTAGATGAGTTGAAGCAAAAACAGCGTTATCAGGCTTATTTTGACGAAATTAGCCATGATGGAACAATAGATTCCGAGAGTTTGTTTTGGGAGTGGGATTTTTGGAGAAGACTGAATCAACAAGCACAGTCATGTCGATTGCTCATCACGAATCATGCCTATTTCCTTCATCATCTCAAGGATCAAGATCCTCTCATGGCTCACCGTATCGTGGTGATTGACGAGGCGCAGAAATTTCTACTGGCTGCTGAAAACTTAGCGACTGATTCACAAGAATTGGGAGTTACTTTACAGCTCTTGCAAAGCAAAAAGGACAAGGCTGATTCGATATTGGAACAGCGCTTGTTTGAATCGAGTCAGTTTGAACTCAGTCATTTTTTGACTCGTTTTCGACAGAGTGGTTACCGAGAAATTCATAAAGAGGAACTAGCGCAGGTTCGTCAAAATTTGACTGAATTACAGGATAGTGATTTGCGTGAATTAGCGCAGTTTTTGGATGATTATGATGCATTTTGGCTGGAAGAAAAGGTGTTAGAGGAAAAGCGTGTTGCTTATTTGAGAGGAGCTAAGGATAGCTTGCTAAATGTAGCAAGTCTCTTACCAAAGTCCAAGATCTTTTGTATTAGTGCTACCTTGGTTATCAGCAATCAGGTAAATCTATCTGACCTATTGGGCTTTGAACAGGCTACAATGGATTTATTGCCAACCAAAAAAGTGGAAAATCAAGAAATTATTTTTCCAATGAATCTTCCAGACATCATAAAATTGTCAAAAGTCGAGCACGCTGATTATCTGGCGCGTCATTTAGTTGAAATGGCAGAGCTGGGTAAACCAATCTTGGTTTTATTTACCTCCATTTCTTTATTGTTACAGGTTTCTGATTTACTAGATCAGTACGATCTTCCTCATTTGGCTCAACATAAACATGGTCAGGAAATAACATTAAAACGAAAATTTGAGCGTGGAGAATGTCAACTCTTGCTTGGAACAGGAATGTTCTGGGAGGGTGTAGACTTTTCAAGCCATAATCAATTGATTCAAGTAATCACTCGGTTACCTTTTGAAAATCCGAAGGATCGTTTTGTCCAGAAAATTAATGATCATTTGAGAAATGAAGGGAAGAATCCTTTTTACGATTATAACTTGCCAATGATGATGATCAAATTAAAACAGGCTATTGGAAGGACCAATCGACAGTCAACTCAAGAATCGATTGTATTGGTTTTAGATAACAGGGTCTATACAAAACGATATGGACACCAAATTCTTTCCTTTTTACAGAAAGAATATCAACTAACGAAAATAGATGAAAAAGAAATTTGTGGAACCTTGCGGCAATATTTTGAAGAATGAGTTGCGGATTGACAAATAATAAGAGCGCTAGACGTGATTAGTCTAGCCTTTTTTCATGATATACGCATGAAGAAAACTTTGTTTTCAGATAACTATTTTTCATGCAAAGTTATATTTTATCATGAAATTTTGTAATAAAGTAGGTGAAATGAGGATATACCAATGCAAGTATGTATATTATGTGAAAATATTTTGAAAAATGCTTGTAGCTAGAAAACAGTTACATGCATTTTCTTCATACGTATGGCGTGCTCTTTTTTCCGTTAATATAGAAAAATATTTGATTCTATGGTATAATTTTTCAAATATTACTTTGTGAGAGAAGCTACGATGACTGAAAAAACAATAGTATTTAAGGTGGGAACTAGTTCCCTGACACAAGACAATGGAAGTCTGGATCGAATTAAAATAGCTCGCATTACCAATCAATTGGCTCAACTCCATCAAAAGGGCTATCAAATCGTATTGGTAACCTCAGGTTCTATTGCTGCAGGATTTAGAAGATTGGGGTTTGATAAGCGACCGACGAAAATTGCAGAAAAACAGGCTTCTGCGGCAGTGGGACAAGGGCTTTTGATTGAGGAATATACGCAAAATTTGATGAAAGATGGCATTGTATCAGCGCAAATTCTATTAACGCAAGATGATTTTGCTGACGCACGACGATATCGGAATGCTTCTCAGGCCTTGCAAGTCTTACTTAAACAACGTGCGATTCCCATTATTAATGAAAATGACACCATTGCTATTGAGGAGATTAAGGTGGGGGATAATGATACTTTGTCTGCTCAAGTTGCCTCTCTCTTAAAGGCAGATCTTCTGGTCTTGTTGACAGATGTGGACGGGCTATATACTGCAAACCCCAATAGTGATCCCACAGCAGAGCATTTACCTGAAATTAAAGAAATCACGGAAGACCTATTTGCCATGGCTGCAGGGGCTGGTTCGTCTAATGGGACAGGAGGCATGACTACTAAACTACAAGCAGCTCAGATTGCAACCAAGTCAGGTGTGCCTGTATTTATTTGTTCTTCCAAAGAAGATACCGCTTTGCTTCAGGCTGTTAGTCAGGCTAATAGAGGGACCTTGTTCTTAGCAGATGAACATGCCATGAATCAACGAAAACAGTGGATGGCTTTCTATGCTCGGACTGATGCGACTGTTGAAGTGGATGCAGGGGCTGTTGAAGCTATGTTGCATCAAGGTCGAAGTTTGTTAGTAGCTGGTGTCAAAGCTATCGAAGGTGATTTTGGTGTAGGGCAGGTTGTCGAAGTATATAGCCAAAGTGAACATCGCTTGATTGGCAAAGGTCGGGTCAAACTATCGTCCGAAGACTTGAAGAACAAGTTGAAAAATGGCAGAGCAGAAGGTGTGTTGATTCACCGAAACGATTGGGTTAGTTTATAGTCAAATAATTTATCTTTTATTGCTTCGTCGAGTGAAAAGTTTCAGGCGAGGTTTTCAGCCCCACTTTTTACAATAAAAGACTTGTAATTACGTGGGTGAATGGACTCGACTGGTTAAACTACCTTCATCAACCAGTCCCACTTTCTATCTGATATAAACCACATTCGTTCTATCTCCAGTTTCCAACTATCTTTCGTATAGTCGGGGCTACTCAAAAATCAAACTGAAAGACTTACAAGGAGAATAAAATGGCAACAACACAAGCTTTATTAGACAGTTTATTGGCTCACAAAGCCTCTATTAACCTAGCGACAACAGAACAAAAAAATCAGGCCCTATCAGCAATGGCAGACCAGTTGGTTGCTCAGACTGAGGCAATTTTAGCCGGCAATGCCATCGATATGGAAAATGCCAAAGGCAAGATTAGCCAAGTGATGCAAGATAGATTGCTCTTGACTGCTGAACGGATTGAAGCGATGGCGAACGGTATTCGTGCCTTGATAGGTTTGCCAGATCCAGTTGGCTTGACCTTGGAAGAATTCACTCGGGCAGATGGGTTGAAGATTAGCAAGAAGTCTATTCCCTTTGGCTTGGTAGGGATGATTTACGAAAGCCGTCCAAATGTGACATCAGACGCCGCAGCCTTGGCAATCAAGAGCGGAAATGCAGTCATCTTGCGTGGTGGCAAGGAAGCTTTTCATTCGGCCCAGGCCATTGTCATAGCCCTCAAGGCAGGTTTGGAGCAAGTCGGTCTTTCGTCAAAGGTCATCGAGTTAGTCCAAGATACCAGCCGTGCCTCTGCGACGGAATTGATGACTGCCAAAGGTAAGATTGACCTATTGGTGCCTCGTGGTGGCGCAGGTTTGATTCAAGCTGTTGTTGAAAATGCAACAGTTCCTGTTATCGAAACAGGCACTGGTATCTGCCATGTCTATGTAGATAAGGATGCGGATTTGGATAAGGCTCTTCAGATTGTAGTCAACGCTAAAACCAGTCGTCCCTCAGTCTGCAATGCGGCGGAAGTCTTGTTGGTCCATGAAGAAATTGCCAGCCAATTCCTACCTCGCTTGGAAGAAGCTCTGGCTGGTCAGGTGGAATTACGTGCCGACAGTCAGGCCCAGGCTCTTCTCAAGCAAGCCAGACCAGCAGGCGATCGAGATTTTGATACCGAGTTTCTGGATTATGTCTTGGCAGTCAAAGTCGTTTCAAGTGTAGAAGAAGCCATCAGACACATTGGCCAACATTCGACTGGACATAGCGAGGCCATTGTGACGGAAAATAGCCAGATGGCAGAGCATTTCACACTCTATGTGGATTCGGCGGCTGTTTATGTCAATGCCTCGACCCGTTTTACTGACGGTGGCGAGTTTGGTCTGGGCTGCGAGCTGGGCATTTCTACCCAGAAGATGCATGCTCGTGGTCCAATGGGACTGCGTGAAATGACAACTTACAAGTACATCATCACAGGCGACGGCCATATTCGTTAGGAGGACAAGATGAAGATTGGATTTATTGGACTGGGCAATATGGGAGCGGCTCTAGCTCAAGCGGTCAGCCAGCAGGCAGACACTCAGCTCCTCCTCAGCAACCACAACCCAGTAAAAGCCCATGCTCTTCAAGAGAAGGTGGGCGGTCAACTTTTTTCTAATGGGGAAATAGCAGAGCAGGCTGAGGTCATTTTCCTTGGGGTCAAGCCTCACCTGATTCAGTCAGTCTTATCAGGCTTACAGGACCAGATTAGCCAGAATCCATCAGCTATCTGGATTTCCATGGCAGCAGGAGTGACCCTTAACAGCCTGGAAGAATTTGTGTCTGCAGATAAACTCATTCGTATCATGCCCAATACACCTGTCGCTATCGGCCAAGGCATGACAACCTATAGCGTGGTCAATCAAGAACTCGCTCCGCTATTGGAACAAATTTTAGAAAAATCTGGCAAGGTACAGCAAGTGCCAGAGAAGTTGATAGATGCTGCGACGGCTATCGCGGGCTGTGGACCTGCCTTCGTCTATCAGATGATTGAGGCCCTGACAGATGCGGGTGTGCAGAATGGTCTTACAGCGGAGGATGCGAAAATTTTGTCTGCACAAACCTTGGCTGGAACTGCTCAAATGGTATTATACAGCGACAAGCATCCAGCCCAGTTGAGGCAAGAAGTGACCTCTCCGGGTGGATCGACTATTGCAGGCGTGGTGGCTCTTGAAAAAGAAGGCTTCCGTTACGCCGTTATCAAGGCAGTCGCCGCCGCCCTCAAAAAGACTAGAAAATTAGGCAAAAAATAGAGAGAAAACAACAAAAAACGGGACTTTTAATCCCGCTTTGTTTTTTCTTTGATCCATTGGCTGACATTGGATATAGTTTTGCTTTGCTCCGCTTTACGTTTTTGATCTTGTACAAAATCCGCAAAACTTTGCTTGACGCCGTCTTTTTGAACCTTGTCCTGCAAATCATGCCATTTCTTTTTAAGGTTGATGGAAGTTCGCTCGTAATAGGCTTCTAGAATCTCTTCTTTTGATTTGTAGTTCCGATAGAATGCATTTCGAGAAACCCCTGCTTTTCGTACTAACTCGGAAACCGAAATTTGCTTGAGTTCTTTTTTCTCTAGGAGAAATAGCAGAGCAGTTTCGATAGATTCCTTGGTTAGCTGATTGGCTTCTTTATTAGATTGATAGAGATTTTTTAATGATTTGGGTGAAATCTTACGCTCGGTCATATTCATCCTTTCCACTTGTGTGACGTCTGAAAGTAAATGCTTTCAGCTGGGATTGTTTAATGATATAATTGTAAGTAAATAGAGATTTATTGTCAAATAAAAAAGTAAAACTAGAAATGAGAATCCTATGTCAAAATGGAAAATTGTCGCAGATTCAGGCTGTGATTACCGTCAATTAGCGAATCTGGCGCCAAATACTGAATTTATTAGCGTGCCACTTACAATTCAGGTGGGAGATGAAGCATTCGTTGACGATGCAGGCTTGGATATTGACCATATGATGCATGTGATGGAAACTTCTAAGGTTGCAGCAGGTTCAGCATGTCCGAGTCCTCAGGCATATCAGTCCGCTTTTGAAGGAGCTGATCATATTATTGTCTTGACAATTACTGGTGGCTTGTCAGGAAGCTTTAATGCAGCTCGGATAGCAAGAGATATGTATTTGGAGGAGCATCCACAAGTTCAAATTCACCTGATTGATAGCTTGTCAGCCGGTGGAGAAATGGACCTTTTGGTGGATGAAATCAACCGGTTGATTGGAACAGGTTTGGATTTCCCACAAGTAGTAGAGGCCATCACCCATTACCAAAACCATAGTAAGCTTCTCTTCGTATTGGCTAAGGTGGATAACCTTGTTAAGAATGGTCGTCTGAGCAAACTGGTTGGGACAGTTGTTGGACTGCTAAATATTCGAATGGTTGGTGAAGCAAGTGCTGAGGGCAAACTTGAGTTGCTTCAAAAAGCGCGAGGTCATAAAAAATCTGTCAAAGCGGCTTTCGAAGAAATGAAGAAAGCAGGGTATCAAGGAGGGCGCATTGTGATGGCACACCGTAACAATGTGAAGTTTTTCCAAGAATTTGCAGAGTTGGTCCGACATAGTTTTCCTGCCGCCATCATTGATGAGGTTGCAACGTCTGGATTGTGCAGTTTTTATGCAGAAGACGGAGGATTACTGATGGGCTATGAAATTGAGGCCTCCGTCCAATAGTTTTCAATCAAATATTTATAGTCATTTGAATTTGTAGCTTTGATACATCGTCACTTTCGGTTTGCCCTACTCTACGAAAGTGACTTGTTTCGCTTGTCTTATTTCCAAGCTAGAACAACCTTTAGGCTGTTCTAGCTACCTGCACCTCAGTTCCTTGTCTGACAACTCGTTCATTCGACTATAATATGATGTAACCAAATTCCCCTTCGGCACAAAAGCTGAAGGGGATTTGTTTATTCGATTTATTTGGATTGCAATCGTTGCTGAAGCATGTCCAACCTCTCTGGGAGATCCTCCCCATAGTGCAATTGGAGGAAATCATGCTTTTCGCCTTCAAAAAAATGACTCATTCTGATGTGCTGTTGAATGGCAGGCGTCACGGTTCCTTTTTCAAGTTGAAAGGTTACACTTCCTTTTGAAATACGATATGGAACGGATAGAGAATGTTGATTGAGGTATTCTTTCGTTTTATTCCACTGTACGTGATGTATTTGATGAAGGTGCTGTGTATTTCGTGAAAACATACCATTATCAATATACAGTGAAAGTGCCTTTTGCATGATGAGGTTGGTATCGTAGTCAATCAAGCTTTTGTGTTGTATAAAAGCATCGCGTAATTGGCTGGGAAGGCTAATTGCACCAATTCGTAGTGCAGGAAAGAGTGTAGGGGTGAAGGATTTGATATAGATGACACGATTATCTGTATCAAGGTAATGCAATGGAAGACTGTGGCTGGAGTCAAAATCTGCTAAATAATCATCTTCAATGATGTAGACGTTGTATTGGTGAGCAAGTTTTACAATGGCTGTTTTAGTGGCCAGGTCATAAGTTGAACCGAGAGGGTTATGCAAGCGAGGAATAGTATAGAAAAATTTGATTTTTCCTTTTTTGAAAATGGATTCTAATTCTTTAAGGTCAATGCCATCAAGGTTGCGTTCAATGGTTTGATAAGGAATCCCTTGGTGTTGAACGAGTTCGACCATCCGTGAATAGGTAGGCTTTTCAATTAATATATCAGATTTGTCATTGGTAAATGTCATTTGCGTTAGAATATACAAAGCCTGTTGGCTACCAGCGGTAATCACCAACTGGTCTTTTTTTGTATAGACATGGTAATCCATTAGAAGGCTCTGGACAGATGAAATCAATTCTGCCAGTCCTTCTTGTTGGTGGTAGTAGTTAAAGAGATAGTTTTCTCTTCCAATGAGGCTTTCATGAAGACAAATGCGGAAATCTTCGTATGGTAATTCCTGAAAATCGGCTGGATTTAAATCGACCATATCTTCCTTGAAATGTTGGTCTTCCAGGATATAGTATCCACTTTTTTTGACAGAATAGATTTTCTTTTGGTATTTAAGTTCGACCAAGGCCTTTTGTACAGTGTCTTTGCTGCACTGATAAGCTTGACTAAGTTGCCGTACTGATGGGAGTTTTTGCCCACGTTTATAAGTATGGTTTTCAATAGCTTGGTTAATGTCTGAGATAATTTGCTGGTATTTTGTCATGTCAACTGTCCCCTTACAGATGATTTACTATTAGTATATAGCATTGTTTCAAGTAAGACAAGAACAAAGTGTGCAGAGTAGGCAGAGAAGCGAGGCCTGTGTTATAATGAAAGGCATGAAGATTATTTTACCAAATGCTAAAGAATTAAATACAAATATGGACCCACAAGCTTTTCAGGATTTATCTCCAGAAAGTTTGCAAGTTTTATCTGAGCTTGGAAGTAAAGATTCTCAGCAGTTAGCAGATTTTTATAAATTGCCACTGGAAAGAGCGGAGCTGGAGAAAGATCGTTGGACAAGGATAGTGCATGGTCAAGCAAAAACATATCCTGCTTGGCTCTTGTATGATGGATTGATGTATCGTTATATGCATCGAACTGACCTTTCTGACCAGGAACTGTCTTACATGAAAAATCATGTTTATATTGCAACTGGTTTTTATGGATTGATATCTCCTTTCTCCCTCATTGCACCTCATCGTTTGGATTTTCAAGGGAGTTTAAAAGTGATGGGAAAATCATTGAAGCAATTTTGGCGTCCTTATTATGATGCTTGTCTGCAAAACGAAGATGTCATTATTTCTTTGGCATCTTCGGAATTTGAACAAGTTTTTTCTCCTGAAATTCAAAAGAGAATGGTAAGGGTGCTGTTTGTGGAAGAAAAGAATGGCAAGAGGAAAATACATTCCACAATATCCAAAAAAGGGAGAGGCAGATTTTTGTCATGGATGGCAGAGACAAATTGTGTGACCTTGGAACAATTAAAGGAAGCAAGGGTCGACGGTTTTCAGTTTGATGCTATGGCTTCCACTGATAGACAACTTTGTTTTGTAAGAAAGGTTTGATCAAATAAATGAACAATTACGATTATCTAGTTGTAGGTGCTGGTCTGTTCGGTGCAGTCTTTGCTCATGAGGCAGCTAAATAGGGTAAAAAAATCAAGGTTATCGAAAAACGAGACCACATTGCAGGTAACATCTATACAAAAGAAGTAGAAGGAATTCAGGTCCATGAATATGGAGCTCATATTTTCCACACTTCTGAGAAGGAAATTTGGGACTATGTGAATCAGTTTGCTGAGTTCAACCGCTATACAAACACACCGGTCGCCAACTACAAGGGTGAAATCTACAACCTTCCATTCAACATGAATACCTTCAATAAACTGTGGGGTGTGGTTACTCCAGCGGAGGCAGAGGCAAAGATTGCTGAGCAACGTGCTGTTTTGGGAGGAAAAACACCTGAGAACTTGGAAAAACAAGCCATCTCACTAGTTGGTACAGACATCTATGAAAAATTGATCAAGCCATACACCGAGAAACAATGGGAAAAACCATGTACGGAGTTGCCAGCCTTTATCATTCGTCGTTTGCCCGTGCGTTTGACTTACGACAATAACTATTTTAATGATACATTTCAAGGTATTCCCATTGGTGGTTACACGCAGATTGTTGAAAAAATGTTGGACCATGACAATATTGATGTGGAGACAAATGTTGATTTCTTTGCCAATAAAGAAGACTATTTAGCGACCTATCCGAAGATTGTCTTTACAGGAATGATTGACGAGTTTTTTGATTACCAACTTGGTGAATTGGAATATCGTAGCCTTCGATTTGAGACAGAAGTATTGGATATGGAAAACTATCAAGGGAATGCAGTTGTGAACTACACAGATAGTGAAACACCATTTACTCGAATCATCGAACACAAACATTTTGAATTTGGTACACAACCGAAAACCATTATTACACGTGAGTATTCGAAGACCTGGAAACGAGGCGATGAGCCGTATTATCCAGTGAACAATGATTGTAACAACAAACTCTATACTGCTTATAAACGCCTCGCAGAACAACAAGAGAATCTTATATTTGGTGGACGTCTTGGTCATTATCGGTACTATGATATGCATCAAGTCATCGGAGCTGCCTTGCAGTGTGTGAGAAGTGAAGTTGAGTAAATTTGACAAATAAAAAAGTACCCAGTTCGCGATTACCGTTGGAAACACGAAAAGGGTACTTTTATACTCTTCGAAAATCAAAAGTAGACGGAGTTGACTTGATTTGATGAACTTCAGTTCTATCTGCGTCTGCGTCATCTAGACTGATTTTGACTTTCATTGAGTATTAAATGTCATTTTAGAAATCACCATAGGGGATTGATTTGAGTCAACAACCAGAAAATAAGAAAGTAATGTCTTATGCGTCTGGCTTCAAGAAATAGAATGGTTTTTAAATCCGATTATCTTTTGTAGAAAATAGGAATGAACCCAATCTATATTTGTTTCGTTGAAAATGAATAATGCTGATCTTCTAATAGTGCAATGTAAAAGTGGATTTGCGCAGCATGATAATAAGGCAACACATAAATGCCAACTATACCGAAGGTGATAGTAGAAAGTAGGAACCATCCGATGAAATGCAGGTCCAACAGAAAGCGTTTCCTTTTGTATCCTTTCATTAGGTTCCGACTGTATTTAACGGTAGAAAGAGGATTGCGGTAGTCATTCGTGGTTAATTGATCAAATAAAACTGTCTCAACTTGCGAATAGGCGTAGATTTGAGGTAGATAAATAATCAATCCAATGATCATCAGCAAAAATCCGATGAAAAACAGCATGCCTGTCACACTGAGAATGTCATAGGGAATTTGAACCTCTGTAACGCTCCCTTGTGAAAGGAGAAAACTCGATAAATAGATAATTGAGCCTAAAAAACATACTAGACCGATGTAGAAAATAAGGCCCCAAAGAAATAACAAAATGCGCTTTAAGATGAAAGTAAAGAAAATCTTTTTAAAATGTTCATGTTGAAAAATAGCCAATGAACTGCTCACTCTGTACTCATTCGCTCCCTGTTTAATGCCTTTGAAAAGAGCCCACGTTATAGATAGATATAAAAGGCTCATTAAGAGTCCATAAAAGATAGGAAATAGTATGCTAGACAGTAGGTAACTGAAATGTAGATTGGATCCATCTTGTGACAAGTATACCTCAAGAATAGATTGACGAGTGGATGAGAAAAGTTGGACACTGACGGATATGAGCACTGGAATAAGTGCAATTTGAAAGATGTTGGGAGTATCTTGTAATGTTTTTCTAGCCTTGTCAGTGATTGTAGCAATAGTCAACATAGATAGGGTCTCCTTTGATAGACATTGTAACATAATTCTAGATGACAAGCTAGATTTTTTTTGATAGACTGGAAGGTGCTGTGGAAATTAATCGATTCCTTATTTCAAGATAGTTAGAGTAAGTTTTGTTCTTCTCAACTTTCAAAACGATTCGTCGGATACACATGGAAATGATACTTGTTTATTTTTCATATGACAGACCAATCGATTAGACCATGCAAGATTAAATTCCTAGGACTGTTTTTCCTAGCGGGAGGTAAATAAAAGATGACAGATGTTCCAATCAAGTATCGCTTGATTAAGAAAGAAAAGCATACAGGTGCTCGTTTGGGTGAAATTATTACCCCACACGGGACCTTTCCAACCCCGATGTTTATGCCAGTTGGGACTCAGGCAACGGTAAAGACCATGTCGCCTGAAGAATTGAAAGAGATGGGATCAGGGATTATCCTATCCAATACCTATCATCTGTGGCTCCGCCCAGGTGATGACTTAGTGGCTCGTGCAGGTGGTTTGCACAAGTTTATGAATTGGGATCAACCAATTCTGACTGACTCAGGCGGTTTCCAAGTATACTCTCTAGCAGATAGCCGAAATATTACTGAAGAAGGTGTTACATTTAAAAACCATCTCAATGGTAGTAAAATGTTCTTGTCACCTGAAAAAGCTATCTCAATTCAGAACAATCTTGGTTCGGATATTATGATGAGTTTCGACGAGTGTCCGCAGTTCTATCAACCTTACGACTATGTAAAAAAATCGATTGAAAGAACCAGTCGTTGGGCAGAACGTGGTCTTAAGGCTCATCTTCGTCCCCATGACCAAGGCTTATTTGGTATTGTACAGGGTGCTGGTTTTGAGGATCTTCGTCGCCAATCAGCTCATGATTTGGTTAGCATGGATTTTCCAGGATACTCTATTGGGGGATTGGCTGTTGGGGAGACACATGATGAAATGAATGCTGTACTGGATTTCACCACCCCACTATTGCCAGAGAATAAGCCTCGTTACCTCATGGGTGTCGGAGCACCAGATAGCTTGATTGATGGTGTGATTCGTGGGGTTGATATGTTTGACTGTGTACTACCAACACGCATTGCACGTAATGGAACTTGCATGACCAGTCAAGGACGTCTTGTGGTTAAAAACGCTCAGTTCGCTGAGGACTTTACACCATTAGATCCAGAGTGCGATTGCTACACATGTAAAAACTACACACGTGCGTATCTCCGTCATTTACTTAAGGCCGACGAGACATTTGGTATTCGTTTGACCAGTTATCACAATCTATTTTTCTTGATTAACCTAATGAAAAATGTCCGTCAAGCAATCATGGATGACAACCTTTTGGAATTCCGTCAAGACTTTATGGAAAAATATGGTTACGGTAAAAACGGACGAAATTTTTAAGATAAAAAGCTTTCTTGATTGGACTAAGACATTTTATAGTTACACTTTCTTACAATTTTGTTAGACACGCATACAAATAAATAAAGCATACGATTATGAAACTCTTCGGTAACATAATCGTATGCTTTTATTTTAATAATCGGCTTTAAAGCACTTCTATTTAACATCAAAAGGAACTGTTGCCAACGAGCTTTGAGGAGTGAAGAAACGATTGGTTCCCATTAACCTTCAAAATACAAGAGTTCTTTTGGTGTTTTTGTGAAGAGTTCAAATCCAGTTTCTGTGACATAACCGCAGTCTTCAATCCGGACACCAACTTTTCCTGGAATATAAATACCAGGTTCAACTGAGAAGCACATGCCTTCTTTGATAACCAGGTCGTTGCCTTCCATAATAGATGGAAATTCGTGGACACTCATGCCCAAACCATGTCCAAGACGATGGTTGAAATACTCACCATAACCAGCTTTTTCAATCACTGATCGTGCGGCATAGTCAATTTCACTAGCGGTCACACCAGGCTTGATCATATTAACTGCAGTCATATGAGCCTCTAAAGTTAAGTTGTAAATATCCTGTTTAAACTGGTCTGGCTTACCGACAGCGACTGTGCGCGTCATATCGGAAGTATATCCCAAAGTTTCTACACCTAGGTCGAACAATAGCAGAGCGTCATTTTCGATTTTGTTTGTTGATGGAATTCCGTGTGGGTTAGCGGCATTATCTCCTGTTAAGACCATGGTATCAAAGCTCATTTTTGAAATGCCTTGTTTTTTCATTTCAAATTCAATCTGAGCAATGATATCAGTTTCTGTTACGTTGAGTGAGATATTATCAAAGCCAACTTGCATTGCTTTATCTGCAAATTCACCAGCAACCAACATTTTTTCTATTTCATCACGCGACTTGATCAATTTCATAGTATTGATTAATGGTGTAATATCAGAGAATGGTTGATTGAAGATGGATTGAAGACCATGATAACGTGTTAGGTTTAGGTTGTCAAATTCAGCACCAATCGCTGAGAAATGCTTTTGAGGAAGTTTATTTTTGATGATTTGCCATGGATTTTCTGAATCCATATATCCAGCGACTGGAAAATCAACTGTGGCAACTGCACGCTCCACATCCAAGCCAGGAAGGAAAAGGAGTGATTCGTGATCAGGCATGACAAAGAGCAACATATGGCGCTCATGCGGATCACTAAGGTAACCAGTCAGATAATAAATACTAATTGGATCTGAAAAGATTGCTAAATCTAATTTATTTGAATCGAGGTAATTTTGGACGTGTTGCAATTTTGACATGGCTTTTCCTTTCAAATTTGGAAATCATTTTGAAATTTTCTTTTATTATATAGACTATTGTTTCAAAAAATCAAAAAATTTGCAAGTACAAAGGAAAAAAATACGATTTTCTCTTGAAAGTGGTTACAAAAAATGATACACTATGATTGAGTGAAAGCGTAATTTTCATAGAAATTTGATTTAAGAAAGGAAGTGTAAATAGATGATGAATACAGACGATACCGTGACGATTTATGACGTTGCGCGTGAAGCTGGTGTGTCAATGGCTACAGTCAGTCGTGTAGTCAATGGTAATAAAAATGTCAAGGAAAACACTCGTAAAAAAGTGTTAGAGGTGATTGATCGATTAGATTATCGCCCAAATGCTGTTGCGCGTGGTTTGGCAAGTAAAAAAACGACAACTGTGGGGGTTGTGATTCCAAATATTGCCAATGCCTATTTTGCAACCTTGGCTAAGGGGATTGATGACATTGCTGATATGTATAAGTATAATATCGTATTGGCAAACAGTGATGAAAATGACGAGAAAGAAATTAATGTTATTAATACATTGTTTTCTAAGCAAGTCGATGGTATTATCTTCATGGGCTATCATCTGACAGATAAGATTCGTGCAGAATTTTCACGTTCACGCACTCCGATTGTATTAGCAGGTACTGTCGATTTGGAACACCAATTGCCAAGTGTCAATATTGACTACGCAACTGCAAGTAGTGATGCAGTAAAATTGCTTGCTAAAAATAACAAAAAAATCGCCTTTGTTTCAGGTCCATTGGTTGATGACATCAACGGGAAAGTTCGTTTTTCTGGTTACAAAGAAGGACTCCAAGCGAATGGTTTAGAGTTTAATGAAGGTCTTGTCTTTGAATCAAAATACAAATATGAAGAAGGCTATGTCTTGGCGGAACGTGTCTTGAATGCGGGAGCAACTGCAGCATATATTGCTGAAGATGAAATCGCTGCCGGTTTGTTAAATGGTATCAGTGATCGTGGTATAAAGGTTCCTGAAGAATTTGAAATCATTACAAGTGATGATTCACAGGTAACAAAATATACTCGTCCAAATCTGACGTCCATCAATCAACCGATTTACGATATCGGCGCAATTGCCATGCGTATGTTGACAAAAATTATGCACAAGGAAGAATTGGATAATCGCGAAGTTATCTTGAATCATGGTATCAAGGAACGTAAATCTACAAAATAAGGATTCAGAAGTCGAACTAATCAGTCGGCTTCTTTTTACTTTTTCAGAAAATTGGTAAGGGATTTCCCTATCTGTTTACGGTTTCACTATTTGAAAAAGTAGTGTATAATACATATATGAGTACAAAGAAATTAGTCATAAACATGTTAAGTTCTAGCGAAAAAGTAAAGGGACAAGGGGTATCAGGGGCCTATAGAGAGCTGATGCACTTATTGCGAGAACGTGGAACAACTAAGCTAGACATTCAAGAAAAACTATTTGTTAAGGCGGATGTAACCCATTACCATACCATCGATCCCATCTTTTTTTTGACGACATTTTTCAAAAAAAGAACAGGGCGACGAGTTGGTTATGTGCATTTTCTTCCTGATACTCTTGAAGGTAGCTTACAAATTCCACGTTTTCTTGATCCTCTTGTATCTTGGTATGTGATTACCTTTTATAATCGTATGGACCAGTTAGTGGTCGTCAATCCGAGTTTCATAGATGATTTAGTGGAGTATGGGATTTCACGCGATAAAATCACTTATTTACCAAACTTTGTAAATCGTGATCAGTGGCATCCTCTTTCTACAGAAGAAGTGCAAGATGTTCGAAAACACTACGCAATTTCTCCAGATCAATTTGTTGTATTAGGTGCAGGGCAAGTGCAGAGACGAAAAGGAATTGATGACTTTGCACAATTAGCAAGAGAATGTCCAGATGTGACCTTTGTTTGGGCAGGTGGTTTTTCATTTGGTAATATGACTAATGGACATGCAGAATATAAAAAATTAATGGAGCAGCCTCCTAAAAATCTCGTTTTCACAGGGATTGTTGAAGCAGAAGAAATGCTAAAATTGTATAACATGGCTGATGTTTTCTTTTTACCTAGTTATAGTGAATTGTTCCCAATGACGATTTTAGAAGCAGCCAGTTGTGGTACAGCCATCATGTTGCGAGACATTGATTTGTACAAGGTTATTCTCGAGGGAATGTATTTGCCAGTAAAAAATATGTATGAAATGAAAACGGCTATAGAAACATTGCAGAATCAACCAAATCAGCTGATTGAATTGACAAATAAAGCGAGAGAAATTTCTAACTATTATTCTCCGGAATCCTTGCTTGAAAAGTGGCTTGCCTTTTACCAAGAGCAGGCTGATTTAGCTAAATCATAATACATAAAATAGGAGAAAGCATGCGGATTGGATTATTTACAGACACCTATTTTCCACAAGTTTCGGGTGTGGCAACTTCGATTCGAACTCTCAAAACTGAGCTTGAAAAATTAGGTCATACAGTATTTATTTTTACCACAACAGATGAGGGTGTCAATCGCTACGAGGATTGGGATATTATACGTATCCCAAGTGTTCCATTTTTCGCATTTAAAGACCGGCGAGTAGCCTATGCTGGTTTTAAAGATGCCTTAAAGATAGCTAGTCGCTATAGGTTGGACTTGGTTCACACCCATACAGAATTTACCTTAGGTATTCTAGGTAAGATGGTTGCAAAAGAACTACAAGTTCCTGTTGTGCATACCTATCATACTCAATATGAGGATTATGTACACTATATCGCTAAGGGACGGTTGATTCGTCCTGGAATGATAAAATATTTTGCTCGCTCGTTCCTGCATGATTTGGACGGTGTGATTTGTCCGAGTGAAATTGTTGAGGAACTATTAGTACGATACAATGTTCCTGTTTCAAAAAGGGTCATACCAACAGGGATTGACTTGGCAAAATTTGATCGCCCTGAAATCTGTCCTTCGGACATTGAGGAATTAAGGGAACAACTGGGCATTGGACCAGATGAAACCATGTTACTAAGCCTATCTCGTATCTCACATGAAAAGAATATTCAGGCTGTTATTAAAGCAATGCCGAACATTTTGGCGGACAATCCAAAGGTAAAACTAGTTATTGTTGGTGGTGGGCCATATGAGACAGCTTTGCAGGATATGATTGTTGAATTGGGACTGACAGATTCTGTTCAGATGACGGGAATGGTTGCACCAAGTGATACAGCTCTGTATTATAAAGCTGCCGATTTCTTTATTTCGGCTTCAACGAGTGAGACCCAAGGGTTGACCTTCTTAGAGAGCTTGGCAACGGGAACCCCCATTATCGCTCACTCAAATCCCTATTTGTCTAATGTTATCACTGATAAGATGTTTGGAACGCTATTTTTACATGAAGAGGAACTTTCAGATGCGGTCATTGAAGCGATTGTCATGACCCCTCCTATGAATCCTCATGTTTTGGAAAAAAAATTATATGAAATTTCCGCGACTAATTTCGGACGCAGAGTGTTTGAATACTATCTCGATTTGAAAATTTCATATGATTTCAGAAAAAATCATACAAATCAAGATAGTGTGGCTGAAGTATTGTTAAAAGAAGCCATTTATTTACCACGTAAAGCAGTAGTCAAATCAACAGATACTACAGCAAGGATGCTAAAAAAATCTGTTGAGCAGGTGAAGTCTATTCGGAATTTCTTTGATTAATTTGGAGGGTTCAATTCGGAATTTCTTTGATTAATTTGGAGGGTTCAAATGGAAAGTTTACAAAAGAAAAGTTGGAAGAGTCTGGCTGTAGTAGCCCTTATTATACTATTCATGTATGCAGGTATTTACCTGATTGCCTTTCATCTGATTAGTGACACCATGCTTTCTAAGGAGCTGGTGGTCGGTAATATATTGCTCTATACTCCCATTGTGTTGTTCCTAACGGGTCTTCTTTATGGATTTTTTAACGGCTTCTCTCCTAGCCTTCTTGCCTTGGTTTTACTGCTTTATCCTGTAACCATCTTTTTCTTTAAGGAATGGATTATTCTCTATCAGATTGTCTACACCTTATGTGCTCTGATTGGAAATGGGATAGGAGCTCTGCTATTTACACAAAAGAAGAAAATGAAGAAAAATCCTTGAAAAATCAGGAAATCCTGTTATAATAGCTGTTAGAGACTTATCAATTCTAGGAAATCTTTGAGAGAGTGGGCGGTTGGTGAAAGTGCACAGAGGATAGAATTGACACTACTCGGTATGATTTTATGCAAACATAAAAGGGTGGTTCCCTTATCGCCAACCATGAGGTCTATGACACTTTTTTGTCGTAGATAAATGAAGGTGGAACCACGTTACGACGTCCTTTTTGCAAGGACGTCGTATTTTCTTTTTTGACAAAACAAGGAGGTGAAGTTGATCAGCATTCCACAAGAAACGATTGACCGTTGCCTAGCCATTCGCAAGGCTTACAGAGAATTGGAAGTCAAGTACCACGATAAAGAGTGGTCCATTGAGGAGTGAAACAGTTTGGGGATAGACTGTTTCAGCTCAACAACTTAAAATAAAGAATTGTTGACCAACGATATTGGTAACATGAACCGTCTGATTATGACCAAGCAGGGTCGTTACTATGATGAAACACCCTATAGCTTAGAGCATAAAATGGCTGAAAATATCTGGTGGTTGATTGAACTGGCTGACCGCCTGGATATTGATATTCAAAAAGAAATGGAAACCTTTTTAACTCAGAAAGAGGAGTTATTGGGGATTAAAAAATAAATAAAAAAATAGAAAGGACTAGGGCCTCCGTATTTGGTTGAACTGAATACGGGCTACGGACTGGGCCAAAAAGATAAACGAGAACTAGACGCTTGCGTCGTCGTTTTGTTTCCTATTTTGTCTGTGTCCGCTTAACACCCTTTATATCTTATATTATGATTAACATTACTTTCCCAGATGGTGCTGTTCGTGAGTACCAAGCTGGTGTGACTACTTTTGAAATTGCGGAGAGCATCAGCAAGTCTTTGGCGAAAAAGGCTCTTGCTGGTAAGTTTAATGGTAAATTGATTGACACAACTCGTGCCATTGAAGAGGAAGGTACGCTTGAAATCGTAACGCCCGATCATGAGGATGCCTTGGACATCTTGCGTCACTCAGCTGCCCACTTGTTTGCTCAGGCGTCTCGGCGTCTTTTCCCTGAAATCAAGTTGGGGGTTGGTCCAGCTATTCAAGATGGTTTCTACTATGATACGGACAATGCGGCTGGTCAGATTTCAAATGATGATCTGCCACGCATTCAGGAAGAAATGATGAAGATTGTCAAGGAAAACTTCCCTTCAGAACGTCGTGAGGTGACTAAGGAAGAAGCTCTTGAAATTTTCAAAAATGATCCATACAAGTTGGAATTGATTCAGGAACATTCTGATGATGAGGGCGGTTTGACCATTTATACCCAGGGTGAATACGTTGACCTCTGCCGTGGCCCACACGTTCCGTCAACAGGCCGTATCCAGATTTTTGAATTGCTCAACGTAGCTGGTGCATACTGGCGTGGTAAGAGCGAAAATCCAATGATGCAACGTGTGTATGGTACAGCTTGGTTTGACAAAAAAGATCTCAAAGCATACCTGCAAATGCGTGAAGAGGCCAAAGAACGTGACCACCGTAAACTTGGTAAGGAATTGGATCTTTTCATGATTAGCCAAGAAGTTGGTCAAGGTTTGCCATTCTGGTTGCCAAATGGAGCGACCATCCGTCGTACCTTGGAGCGTTACATCACAGACAAGGAATTAGCTTCAGGTTACCAGCACGTTTATACGCCACCTTTGGCTTCTGTCGAACTCTACAAGACCTCAGGTCACTGGGATCATTATTCAGAAGACATGTTTCCAACTATGGACATGGGTGACGGTGAGGAGTTTGTGCTTCGTCCGATGAACTGTCCGCACCACATTCAAGTTTATAAAAATCATGTGCGTTCTTACCGCGAATTGCCAGTGCGTATCGCTGAGCTTGGGATGATGCACCGCTATGAGAAATCTGGTGCTCTTACAGGTTTGCAACGGGTACGTGAGATGACTCTTAACGACGGTCATATTTTCGTGACACCTGAGCAAATCCAAGAAGAGTTCAAAAAAGCACTTCAGTTGATTATCGAAGTGTACGCAGATTTCAACTTAAACGACTACCGTTTCCGTCTGTCATATCGTGACCCAGAGGACAAAGAGAAGTACTATGACAACGATGAGATGTGGGAAAATGCCCAGCGTATGTTGAAAGATGCTATGGATGAAATGGGCGTGGACTACTTCGAGGCAGAGGGGGAAGCAGCCTTTTACGGTCCAAAATTAGATATCCAGGTGAGAACTGCCTTAGGTAATGAGGAGACACTGTCAACCATTCAGTTGGACTTCCTCTTGCCAGAACGTTTTGCTTTGACCTACATTGGTGCTGATGGTGAAGAACACCGCCCGGTTATGATTCACCGTGGTGTTATCTCAACTATGGAACGCTTCACAGCCATTTTGATTGAAACCTACAAGGGCGCCTTCCCAACTTGGTTAGCTCCAACCCAAGTGACTATGATTCCAATCTCTGTGGAGGCTCACTTGGATTACGCTTGGAAGGTTGCAAAAGAATTGCAAGACCGTGGTGTTCGCGTACACGTAGATGAACGTAACGAGAAGATGCAGTACAAGATTCGTCAGAGTCAGACCAGCAAGATTCCATACCAGCTCATCGTTGGTGACAAGGAAATGGAAGATAATGCTGTCAACGTTCGACGCTACGGAAGTAAGGCAACGCAAACTCAGTCTGTTGCAGAATTTGTGGACCATATCCTAGCAGATATTGCTCGTAAGTCAAGACCAGCTGAAGAAGAATAAATAAAGCAAGAAGTCCGAATGGGCTTCTTTTTTGACAGCAAAAAAATCCCAACCAACTGGCTGGGAGAAATCTTACTCTATGCTGCTCGCCCAAGACTTAGCCACATAACGTGACAGACTTGAAATGGCAAAATTGATAACAAAGTAGATGAGAGCAACCATGAGGTAAAGGGCAAAAACTTGTTCTGCCTCAAAGTAGCGTCCCATGAGGATTTGACTAGAACCAAAGAGTTCTTGCAGGGCGATAACGGAATAGAGAAAACTAGTGTCCTTGATGACCGTTACAATCTGCGAGATGATGGCTGGCAGCATTTTGCGAATAGCCTGAGGCATAATGATATAGACCATGATTTGTACAGGGGTAAAACCCTGTGACAAACCAGCTTCGGTCTGGCCCGGTCCGATGGCGTTTAGACCACCGCGGATAATCTCGGCCATGGCTGCCGTGGTAAAAATAGTAAAAGAAGTAATACCAGCAGGCGTTGACTTCATTTGGAAGACTAGGAAAACTGTGAAAATCCACAGCAAGTTTGGGACATTACGCACAAATTCAATATAGATGGTTGCAATCCACTTGAAAATTGGATTTTTCCCATTACGCATGATGGCTAAAACCATTCCGAAAAGAATGGATAGGATTACCGAAATACTTGAAATATAGACTGTTAACTTCAAACCACTCCACAAGAGTTGGAAGGTTGAAGGTTTGAGTAATTCTAAAACATAATTCATCGTTCAACCTCCTTTTAGTGTGAAAAGGCTGACTTATTCCTTTCCTCAATGCGTCGGCCCCAGCTTGCAACAGGGAAGCACATGATGAAGTAAAGGAAAGCAGCACCAGCAAATGCTGGGATGTAGTTAGCATTCATGGCAGACCAAGATTTTGACATAAACATAATATCAGCTCCTGAGATGATGGCAACAGTGGCAGTATTCTTAATCAAGTTCACGACTTGGTTGGTCAAAGGTGGCAGAATGGTCGGAACGGCCTGTGGCAAAATGATAATCCACATGGTTTCAGCTTGAGTAAATCCTTGTGAAAGTGCAGCTTCTGTTTGACCAGTTGGCACAGCTTCAATCCCTGCACGAATGACCTCTGCAATATAGGCACCGTGATAGAGTCCCACGCAGATAACAGCTGTCCAGTAGATGGACGGCATGAGAACATAATTTGAAATCAGCGGAAGTCCATAATAAACAATCATGAACTGAACCAAAAGCGGCGTATTCTGATAGTATTCAACATAGACACGTGCGATGATTTTTAAAACTTTATTTTTACTTGAAGAGAGACTACCAAAGACAATTCCTAAAAACATGGCCATGATAAAGGCTCCGACAGAAATGGCTAAGGTAAAGAGAAATCCTTGGAAAAAAGTTGGAAAATCCTTGAAATAACTGACCCAATTCTCCCAAGCGTAAGGACTAGTTGTTAAAACTGTCATATTGTTTCACCTTTCTATTCGTCAGTTTCTGTCACTGGTTCTAGACCATTGGCATCATAGATGGCCTGAAGACTACCATCGGAAGTCCATTTTTCAACAAGGCTGTTTAAGTAGTTGTTAAGGTCTTTGTTAGATAATTTAGTAACAATTCCATAATCAGAAGCTGAGAAGCTAAAGTCCATTAGTTCTGATTTTGAGCCAATGTAACCGGATAGAATGGATTGGTCAACAGAGAAGGCATCAGTTCTATGTGCTCTAAGGGATACGGAGAGTTCCGGATAGGAACCGAGTTCAGCAAAGTTTACTGCAATGCCATACTTATCTGCCAATTCAGAGATGAGGGTACGTGTAATGGAACCCTGAGCTACTCCGATTGTCTTTCCGTTTAGGTCGGTAAAGGTCTTAATTCCACTATCCTTATTGACCAAGAAGCCAACGGCATCTGTGTAGTAAGGAGTTGTGAAATTGTAGAGTAACGTGCGTTCTTCTGTGATGGTGAAGGTTGCGATGACCAAATCTACTTGACCATTATCGAGAAGTGGTCCACGTGTTTGGGCAGTAACCGGAGTGAATTCAATATCTACACCTAATTCGTCTGCGATTTTGCGAGCAATGTCAATCTCCAATCCTTCAAATTCACCAGAATCTGGGTTCTTGTAGCCAAAGTTTGGAACATCCTGTTTGACACCAACTCGGAGAACACCTCTCTCGATTATTGCCTGAACTTGGTCACTGTTCGATAATTCTGTAGGGGTATCTGTTTGCGCAATGGGCTGTTTAACTACGAATAGGAGTATGGCTACTAGGACTAGTAGTGGAAATGTCAGAAAGAGAGTACGATTCTTCTTTTTCATAGGTACCTCCTATAACTTTACGTTATCAGATTCGTGGTTGATGATCTTACTGAGGAATTGCTTAGCTCTTGGTTCGGTTGGGTTTTCAAAGAATCCATTGACATCGGTCGTGTCTACCAAAACCTCTCCCTCAGCCATAAAGATAATACGGTCAGCAACCTCACGTGCAAAGCTCATTTCATGCGTTACAACAATCATGTTCATCCCATCTCGCGCTAATTTTTGCATTACCGCTAAAACATCACCGATGGTTTCTGGATCGAGGGCAGAAGTTGGTTCATCAAACAACAAAAGTTCAGGTTGCATAGCCAATCCACGTGCAATTGCGACACGTTGTTTTTGTCCGCCAGATAGCATAGCAGGATAGGAATCTTTTCTATCCCAAAGGTTAACAAACTCGAGGTATTTTTGAGCAGTTTTTTCAGCAGTTGCCTTATCAATACCTAAGACCTTTGTCGGAGCTAGGGTAACATTTTCTAAAACTGTCTTGTGTGGATAGAGATTAAAATGCTGGAAGACCATACCAACTTCTTTACGTAAGGCAACTAATTCTTTGATGGACGTAGAAGAAATATCATGACCATTGACGACCAATTGACCTTCATCGATTGCTTCTAAACCAATGATAGTTCGGATGAGTGTCGATTTTCCTGAACCAGATGGTCCGAGCAATACGACAACCTGTCCAGGTTCAAATTCCAAGTTTATATTGCGTAAGGCGTGGTAGTCGCCGTAGTATTTATTTACATTTTTAAAATCTACTAATGCCATAAGTGTCTCCTTCAAGAAAAAATAGGGTATTAGCATCATATCATTGCAATTATTAAATGTCAAGTAAATTCAGACAATTTAATAATTAGCATATCATAAAATGCAACATAAGATTATGTACACATCTTGTAAAATGAAATTTTTAAATAAGTTTGATATAATAGATAAAAGATAATAAAGGTAATAAAAAATGAAGAAAATTTTAATTGTTGATGATGAGAAACCAATCTCGGATATTATTAAGTTCAATATGACACGTGAAGGATATGAGGTAGTTACTGCGTTTGATGGACGTGAGGCGCTTGATATTTTTGAAGCAGAGTTTCCAGACATTGTTATTTTAGATTTAATGCTTCCAGAAATAGATGGATTAGAAGTAGCACGGACGATTCGAAAAACAAGTAATGTTCCTATTTTAATGTTGTCAGCTAAAGATAGTGAGTTTGATAAAGTTATTGGGCTTGAAATTGGTGCGGATGACTATGTGACAAAGCCATTCTCAAACCGTGAATTACAGGCGCGTGTAAAAGCTCTTCTTCGTCGAAGTGAATTGGCTGAGACGCAAGGAGCAGTTGAATCATCTGGTACTCCAGAATTGGTAATCGGTGATTTGGTAATTGTTCCAGATGCTTTTGTAGCTAAGAAACATGGAAAAGAACTTGAACTAACACACCGTGAATTTGAATTATTGTATCATTTGGCCAAGCACATTGGGCAAGTCATGACGCGAGAGCATCTACTTGAGACTGTTTGGGGATATGATTATTTTGGAGATGTACGTACTGTGGACGTGACGGTTCGACGCTTGCGCGAAAAAATTGAAGACACTCCAAGTCGTCCGGAATACATCTTGACACGCAGGGGAGTAGGTTATTTTATAAAAGCTTATGATTAATCAATTACGCTATCTAATTACAACAGCTGAATTTTGGTTTGTTGTTATTTTGGTCGGCTTTCTAATGGCGTTGACAGTATTGTTGATAGAAAACTATCGTGACAATAAGCAGATTCAATTACTCAATAAAAAAGTTGGCGACTTGATAGATGGTAATTACTCTGATGTATTGGATTTGCGAGGAAGTCCAGAGATTACTGAAATGGCAAATTTACTGAATGATTTGTCAGAAGTAATCCGTTTAACGCACGATCACCTAGAACAAGAAAAAATCCGGCTCAGTTCCATTCTTTCCTACATGAGTGATGGAGTCATTGCTACAGATCGTATTGGCCGAATTATCATGGTCAATGATATGGCGCAGAAACAACTGGGGTTAAAAGATCATAAACAGGAGCAATATTTTTTACTTGATGTTCTAGAACTTCAAGACAAATATAGTCTGCGTGAGTTGTTATCTCAAACACCTGAAATCGTCTTAGAAAAAGTTAATGAGAATCAAGAATTACTGACCTTACGAGCTAATTTTGCAACGATTAGGAGTGAAAGTGGGCTCATATCAGGGTTGGTTGTTGTCCTACATGATATGACGGAGCAGGCCAAGGAGGAACGTGAGCGCAGACTGTTTGTTTCTAATGTCAGTCACGAATTGCGTACACCGTTGACCTCGGTTAAATCATATTTGGAAGCCTTGGATGAGGGAGCTCTGACTGAATCGGTTGCCCCAAGTTTTGTCAAGGTATCCTTAGATGAAACCAACCGGATGATGCGGATGATTACAGATCTTTTAAGTTTATCTCGCATTGATAATCAGGTTGGAGAGATAGATGTAGAGTTAATCAATTTTACAGCCTTTATCACTTTTATCTTGAATCGCTTTGATCAGATGAAGAATTCTGATGTTGGTAAGACCTACGCTATTATTCGTGATTACCAGATTAGTCCAATTTGGGTTGAAATTGATACCGATAAGATGACGCAGGTAGTTGATAATATTTTGAATAATGCTATCAAGTATTCTCCAGATGGGGGAAACATTACCTTTAGTATGAAAACGACAGATAGTCAGCTTATTCTTTCTATTTCAGATGAAGGTTTGGGTATTCCTAAAGCTGATTTACCTAAAATATTTGACCGTTTCTATCGAGTTGATAAAGCGCGTTCGAGAGCCCAAGGAGGCACAGGTTTAGGTTTGGCGATTGCAAAAGAGATTGTAAAGCAACACAAAGGTTTCATTTGGGCTAAAAGTGAGTATGGACATGGTTCGACATTTACGATTGTCTTACCATATAGTAAGGATATTGCACTGGATGAGTGGGAAGAGGTTGTTGAGGAAGAATAGGAGAGTATGATCGGAACAGGTTTTAATTATAGTATTTTAGCATCCGGGTCTAGTGGAAATTGTTTTTATTTGGAAACGGATAAAAAGAAAATTTTAGTGGATGCAGGTTTATCGGGAAAAAAAATCACTAGTCTTTTGGCAGAAATTGACCGAAAACCAGATGATATTGATGCCATTTTAGTCACCCATGAACATAGCGATCATATCCATGGTATAGGAGTGTTAGCTCGTAAATATGGTATGGATATTTATGCCAATGAATTGACCTGGCAGGCAATGGAAAGCAAGCTGGGCAAAATTGATGTCGCCCAAAAACACATTTTTGAATTGGGCTCAATGAAAACTTTTGGAGACCTGGATATTGAGTCATTTGGTGTCAGCCACGATGCTGCTTGTCCGCAGTTCTACCGCTTTATGAAAGATGATAAATCCTTTGTTATGTTGACGGATACTGGTTATGTTAGTGACCGAATGGTGGGTATTGTGGAAAATGCAGATGCCTATTTGATTGAATCCAATCATGATGTTGAAATCCTTCGTTCGGGTTCATATTCTTGGAATTTGAAGCAACGGATTTTGTCGGATAAAGGGCATCTTTGTAACGAAGATGGTGCAGATGCCATGATTCGTTCGCTCGGAAATCGGACCAATAAGATTTACCTAGGGCATCTATCAAAGGAAAATAATATTAAGGAACTGGCACATATGACTATGGTTAACCAATTGGCACAAGCTGATTTAGGTGTTGGTACAGATTTTCAAATTTATGATACTTCGCCAGATACAGCGACTGTATTGACCAAGATTTGATAGATAGAAAGATCCGTAAAAGGTCGTGTTCGCACGGCTTTTTTTGTTTTTTTGCGATGAAGTGAAAAGAGGAGAAATGATATAATAATTCGCGTTATTATTTCAAATTTATTCACTGTTACTATTAGAATTGAAAAGACTTATTATTGGAGATGATTTTATTGTGGAGGAAGATTATTGTATGGAGAAAATATTTCTTGAAAGGGAGGCTAAGGCTAAAAATTATGATTTTCCTGTGGTATAATAAGAAGAATATTTCTAGAATGAGGTTTGTCTTTTGAAAAAAAAGAATCATCAATCAACTGGTAATGCAAGAAATATGATTCAAATTCGATTAAATATTTTATTTGGAGTCGTCATTTTATTATTTACAGTGCTGATTGTTCGGTTGGCAGATATGCAGATTGTGAATCATGATTTTTATAGTAATAAATTAGCAACTGCTAGTCAGAAAGTAGTCACTAAAAGTTCTGTTCGAGGACTGATTTACGATGCCAAAGGAAAGCCTTTGGTTGAAAATCAGATACAACAAGTAGTGTCTTTTACGCGCTCCAATAAAATGACTGCTGAGGAAATGAAGCAGGTTGCTAAAAATTTACTTCAATGGGTCACAGTTTCGGATGTCAGTGTTTCAGATCGGGATAAAGCTGACTACTATCTGGCAGATCAAGCAGTCTACCAGGAAGTGCTAAATAAACTTCCTAAAGAGCAGCGATTCGATGCAGATGGCAATTATTTAAGTGAATCAGAAATCTATACAAATGCTGTTGCTAGTTTAACGCCTGAACAGTTAAACTACTCTGATGAAGAGTTGAAAGCAATTGAACTATTTACGCAGATGAATGCCGCTTCCTATTTTGAAACAGTTAATCTTGTCACAGACAGCCTTACGGCTGAACAAGTGGCTTTGATTGTAGCAAATTCTGACCAACTTGAAGGAATCTCAACTACAAATAACTGGCAACGGAGTATTCTAGATACTTCACTTAGCTCAATTATTGGTACTGTAACAAGTGAACAGGCTGGTTTGCCTGCTGAAGATGCGGAATACTATCTCTCCAAGGGCTACTCATCAAATGACCGTGTGGGAACTGCCTACCTCGAGAAACAATATGAAGAAGTATTGCAAGGTCAACGTGAGAAAAAACAAATCAACCTTGATAGAAATGGCAATGTCGAAAGTATTGAGACAATCCAAGAAGGGCAGCAAGGAAATAATATTAAACTGACTATTGATTTAGCCTTTCAAGATGGGGTCAATGCTATTTTGAAAAAATACTTTGAAAGTGAGCTGGCTACTGGTAGTGCACTTTACTCGGAAGGAGTTTATGCAGTCGCATTGGAACCTTCAACAGGTGCGGTGCTTGCCATGTCTGGATACAGTCATGAAAAAGGAGCAGGTAGTATAACAGAAGATGCCCTCGGTACTATTACAAGTGTTTTCACACCAGGTTCCATCGTCAAAGGAGCGACAATCAGCTCTGGTTGGGAAAATGGAGTTATCAGTGGCAATCAAGTGCAGTTAGACGAACCAATCTATTTTGCAGGTTCAGCACCAATTACATCTTGGTGGGCCTATGGTAGTTTTAATATTGATGCGACAGAGGCTCTAGAATATTCTTCTAACGCCTACATGGTTAAGATTGCTTTGGGACTACTTGGTCAGACCTACTCAGCTAACATGTATTTGAATGATGGCGATACATTGACAAATGCCATGACTAAGCTTCGTTCGACTTTTGCAGAGTATGGTTTAGGTGCGTCAACAGGTATTGACCTTCCACTCGAATCTATAGGATTTTTACCGGAAGAGTATTCGACAGCCAATTTTATTACCAATGCTTTTGGACAGTTTGATAACTATACACCGATGCAGATGGCACAGTATGCAGCGACCATTGCGAATAACGGGACACGGATTTCTCCACACCTCGTTGAGGGAATTTATGGGAATAATGCCCAAGGTGGTTTGGGAGAATTAATTGAAACCGTATCTGGTAAGGAGATGAATCAGGTTAATATTTCCGCTGAGGAAATGTCTCTTCTTCGTCAAGGTTTCTACCAAGTTGTCAATGGTAGTGGGCGCTTTAATACAGGTAGTGCTATCGGTCGTGGTGCGGCCGTGACCATCAGTGCCAAGACTGGTAGAGCCGAAACCTATACAACGACAGCTTCTGGTGATGTGGTTACTGCGGTCAATACCAACGTTGTTGCTTATGCGCCTAGTGATAATCCTCAAATTGCGGTAGCAGTTGTCCTACCAAACTTGACCAATCAAAGTTCAACAACTACTAATACAATTACTCAAGAAATTATCAATCTATATCAATCACTTCACCCAATGAATTAAGGAGGCTTATGCTTTACCCTACACCTATTGCCAAGTTAATTGATAGTTATTCTAAATTACCCGGTATTGGTATCAAAACTGCCACTCGTCTAGCATTTTATACAATTGGTATGGAGGATGATGTCGTTAATGAATTCGCCAAAAATTTATTGGCAGCCAAGCGAGATTTATCTTATTGCTCGATTTGTGGTAATCTGACGGACCAAGACCCTTGTGCTATTTGTCAGGACTCAACGAGAGATCAATCTACAATTTTGATTGTAGAGGATAGTCGGGATGTTACGGCTTTGGAAAATATTCAAGAATACCACGGTCTCTATCATGTTTTGCATGGCTTGATTTCGCCAATGAATGGTATCGGACCAGATGATATTAATTTGAAATCCCTCCTCACTCGTCTGATGGACAATGAGGTTACAGAAGTTATTGTGGCGACAAATGCAACTGCGGATGGTGAGGCGACTTCAATGTATATTTCTCGTGTGCTTAAACCTGCTGGAATAAAAGTAACCCGATTAGCTCGAGGTCTAGCAGTTGGAAGTGATATTGAATATGCAGATGAAGTTACTCTACTGCGAGCAATCGAAAATAGAACAGAGTTGTAGACGAATGGCTGGTTGACTCATAATCATTCGAATTTACCTTAGGTCAATTTCGAGTGGTTAAAATATGCTATACTAATAGAGAAAATATTGACACAGGAAGGATTGAATATGTCAAAAGAAACCTTGATTTTACTTTATGGTGGACGTTCAGCAGAACGTGAAGTATCTGTTTTATCCGCAGAAAGCGTTATGCGCGCCATCAATTATGATAATTTTTTTGTCAAAACCTATTTCATTAGTCAGACAGGGGACTTTATTAAGACGCAAGAGTTTTCTCAAACACCGTCTGCCGATGAAAAACTCATGACAAATGCGACAATTATTGAAGAACAAAAAATCCGTCCGAGCGATATCTATGAAGAAAAGGCAGTCGTTTTCCCAGTTCTTCATGGGCCAATGGGAGAAGATGGCTCTATTCAAGGCTTCTTGGAAGTGCTTCGTATGTCTTATGTTGGCACCAATATTTTATCTTCTAGCGTTGCCATGGATAAGATTACAACCAAGCGCGTACTAGAATCAGCTGGTATTGCCCAAGTACCTTATGTGGCAGTTATCGAAGGTGAGAATATTGCGGAAAAGATTGCAGAGATTGAAGAAAAGTTGACTTATCCGGTCTTTGTAAAACCTGCTAATATGGGTTCCAGCGTTGGTATCTCTAAAGCTGAAGATTTAGCTGGCTTACATGCAGCTCTAGACTTAGCATTTAAGTATGATAGTCGTATCCTTGTTGAGCAAGGTGTCAACGCCCGTGAGGTTGAAGTTGGTCTTTTGGGAAATGCTGACGTGAAAACCACACTTCCTGGCGAAGTAGTCAAAGACGTTGCCTTTTATGACTATGATGCCAAGTACATTGATAACAAAATCACAATGGATATTCCAGCCCAAATTGACGAATCAATTATGGCTATCATGCGAGAAAATGCTGCCAAGGCCTTTCGTGCAATCGGTGGTTGTGGACTTTCTCGCTGTGATTTCTTCTTGACAGAAGACGGCGACATCTTCCTCAACGAGCTCAACACCATGCCAGGCTTTACCCAGTGGTCCATGTATCCACTCCTTTGGGACAATATGGGCTTAGCTTACCCAGATTTGATTGAAGAGCTTGTTCGATTGGCCAAAGAAATGTTTGAAAAACGTGAAAGTCATTTAATATAAAACAAGGAAAAGATTGGAAACTTTACCAATCTTTTTTTATTTCATTTTCTAAACCTTTTTCTTGCAAAGGATTGCAAAATGGAATAAAATGGGACATGTTCTGGAGGTGTTTATGTATCAAACGACAGTAAAAGGGAAAGGTCTGTTTCAGGCAATTTCTCAAGGTTATGGTGAAACGATTCATACCTTTGGAGTGACGGAGAAGGGGGAGACTCCCGTTAGTCTAGTCAACATTGGCTTAGCTGCCTGCGTCACCATGTGTGTCCAGGGTTATTATGCCAGCAAAGAAGGCAATAAAACTATGCCTGTTCAGGTGGAGAGTCGTTTGGATAATGAGCACATTGAAGTCTTGGTTGGAATCGGAGAGGAGGTCTCTTCGGAAAAGCAGGAAAAGATTCTTGCATACGTTGAACAAAAGTGTAAAGTTAAAGCTCTTTTAAAAGAAAGTATTATATTTGAGGCAAAATTTTATGTCCTAGAAAGTGTGGAGTAAGATGTTTTTAGCAATTGAAGAGATGCGGCAGAATAAGCTGCGTTATGGCTTGATTTTAGGATTGTTAATTCTAATTTTCTACCTTGTCTTTTTCCTGACTGGTTTGGCTTATGGTCTCATGCAGGAAAATAAAACAGCAGTTGATAAATGGCAGGCAGATTATGTCTTGCTTGATTCAGAAAGCAATCGCTTGATTACAGCGTCAAAAATTGATACAGCTTTGCTTGACCAAGTAGATGCTGGTGACAAGGCATTGATTCGCCAACAGGCAGGAGTTGCATATGTGGATAAAGATGCTGCAACTGATGAAAAAGAGAAAGTCAATATCTTTGCGGTTGAAACAGATAGTTTTATCGTACCGAATATTGTAGAAGGTCGTTTGTATGAAAAAACTGGAGAAGTCGTTGTAGACAAAACCTTGTCAGAGGTAGAAGATTTTGGAATTGGAGATCAAATCTATCTGTCAGGTTCTGATGAAAAAGTGACTATTGTTGGGTATACAGATAATGCTTATTTTGGTGTGGCACCTGTCGTTTATATGGGTTTTGATGCATTTTCAGAATTAATACAGGCAGATAAGCAACAGGCAGCTACTAGTAGTCTGGCCAGTGCCATTGTCATTCGTGGAGATGTCTCCTCAGTACCGGATGAGTTGGAAAAAGTTGCCATTGCAGATTTCATTGAATATCTGCCAGGATATAAGGCTCAAAATATAACATTCGGCTTTATGATTGGTTTCTTGGTCGTCATTTCTGCTATTGTGATTGGTATTTTTATCTTTGTTTTGACAACACAGAAATCTCCGATTTTTGGTTTGATGAAAATTCAAGGTCTTTCAAATGGCTATATCTCAGGTTCTGTACTGGCTCAAACCTTCCTTCTGGCTGGTTTGGGAACTGTCGTTGGATTGGCTGGAACGTATTTATCGTCCCTTGTCTTGCCAAGCGCTGTGCCATTTGAAAATAACTGGACCTTCTATATCGTAATCGGTCTAGCTCTTGTTATATTTGCCCTATTAGGTGCTAGTTTCTCTGTACGTTCTATCTTTAAGGTAGATCCATTACAAAATTTATCTTAGGAGGTTGTTATGAAAACACTCATTTTTGAAAGTATTAGTAAAACCTTCCAAGACGGTAGTCAAACTATTACAGCTCTCAAACCGACTAATTTTAGTATTGAAGAAGGCGAGTTTGTTGCAATCATCGGACCGTCCGGGTCTGGGAAATCAACTTTTTTGACCTTGGCAGGAGGTCTACAAACACCAACAACAGGTCGTGTGTTAATCAATCAATCAGACTACTCTGATCTACCAGAAAAGAAACGTGCTCAACTACGCTATAAGGATATTGGCTTTGTCTTGCAGGCTTCTAATTTGATTCCATTTTTGACAGTCGAAAAGCAATTAACCTTGGTTGATAAGGTCAATAAGAAAACCGACCCAAACAAACATCAAAAACTTCTGGCAGATTTGGGAGTGGCCCATCTTAAAAACAAGTTCCCTAAGGATTTGTCAGGTGGAGAACGTCAGAGGGTAGCAATTGCACGTGCACTCTACAATGACCCAGCCTTGATTCTAGCTGATGAACCGACAGCCAGCCTAGATAGTAACCGGTCCTTTGAAGTAGTGGAACTTCTAGCTAAAGAAGCAAAGGAACGAAATAAATCCATCATCATGGTGACACATGACCAGCGCATGATAGAAAAATGCGACAAGGTATATGAGATGAAAGATGGTGTCCTCACTCAAGTTCGGTAAAAAGTGGTATAATGAAAAGAGCGAAAGCTCTTTTTTAGTTTATTGGAGAAAACCATGAAATTAACCCTACACGAAGTCGCTCAGGTCTTGGGCGCAAAAAACGATATTAGTCTTTATCCCGATACAGCACTCAACAAGGTCGAGTTCGATAGCCGATTCGTCACAACTGGTGACCTCTTTGTTCCCCTCAAGGGAGCGCGTGACGGTCATGACTTTATTCCTGTGGCTTTTGAAAATGGCTGTGCGGTAACCCTGTCTGAAGTCAGCCTTGATGTTCCCCACATCCTAGTAGATGACTGCTTGGCTGCGCTTCAACAATTAGCGGCCTACTACCTAGAGAAAACGGAGGTAGAAGTCATTGCTGTGACAGGCTCAAACGGTAAAACAACCACCAAGGATATGATTCATGATATCCTTGCAACTACATACAAGACTTACAAAACACAAGGCAACTATAACAACGAAATCGGTCTGCCTTACACTATTCTCCATATGCCAGATGAAACAGAAAAACTGGTATTGGAAATGGGGCAGGACCACTTGGGAGACATTCATCTCCTATCTGAAATTGCCAAACCAAGTCTATCAGTTATTACCCTTTTTGGAGAAGCCCATCTAGAATTTTTCGGCTCACGGAAAGAGATTGCCAAAGGAAAATTACAGATTGCGGATGGAATGGAGCCAGGTAGTAAACTCTTGATCCCAGCAGATCCGATTGCGGATAAGCTCTTGCCGAGCCATGTGGATCTCGTTCGTTTTGGTGAAGAGGGAGATTTGCAAGTAACAAGTTTGGTTGAATCGAAGGATAGCCTGACCTTTACCGTAAACTTTATGGAAGGAGACATTTTCCTCCCAGTAACGGGCAAGTACAATGCCACCAATGCCATGGTAGCAAGCTATGTGGGCAAAATCTTGGGTGTGTCCGATGAGGCAATCACCTCAGCCCTAGCCAATCTTAACTTGACTCGCAACCGCACCGAATGGAAGAAGGCAACAAACGGAGCAGACATTCTCAGCGATGTATATAATGCCAATCCAACTGCCATGCGATTGATTTTGGAAACCTTCTCTAGCATTCCAGCAAATGAAGGTGGCAAGAAAATCGCAGTTTTAGCAGATATGAAAGAACTGGGTAGCCAGTCCGTCAATCTCCACAATCAGATGATTCTAAGCCTATCGCCTGATGTGCTAGATACCGTCATTTTCTACGGTCAGGATATTGAAGAGTTAGCCCAGCTGGCTAGTCAGATGTTTCCAATTGGAAAAGTCTATTTCTTTAGGAAAAATGCTGAGCAGGACCAATTTGAAGATCTGGTGAAACAAGTTAAGGAAGTTCTTTGTGGGCAAGACCAAATCCTCTTTAAAGGCTCCAATTCCATGAAACTTGGAAAAGTGGTGGAGGCATTAGAAGTTAAATAGACTTGATTTGAAAATTCCTTTTATTTCAGATATAATAAGAGAGTTGCAGTAGCAGCTCTTTTACATTAGAGTTGCTCAATCAAAGAATGAGGATTATCCAATGTAGACTGTATGAAATCAGGGCCAAGCTCTGCTATGTATCAAAAAAAGAAAATGAAAAGGAAAAAAGATGTCACTACAAGAAGAAATTAAGAAACGCCGCACCTTTGCGATTATCTCTCACCCGGACGCTGGTAAAACCACTATTACCGAGCAATTGCTTTATTTTGGTGGAGAGATTCGTGAGGCAGGTACAGTCAAGGGGAAAAAGACTGGTAACTTTGCTAAGTCTGACTGGATGGATATTGAGAAACAACGTGGTATCTCTGTTACCTCATCTGTTATGCAGTTTGACTATGCAGGTAAGCGTGTCAATATCTTGGATACACCAGGGCACGAAGACTTCTCAGAAGATACTTATCGTACTTTGATGGCGGTGGATGCGGCTGTCATGGTGGTGGACTCTGCCAAAGGTATCGAGGCCCAGACCAAAAAGCTCTTCGAGGTTGTTAAGCACCGCAATATTCCCGTTTTCACCTTTATCAACAAGTTGGACCGTGATGGCCGAGAGCCACTTGATTTATTGCAGGAGTTGGAAGAAGTCTTGGGTATTGCCAGCTATCCAATGAACTGGCCAATCGGAATGGGAAAATCCTTTGAGGGACTCTATGACCTTCACAATAAACGTTTGGAGCTCTACCGTGGTGAAGAGCGTTTTGCAAGTTTGGACGAGGGTGACAGGCTCTTTGGATCTAACCCATTCTATGCCCAAGTTCTGGACGATATCGAGCTCTTGGCGGAAGCTGGAAATGAATTTTCAGAGCAGGCCATTTTGGACGGTGATTTGACACCTGTTTTCTTCGGTTCAGCCTTGACAAACTTTGGTGTTCAGACCTTCCTTGATACCTTCTTGGAATTTGCTCCAGAGCCACATGGTCACAAGACAACGACAGGGGACGTTATTGACCCACTCAACAAAGACTTTTCAGGTTTTGTTTTCAAAATTCAAGCCAACATGGACCCGCGTCACCGCGACCGTATTGCCTTTGTCCGTGTGGTTTCAGGTGAATTTGAACGCGGTATGGCGGTTAACCTGCCTCGTACAGGCAAGGGAGCTAAGTTGTCCAACGTGACGCAGTTCATGGCCGAGTCCCGTGAGAATGTAGAAAATGCAGTTGCCGGTGACATTATTGGGGTTTACGACACAGGAACCTTTCAGGTAGGGGATACCTTGACCGTAGGCAAGAACAAGTTTGAATTCGAACCGCTACCGACTTTCACACCTGAAATTTTTATGAAAGTTTCTGCCAAAAACGTCATGAAACAAAAATCCTTCCACAAAGGAATCGAGCAACTAGTGCAAGAAGGTGCTATCCAGCTCTACAAGAGCTACCAGACAGGCGAGTATATGCTGGGTGCCGTTGGACAGCTCCAATTTGAAGTTTTTAAACACCGCATGGAAGGTGAATACAATGCTGATGTAGTCATGACCCCAATGGGTAAAAAGACTGTCCGCTGGATCAAGCCAGAAGACCTAGATGAGCGTATGTCATCAAGTCGCAACATCTTGGCCAAAGACCGCTTTGACCAACCAGTTTTCCTCTTTGAAAACGACTTCGCCCTCCGCTGGTTCGCGGACAAATATCCTGATGTGGAGTTGGGAGAGAAAATGTAACAACAGTCTGGGAGGAGTGAAACAGTTTGGGAAACTGTTTCAGCTGGTCACCTTAAAACGAAAAAGTGACCATAGAAACCCGAGCCCATAGATGATAAAGCGAGGTGAAAGGTTGGAGATGAGAGCCAACGGGAGTCGGCTTACCTAATTTCGAACTTTCGCGTTTATATAAAACTAGCTTACTATATATGATGGCAAAAACTTCCTAGAGGTTTTTGCTTTTTTTATTACCAGTTTTTAGGTAAAATAGATAAAAATCAACAAAGGAGTCAAATAATGGGACTATTTTCAGGTTTGCTTGGTAATGCTTCGCAATTAAATAATGACAAAATTGAGCAGGAATTAGAACATGTATTGTTGGACAATGAACAGGTTGAGATGGCTTTCAGCTTGGTTCGTGACTTGATTGTGTTTACGGAATATCGTTTAATTTTGGTGGATAAACAAGGGGTGACTGGGAAGAAAGTATCCTATAAGTCTATTCCTTATCGCTCTATTTCGCGCTTTACAGTAGAAACATCAGGACATTTTGATTTGGATGCCGAGCTCAAAATTTGGATTTCTTCGGCTACAGAACCTGCTGAAATTCTTCAATTTAAGAGTGATAAAAGTGTGATTGCCATTCAAAAAGCCTTAGCTACTGCCGTTTTAGAAAAATAGTTACTGATTCGAAGATTCCAATAGATGGTATTTCGTTTTGAAAAATGAATTTAGTAATAAATTTTTTATAGAATGACATATTAAAAAAGCAGAGTAGTGGAATCTGCTTTTTATGAAAACGTATTATTTTTATTTTAAAAGTATTTACTAACGATTATTCCTAGATTGTGTTATACTAGGTAAGTTGCAAGTCTGATACTGGTTAGTTCGCTGCCAGTGGAAATAATTGTTACAAATAACGTGAGATAAGGTAGCTTCGCACTGCCTTTTAGAAAAGAGAAAAAATTGAAATTTACCGAATTAAACTTATCCGAAGATATTTTACTTGCTGTTGAGAGGGCAGGTTTTGAAACGCCATCACCAATCCAAGAGCAAACGATTCCGCTTGCTTTGGAGGGAAAAGATGTGATTGGTCAAGCCCAGACAGGTACGGGAAAAACTGCAGCCTTTGGGCTACCTACTCTAAATAAAATCGACACAAGTAATCCAACTGTTCAAGCTTTAGTTATTGCTCCTACGCGAGAATTGGCAGTTCAAAGTCAGGAAGAGTTATTCAAATTTGGTCGTGATAAAGGCGTAAAAGTTCGCTCGGTTTACGGTGGTTCTAGTATTGATAAGCAAATAAAGGCCCTTCGATCAGGTGCCCACATAGTTGTCGGTACACCAGGACGTCTATTAGATTTAATTAAACGTAAAGCTTTACGTTTGGATGGAGTTGAAACTCTTATTCTTGATGAAGCTGACGAAATGCTCAACATGGGTTTCTTAGATGATATTGAAGCAATCATCGAACGTGTACCTGTGAGTCGCCAAACACTTCTATTTTCTGCAACTATGCCTGAACCAATTAAGCGCATTGGTGTCAAGTTCATGAAAGAACCAGAGCATGTTAAGATTGCAGCCAAGGAATTAACCAATGTCAACGTTGAACAGTACTTTATTCGTGTTAAAGAGCATGAAAAGTTTGATACGATGACACGTTTGATGGATGTTGACCAGCCAGAATTATCCATTGTTTTTGGTCGTACCAAACGCCGTGTCGATGAGTTGACCCGTGGATTAAAATTGCGTGGGTTCCGTGCTGAAGGTATTCATGGTGATTTGGACCAGAATAAACGTCTCCGTGTCATTCGTGATTTTAAAAATGATCAGATTGATGTCCTTGTTGCGACAGACGTTGCAGCCCGTGGTTTGGATATATCAGGTGTAACTCATGTCTATAACTACGACATTCCTCAAGATCCAGAAAGCTATGTTCACCGTATTGGCCGTACCGGGCGCGCGGGTCTATCAGGTCAATCTATTACCTTTGTTTCGCCAAATGAGATGGGCTACTTAGCTATCATCGAAGATCTAACCAAGAAGCGTATGAAGGGGCTCAAGTCTGCGACTGCACAAGAAGCTTTTGAAGCTAAGAAAAAAATTGCTTTGAAAAAGATTGAACGTGATATGGCTGACGACACCATCCGTAGCAATTTTGACAAGTTCAAGAAAGATGCTATCCAGTTAGCGGCTGAATTTACCCCTGAAGAATTAGCACTTTATGTCTTAACTTTGACTGTTCAAGATCCGGATAGCCTGCCAGAGGTAGAAATTGCGCGTGAAAAACCATTACCATTTAAATTTGCTCCTGGACAAGCCAAGGGCAAGGGTGGACGTGGTGGCCGCGACCGTGATCGTGGTGGCCGTCGTGATGGAGACCGCAATCGTGATCGTGGAGGACGCCGTAGTGACCGCACTGACCGCGACCGTCGTGATGACAAGTTTAAACGCGACAACCACCGTCAGGACAACAAAAAATCACACCAACGTACATCAAGTGAAAAGAAAACAGGATTTGTTATCCGAAATAAGGGTGAGAGATAAGTTCAAAACCGCTTCATAATTGGAGCGGTTTTTGTTATACTAGAAGTAGCAAACAGGAGGTAAGACCATGGGTGTTTTAACAATGGACAAAGCCTTTGTATTCTAAAAAACAATACAAAGGAGAACATCATGATTACTTACAAACAAAATCCTCAACTCGATTTTCAAGCTGTCCTAGACCTCTATGCTTCTGTGGGTTGGACAGGCTATAGTAGCCATCCAGAAATGCTAGAGAAGGCCTTGGAACATAGTCTGCTCGTTCTTGCTGCCGTTGACGGTGACCGTCTAGTTGGTCTTTTGCGGGCAGTTGGTGATGGTTATTCTATCATCTTCATTCAGGATATTTTGGTCCTCCCCGCCTATCAGCGTCAGGGAATTGGTCGAAATCTTTTAGAGCAAGCTATTTCACACTTTCCAGGTATTTATCAGCTTCATCTTTTGACGGATAATACTGAGAAAACAAGGTCATTCTATGAAGCACTCGGTTTTACGGCTGTTGATAGTTTAGGCTGTGTTGCTTATACTTATTTAAAATAAGAAACAAACAAGAAAAGCAGAGGCTGGTTGACCAGCCTCTGCTTTGAGCAGATGATTTGAATTTCAAATTAAAAAGAGTAGAATATATTTATCAATAATTAGTAACAAAGGAGATGAACAATGGCAACTGTATTAATTGTAAAGGCCCACCCCCTTGACCCACAAAAGTCCTATGCTTTGAGGGCATTGGAAGAATTTGAAACTCGATTCGCCAGTTTGCATCCAGAAGATATGATTGAAATAGTAGATGTTTTTGAAGACGAGATTCCTACCCTAGATAAACCTTTGTTGGAAGCGATGGCAGCTGCAAAGAAGGGGGAGGAGATTGCATCTGAACAAGCCGAGCGGTTGGAACGGTACAATGCTTTTACTCAGCAGTTTTTGTCGGCGGATAAGATTGTGGTCGTCAATCCCCTTTGGAACCTCAATGTACCAAGTCAGCTTGTTTCATGGATAAATACAATTAATGTAGCAGGCCTGACCTTTAAGTATGGCCCAGAAGGCTCTATCGGATTGATCAAGGACAAAAAGCTCCTGCACATCCAGTCCAATGGTGGTGTTTATGCAGGTCAAGATCCAGCTGCCCAGTACATCAAGTCTATCTTTGAGTTTTTGGGCTTTAAAGACATTCAGCAAGTCTTCATCGAAGGACAATCAGCTGATCCAAGCCAGGCTCAAGCGATATTTGAAGAAGCTATGGGGAAAATTGATAATATTTTACTACATTTCTAATAAAAAATAGCCACGCTTCATTTGGAGCATGACTTTTTTTGCATTTCTGCAATATAATTTAACTTGCTCTGCCGGCTACGTTTTTTAAACAAGGCTTCGGCAGACATGGCTTCCTGCTTACTGCCAAAAGCTTCTTGATAGAGTAGTTTGACAGGCAAACGACCACGTGTATATTTAGCACCTTTTCCACGATTATGAGTAGCAAGTCTTTTTTCCACATTTGTTGTATAACCGGTATAGAGGCTGTCATCAGCACATTCTAAAACATAAAAATAGGCTTTATTTTCCATAATAAATCTCATGAATAGCAGGAGTATAGTCGCCGTTTTCCTCGTGAACAACCAGAGGTGGTAGGATATGTAATCCATCTACAGAACCATCTTTGATAGCCTCAATCAGTAACATATTCGCTTCCTTACTGGCCTTGGGATAGACAAACTGGATGCGTTTTGGAGCCAGTTTGTAGATACGTAGCTTATCTAAAATATCCAAAAATCGATCTGGTCTATGGACCATGGCCAAGCGACCATTGGATTTGAGTACTTGTTGTGCTACCTGGCAAATATTGTCAAGGTTGGTCGCAATCTCGTGTCTGGCTAAAAGGTAATGCTCGCTTTCATTGAGGTTAGAAGATTCATCTACTTTAAAGTAAGGAGGATTGCAGAGCATTAAATCAACTTTTGATCGTAAATCATAATGAGGTAAGTTTGCCAAATCGTCGTTAATCACTGTTAACTGTTCCTCTAAATCATTGAGTTCGATGGATCGCCGATTCATGTCCGCTAAGCGTTCCTGTAATTCAACCTGGACAATCTGAGCCTTTGTACGTGTGGAGGCAAAGAGGCCCACCGCCCCATTTCCGCTACAAAGGTCGACAATCAATCCTTTTTTAGCTGGCATTTTCGGAAAACGCGATAGGAGGACGCTATCAATTGAATAACTAAAAACTTCCCGATTTTGAATAATTTGAACATCTGTTGAGAAGAGCTGGTCAATCCGCTCCCCATCTTGTAATTCTATTTTATGCATATGATAATTATAGCATATTGTAAGAACAGAACTTCAGATTTTTTTCGGAGATAAAATATGGTATAATGTAAGGACTGAAAAGGAGATGACTATGTTTTACGCCTATTTACGTACCTTACTATCTTTTTTACTTTGGGCAATTAATGGAAATATCCATTATCATGATAAAGAAAAAATATTGCCACAAGAGGAGAATTATATTTTAATCGCTCCACATAAGACCTTCTGGGATCCTGTTTTTTTAGGATTTGCTGCTGCGCCAAAACAGTTTATTTTTATGGCTAAAAAAGAACTCTTCAAGGATCGCGGTTTTGGCTGGTGGATTCGCAAATGTGGAGCCTTCCCAATTGATCGTGAAAATCCTGGGATGGCAGCTATTAAATACCCTGTCAACATGTTGAAAAAAAGCAATCGTTCTTTGGTCATGTTTCCTTCTGGAAGTCGTCATTCTTCAGAAATAAAAGGTGGTGTAGCGGTCATTGCCAAGTCAGCCAAGGTTAAACTCATGCCTGCAACCTATGTGGGACCGATGAGCATCAATGGGCTCTTGGCTGGTGAGCGAATCGATGTGGCTTTTGGAAATCCTATCGATGTTTCAGACATCAAGCGCTTGGACGATGCAGGGACGGCTGAAGTAACTCATCGAATCGAAACTGAATTTAAACGTTTGAATGATTACGCAGCATCCTTCCAAACTAAGAAAAAACCAAATATATTAACTTATATTTACCGTCTCCCTATCCTTATCCTAGTAGCAATTATTTTAGGATTAACCTATGTTTTTAGTTACATAGCAAGCTTCTTTTGGAATCCATCGGTAGAATTAAAAAAATGAATTGAAAAACTCGTTTCTGCGGGTTTTTCTTTTTTATTTTCGAATAAAAGGATGGAGGTAAATTTATGGAAGAAATGTTAAACATAGTAAAGGAACATAAGTGGTTTTGTGTAATTGCAAGTATGATGACAGTAGTGGTTGTGAGTGTTCTATTGCTCAACCAGCCTCCTCAGCCTGCAGATCAAACGGGTTTGGCAGCATTTTCACAGGAGAACCAAGCAAGTAGTGTTCCAGAAGAGGTTGAAGAATCCAGTACAGAAAGCAAAACAAGAGATACTGAACAAGAAATCCAACTGGTTGTGGTAGATGTTAAAGGAGAAGTAGAGAGACCTGGACTTTACACGCTTAAGTTCGAGAGTCGCGTCAATGATGCGATTGTTGCGGCTGGTGGTTTTACAGCAGAAGCAAATCAAAAATCAGTCAATTTAGCTCAAAAATTGGCAGATGAAGAGATTATTTACGTCGCACACAAGGATGAGGATATTTCAGTAATAACAGCACCAAATTCAAGTGTTGTAGCTACTCAAACTCAAGAGGAGAGCCAATCTTCTTTGGTCAATTTAAATACTGCCACCGAGGCAGATTTACAAACCATTTCAGGTATAGGTGCAAAGAGAGCGACGGATATCATTGCTTACCGTGAAGCCAATGGTGGTTTCAAATCGGTTGATGATCTGAATAATGTTTCAGGAATTGGTGATAAAACGATGGAAAGTATCCGACCATATGTCACGGTTGATTAGACTCCCCTGTAAGCCCATTCACTTTGCAGTTTTGGCGGTGTTAACCTACTTTGCAGTTCACTCTTTTTCCCTTTTGACAATGAGCCTGCTGAGTCTGTTACTAGCAGTCTTTGGGCTTCGGCAAGGAAAGGTGGTCTTCATCAAAACGCTACCGCTTCTAGCCTTATGTGGTCTCTTCTTCGAATGTCAGAAGATACAATGGGAGCGGACAAATCTATGGGCTCCAGAGCAAGTAACAACTGTGCAGGTTATTCCTGATACCATTGATGTCAACGGAGACAGTCTATCTTTTCGTGGTCGGGCTGAAGGTCAAGTTTTTCAGGTTTTCTATAAACTTGCAAGTCAGGAAGAACAAACCTATTTTCAGGAGCTTACGGACTTGGTGCAGTTAGAGGTAGATGCAGAAGTTAGCCAACCAGCAGGTCAACGTAATTTCAATGGTTTTGATTATCAGGCTTATCTCAAAACCCAGGGCATCTATCGGACAGTAAAAATAAGTACCATTAACAATATTCTCCCTATTCATTCTTGGAATATCTTTGACTGGTTGTCAACCTGGCGGAGGCAGGCTCTCGTTTATATCAAATCTCATTTTCCTGCTCCAATGAGCCACTACATGACTGGATTACTATTGGGAGAGTTAGATAGTGACTTTGACCAAATGAGTGACCTCTATTCTAGTTTAGGGATCATTCATCTCTTTGCCCTGTCTGGGATGCAGGTTGGTTTTTTCATTGACAAATTTCGCTGGCTTTTATTGCGTTTGGGTTTAACAAAGGAAACTGTCGATAAGCTTCAAATTCCGTTTTCTCTTGTTTATGCAGGATTGACAGGATTTTCAGTCTCAGTCGTGCGGTCCTTGGTCCAGAAAATTCTGGGTAATCTTGGACTACGAAAATTGGATAATTTTGCAGCAACAGTCTTTGTTTGTCTCTTGCTTATGCCACGGTTTCTTCTGACTGCAGGCGGTGTGCTAACATTTACCTATGCTTTGTTATTGACAGTCTTTGATTTTGAAGAGCTAAGGCAACTTAAGAAGGTAGCAGTGGAGAGTCTGAGTATTTCTCTTGGAATTTTACCGGTCTTGATGTCCTATTTTTTTGCCTTTCAGCCCTTATCTATCCTTTTAACGTTTGTTTTTTCCTTTGTTTTTGATGTGTTGTTGTTACCTGGGCTATCTGTCATTCTTTTACTATCGCCCTTCATTAAAATTACGTGGGTCAACGGATTCTTTATCCTTATGGAAAAGATTATTGTATGGGTGGCAGAATTGGGGATTAGCCCTTGGATTTTAGGAAAACCTACGGGCCTTGTCTTTTTGCTCTTGCTGGTCTGCCTTTTCTTGCTTTATGATTTTCACAGAGAGAAGAAATGCCTCCTAGGACTGAGCCTGATGCTTGCTCTGCTATTTTTCATAACCAAACACCCGCTGGAAAACGAGGTGACGGTGGTAGACGTAGGGCAGGGGGATAGTATCTTTTTGCGGGACATGCGGGGGCGGACGGTTCTGATTGATGTGGGTGGTCGGGTTGACTTTGCTGCAAAGGAAGCTTGGCGGGAGCGGTCTAGGGAAGCAAATGCGGAGCGAACTCTGATTCCTTACCTGCATAGTCGAGGTGTGGATAGGATTGATAGCTTAGTCTTGACCCATACCGATGCAGATCATGTGGGTGATGTGCTAGAAGTGGCTAAGCAGATTCAGATCGGTAAGATTTACGTTTCTCCAGGTAGTTTGACTGTACCAGATTTTGTTGCGACTTTGAGGAAAATAAATGTCCCTGTTCATGTTGTAAATCCTGGAGATCGATTGCCCATTTTTGATTCCTATCTAGAAGTTCTATATCCCAATGGAATCGGAGATGGTGGCAATAATGATTCGATTGTACTCTATGGTCGTTTGTTAAAAACGAATTTCCTCTTTACCGGTGACTTGGAGCAAGGGGAATTAGATTTAATCACTTCTTATCCGCAGCTACCAGTCGATGTGCTGAAAGCAGGTCACCATGGTTCCAAGGGCTCTTCATATCCAGAATTTTTAGACCATATTGGAGCAAAAATTGCTCTGATTTCTGCTGGTGAAAATAATCGCTATCAACATCCACACAAGGAAACTCTGGAACGTCTCGACAGTCAAAATATGCAGGTTTACCGAACGGATCTGCAAGGAGCAATCCGTTTCCGAGGTTGGAAACAGTGGAGTATTGAAACGGTAAAAGAGTGACGCTCTCTCTGTAGCTGTTTTCTTTTTTGCATGGTATAATGGAGAGAAGAATACGGAGAGATTATGACAGTAATTGAACAGATTGAACAAATAAAAAAAGGGAACTTAGGTTTATTGACCATTTTGTGTGGTGAAGATGTTGGTCAATATCACATTGCGAAAGACTTACTGATGAAGCAACTGGAATTTGATACTTCGGACTTGGGTTTTGCCTATTTTGATATGTCAGAGGCTGACTATCATCAGGTGGATTTGGATTTAGTTTCTCTTCCTTTCTTTTCTGATGAAAAAGTAGTGATTCTTGATTATTTCGCAGATTTAACAACGGATAAGAAGCGCTACTTGACGGACGACGAACTGAAGCAATTTGAGGCTTATTTGGAAAATCCAGTTGAGACCACGCGCTTGATTATTCTAGCACCTGGTAAGTTGGATAGTAAGCGTCGACTTGTCAAACTTCTGAAAAGAGATGGATTGGTTTTAGAAGCAAATCCTCTAAAGGAAATGGAGCTGAAGAATCATTTCCAGAATGAAGTCGGTCGACTTGGGTTGCGGATGGATCCAGATGTTTTTCACTATCTTATGGTAAAATCCAACTTTGATTTTGCAGAAGTTAGTAAAAATTTGGTCTTTCTACAATCCTATAGAGGACAGAATGAAATTTCGCTGGCCGATATAGATGTGGCAATCCCAAAGACTCTTCAAGATAATATCTTTGATTTAACTCAACTTGTCCTTCAAACTAAAATGGATGAAGCAAGCCATCTTGTTCGGGATTTACGATTGCAAGGAGAGGACGAAATCAAGTTGATTGCGATTATGTTAACTCAGTTTCGCACCTATCTTCAAGTGCAAATACTACATGAGCAAGGTCGTGGTGAACAGCAGATTGTTACTGCGTTGTCAGATTTATCTGGTCGCAAGATTAATCCCTATCAGGTAAAATATGCCTTGCGTGATTCAAGAAATCTGTCGGTTGGTTTTTTGAAAAAGGTCGTCAAGCTATTAATTGAAACAGATTACCAAATTAAAACAGGACAATTTGATAAAGATTATCTATTTGACATTGCCTTGCTAAGAATCGCAACATCGTAATTTTCAGACAAATAAATTGAAAAGGCTCTCAGAAAGGGATACAATAGAACTATCAAATTTATAGGAGAACAGAATTATGGCGATTATTTTACCAGATTTACCTTATGCTTATGACGCTTTGGAACCACATATTGATGCGGAAACAATGACTTTGCACCATGATAAGCACCATGCAACTTATGTAGCAAATGCCAATGCAGCACTTGAAAAGCATCCTGAAATTGGCGAAGATTTAGAGGCTCTCCTTTCAGATGTTGAACAAATTCCAGCAGATATTCGTCAGGCCTTGATCAACAATGGTGGCGGACATCTTAACCACGCTCTCTTTTGGGAATTACTTTCTCCAGAGAAAACTGAAATTTCTGAAGAGTTGGCTGCAGAAATCGATGCGACATTCGGCTCTTTTGATGCCTTTAAGGAAGCATTTACTACAGCTGCAACAACACGCTTTGGTTCAGGTTGGGCTTTCTTGGTAGTTAATAAAGAAGGAAAATTAGAAATTCTTTCAACCGCTAACCAAGATACACCAATCATGCAAGGATTGAAGCCAATCTTGGCTCTCGATGTTTGGGAACATGCATACTACCTAAACTACCGCAACGTTCGACCAAATTACATCAAAGCCTTCTTTGAAGTGATAAATTGGAACAAGGTTAACGAACTTTATAAAGCTGCAAAATAAACTATTTACTCTTCCATTGGGGAGAGTTTTTTATGTAAATAGACTCTAGCCCTACCTTAGCCACGGTAGAAAATTCATCAAAATGCTTTACATAGGTTGTTAGTTAGGGTATAATATAGTCTGTGTGTAATGGACACACGAAAATACAGTTTATCCGCTGGGTTTAAAAGCACCTAAGATTGACAAAGATAGGAGAATAAAATGAATCCATTAATCCAAAGTTTGACTGAAGGTCAACTTCGTACTGACATTCCTTCATTCCGTCCTGGTGACACTGTACGTGTTCACGCTAAGGTTGTCGAAGGTAACCGCGAACGTATCCAGATTTTCGAGGGTGTTGTTATCTCTCGTAAAGGCCAAGGCATCTCAGAAATGTACACTGTACGTAAAATTTCTGGTGGTGTTGGTGTTGAGCGTACTTTCCCAATCCACACTCCACGTGTTGATAAGATTGAAGTCGTTCGTTACGGTAAAGTTCGTCGTGCTAAATTGTACTACCTACGTGCATTGCAAGGTAAAGCAGCACGTATCAAAGAAATCCGTCGTTAATATAGTCCCTTGGACTGACGTAGTCGGAATGAGAAGAGGCAGCGTTAGCTGTCTTTTTTCGTTCTAGACATTTATTCAGCAACAGTCTATGATGATATCGAAAAAGACGGGCGGTTTGGTAGAATACTGAGAAGAGATATCTGGAAAAATATGAGACAGACGTCTCGCAATCTTTCTATTCATCATTAATTGTGATAAACTAAATATAATATCATATGGTTGGCAGTTTTCTAATACTGCCAATACTTGTTTCATCTTTTAGAAAGTCAGAAATGAAAATAATAAAACAACTTTGGTGGTTTTTTAGGCTAGAGAAAAAACGGTATGTAATGGGGATTGTTTCCTTGTGCTTGGTAAGTGCATTGAACTTGCTTCCGCCCTATATCATGGGAGAAATTATTGATCAGATTGCAGGGAACCGTTTATCAGGCAATCAACTTCTGATTGGGGTAGTTGGTTTGGTTCTCTCTGCAATCGGTATGTATGTATTGCGTTATATTTGGAGAATGAATATTCTAGCGACTTCCTTTCGGCTTGGCAAAATTATGCGTGCTAGGCTATTTGAACATTTTATGAAAATGTCTCCACCCTTTTTTCAAAATCACCGAACAGGTGATTTGATGGCGCACGCTACTAACGATATCAATGCTTTGACACGATTAGCAGGTGGAGGAGTGATGTCATTTGTCGACGCGACGGTAACGGCCCTCATGACCTTGGTGACGATGTGTTTCATGATTTCTTGGAAAATGACCCTAGTTGCCATTCTGCCCTTGCCTTTTATGGCCATGACAACTAGTTTTTTGGGCAGAAGGACACATGAGAATTTTAAGGCTTCTCAGGCAGCTTTCTCAGAATTAAATAACAAGGTTCAAGAATCGGTATCAGGTATCAAAGTGACCAAGTCATTTGGTTATCAGGAAAAGGAAACTCATGCATTCCAAGAAGTCAATCAAGCAGCCTATTTACAAAATATTAAGACCATGCGGTATGATGCCATGTTTGATCCAGCCGTTTTATTCTTTGTTGGTCTTTCTTACGTATTGACCTTGTTCGTTGGTGCTCAATTTATTCGACAAGGTCAGGTGACAGTTGGGCAACTCGTAACCTTTATGACCTATTTGGATTTACTGGTTTGGCCATTAATGGCGATAGGATTCTTATTTAATATTACACAACGTGGCGCTGTTTCTTATGAGCGTATCCAACGATTATTAGATATTCGTTCAGATGTTGAAAATCCACAGAATCCTTTACCTGCACCTGAAAATGGAGACATTCGTTATGAAATTGATGTATTTTCATATGAAGAACAACCGACACTTGAAGACATCTATTTCACTATTGAAAAAGGGCAGACGGTTGGTCTAGTAGGTCCTACAGGGTCTGGGAAAACTACTTTATTAAAATTAATCTTGCGTGAATATGATGTGGAAGATGGTCGTATTTTATTGAACAATGAAAATGTAAAAGACTATCGTTTAGCAGATTTGAGGAGTCTGCTGGGCTATGTTCCCCAAGATCAGTTTCTATTTGCAACAAGTATTTCAGAAAATATCCGCTTTGGACATCCCAATTTGGGAGAAGAGGAGATTGAGGAAGCTGCTAAAATTGTTCATGTGTATGATGATATAATGGATATGCCTGAAAAATTTGACACCGTTGTGGGAGAAAAAGGTATTGCCTTATCTGGTGGACAAAAGCAGCGATTGGCTATGGCACGCGCAATGATTTTAAATCCAGAAATCCTATTGTTAGATGATTCCTTATCAGCAGTTGATGCCAAGACGGAACATGCTATTATTGAAAATGTCAAGGAGGGCAGACGAGGTAAAACAACCATTATCACAGCCCATCGTTTATCGGCAGTAGTCCATGCAGATATGATTTTGGTATTAGAGAATGGGCGTATTACTGAACGGGGACGTCACCAAGAATTACTTGAGAAGAAAGGTTGGTACTATAATACATATAGGATGCAGCAATTGGAAATGGAGGAGTATGATGAATAAGAAAGCACCACAAAATGTCTTTTGGCGGCTATTGTCCTATGTCAAACCTTATCTATTTCTAACCATCGCTGCCTTAAGTTTTTTATTGTTAACCACAGTTATTCGTAGTATCATTCCCTTGCTGGCATCTTATTTCATTGATCATTATGTCCATCAAGTAACAGATGGGGTTTTGTTGGTTTTAGGTGGCTATTTTGGTCTGTATATCCTCCAGATGTTGTTTCAGTATATTGGTAATTTTTGGTTTGCTAAGGTTTCTTACAGTATTGTTCGAGATATTCGCCAGGATGCCTTTTCTAAAATGGAATCTTTGGGGATGGCCTATTTTGATCAAACACCGAGTGGTTCGATTGTATCTCGATTGACAAATGATACGGAGAGTATTTCAGAGATGTTTTCTGGGATACTGTCCAGCTTCATTTCCGCTATTTTTGTCGTAGCTGTCACTTTGTATACCATGTTTGCTCTTGAGTGGAAATTAACCAGCCTCATTGTCCTCTTTTTACCAATCATTTTTATATTGGTGAATATGTATCGAAAAAAAGCAGCACCCGTTGTGGAAAAAACACGGAGTTTATTGAGTCAAATCAATAGTAAACTTGCTGAGAGTATTGAGGGAATTCGGATTATTCAGGCCTTTAGACAAGAGGAACGTTTATCTGATGAGTTTGAAGCTATTAATCAAGAACATCTAGCCTTTGCCAGTCGGTCAATGGCTTTGGATAGCCTGTTTTTGCGACCTGCTCTTTCGCTGATAAAAATACTAGCCTATGCTTTTCTAATGACCTATTTTGGCTTGGATTGGTCAGATGCACCGGTTTCCGCAGGACTCATTTATGCTTTTATCCAATATGCCAATCGTTTATTTGATCCTCTTTTAGAAGTTACCCAACACTTTTCAACCCTTCAGACTTCTATGGTGTCTGCGGGGCGCGTGTTTACTCTAATGGATCAAACGATTGAGGAGCCAAGGCAAGAGAGTACGGATGTGCGAATCATTAAAGGTGATATTGTCTTTGAAGATGTGTCATTTTCTTATGATGGCAAGCGGAAAATTTTGGATCATGTTTCATTCGAAGTAAAAAAAGGACAAACCATTGCTTTTGTTGGGGCTACAGGATCTGGAAAATCTTCCATAATAAATGTATTTATGCGTTTTTATGAATTTCAATCGGGCCGCATCCTTATTGATGGACAAGATATACGTCAATTCGCACCTCACGAATTGCGTTCTAATATTGGGCTTGTATTGCAGGAACCGTTCTTGTATCATGGAACAATTGCTTCCAACATTCAAATGTATCAAGATATCAGTCAGGATGACATTATTGAAGCTGCTCGTTTTGTTGATGCAGCACCATTTATTGAAAAATTACCTAATGGTTACCAACAGCTTGTTACAGAGAGGGGTTCTTCCTTTTCAACTGGGCAACGGCAGTTACTTGCGTTTGCAAGAACCATGGCTAGCCAGCCCAAGATTTTGATTCTAGACGAAGCGACTGCTAATATTGATTCTGAAACAGAACAGACTGTTCAGCATTCACTTGAAAAAATGAGAAAAGGACGTACAACCATTGCAATTGCGCACAGGTTATCAACGATTCAAGATGCAGATTGTATTTACGTTTTAGATAAAGGCAAAATTATTGAATCAGGTAGCCATGAAGAATTACTAGCCCTCAAGGGAACCTATCATCGGATGTATGAGCTTCAGGCTGGCCAATTGGCACTGTAATTAAATCCGTAGGAGGTATTATGATGACTCAACCACATATCCCATCAGTCATGTCTGATTTACGACAAGATATTGTTCAAATGCCCGAAGTCATAAAAGAATGTAGTGGCATTCGCATTTATGGTCGTCGCATTCGTTCCATCTTATTTACCACCGATGTTTCAATTATTGCGAATCATAATGCGGATGCCATTCTAGCGGTTTATCCCTTTACTCCAGTTCCTGCCATTATTAAGAGTATCATGATGGTTGCTTCTGTACCTGTTCTGGCTGGCGTGGGTGGTGGCTTAACAACTGGTGTGCGTTCGGCTAATATGAGCTTATTGTCTGAATCAGAGGGAGCCTATGCTGTTGTTGTAAATGGCCCAACTACTGTTGAAACAATTGAGGAAATCAATAAGGTCATCGATATTCCCATTATTTATACAGTTGTTTCAGATAAATCTGATATCAAATCTCGGATTGAAGCGGGGGTTGATATCTTGAATGTTTCATGTGGTGTTGAAACCCCGAAAGTTGTAGAAAAAATTCGGAAAGAGTATCCCGATTTTCCTATCATGGCAACTGGTGGACCAACCGAAGAATGCATTCGTCAAGTTATAGCAGCTGGAGCAAATGCCATTACCTATACCGCCCCAAGTAATGGGGAATTGTTCAAAGGAAAAATGGAAAAATACCGTAAACATGCAGCAGACTAAAACAGTCTCAGTCTTGCATTCTGTCCTTTTCTGAGTTACAATAGAAAGGCAGACTTCCCTTAGTTAAATGGATATAACAAATTCCTCCTAAGAATTAGTTGCAGGTTCGATTCCTGCAGGGGAGATAGAAATACAGAAAAAACCCTTGATACACAAGGGTTTTTAACTTTCTTGCCCCGAATTCGCCCCAAATTTTTCCATTAAATTTCTGACTTTGTCGAATGATTGTTCTTGTTTGGCCTTAAATAAGTGCGAATATGTTTTCAATGTTTCAGTTGCATCCTTGTGTCCAACTAACTTGACAATGGTCACAACGTCCACATCATGATAGATTAGCCAGCTAACGTAGGTATGACGCAAGCCATGTACATTAAATGTTTGACGTGTCTTTTTCTTTAAAATTTTATTTTCGCCAGTCCCGGTCAATTTGGTAAATAATCTTTTATCTGGATTGTCTATATATCCAACTTTCATGTACTCGTCGTATACTTTCAGCCACTCGCTATCAAACGGCATATCTCGTTCTGATTGCGGATTCTTAGTAGGTCCCCAACCTTTCTTCTTTCCGTAAACTTTGTAAGTCCTGCGGATTTGTAAACACATATTTTCGCGGTCAACGATAGGTTCTGTAATGCCGGTTGCTTCCGAAAATCGCAAACCCGTCTTTCCAATTGTGTACAGGAAGAAGTGGGACTGGTACTTGATTGTCTTTCGATAATCTGTGATTAATTGTTCATATTCATCTAGTTCTAAATAATTGTCTTCTTCTCTTTTGGACTCGATATCGGAGAAAACTTTGACAATTTCGGTAAAATCTTTTTTTAAAATACCTTGATGGAAAGCAACTTAAATTGATGCCCTTATATGCGAATTGAACCTTTTGACACTATCTTTCACATAACATTTTGCCAGTTCGTTTATAATGTTTTGATAGGAAGTAGCATTTATCTTTGAGAGTTTCGTTTCAGGGAAATATTTAGTAATTAGTTGTCGAGACATTGGTTGTGGGATATGATGATGAACAAGATGCCAGAGTTGCAGCAGATAAAATCAGTAGGCTTATAGTGGTAATTTTTTTCATTGTATACTCCTGCGCTTTCGCTTTGGTCATACTAGGTCTTTCAGGAATGCTAATCATTGGCTATTGCATTTACAAGGGCACAATAAATATTCAAAAAGTGGTTAACCGCCTAGAGGTTACCATTGAAGCGAATTCATAATACTATATATATAATAAAACTACAAAAAACGCATAAAATCAAGCTTGGTTGGAAGACGATTTTATGCGTTTTACTTTTCATGGCAATATCAGCTTATTTTGGGAACTTGGTATTTATGCATATTTGGTGTTAATGCATATAATATGTATTCTCTTCCATTTATCTCACTTGCATTCCATAAATGGTTTGCTTTCGATTGACAAAATACGCTATGATAAGTACGGGTATTGCGTATTGGATGATACTACTTCCGAACACTTCGTATCCAATAAAAATAGGAGCTAGTAAGGTATTGGTGGCTGTTCCAAATACGGCACAATACCCAAGGGCTGCAGCAAGTTCAGTTGGTAGACCTAGTAATCCTGCTAAAACAGCCCCAGAACTTGCTCCAATCGCAAAGAGTGGGGTAACTTCGCCCCCTTGAAAACCTGCAGCCAAACAAAGACAGGTGAGTAGGAGTTTTAGTAGCCAATCGTAAGCAAACACCTGTTCCCCAGCTAAACTTGCATCGATCAAATTGGTTCCTAAACCAGTATAACGACCTTGATGGAAGAAAAATAGTAGAACGGTCAGTCCAACTCCCATGATAGCTATTTTAATGTAAGGATTTGGAAGCCATCGAGTTGAGATGCTTTTTGATTGCGTCAAAAACCAGGCGAATAAATTGCCGATGAAACCGAAGCAAAGGGCAATAAATAGCCATTTAAAACTATCTGTAAACTGGAATGAAAAAGATGAAATAGTGTGGGAAAATTTCTCTAATCCCAATAAATGGGAAGTAGTAGAAGCTGTGAAGGCGGCAACTAGACAATAGGGGAGACTAGTCCAAGAATATTGGCCAACGATTAAAACCTCAATGGCAAAGAAACCAGCAGCCAATGGTGTTTGAAATAGCCCTGCAAAACCTGCGGCCATACCAATCTTTGTTATCATGTCTTTTGGCAAGTGTGTGAAACCATGTTTTTTTAACCAGTGTGAGAGACTGGCTCCAAGTTGGACAGCTACCCCCTCGCGACCAACGGAAGCGCCAAAAAGATGACTGAGCCAAGTTGTAGCGATGATGAGCGGAATGAGAACTGGAGAAATTTGTACTATCTCCCCTTGTCCAGCTTTGAATACTAAGCCCATACCTGCTTGAACTTCCCTCCCCCATTTTTGATAAATGAAAATAATCAGCACCCCTACAAGTGGCAGAAAGGGGATTAGATATATAAAATATTCAGATCGTAAGTCTCCAACCCCTAGTAGAATTTTCCCAAAAAGTGTGGTGATAATTCCTGCACCGACTCCAATTAAGCAAGAAAAGAAAAGGAGTTGGATGGCATGTTTCATCTTATTACTCATGATTCGCTAATTTGGAAGATTGATATGCTCTTGATTGGGCTATCATATCACTAAAGGTCGCTTGAATAGCAGAGCGGTAATCATCCTTTTGGACTAATTTTCCAACTCTTTCAAGAACAGCTTTTTCTCGGTTGGTATCCAAAACAGGCTTACCTGTTGCTCGTTTGTAGGCTGCGACTTGATCAACAAGCTCCATTCGTTTTTCCAATAGTGCAACAAGTTCCTCATCAAGCTGATTAATTTGTGAACGAATCATATCTAAATCCATTATTTACTCCTCCAGAGATTGTTTCAGTTGGTTTTTAGTATAGCAAAAAACAAGGCGAAAAACCAGCCTTGTTAAGAATGTTTACCAACTTGCTTTTTTAACCCCAGGGAGTTGACCAAGATGGGCTATTTCACGGAAAGTAATTCGACTCACACCGAATTTTCGCATATAAGCATGCGGACGGCCATCTGTCCGGTCTCGGTATTTCAGTCGATTTGGATTTGAGTCGCGAGGCAATTTTCTGAGTGCTTGGTAGTCACCTTTTTCTTTGAGACTTTTTCGCAAATCTGCATAACGTTCGATTAGTTCCAACTGCCTCTGATAGCGGGCCATTTTTGATTTTTTAGCCATAAAATTCTCCTTTTCCTAAAAACTTAACCAGTTAATTATATATCAAAAAAATAAAGATTGCAAACAATAGGTGTACAATCTTATTAATAGGCTAAAAAAACAGACCAGACCTATTGATAAGCCAGTCTGTTTGTCAATTAATTCAAAGTATCTAATTTTGCAGCAAGGTCTGTTGCAAATTGCTCAAGATTAACAATATCCTCATCTTCAGCTGCAAGGTCTACCTTGACATTTTCAGCACCCTTAGTTGCACCACGTGAACCCAACATGACATCAAAGTCATCTACTGCACTACAGAAGTCATCATAGAAGGTATCACCAGAACCGCAAACACCGTAGACCTTACCAGTCAAATCTAAGTCAGCTAGGTCAGCATAGAAATCAACAATTTCATCTGGAAGTTCACCATCACCACCATACGAATAGGTATAGCTAGCTACAACAATAAGGTCTGCATCCAAAATATCTTCTGTTTCAATAGTCGTACATTCATGTACCTGTACTTCAACGCCCAACTCTTCTAGCTTACTGGCGACGATGTCAGCAATTTCTTCTGTGTTACCAGTCATACTAGCGTAAACTATTTTTGCTAGTGCCATAATTTCCTCCAAATTACATAGTAATTCCATTATACCACACACCCATCATTTTCAAAAGGGGAAGTTTATGCTAAAATGATGAAAAGGAGTTGCTATGACAATTTACAGTAAAATTATTGAAAAAATTCACGAATATGACACGATTATTATTCATCGACATAAAAGACCAGATCCGGATGCAATAGGTAGTCAAGTTGGCTTACAAAAACTCTTGCAGAAGAATTTTCCTGAAAAAACCATCAAGGTAACCGGTTTTGAGGAACCGAATCTTGCTTGGATGGCAGGAATGGACGTAGTTGCAGACCAAGACTATCAAGGAGTCTTAGTAATCGTGACAGACACTGCCAATACGGCGCGTGTGGATGACGACCGTTATACTCAAGGAGATTTCTTGATAAAAATCGATCATCACCCCAATGAAGAGCCTTATGGTGACCTGCTCTGGGTCAATACGGAAGCCAGCTCATGCAGTGAAATGATTACGGAACTAGCCATCCAAAGCCAACTTGAACTCGATGGAGAGATTGCTCGTCTACTCTATGCAGGCATTGTGGGCGATACAGGCCGCTTTCTCTATCCAGCAACCAGCTCGCGCACCTTTGAAATTGTTGCTCGTCTCCGCCAAGAAGATTTTGACTTTGCAAGGATGTCTCGCCAGATGGATACCATTGATTTCAAGATTGCCAAGTTGACAGGTTACGTCTACGACAACTTGGAAGTGGATGAACATGGTGCGGCACGTGTCGTTTTGACACAGGATATTCTCGAAAAATATGGGGTGACCGATGCGGATACTTCCTTTATCGTAGGTGCACCAGGACGAATTGGAGTCGTTCAATCTTGGGGGATTTTTGTGGAACAAACTGACGGAAATTACAGAGTCCGTTTGCGCAGTAAGTATCTTCCAATCAACGAGATTGCCAAACGCCACGATGGCGGTGGCCACCCACTAGCAAGTGGTGCTAACTCTTATTCACTCTCCGAAAATGAGCAAATATACCAAGAAATCCAAGAGGTAGTGAGGAATGCAAGCAAGTAGTCGCTCCCTTCGGCTTATGGGAACCATCATTGAAACCAGAATATGGCATCCTCAGGCACAACCGATTTTGGATCAGGTAGAAGAGCTTCTCTATCTCTACAAGGATCGTTTTTCTGCTAATGACTTGACCTCTGAATTAATGGAGGTCAACCTCAATGCTGGTGTTCAGGCGGTTCCTGTTGCCGATGACCTGTATGAATTGATTACATTGGGCAAAGAACATAGTCTGGCTCAGGGATCTTTTTTGAATATTACCATTGGTCCCCTTGTGCAAAGCTGGCGGATTGGTTTTAGCGATGCCAAACTTCCAACTCAAGAAATGATCAGTGAAAAACTCCAACTCATCAATCCAAGGGACATTGAATTGGATGACCAAGAGCACACAGTCTATTTAAGAAAAGAAGGCATGGCGATTGATTTGGGTGCTCTTGCTAAAGGATATGTAGCAGATAAGATTGTCGACTTCTTGAAAAGAATAGGTGTGGAAGCTGGATTGATTAACCTGGGTGGCAATGTCCTGACCTTTGGTCAAGCTTCTCACAATCCAGATGGATATTGGCGAATTGGTATACAGGATCCTCAGAAACCACGTGGTGAAAATGCCCTCGTTCTAAAAATAGGAGAAGAATCGGTTGTCACCTCTGGTATTTACGAAAGAACCCTAACCGTGAATGGAAAGACCTATCATCATATTTTGAGTCCTGAGACTGGCTATCCAATCGAGTCGCAGCTGGCTAGTTTGACCATTGTGTCCAAACGATCCGTTGATGGTGAGATTTGGACAACTCGACTGTTTGGTCAAGAAATGACTCGGATTTATAAGATGGTAGAGGAAACTGATGGTATCGAGGCGGTTTTGATTGGGCTTGATGGCAGGATTCTAGTGACTTCAGGGCTTTCTGAGAAAGTTCTTGCCGGTAAAGAAAGGGTTTCTGATAGCTTGGGCAGTCCTTCAAGAGGGGGATTTGGGGCAAGGGTCACTTCTGATGTAGCTTCGGGTGCATCAGCACTTTAGTTTTTGGGAGTTTTTGGAATAACCTAAAATAGTTAAAAATTGGTTTAAAAGACTTGCCAGAAGGAAAAATTTTTGGTAGAATTAAATGGTTATAATCTATGGCTCGAAAAAGAGACCATGGCAGAAAGGAATTTTTATAATGAAAAAAGATATCCATCCAGAATATCGCACTGTTGTCTTCATGGACACAACTACTGGCTACAAGTTCCTTAGTGGTTCAACTAAGAAATCAAACGAAACAGTTGAATTCGAAGGTGAAACATACCCATTGATCCGTGTGGAAATTTCATCAGACTCACACCCATTCTATACTGGACGTCAAAAGTTCACTCAAGCAGATGGACGTGTGGATCGTTTCAACAAAAAATACGGTCTCAAATAATCATCGTTATAAAATCGTCAGAAACGTTGATTTTAAGCCATTCCCGTGCAGTGGGAGTGGTTTTCTTTTTGAAAAAGTAACGGGAAAAGTAACGGCTGGGCGCTACATTCTCAAAAATTGGGCAAACTTTTCAGCCGCTTTTCTTTTGTATTTTCGTTTTATGGATGTATTACTGTTTAAAGTAGTGGTTGTTCCGTCAATTGTTTTATAATGCCTTGATGAGATTGAACTAGTTTGTACTTATACGATTTTGGCTATACATTTCAACTTTTGATTTCAATGACCAGTCTTTTTTTGCTATAATGGAAAGAGTTAGTATTTGAGTTGAAAGTATGAGGTCATTCATGAATAACAGAGGAACAATTGATAGTCGAATAGATTATTCACTTATTCTACCCGTCTTTTTTTTACTAGTTGTAGGCATACTCTCATTGTATATAGCAGTTAGTCAGGATTATCCTGATATTGTACTTCAGATGGTTGGGCAACAGGTTGCATGGATAGGAATTGGAGTTATTGCTGCCTTAATCGTTATGTTTTTTTCTACCAAGTTCTTATGGCAAATTACACCGTTTCTCTATGTTTTGGGTTTAGGATTGATGGTTCTTCCATTATTTTTCTACAGTCCGGATTTATTTGCTTCAACAGGTGCTAAAAACTGGGTTACGATTGGAGATACAACGCTGTTTCAACCTTCTGAATTTGTGAAAATCTCATACATCATCATGTTAGCAAGAGTGATTGTTACATTTCACAAGTACCATGAAGAACAGTCCATAAAGAATGATTTCAAATTAATAGGATATTTGACACTCTTTACGATTCCTGTTTTGGCATTATTGGCCTTACAAAGTGATTTGGGTACATCTTTGGTTTTCATTGCAATTTTTTGCGGAATGGTTCTTTTATCAGGAGTATCATGGAAAATATTGGTGCCCATTAGCCTTGTTGCATTCGTTTTGGTGACTGGCTTTATATTGATTTTTATTTCACCTGGTGGAACAACTCTATTGCATAATTTGGGAATGGACACGTATCAAATCAACCGGATTTCCGCTTGGTTGGATCCTTTTAAAAATGCTCAAACTACGACCTATCAACAGGCACAAAGTCTCATTGCGATTGGAAGTGGTGGTTTAAAAGGGATTGGATTTAATCAGACTAATTTACTCATCCCAGTTCGTGAAAGTGACATGATTTTTACTGTTATTGCTGAGGATTTTGGTTTTATAGGTGGTAGTGTATTGATTGGTCTATATTTATTGTTAATTTATAGAATGTTACGGGTTACCTTGAAATCGAACAACAAATACTATACCTACATATCTACAGGCTATATCATGATGCTTTTGTTCCACGTTTTTGAGAATATTGGTGCAGCAACTGGATTATTGCCTTTGACAGGTATTCCTTTACCTTTTATTTCACAAGGTGGATCATCAATGGTAGCCAACTTAATTGGTATAGGATTGATTTTATCCATGGGTTACCAGTATCATTTGTCGAATGAAAGAGACAATGATCATTCACGTAAATTTAAAAAAATTACAATCAAACGTTTAGAAAGATAGGTTTCATATGGTAAAAGTTGCAGTAATGTTGGCGCCGGGTTTTGAAGAAATCGAGGCTTTGGCACCTGTTGATGTTTTTCGTAGGGCTGGATTTGACTGTCATATGATAGGATTGCTGGATCGAACCGTTGAAGGTTCTCATGGAATTCGTGTGGAAGCTGATACAAGGTTTTCGGGACAATTAACTTCCTATGATCTTGTTGTATTGCCGGGAGGGATGCCAGGTGCTACAAACCTTCGTGATCATAGTGAATTGATCGCGGACTTACAGGCTGTTGTTGACACTGGTAAATTTGTTGCTGCTATCTGTGCTGCTCCTATTGTGCTGGATAGAGCAGGCTTATTGGAGAACAGAAACTACACTTGCTATCCAGGTATGGAACAGGATATTCAATCAGGGAATCATATTGAAGAAGTAGTTGTAGTTGATGGTCCAATCGTTACAAGTCGTGGGGCAGGAACCAGTCTAGAATTTGCTTATACGTTGGTAGATATGTTTGGCAATGATGGGCATGAATTAGCTAAGAAGATGGTTTATCGACGTAATTAAGTAGAACGAGAAAGGTAGAATGAGAGTCATCTACCTTTCTTTTTTACTGTTAAATTAGTAAAAAATATGCTATAATGAAAGGTATTCACTAGAATGTTTTTAATAGCGATAAAGGAAGAAAAATGACAGAAGAAATCAAAGATTTACAAGAAAAAGCTCAAGAGTATGATGCCAGTCAAATCCAAGTTCTAGAAGGTCTTGAAGCTGTTCGTATGCGTCCAGGGATGTATATTGGTTCCACATCTAAAGAGGGTTTACATCATTTGGTGTGGGAAATTGTCGATAACTCGATTGACGAGGCGTTGGCGGGATTTGCGAATAAAATTGAAGTTTTCATTGAGACAGATAATTCTATTACCGTTATTGATAATGGACGCGGTATTCCTGTTGATATTCAGGAAAGAACGGGCCGCCCAGCTGTTGAGACGGTCTTTACAGTGCTCCATGCCGGAGGTAAATTTGGCGGAGGTGGCTACAAGGTATCTGGTGGTTTGCACGGCGTTGGTTCTTCTGTTGTAAATGCTTTGTCTGCTCAATTGGATGTACGAGTCTATAAAAACGGTCAGGTTTATTACCAAGAATACCGAAGAGGTGAAGTTGTTGCAGATTTGAAAGTAATAGGTGAAACAGACCGTTCTGGTACAACTGTTCATTTCACACCAGACCCTGAGATTTTTACTGAAACAACTGAATTTGAATTTACTATATTAAACAAGCGGATTCAAGAACTTGCATTTCTAAACCGTGGTTTAAATCTTTCGATTACTGACAAACGGGAGGGCTTGGAACAAACCAAGGAATACCATTATGAAGGCGGGATTGCCTCTTATGTTGAATACCTCAATGAAAATAAAGATGTGATTTTTGAGACACCAATTTACACTGAGGGTGAGATGGAGGATATCACTGTTGAGGTTGCTATGCAATATACAACAAGTTATCATGAAAATGTCATCAGTTTCGCCAATAATATCCATACTCATGAAGGCGGTACTCACGAACAAGGTTTCCGTACAGCATTGACTCGTGTCATCAATGATTACGCTAAAAAGAACAAAATCCTAAAGGAAAATGAAGACAATCTATCTGGTGAAGATGTTCGAGAAGGTTTGACAGCAGTCATTTCTATTAAGCATCCTGTACCGCAATTTGAAGGACAAACAAAGACAAAACTTGGAAATAGCGAAGTTGTAAAGATTACAAACCGCCTCTTTTCTGATGCTTTTGCAGAGTTTCTGTTGGAAAATCCACAGATTGCTCGACGGATTGTTGAGAAAGGGATTCTGGCGAGCAAGGCTCGTATTGCAGCCAAACGTGCGCGTGAAGTAACTCGTAAGAAATCAGGTCTTGAGATTTCCAACCTTCCTGGTAAGTTAGCTGATTGTTCATCGAATGATGCAACAAAGACAGAGTTGTTTATCGTTGAGGGGGATTCAGCCGGTGGATCAGCAAAATCTGGACGAAATCGTGAGTTTCAGGCAATCTTGCCAATTCGTGGTAAAATCTTGAACGTTGAAAAAGCGAGCATGGATAAGATTTTGGCTAATGAAGAAATCCGTAGCTTATTTACTGCTATGGGGACTGGGTTTGGAGCGGATTTTGATGTTACCAAGGCTCGTTACCAAAAATTAGTCATCATGACGGATGCCGATGTCGATGGTGCTCATATTCGTACTCTCCTTTTGACTTTATTCTACCGCTACATGCGTCCGATTGTTGAAGCAGGATATGTCTACATTGCACAACCACCTATCTATGGTATTAAGGTTGGAAGCGATATTAAAGAGTATATTCAACCAGGTGTCAATCAAGAGCAGGAATTACAAGACGCTTTAGAGAGACATAGTACAGGACGCTCTAAGCCAACTATTCAGCGTTATAAAGGTTTGGGAGAGATGGATGATCATCAATTATGGGAGACAACTATGAATCCAGAAAACCGTTTAATGGCGCGTGTTTCAGTTGATGATGCTGCAGAAGCTGACAAGATATTTGATATGCTGATGGGGGATAAGGTTGAACCTCGTCGAGAGTTTATCGAAGAAAATGCCGTGTATTCAACACTAGATGTGTAAAAATGAAAAAAATAGTGCAATTGCTAGTAAGATATGGTATAATTAAGCGATATTTACTCGTAATCATTATGAAACTAAGGAGATTTACATGCCTACTGGAACAATCATTTTAATCATTTCGATTGTTATTATTTTAATCATTGCCTATGTAGCCTGTCTGATTGTTCGCAAACGTAATGATAACCTTTTGGTTGCATTAGAAGAGCGCAAGGAAGATTTATTTAATCTGCCAGTGAATCAGGAAGTGGAGGCCGTTAAGGCGCTTCATTTGATTGGTCAAAGCCAAGTTACATTCCGTGAGTGGAATCAAAAATGGGTGGATTTATCACTCAACTCATTTGCTGATATTGAAAATCATATTTTTGAAGCTGAAGGTTTTAACAATTCTTTCCGATTCATTAGCGCAAAAAACGCAATTGATAGTATTGATAGCCAGATTAATTTGGTTGAGGAAGATATTGAAGCTATTCGCCACGGACTTGTTGAGTTAAAAGAACAAGAGGAGAAAAATTCAGGTCGCGTGAAACATGCATTGAATCTCTTCGATAGTTTACAGGAAACAGTTCGAGATAATGCTGATAGTTTTGGTGAAACCTTGCCAGAATTAGAGAAACAGTTGAAGAATATTGAAGTCGAATTCTCTGAGTTTGTCATGTTAAATTCATCTGGGGACCCAATCGAGGCGTCTGAAATTCTTGATAAGACGGAAGAGCATATGATTGCCCTGAATCAAATTATGGATCGTATTCCTAATTTGATTGAAAAGCTTGAAAAATCATTCCCAGATCAATTAGATGATTTGGAGACTGGTTATCGCAAATTAGTAGAACAAAACTATTTGTTTACAGATAATGATGTAGAATCTCAATTCCAGAATATTCGTGTCTCTATTCGTGAAAATACAGCCTTGGTTGTATCTTTTGATTTGGATGCAGCTGAAGATGAAAATGAAAAGATTCAAGCTAAACTGGAAGACCTTTATCAATTGTTCACTCGTGAAGTCGAAGCACATAAAGCAGTTGTGAAGATTAGTAATACCTTGCCAAAATTCTTGGCACATGTCAGAGAAAATACTGCGAAACTCGACGAAGAAGCTTCTCGTTTAAATGCAAGTTATTTATTGGCAGAAAGTAAATTGTCTCGTATTAATCAATTGAAAAAACGTTTGGAGTCCATTGAAATAGTTGTGACTGAAAGTGTTGATGAAATTGAGACTCCACAAGTTGCTTATTCAATTGTACAAGAGCGTCTAGAACATGCTTTATCAACATTGAAAGAAATCGAAGAAGAGCAATTGGTACTTGCAGAGTATCTGAAGTCACAAGAAATTTCAGAAAATGCAGCGCGTAAAAAAGCTACACTTTATATCAATAAGCTTCATACCTTGAAACGCTACATGGAAAAACGCAATATGCCAGGCATTCCTGGTGAGTTCTTAACAAGTTTCTTCAGAACAAGCGATCATGTTGAGGCATTGATTTCTGAATTGGACTATAAACGAATTAACATCGAAGTGGTTAACCGTTTATTAGAAAATGCTACTTACGATATGAATCAACTGGAAGAGTTAGCTTATTTAATTGTACAAAATGCAACTTTGACAGAGCAACTCTTACAATATTCTAATCGTTACCGCTCATTCGATGAGAGTGTTCAAAAAGCTTTTAATCGTTCTTTAGCTATTTTTGAAAAAGAGTTTGATTATCAAGCCTCTTTTGAAGAAATTTCATTTGCATTGGAGACAGTTGAGCCTGGTGTAACAGAACGTTTCGTTCGTTCATATGAAAAAACTCGCGAAGCCATTCGCTATTAAACAAAGACGAAAAGACCAGTATATCGCATTAGGAAAAGCGATATACTGGTCTTTTTTGTAAGTCCTATCGGTAATTGATGACTTCTTCTTTAGAAATAGAGTATTCTTCTAATAAGGATTCGAGCTGATCAAAGCCTAATCTGAAATGGGCCAGTTTATGACCATCAGATCCAATTGAATAGCGATGGCACCCCAATTGTTGAACCAGAGAAAGTGCATAACGATAAAGATCTTCGTGATGGTAGAGGTAGATACTCTTTGCATTTAATTCAAATGCAAGATTATTTTCGATCATTTTTTGAAAAATACGAATTAACTGTGGTTCATATATCTGTAAATCCTTGACAGATAAGTCGAAGAGACGAAATCCATAGTCAAAATGGGCAAGAACATCAGCCTCAACGCGCCCGATAGCGTATTCTAGTCGATCTAAGTAGTCACTTATGATGGTATGCATATCCATGTCAGCTACTTCATCGTCTAGGTAGTCATTTACTCCATTATGGTGGACGGAGAGTAGTTTTAGATCAAACTCTTTATCAGCCAGATAAGAAAGAATGTCTGCTTCGCGTGGCTGGAAGTAGCCAATTTCAATTCCTTTTTTGATGCGGTTATTGTATTGTTTGTTTAGCTCAGCTATTTCTTTAGAATAGGCTTCATAGTCGGGTACATCGTCCTGTTTGCTGTAAGGGTTGGATAAGTCAAAATGTTCTGTTGTCACAATTTCGCCATCGTACTGATTCAAATAATCTCTAAAATCTGTTTCTGAGTCATAGGAATGATGAGTGTGCAAATGGTTATCTCGCATGGCAAACCTCCTTTTTTTTTCTATTGTAACAGAAGCTAGAATCTTGAGCAAGACTTACTTTAAAGGCGAAGGTTAAGATTATCATAAAAAATTCTGATAATTCTTGCAATTTCTTAAAAATTTGGTAAAATAGTACAAAATAGAAAATCGAAGATAGAAACAATCCCAAATCACCTGCAGAGAGTATCTAGTTGCTGAAAGGATACAATGATTTGGGCACACATTCTTGAGTGCAGTTGTGAACGGTTGAAAGACTCAATAGCAATTGACGTCTGCTCACGTTACGAGCTGAAGTCTTAGACTTCCTGAGGGATATGTGGCGACATATATCTGAATGAAGGTGGAACCACGTGCAAACGTCCTGATACAAGGACTTCGCATGTGGTTTTTTGATTTTGGAGGATAAAATGGAACTAAAAGGACTGAGAAAGATTGAACCTTACATAGCTGGAAAACAGCCAAAGGTAGAAAATATGATTAAGCTTAATACAAATGAAAATGCCTATGGTCCAAGTCCGGCTGTTATAGATGCATTGGCGAAATTTGAAGGAAAACACCTCCGGCGCTACTCTAGCTTAGATCAGGCTGATTTGCGTCAGGCACTTGCGCATCAGCATGGATTGGATCCGGAGCAGTTTGTGATAGGAAATGGTTCAGATGATATTCTTTCCATGGCTTTCCTTGCTTTTTTTCAAACCGAATCGCCTGTGTTATTTCCAGATCTAACCTATGGGTTCTATAAGGTATGGGCTCAACTCTATGGTGTTCCTTATGAGGAGGTTCCTTTGAGAACTGATTTTAGCTGGCATGTAGCTGACTATCAGAGGGAATGTGGAGGTATTATTCTAACCAATCCAAATGCACCGACAGGGCGTTTTCAGACCTTAGATGAGATCGAGGCTGTATTGAAAGCCAATTCACAAGTAGTGGTTATAATTGATGAAGCCTACGTCAATTTTGGTGGACAGTCAGCATTGGGGCTTCTTGATAAATATCCGAATTTATTTATTACTCGTACATTTTCTAAAGATGCTTCTCTAGCAGGATTGCGAGTTGGATACGGTGTAGGTTCTAAGCAACTCATAAGTGTGATTCAAGCCGTTCGCAATTCGATCAATCCCTATAATGTTGATGCGATTTCAGAAACACTTGCACTTGCAGCAGTGGAAGATTGGTCATATTATCAACAGTCTTGCCAAGCCATTATGGAAACACGTGATTGGTTTGCAAATGAATTAGAGGGCTTAAACTTCGATGTCTTACCTTCATCAACAAATTTTCTTTTAGTCAAACCCTCATTGGTTAAGGCGGAGGAGCTGTTTGCCTATTTAGAAAAAGAAAATATTTATATTCGCTATTTTCCTTCCCAGGAACGAATTCAGGATTGGCTTCGTATTTCCATTGGAACGCAGAAGGAAATGGAAACTGTCCTATTAAAAATAAAGGAATATTGTCATGAACAAACGAACATTGCCACAGGGCTTACATGATAAACTGTTTAAACGGGCCAAAGCAACTTATGAAATTGAAAGAACGGTTAGTGATCTCTTAATGGAACGAGGATTTCATCGGATTGAGACACCAACATTGGAACATTTTGAAGTTTTTTCTGATCAGGTAAATAGAGATAATTACCATTTATTTGATAAAGAAGGTCAATTACTTAGCCTGCGCCCAGATATTACCAGTCAAATTGCCAGAGTTATTGCCTCAACACGGGTGCACACACCAATTAAATTTTCATACTCTGGCAAGGTTTTTCAAAGTCAGGAGTTGATGCGGGGGTTGGAAAATGAGCGAACTCAGGCTGGTATCGAAATTATTGGCTTTCCTGCTCAAGTAGCATATCAGTATGCCATTTCTAGTGCGAAGGAAGCTCTTGATAAGCTTGGATTAAAGGGATATAAATTTGAGTTTTCTCATGCGGCAATTTTAAGGACCATCTTCGATCATCTTGAATTGACTGGTGAACTTGCGAATGAACTCTCTCTCCATATTCGCGATAAAAACATCACTAAGTTGAATGAATTTACCAAGCGACACCCTAGTGAATTTGATGGCTTTATTCGTAGGCTTCCTTATTTATTTGGAGAGAGTGAGACGGTCTTGAGACAAGCTCGGGAAGTGGTGACCAATTCTCAATTACTCAAGGCCTTTGATCAATTAGAAGAATTGATTACCTTCATTGAGAAAGACTTAGGTATCGTAACTGTAGATTTAGCGCAACTTTCAACGGTTCCATACTATACTGGTATGATGTTCAAGGTTTTTGATCAACAGGTACCGGATGCCTTCTTATCTGGAGGGCGATATGATAAATTATTTGAGCGATTTGGTGCTCAGAAACTGACGGCAGTTGGGTGGGCTTTAGAGATTGATGCGGTTTATCAGGCAATCCGTAAGAATATTGATTATGAAGGAGGCCAGTAAGATGGTGGAACAAGTAACCATTGCTCTAACCAAAGGGCGGATTGAGAAAGAAACGCTTGCTTTACTTGAAAAAGCTGGATTTGATATGTCCTTTATGATGGAAAAAGGGAGAAACTTGATTTTTGAAAGTCCAGATGGGCAGTTTCGTTTTTTATTGGTCAAGGCTCCTGATGTAACGACCTATGTTCGACATGGGGTGGCAGATTTAGGGATTGTTGGTAAGGATGTGCTGATTGAGCACCCAACTGGTTTTCTTGAAATGTTAGATTTAAATTTTGGACTTTGTAAATTTTCAGTAGCTTCCATTCCTACATACAATCCAAGTGACCATAAGCGCAAGCGTATTGCGACCAAATATCCAACTGTTGCCATGGAATATTTTAATAAAAAAGGTGAAGATGTTGAAATCATTTCTATACAAGGCAGTGTGGAAATTGCACCAGTATTAGGGTTGGCAGATGCTATTGTGGATATTGTGGAAACTGGAAATACCTTAGTTGCTAATGGTCTCGTAGTTTTCGAAGATATTTGTCGCATTTCGACAAGGTTGATTGTTAATAAGGCAAGTATTAAGAACAAGCC